>JALFLH010000024.1 GCA_022774865.1 Clostridiales bacterium
GAAAGGGTACGGCAATTCCCGGCACGGGGGCAGGAATCGGCATTTTGCTCCAGACAGGATACAGGTGCCAGTGACTCTTCTGTGAGCCGCAAAATGCTCCCAACTGTGTATTCATCCGGAGCCTTTCTGAGACGGTAGCCACCGCCTTTGCCCCGCAGGCTTTCCAGTACTTTGGCTTTCACCAGCATTCGAATAATGCTTTCCAGATATTTTTCCGAGATTTCCTGCCGCTGGGCAATCCCTCTCAAAGAAAGAAACGCGTCCGAGTGATGCTCTGCCAGATCGATCAGGACCCGAAGTGCATAACGTCCCTTTGTTGAAATCAACATATGCTTTCCTCCTTGCTCTATAATCCAATTATATAGAAGGGTTAGTAGGAAATCAATAGTAATTTTTGCAAATCCGATCGCTCTTCTAATTCGCGATACCGCAAGCTACAGGGGCGCCAAACTTCTGACGGGGAATGGTAAACCCTGGATGCACGCAGATTTCCGGACTTTCAGCCCCCCCATGGAAGCGAGTGCCTCTGAACGGTATCGGGCGATACACCGGGCGATCTTACGGTTGCCAAATGGATGGGTTTATGATATTCTGAAAAAAAGGGGAGATGAACATGAAAAAGCCCACGATTGCATGGCTTTCACTGCTGCTGGCGGTCATTTTTTTGACGGGATGCGTCAATTTGAATGGATTGGCGCGAATGGCGCAGCAGGCGCTGGGACGGCTGGATTCGGTGAAATATGAGGATATGGTCTATTCCCGCCCGGACCCGGCGGCTGTGGAACAGGCCCTTGCGGAAGCGTGCCAGGCGGCCGCGGGGACGGACGTGGAGCAAATTCTGGAAAAGGTCTATGCCTTTTACGATGCCTATGACAGTTTCTACACCAATTATTCGCTGGCTGATCTGCACTACAGCGGGGATTTGACGGACACCTACTGGGAAGCAGAATACGGAAACTGCGTGGCAAACAGCGCGGCGGTGGACGCGGCGCTGGAGAAACTCTATTACGCGCTGGCGGCCTCGCCCTGCCGGGATGCGCTGGAAAGCGACGATTACTTTGGCCCGGGTTTTTTTGAGAGCTATGACGGAGAGAACCTCTGGAACGATGAATACACCGCCATGCTGGAGCAGGAGGCGTCACTGGAAAACCGGTATTACACACTGGCCGCGCAGGCACAGACAGGCGGCGGAGATTTCTACGAAAATGGCGGAAATGAGATGATCGATCTGTTGGCCGAGCTGATAGCGCTGCGGCAGCAGATGGCAGCATATTGGGGCTATGACAGCTATGTGGAATTCGCATTCGACAGCTACTACAGCAGGGACTATACCATCGGGCAGATATCGGACTATCTTGGGGAAATCAGGCAGGAACTGGTGCCCCTTTACCGAAAGCTGAACCGGTCCGATGTGTGGGATGAGGGATACCGTCCCAGCACGGAGGAGAACACCTTTGACTATGTGAGTCGGATGGCACGAAAGATGGGCGGAACCATGGCGCAGGCATTCGATCTGCTGCGCGATGCGGGGCTGTACGATATCCGGTATGGGAGAAACAAATTTGACGCTTCCTTTGAGGTGTATCTTGCCAGCTATGGAGAACCCTTTGTTTTTATGAATCCGTCGGGGACCGTCTATGACTGCCTGACCTTCGCCCATGAATTCGGTCATTTCTGCAATGATTTTGCCTCCGGCGGCAGCGGCGCGGGAATTGACGTGATGGAGGTTTTTTCACAGGGCATGGAATACTTGAGCCTGTGCTATGCAGGCCAAAACAGCGGGCTGACCCGGCTGAAAATGGCGGACAGCCTGAGCTTGTACGTGGAGCAGGCGGCGTTTTCCGATTTCGAGATGGGGATGTACGGGCTGAGCGGAGCGGATCTATGCGCGGAGGGACTGCGCGCGCTTTATGATCAGGTGGCGCAGCGCTACGGCTTCAACAGCGCGGGCTATGATAACCGGGAATTTGTGACCATCAACCATTTCTATACCAGTCCCATGTACATCATCAGCTATGTGGTCAGCAACGACGCCGCACTGCAGCTCTATCAGATGGAACAGGATGAAGCCGGGGCGGGACTGCGGTGCCTCGCGGAGAATCTGGATACCCCATGCGTATACTTTCTGGAATTTCTGGATACGGCCGGGTTGGAAAGCCCCTTCACGCCGGGAAGAATCCAGACCGTCCGGGATACGTTTGTTGAAATTCTGCAATAAGTGAAAATCCCATCCGAACGGATGGGATTTTTGCATGATTTCGGATTTCCTGCACAGACTCTTTTTGAGGAGGGAGTCAGATGCAGGAGAAAAAAGAAGAAAAAAAGCCGGTTCCCTGGGAGATGAACGATCCCAAGCCCCCAGTGATCCAATCCGGACATTTTGAGAACCGGAAGCAGAACCGGTCGGAATGATCAATCGCAGGCGCAACGCAAGAATGAGTGCTGGAAACCTGACAAATAGACAAACGGGGCTGACCAAGGTCAGCCCCGCTGCGATTTGCAATTAACCGTTGGCACGCATCTGCGCGAAGCACTCGCTGCAGTAAACGGGACGGTCGGACTTGGGCTGGAAGGGCACCTTGGCCTCGCCGCCGCAACGTGCGCAGGTGGCGGTGAAGAACTCACGGGGGCCGCGGGTGGCGTTCTTGCGGGCGTCACGGCAGGCCTTGCAGCGCTGGGGCTCATTCTGGAAGCCGCGCTCTGCGTAGAACTCCTGCTCACCGGCGGTAAAAACGAACTCCTTGCCGCACTCTTTGCAAACTAAAGTCTTGTCTTCGTACATTGGAAATACCTCTCTTCGGTTTTTTGCCCCGTGAAAACCCACCCAAAAGCTGGAAATAACGCGGAGTCATGATCTATGGCGATACCCCGCCATAAATTGGATTATACACAAGTGAAAATGAAAAGTCAATGGCTTTTGGAATATTTTTCTTTGAATTTTTGCGGTATTTCCCACTACAGGGAAAACTGCGTTTGTCCTTCATAGGGAATGTGGAGATGATCATAAGCCAATGCGGTGGCACAGCGGCCCCGGGGCGTACGGGTCAGAAAGCCAAGCTGCATCAAATATGGCTCATAAACATCCTCAAGCGTCACCGCCTCTTCCCCAATGGTGGCGGCCAGAGTATCCAGACCCACAGGGCCGCCGCCATAATTTTGGATAATGGCGGTGAGCATCCGGCGGTCGATATTGTCCAGACCCAGCTTGTCCACTTCCAGACGGTTAAGCGCCAGATCGGCAGCTTCCTTTGTGATGGTGCCGTCGCCCATCACCTGGGCAAAATCCCGCACCCGGCGCAGAAAGCGGTTGGCGATCCGGGGGGTGCCCCGGCTGCGGGAGGCGATTTCCATGGCGCCTCTGGGATCAATTTCCATCCCCAGAATCGTGGCGGAACGGGTGACGATTTTGGCAAGCTCTGCGGGGGAGTACAGCTCCAGCCGCAGGTTTACACCGAACCGATCCCGCAGGGGGGCGGAAAGCTGACCCGCCCGGGTGGTGGCGCCCACCAGCGTAAATTTAGGCAGGTCCAGGCGGATGGAGTTGGCGCTGGGGCCTTTGCCTACAATGATGTCGATGGCGAAATCCTCCATGGCCGGGTACAGAATTTCCTCCACCACCCGGTTCAGACGGTGAATCTCGTCGATGAACAGAATGTCGCCGGGGTTCAGATTGGTCAGAAGCGCCGCCAGATCGCCGGGTTTTTCAATGGCGGGGCCGGAGGTAATGCGGATGTTCACGCCCATTTCGTTGGCGATGACACCGGCCAGCGTGGTTTTGCCCAGACCCGGCGGGCCATAGAGCAGGGTGTGATCCAGCGGCTCTCCCCGGCGGCGGGCGGCCTCAATATAGACGGACAGGTTGCTCTTGGCCTTCTCCTGGCCGGTGTAGTCGGACAGCAGCTTTGGCCGCAGCCCAATTTCCCCCGCATCCTGGGGCGCAAAGGTGGGGGAAATAATGGGAGTGTCTATTTCCTGAGAAAATTCCAAACTCATAGCTTATCCTTTCATGACCATGGCCCGCAGGGCATAACGAACCATTTCCTCGGTGGATGCGTTGGGGTCCACGCCCTTCAGAGCGGCGTTGATCTCCGCCTGAGAGTAGCCCAGTTCCTGCAGGGCAGCATTGGCCAGCGCGGCATTGCCCTGGGGCGCCGGGGCGGAGACGGTGGGTCCGGAGAAATCCAGCTCCATGGACCCTCCGCCGATCTTGTCCTTCAGCTCCAGAATGATCCGCTGGGCAATCTTTTTTCCGATGCCCTGGGCGGCGGTGAGCATTTTCTCGTCCCCGGTCATAACGGCAAGGGTGAAATTCTGGGGGCCGCCTGCGGAGAGAATCGCCATGGCGGCCTTGGGGCCGACACCGCTCACGGAGGTCAGCAGCTCATAGCACCGCTGTTCTTCTTTGGAAATAAAGCCGTAGAGGTCAAAGGCGTCCTCCCGGATGGATTCGGTGATGTAAAGCCTTGCGGGTTGATTCAGCCTGAGCTGACCCGCCGTGTAGGCGGTAACGCGGCAGCCGTAGCCCACGCCGCCGCAATCGATGACGGCCAGACCCGGTTCCAGAACGGTCACAGAGCCGGAAACATAATAGAGCATGGAATACCTCCCGGATAAAAGTTCATAGTTAATGGTTGAAAGAGATGGAAAGAGAGCCCCTTCAACTTTCCATTTTCAACTTTTCACTGCACTTTGCCAGAAGTGAAGTACAGGAACGGGCGTGGCACAGCGCAATGGCGATGGCATCGGCGGCATCGTCGGGCTTGGGAATGCTGTTCAGATGGAGAAGCCGCCGGGTCATGTCCTGCACCTGATGCTTGGTGGCGTTGCCGTAGCCCACCACAGCCTGCTTGACCTGCATGGGCTTGTACTGAAAAATGGGAATGCCGGCCTGCTGGACGGCCAGCAGAATGACACCGCGGCTCTGTGCCACGCCGATGCCGGTGGTGACGTTCTGACCGAAAAACAGCTCCTCGATGGCCACGGCCTCGGGCGTTGACACCTGAAGCAGCCGGGTCATATCGTTGTAGATCATCTCAAGGCGCAGGGGAAAATCCGTGCCTGCCGGGGTGGTGATGGCACCGTATTGCAGCAGACGGTAGCTGCTGCGCTGGGCATCTACGATACCAAAGCCGGTGATGCCGTAGCCCGGGTCGATACCGAGAATCTGCATCAGCGGCCACCCCGGGCGATGTTGACATAGTACATGGCGATCAGCAGCAGAAAAATGACCAGACCGATTCGGGCGGCCCAGATCTGCCACCGGGGGCGGGGAACATAGGCCTCTTCCGGCTGGGATTCGTCCGGTTTGCGTTCTTCTTCCATGATAATTCACCTCTTGCATCATATCATAACACATTTGTTCTGTTTTTCCTACTCTTATTTTCGCATACATGATTTTATTTTCTTGGGAAATACTACCCCTGAAAAGGCGGTGGATTGTGTGGAAGAATTTGATTGCAGAACGAAAATAATTTCCGGGGCTGGGGCGGTGAAAAAACTGGCCGGGTTTGGCGCCCGGCGGCTGTTTCTGGTAACGGACCCGTACTTCTATCAGAACGGAACCGCGGCGCGTGTGGCGGCGGAGGCGCAGGCGCAGGAGGTGGAGATTTTTCACGAGGTAAAGCCCGACCCGACCGTGGAACTGGCAGCGGAAGGAACGGCAAGACTGCGGGCATTTGAACCGGATCTGGTGGCGGCGCTGGGCGGCGGCAGCGCCATGGACTGCGCCAAGGCCATGGTTTTCTTTTCCAAAACGGAGGCAAAGCTGGTGGCGATACCCACCACCTCCGGCTCCGGGTCGGAGGTGACGGATTTTGCCATCCTGACCCACAACCATGTGAAACATCCATTGGTTGACAAGCGGCTGCGCCCCGACGCGGCGATTCTGGACAGCGATTTGCTGACGGCGCTTCCGCCGGGACTGGTGGCGGACGCCGGATTTGACGTGATAGCCCACGCGGTGGAGGCCTATGTGGCCACGGGAGCGGGCGTGTTCACCGACGCTCTTGCCCGGGAGGCGTTCCGGGGGGCTTATGGGGCGCTGCCGGCCTCCTTTGCGGGGCATCAGGAGGTGCGGCTCCGGGTGCATCAGGCGGCAACCATGGCCGGAATGGCCTTTACGCAGGCGGGGCTGGGGCTGTGCCACGCCATGGCACACAGCCTGGGCGGGATGTTTCATGTGGCCCACGGACGGCTGAACGCCATCCTGCTGCCCAGCGTCATTGCCACCAACGCCCATGTGGCGGGCGCGAAATATGCGGAACTGGCGCGGGAGGCCGGGCTGGGCGGCAGCGCGGACACCATCGCGGTGCGGAATCTGCGCAACAGCCTGATCCGGCTGCGGCGGGAGCTGAAGCTGCCGGAAACGCTGGCGCAGGCGGGCGTGGAACCGCGGCAGGTATGGAGTTCCACGGGGGAGATTGTACAGGCGGTACTGGAAGATCCCTGCTGCAAAACCAATCCCATGCAGGTGGAGGATTTCCTTGTGCGGCGGATTCTGGAGGAGGTCACGGGACGTGACTGAAAAGCTGTGCAGCGTGGGGCTGGATGTGGGTACGACCTCCACCCAGATGGTGGTGTCCGAGCTGCGCATTGAAAACCGGGCGGGCAGCTTCGCGGTTCCGGAGATGGCAATCGCGGGCAGGACGATCCGGTATCAAAGCCCGGTGTATTTCACGCCCCTGCTGGGAAAGGATCGGGTGGATGCCCGGGCGTTGCGGCGGATTGTGGACGCGGAATATGAAAAAGCCGGAATCTCCAAGACGGCGGTGGACACCGGAGCCATCATCATCACCGGGGAGACCTCCCGGAAGGAAAATGCCCGGGCGGTGCTGGATGCCCTGTCGGATTACGCAGGAGACTTCGTGGTGGCCACGGCGGGGCCGGATCTGGAGAGTGTGCTGGCGGCCAGAGGCTCCGGAGCGGTAGAGTTTTCCGAAAAGACAGGCAAAACCGTGCTGCACATGGACATCGGCGGCGGAACCAGCAATCTGGCGCTGATTGAAAACGGAGAAATCCGATCAACCGGGTGCCTGAACGTGGGCGGCCGGCTGCTGAAAATCGGGCAGGACGGGCATCTTGCCTATGTCTCGCCAGTGCTGAAGGGTCTGCTGGACAAACGCGGAGGGGAGAAAATCAGCCAATCCGAGGTTCGGACACTGGCGGAAACGCTGGCGCAGGCACTGGAAATGGCAGCGGGTCTGCGGGAGCGGACGCAGCTTCTGGACAGGCTGACCACGGAAGGAGCAGGGAGAATCCCGCCGCCGGCGGGTGCGGTGATCTCCTTTTCCGGCGGTGTGGCAGACTGCATCGAACGGAAACAGCCCTGGCTGGCCTATGGAGATATGGGGCCGGAGCTGGGACAGGCGATCCGAAACAGCAGGCTTTGCGCGGGCGCGTACCGGCTGGGCGAGCAGACCATCCGGGCGACCGTCATCGGGGCGGGATGTCACAGCGCCCAGCTTTCGGGCAGCACGGTGTTTTATCAGAATATGGCGTTCCCACTTAAGAATTTGCCGGTGGTGAAGCTGACGGCGGAGGAGCAAAAACTTCCGGCGGAGACGTTGTCCGCGCGGATTCGGGACAGGCTGTCCCGGCTGGATACGGAGGCGGTACTGGCGATGCCGGGAATGGCCGCGCCGGACTACGGAACCATTGCCGAACTTGCCGGGAAGATTTCGGACGGGACGGATGGAAAACGGCTGATTCTGGCGCTGGAACAGGATATGGCAAAGGCACTGGGACAGCTTCTGGCGCTGAAGCTGGGAAAAAACGCACAGATTTTGTGCATCGACCGGGTTCGGCTGGAGGAGGGCAGCTATCTGGATGTGGGCGCGCCGGTGGGGCCGGCGTTGCCCGTGGTGGTCAAAACGCTGGTTCTGAATCGGAATGGTTCCCAGCGACGGGAAGAAAACATGGAAGGAGCGAGGATATGGAGTTAGACAAGGATCTGGCGGCACGGCAGGAGGCAAGGCTGCTGTGCAGACAGGCAGAGCAGGCACAGGGCATTCTGGCCGCCTTCGGACAGGAGCGGCTCGATCGGATTGTGGAGGCCGTGGCAAAGGCGTTTTCTGCCGCAGCGGCGGAATTGGCAGAACTGGCGGTCAGCGAGACCGGCTTCGGCAACAGCGCCGACAAGACGGAAAAGAACCGGTTCGCGTCGGAGAAGGTGGCCTGTGCCATCCGGGATATGAAATGCGTGGGCGTATTGAACGAAAATCCCCGGGAGAAACTATGGGAGGTGGGGGTTCCGGTGGGCGTGATCGCAGCCATTGTGCCCAGCACCAATCCCACCTCCACCGTGTGCTATAAGACGCTGATTGCCCTGAAGTCCGGCAATGCCATTGTGTTTTCTCCCCACCCCAAGGCCGTGGAATGCACATTGAAGGCAGCGCGGATTGTGGCGGCCGCAGCGGAGGGCGCGGGCGCGCCGGCGGGCGCGGTGAGCTGCCTGAGCCTTGCGTCGATGGCCGGCTGTCAGGAGCTGATGGCCGCACCGCAGGTGAGGCTGATTCTGGCCACCGGAGGCCCAGCCATGGTGAAGGCGGCCTATTCCTCCGGAAAGCCTGCCATCGGTGTGGGGGCGGGCAACGGCCCGGCGTATATCCACCACTCGGCGGATGTCAGGCGGGCACTGACGTGCATTCTCCGCTCCAAAACCTTCGACAACGGGACGGTATGCGCCTCTGAGCAGAGCATCATTGTGGAACAGGGCATGGCCGAGCCGGTGAGACAGGAAGCAAAGAAGCTGGGCTTCTACTTCATGAATAAGGAGGAGGCCGGGGTTCTGGCAAAGCTGCTGTTCCGGCCCAATGGCGCGCTGAACCCGGATATTGTGGGGAAACCGGCGGAAGAACTGGCGCGCATGGCCGGCTTCCCGGTTCCCGCCGGGACAAAGATCCTGGCGGCGCGGGAGGAGGAGGCCGGCCCCACAAGGCCGTACTCCATGGAGAAGCTCTGTCCCGTGCTTGCTTTCTATGTGATGGACAGCGAGGACGCGGTACTGAAAAAGGTCATCGAGGTCTTAAGCCACGAGGGTGCCGGCCACACCTTCGCCATGCACGCCGAGGATCGGGAGGCAATTACCCGGTTTGCCCTGCAGGTGCCGGTCTCCCGGTTTCTGGTGAATACCCCGGCGGCGCTGGGCGGCATCGGCGCGACCACCAACCTGTTCCCGGCCCTGACGCTGGGGTGCGGCGCGGTGGGCGGAAGCGCGTCCTCCAACAACATTGGCCCGATGGACTTGATTAACATCCGCAGGGTTGCCTGGGACACGGGCGGGGAACCGGCGGACACGCCGGTTGACCGGGAGCTGGTGGAGCTGCTGGCGGCGAAAATACTGGAACGTCTGAAATAACAAATGGGAGGAAACAAAATGGATACCAATTCTCTTGGCATGATCGAAACGAAGGGTCTGATCGGCGCAATTGAGGCGGCGGACGCCATGGTGAAGTCCGCCAATGTGCAGCTGGTGGGCAAGGAGCAGGTGGGCGGCGGTCTGGTGACCGTGATGGTTCGCGGAGACGTGGGCGCGGTGAAGGCGGCCACCGACGCGGGAGCCGCGGCGGCGGAAAAGGTGGGCGAGCTGATTTCCGTCCATGTGATTGCCCGTCCCCACTCTGAGGTGGACGCCATTCTGCCCAAGGGCCGCTCCGGCGGCAGCACAGCCGCGGGCGGCAAGGGCTGATGCTCTATACGGAGGAATCGGCCCGCGCGAATGTCCGAAACCGGGACGGGAAGCGGGTGTTCTATCTGGGCAGAGGGGACACGCTGACCCCCGGCGCCCGGGACTTTCTGAGCCGGGAACGGATTGAAATCCGTCCCGGGGAAAGCGCGAAAATTGAGGAGTACCGCCTCTTGAACGGGGCGGTACTGCGGGAAAAGCCGGAGCACATGACCCATCTGAATGGAGATGTTCTGGTGGAAAAGACACACCCGCGGATTCGGTTCCGGGGCGCCATGGATACGCTGGAAGCGGAACTGCTGCTGTGCCAGCTTGCCTGCGGCGGACAGGTTCGGCAGGCGCTGGAGGAGATTCTGGCATTGGCCCGGATGCTGATCCGCTGCGAGGTGATGGGCGAGCCGGTGCCGGACACGAAGCTGTGCGGCCTGACCGGGGAGGAACAGCGGCAGCGGAGCCACCGGCCGCAGGACTATTTTGGGCAGGCTCATTTCATGCCGGAGGTATCCGACGGAGAGACGGTACTGCGCCTGAACCGGTGCCGGTGCGCGGCGCGGGCCGCCGAACTGGCTGCCGCTGCCGCGTTTACGGATGAGGACGGCAACGCGTCCCGGGCGGACATCCTGCGGGCGCTGAACCGAATGAGCAGCATGATCTATATTTTAATGATTATGGAAAAAGCAGGAAAATTATAGTTTGGCGCACCGATGCGTCAAAGGCTTCCACCGGGGGAAGCTGTCACGGTGTGAGCCGTGCATGATATGGGAAAAACGCTGCATAATGCGGTCATTTTCAAAAAAGGTACGTTTTTCCGCATCTGCCCCAGTGTACGCACAGGGGCACCTTCCCCCAGGGGAAGGTATTGCGGCTCTGCCGATCAATTGCAGTTAAATACATGAAGCATGGGGTGATTGGATGGACAAAATGGACGCGTTGGTGAACGCGGTGCTGGAACGGATTCTGGTGCCGCTGGAGGCGTCCGGGCGGCACGTGCATCTGACGAGGGAACAGGCGGAAATCCTGTTCGGCCACGGCCTGACACCGGAGCGTCCCCTGTCTCAGCCGGGACAGTACCTTTCGAAGGAACGGGTCACGGTGATTGGCCCAAAGGGAGAATTCCGAAATGTGGCGGTGCTGGGGCCGGAGCGGAAAGAGGCACAGGTGGAAATCTCTCTGACAGACGGAAAAGCGCTGGGTATCCAGCCGCCGGTTCGGCTGTCCGGGGAGACGGTGGGCAGCCCCGGCTGTATTCTGGCGGGGTCACAGGGACGGGTGGAGCTGGACAGAGGCGTCATCGCCGCCCAGCGGCACATCCATCTGACTCCCGCCGATGCCGCGCGGTTTGGCGTCCGGGACAGGCAGGTGGTGCATTTGCAGACCTTTACCGCCCGCCCGGTCGTATTTGAGGATACGGTGGTGCGTGTCAGCGGGGATTTTGCGGCGGCTGTGCATCTGGACTATGATGAGGCCAACGCCTGCGGCTTTGCCAAGGGAGATTGGGGGAGAATTCTGCCATGAAAGCACTGCTGATCGGGAAAGAGCCGGCTGCGGCACTGGGCTATGAGTATGTGGAGGATGAGCCGTATGACGCCGTGGTGATCGGGTCGCTGACGCTGGGACAGCTTCTGGCCTTTCGGGAGGAGCGGGTGCTGGCGGCGCTGGCACAGGGACGGAACGTATTCCTGTATACGCCCGGACTGCCGGAGACGGAGAAAAACCGGGCGCTGGCAGCGCGGCTGACAGCGGCGCAGCGGGAATTGAAAAGTTTGGGCGTTGTCTTCACGGACGGCGGGCGCAGAAGGCTGGTCACGGCGGAGGAAGCCCGGGAACTGCGGCGGAAAGGGCGCGCGCCGGGACCGGGAGCGGTGCTCACGCCGCTGGCGAAGGAGATACTGGAGGGGTCGGATTGAAAATCGGAACGGTGATCGGCTCGGTTTGGGCTACGCGGAAGGCCGGATGCCTTCAGGGACAGACTTTTCTGGTGGTGGATACCGGGCGGGAGGATCTGGTGGCGGCGGATCAGGTGGGAGCCGGGATCGGCGACCGGGTACTGCTGGCCACCGGGACGGTGGCTTCCCGGTACTGCATGGACGCGCCCATCGATGCGGCGGTGGTGGCCATTCTGGACGGGGAGGGTAAGCATGTCGGCACATGAAATCCTGATTGCGGTGATGGCCGTATTTGCGGCGCTGGGCGCCATTGACCGGATAACCGGCAACAGATTCGGCCTGGGACAGGAATTTGAAAACGGCATTCTGGCCATGGGCTCGCTGGCTATGGCGATGATCGGCATCATTTGCCTGGCACCGGTACTGGCGGCGGTACTCAGGCCGGTGATCGTGCCGGTGTACGGCTTCCTCGGCGCGGACCCGGCCATGTTCGCCGGGTCGATTCTGGCCTGCGATATGGGCGGCGGGGCGCTGGCCATGGAGATGACCGGGGACTTGGACGCGGCCATGCTGGGCGGCGTGCTGACCGGCTCCATGCTGGGCGCGACTATTGTATTTACCATTCCCGTTGCCATGGGCATTCTGGAGGAAGAGGACCGGCCGGCCATGGCGAAGGGCATCCTCTGCGGCATTGTGACCATTCCCATCGGCGTATTCGCGGGGGGACTGGTGGCGGGATTTTCGCTCGGGATGCTGCTGCGGAATCTGATTCCCATTGTGCTGATCGCGGCGCTGATTGCGCTCGGCCTGTGGAAAGCGGAAAAGGTCATGGTCAAAGGCTTTGCCGCCTTCGGCAAGGGGGTGGTGGCGGTGATCACCGTGGGACTGGCAGCGGCGATCGTGAAGGAATTGACGGGCTTTGTGCTCATTCCCGGCATGGCGCCCATATCCGAGGGATTTGAGACAGTGGGCGCTATCGCCATTGTACTGGCGGGGGCATTCCCGTTGGTATATGTTCTGACCCGGCTTCTGCGCAAACCGTTGATTCGGCTGGGAAAGTGGCTTGGGATTAACGATGCGGCGGCTGCGGGATTGGTGGCCAGTCTGGCCAATTCCATCGCTACCTTCGGCATGGTCAAAGAGATGGACCGCCGGGGCAAGGTGGTCAACATCGCGTTTGCGGTGTCGGCGGCATTTGTATTTGGAGATCATCTGGGTTTTACGGCCGGGTTTGCGCCCGATATGCTGCCCGCCATGATTGTGGGAAAGCTGGTGGGCGGCGTCAGCGCCATGGCAGTGGCGCTCTGGCTCACCCGAAAGGACGCCTGAACCGCGCACCGGGCGATATTGCCCGGAATGGGAAGGTATGAAGCGGCCATTTGCCGCAAAAGGAGAAGTCAATGAAACTGAGGACAACTTTATTGGGAAAAACATACGTTTTTCAGAGCCTGAAGGAAGTGCTGGCAAAGGCCAACGAGGAAAAGAGCGGGGACGCTCTGGCCGGGCTGGCGGCGGAAAACGCCCAGGAGCGGGTGGCCGCCAAGGTGGTGCTTTCCGCGGTGCAGCTATCCGATCTGCGGGAAAACCCGGCGGTGCCCTATGAAGAGGACGAAGTGACCCGAATCATTCAGGACGATGTGAACGAGAAGGTTTACGCCAAAATCCGGGGCTGGACGGTTTCCGAGCTGCGGGAATGGATTCTGGACGAGAACACCACCGGGGCGGATATCCGCAGAATCAGCCGGGGACTGACCTCGGAGATGGTGGCGGCGGTGGCCAAGCTGATGAGCAATCTGGATCTCATCTACGCGGCAAACAAAATCACGGTCACCGCCCACTGCAATACCACCATCGGCTTGCCGGGAACCCTTTCCTGCCGGCTTCAGCCCAACCACACCACCGACGATCCGGAGGGCATTACGGCTTCCGTGCTGGAGGGACTGAGCTTTGGCGCGGGAGACGCGGTGATCGGTCTGAATCCGGTGACGGATTCCCCGGAGCAGGTGGGCAGGGTGCTGCGGCGGTTTCAGGAGATCCGGGAGCACTGGGCAATTCCAACCCAGATCTGCGTGCTGGCACACGTAACGGCGCAGATGAAGGCGGTGCGCGCGGGCGCGCCCTGCGATCTGATTTTCCAGTCCATCGCGGGCAGCCAGAAGGGCAACGAGGCCTTCGGCTTTTCCGCATCCACATTGGCGGAGGCCCGGGATCTGCTGCTGCACGAGGGGACGGCGGAGGGGCCGAATGTCATGTATTTTGAGACGGGTCAGGGATCGGAGCTGTCCAGCAACGCCCACCACGGCACCGATCAGGTGACCATGGAGGCCCGGTGCTATGGCTTTGCCAGACGGTTCTCCCCGTTCCTTGTCAACACCGTGGTGGGCTTCATCGGGCCGGAGTATCTCTACGATGCCCGGCAGGTGACCCGGGCGGGACTGGAGGATCACTTCATGGGCAAGCTGACGGGAATCTCCATGGGCTGCGACTGCTGCTACACCAACCACATGAAGGCCGACCAGAATGACATTGAGAATCTGGCGGCGCTGCTGACCATGGCGGGGTGCAACTATTTCATGGGCATTCCCCATGGGGACGATATCATGCTCAACTACCAGACCACCGGCTTCCGGGAGACGGCGGCGCTGCGGGAGCTGACCGGAAAGACAGCCATCCCGGAATTCCAGCGCTGGCTGGAGAAGATGGGCTTTGTGGAAAACGGACACCTGACAGCCAAGGCGGGCGACGGTTCCAGCCTGCTGTTTTAAGGAGGGAACCAGATGAACAAGGAAGAACTGACCGCCATGGTGGCGGAAATTCTGCAGGGGCTGGGAAAGGAACCGGCGGTGAAGGCGTCGGATTACCGTGCCACAGCGCCGGAACCGGAAAAAAAGGACGAAGGATATGGGGACGGGGATTTCGTGCCGGATGTGACGGCGCTGAATCTGCGCAAGCTGTATCTGACGGAAAACCCCGCCGATCCGGAAAAATTCCGGCGCATGAAGGAAAAAACGCCGGCCCGTCTGGGCTGCGGGAAAGCAGGCCCCCGGTATAAGACGCTGACCATGCTCCGCTTCCGGGCGGATCACGCGGCGGCGCAGGACGCGGTATTTTCCGAAATCGACCTGGAATTTGCCAAGGAAAACGACCTGCTTCCCACCAAAACCCGGTGCGACAGCAAGGACGAGTATCTGACCCGGCCGGATCTGGGCCGGTGCTTTGACGAGCACAACGCCAAGACCATCGCGGGGGTCATTGACCGGCCGCCCCGGGTGCAGCTTGTGGTGGGGGACGGCCTTTCCTCCGCCGCGATCAAGGCCAATGCCATGGACTGCCTGGCGGCGATTCGGGACGGATTGAAGCTCAGGGGGATCGAAACGGGAAAGGCCATCTTCGTCAAATACTGCCGGGTGGGAGCCGGCGACGCCATCGGGGACATCACGGGCTGCGAACTGGTGTGTATGCTGGTGGGGGAGCGGCCGGGTCTGGTGACGGACAAGAGTATGTCGGCCTATATCACCTACAAACCCCACACCGGGGTATCGGAGTCCAGCCGGACGGTGGTCTCCAACATCCACGCTCAGGGTACCCCCGCGGTGGAGGCCGGTGCCCACATCGCGGAGCTGATTGACACAATCCTGAAAAAGAAAGTCTCCGGCGTGGGACTGCATCTGGAGGCGGACGTATGATTCCGGTGAAGGTGCTGGCGGTGCGGTATCTGGCCAACGCCGCGCCGGGGCTTGCCAGAAGCTTGGGCGCGCCGGCGGGATATCCGTCCCTTGGAATGCTGACCACGGACAGCGACGACGCCACCTATATCGCGCTGGACGAGGCCACCAAGGCGGCGGATGTGAAGGTGTGCTACGCCCGCAGTTTTTACGCGGGCGCGGGGAACGCCTCCACGCCCTACGCCGGGGAGGTCATCGGGATTCTGGCCGGCCCCACGCCGGGGGCAGTGCGCAGCGGTATGGAGGCGGCCCTCTCGGCGTTGGAACGGGTGGGGTTTGAGGATGCGGGCGGCGTGCCCTATCTGGCCCATACCGTCAGCAGCGCCGGTTCCTATCTGGCCAAGGAGGCGGGCGTGCGGGAAGGTTCAGCGCTGGCCTATCTGATCGCGCCGCCGCTGGAGGCCATGTATGCCATGGACGCGGCGCTGAAGGCAGCGGATGTGAAGTTATGTAAACTCTATGCGCCGCCCAGCGAGACAAATTTTGGCGGCGGAATGCTCAGTGGCACCCAGTCCGCCTGCGACGCGGCCTGCGCCGCCTTTGCCCAGGCCGTGGCGGAGGTGGCGGCGCAGCCCAAATAGCAAGGGCCCCTTTCAATCCAATGATCGGTCAGCCATCCGGCTTTTACGGAGAACATCGGGATGGCGCATGAAAACGCAATTTGTGGGTTGACAAAGCGGCTCGCTTCGGACTATAATAAGCACACATGAAAAGCTGTGAAGAGAAGAGTAAGCCGTCGGAACCGGTCAGAGAGCCCCGGAAGGTGTGAGGGGGTGCGGAGACTGCGGCTGAACATGGTCTTGGAGCTGGAACGGTGAATGATGAGCCGTCCCCGGGTACGCCCGTCAGCGCGTCTTTGAGGCAGCGCAAGCTGCGAAACAAGGTGGTACCGCGTCAATTTTGTCGCCCTTGGATGATTCCGGGGGCGATTTTTCACTATGAGGAGGTAAGAATATGTGTGATAGCTGTCAGAAAAAATTCTACATTACCACGCCCATCTACTATCCGTCCGCCAAGCTGCATATCGGCCATACCTACTGCACCGTGGCAACCGACGCCATGGCGCGCTACAAGCGGCTTCAGGGCTATGACGTGATGTTCCTCACCGGAACGGATGAGCATGGTCAGAAAATCGAGGACAAGGCCAGAGAAGCAGGCGTTACGCCCAAGCAGTTCGTGGACAACATTGTGGAAGGCAAGGGCGGCGTCAAGGATCTGTGGAAGCTGATGAACATCTCCTACGACCGGTTCATCCGCACCACCGATGACTACCATGTGGAAGCCATTCAAAAGATTTTCAGGAAGATGTACGATAACGGCGACATCTACAAGGGCACCTACAGAGGCAAATACTGCAAGCCCTGCGAATCCTTCTGGACGGAAAGCCAGCTTGTGGACGGCAAATGCCCCGACTGCGGCGGCGAGGTTCAGGACGCGGAGGAGGAGGCCTACTTCTTCCGGCTTTCCAAGTATGCCGACCGGGTGCGGGATCTGCTGGAGAATACCGATTTTCTGGAGCCCCGCAGCCGGGTCAATGAGATGATCAACAACTTCATCAAGCCCGGCCTGGAGGATCTGTGCGTCTCCCGGACCAGCTTCACCTGGGGGATTCCGGTGGACTTTGACCCGGGTCATGTGGTTTACGTATGGATCGATGCCCTGTTCAACTACATGACCGCTATGGGCTTTGAGAACGAAAAGTATGACGATCTGGACAAGTTCTGGCCCGCCGACGTGCATTTCGTGGGCAAGGAGATTGTCCGGTTCCACTCCATCATCTGGCCGGCCATGCTGATGAGCCTGAATCTGCCCCTGCCCAAGAAGGTCTACGGACACGGCTGGCTGCTGCTGGACGGCGGTAAGATGAGCAAGTCCAAGGGCAATGTGGTTGACCCCTATGTGCTGGCTGAGCGTTTCGGCGTGGACGCGCTGCGGTTCTTCCTGCTGCGTTCCTTCCCCTTCGGCTCCGACGGCAATTTCTCCAATGAGCTGCTGATCTCCACCATCAACACCGATCTGGCTAACGATCTGGGCAATCTGGTGTCCCGTACCGTCGCCATGGCGCAGAAATATTTCGGTGAGCATCTGCCCCAGGCGCAGCAGGCGGATGAGGAAAAGGACGCGGAGCTGCTTGCCATGGCATCCGCCCTGCGGGATCAATATGAGGAGCAGATGGAGCATTACGCGTTCCAGAACGCCCTGGCGGAAATTTTCAAGGTCATCTCCCGGGCCAATAAATACATCGACGAGAATGCACCGTGGATTCTGGCCAAGAGCGAGGAAAGCAAGCCCCGTCTGGCCCGGGTGCTGTACAATCTTCTGGAGACTGTCCGTATCTGCGGCGGCCTGCTGGCTCCCTTTATGCCGGATACCGCTGCCGAGATTGCCAAACGGCTGGGCGGCGCGGAAATGGATTGGGACAGCCTGAACCGCTTCGGTGTTCTGAATCCGGAGGCGGCTGTCGTTGCAGGCCCGGCCCTGTTCCCCCGCATCGACATGGAGAAGGAGCTGGCGGCGCTGGAGGAGCTGAACAAGCCTGCCAAGCCCGCGCTGGAGATTGAGCCTTATGCGGAGGAAAAGGTGGATTTTGATACCTTCTGCCGCAGTGACCTGCGGGCGGTGAAGGTCAAGGACTGCCAGAGCGTAAAGAAGAGCGACAAGCTGCTGTGCTTTACGCTGGATGACGGCACTGGCACAGACCGCCAGATTCTGTCCGGGATTGCAAAATACTACAAGCCTGAGGAGCTGGTGGGCAAGACGCTGGTTGCCATTGTCAACCTGCCGCCCAGAAAGATGATGGGCAAGGAGAGCAACGGTATGCTGCTGTCCGCCGTTCACAGTGAAAAGGGCGAGGAGAAGCTGAATCTGGTGATGGTCAGTGATGCCATCCCTGCCGGCGCGAAGTTGTGCTGACCTGAATAACAGACACCCTGCGGAGTAATTCGCAGGGTGTCTTCGTATCACTGAAAACCACGCCAGAATCAACGCGCAATTCGCCAGCTACATAAAGAATCATTACAGGCAGATACTCAGAATGCACTGGGCGTAAACGCCTGACAGTACATACGCAGGGGACATTCGGCGCAGTTGGGGTTCCGGGCGGTGCAGCAATCCCGTCCAAACAGGACAATGCGGTGGCAGAAATCGCTGCTTTCTTCCGGAGGAAGAATTTTGCGGAGCTGCTGCTCCACTTTTTCCGGCTCTTTTCCATGGGATAAACCAAGCCGGCCGCAGATACGGATGCAGTGGGTGTCGCACACCACACTGCCGGGCACGGCATACAGATCGCCCAACAGCAGATTCGCTGTTTTGCGCCCCACACCGGGAATGCGCAGCAGCTCCTCCATAGTGCCGGGAACCTTCCCGTTGTAGTCCGTTACCAGCATCTGGCAGGCCAGCACAATATCTCTTGCCTTGTGCTTATAAAAGCCGCAGGAGCGGACGTAGTTTTCCACATCCGCCACATCCGCCGACGCCATGGCCTCCAGCGTGGGGTAGGCCGCGAACAGGGCGGGGGTAACCAAATTCACCCGGGCGTCGGTGCATTGAGCTGACAGCCGCACGGCAATCATCAGCTCATAGTCCTTCTGGTAGTGCAGCGCGCAGAGCGCATTGGGATATCGGGCTTTCAGGATTTCAATGATGGCGTGAACGTTCTCCTGCATATGGGTTCCTCCCTGGAAAAATTCTGTTTTTCACCATTCTAGCACACCTTTCTGAAAATGAAAAGCATGATTCTGTCACATTTACCCCGGTTGTGCCATAGAATGCCCCAGGATTTATCTGGAGGGATGGTTATGGTGCTCAGCTTGGATCGTGTGTGCTTTGGCAGATGGGGATATGTGGTGCAAATCGGAACCTCCGAGGCGCTGGCAGCGAGGCTGCGGGACTTCGGACTGATACCCGGAACAAAGGTATGCCGCCGGTACTGCAGCCCGGGGAAGGACGTAACGGCCATTGAGCTGCGCGGTTCCGTGCTGGCACTGCGTACCCGGGATCTGCGCCGGATTCTGGTGCGCGTGGCATGAGCGGCGGCGGAAAACCAAGGGTGATCGCCCTGGCGGGTAATCCCAATGTGGGCAAATCCACGCTGTTCAATGCACTGACCGGGCTGCATCAGCACACCGGGAATTGGCCGGGGAAAACCGTGAGCCTGGCGGAGGGGATGTTCTCCTGCCAGGGGCAGAGCGTGCGGATTGTGGATCTGCCGGGTACTTACTCGCTGGAGGGAAAAAGCGAGGATGAAAAGATTGCCGCTGCCTACATCGGCAGCGGCAGCGCGGATGCAATTGTGGCGGTGTGCGACGGAAGCTGTCTGGAACGGACGCTGATTCTGGCGCTGCAGATTTTACAGCGCACCGGGCGGGTAATTGTGTGTGTCAATCTGATGGACGAAGCGGAGAGCCGGGGCATCCGGGTCGATGGAAAGCGGCTGTCCCACCTTTTGGGGGTGCCGGTGGTACTGGTATCGGCCGCCCGAAAACGGGGACTGGATACGCTGCGGAAGCTGTTGGCAAATCCGCCGGAACCGGGAACACCGGCCTTCTTTTACGAAGATCCGCTGAAAGCGGCGGAGGAACTGGCAAAGCAATGTGTTTCCAGCGTGCGGGTGAATGAGAACTGGCGTCGGGTGCTGGATCGGGTGCTGGTCAGCCGCCGGTATGGCATCCCAATTCTGCTGGCGCTGCTCCTGTTTATTGTCTGGCTGACGGTTTGGGGGGCAAATTACCCGTCCCAGCTATTGGAGACCCTGTTCAGCAGGGGATATGTGCGCCTGAAACGGTGGTCGGCTGCCTGGCCGGATTGGCTGTCCGGGGCACTGGTGGAGGGAATGTACGCCACCTCTGCCCGGGTGATTGCGGTGATGCTGCCGCCTATGGCGATTTTCTTTCCCCTGTTCACCATTTTAGAGGATGTGGGCTATCTGCCCCGAATGGCCTTTCTGCTGGATCGCCCCATGTGCTGCTGCGGCGGCTGCGGCAAGCAGGCATTGACCCTGTGTATGGGATTGGGGTGCAACGCTGTGGGCGTGACGGGCTGCCGGATTATCGATTCGCCCCGGGAGCGGCTGTTAGCCATTCTGACCAACGCCATGGTGCCCTGCAACGGACGGTTCCCCACGCTGATCCTATTGGGAAGCCTTTTCTTTCCGCGCGCGGGCGCGGCGTTGATTGTGGCGGGCTCGGTGGCGCTGGGGGTTCTGGGCGTGATGGCCACGTCGGGTATCCTGAGCAGAACCGTGCTGCGGCATGAAACCAGCGCTTTCTTTATGGAGATGCCGCCCTTCCGGCGGCCGCGGATCGGGCAGATTCTGGCACGCTCACTGCTGGATCGAACCATGTTTATCGCGGGACGGGCGCTGACCGTGGCGGCTCCGGCGGGTGTGGCACTCTGGATTCTGGCCAATACCCGGCTTGCGCAAAAGCTGGCGGCGCTGCTGGATCCGGTGGGGCTTTCGCTGGGGATGAACGGCGTGATTCTGTTCGCGTTTCTATGCTCCCTGCCTGCCAATGAACTGTTGATTCCGGTAATCCTGATGACAATCAGCGGGGGCGGAAGTCTGGCGGGCACCGCCGGACTGAGTGGGAAAGCGCTCCTTGACGCGGGATGGACGCAGCAGATGGCGATATGTACCATGGTGTTCACCCTGTTCCACTGGCCCTGCACCACGACCCTGATGACAATCTACCGGGAAACGGGCAGCGCAAAGAAAACAGCGGCGGCATTTTTCCTGCCAACCGCTGTGGGATTTGGATTATGTGGGCTGCTGCATCTGATTTTCCGGGAATTCGGCGGTTAGGGCGGATATTTCATAGGCCGTCCGCTCCTGGGGGCCTTCCTCGGTCAGCTTGGTGTAGACGCGGCTCTGGAGACGCCCCACAATGCGGATACACTCCCGCGCGTGGCGGCGGGCGGCTTCCTGCGCCGTCCGCCCCCAGAGAATGCAGGGCAGATAGTCCGCCCGGCCAAATGCCCGGGGGACTGCCAGCATCACGTCGCAGATTTCCCGCCCCAGAGGGGTGCGGCGGTAGCTCGGATCTCTGCAGAGAGGGCCTTCCACCACCACGTCATTGAGCGGCTGGCCGTCCTCGCATACAAGGCTTGCCGCAAAAACGAAGATCAGCAGATGCCGTACCCCGTCGGTGCGAATGATGTGGGAGCGAACCTGTCCCGTGACCGTCAGCATTTCGCCGCCGGACAGATCGATTGCGTTCAGGAGTCCCTCCTCGGCCACCACCGGGAGCAAATCCACCGCGCCCGACAGACGGGGAACCTCCAGCGTGAAGCGGAAGAACTTCCTGCCATGGTTTTCGTGGGAGAACCGGGGCAGCGCAAGCAGGCTTCCCCGCAGTGTAATCTGGTTTGCCGTATGTTCCATTGTACCACCTCATGTTCAGATGTATGGAACATCCTATGCGCCGCCAGCCGGTTCAGAACCGGCTTTCCCAATGGGCATACGGAGAAAATCTGAAAACAAGATGGGGGGCAGAACTGACGCTTACCGCTTTCTTACAATGATCCGTTTGATTTGCCAGATGGTAAACAGGCGGACGGCGGTTGAGACAATCAGAATGCTCACGGAAATGATACCCGCGATCCCGATGGTTTCAAGCCCTTTGCTAACGGATTCGGTCATCTGCCCCTGCAGCGCGTAGCGCATGGTGTAGTAGACGCCCGCGCCGGGAAGCAATGGGAAAATCGACACGACCAGGTAGGAGATGGCCGGATATTTCCGAATCCGGGCCATGGCCTCCGCATAGGCGGCGGCAAACAGGGACGCCCAGAAATTTCCGCTGATCACGCCGCAGCCCAGTTTGCGGGAAATCAGGTACACGCCCCATGTGAAGAAGCCGCCGAGGGCGCAGAGCCAGATCCCCCTGCCGTGGACATTGAAGAGAATCGCAAAGCCCACACAGGCGATCATGCTCACCAGACACTGGGTTGGGATGGAGTACTGCATGGCTTGCTCACCGGAGGGCTGTCCCCAGATGGGAACGGTAACGCTCCATGCGGCGGCTGTGCCCAGCGCGATTGCCATGGCAATCAGCAGCACCTGAACAATCCGGTTGATTCCCGAGTTGGTGTCGCCATAAATGATGTCCCGCATGGAATTCGTGAACAACAGACCAGGCACCAGCATCATCAGCGCGCCGATGATGACCGTATCCACGTTTTTGACCAGTCCGACGCCTGTCAGACAATAGGCCAATGCGGCCATCAGAAAGGATGAGGCGATGGTATTGAAAAAGGGATTCGCTTTCAGGCTGTCCATGAGTTTCCCCACAAGTCCGACCACAATGCCGCAAATGCCTGACCAGAATCCTTCGATCAGTGTGGCGCCAAAGGACATGGCAAAGCCAAAACCGCCCAGAAAGTTTCCCAGCAGATACATGGGAAGGTGGAATATCCTGCAAGCGGCTTTGGTTTCCTCCATCCACTGCCGGGCAACCTGCGGCTCCGGTTTTTCCGCGCAGATACGGCGGCTGAGTGCGTTGAACTGTTCCACCGCTTCCAGATCGTTGCCGTGGTAACCGATCCGGCGCATCCGGGTGACCGGCTTTCCGTTGGCGGTTTCAAAGCTGACGTGCAGGCAGTTCGGAATGGCAAAGACTTCCGATTCAATTCCGTAGGCGCGGAGAACCCGGACAATGCTTTCCTCAACCCGGAAGGTTTCCGCGCCGCTCATGGCCAGCTCATAGCCCAGATCTGTTGCCAGTTCCGTCAGCAAATAGTAATCCATATCGCACCTCGAAATTACAAACGTCGAAAACAGTATACCACACCCGCCTGGAAATACAAGGGAAAACCGCCGGATTCCGGCGGTTTTTCATGATTATTTCCGAACAAACAGTACGCCCAGTGTGCCGGGGCCGCAGTGACAGGAGACGGTGCAGCCTGCATCGGTTTCATAGGTGCGCTGGAAATGGCCGAATTCATCAACGGCTTCCATCACGGCAGTACGGCAGGCATCGGTGACGGGGGTATGGGTGACAAACAGAATGTCACGCTCCAGATCTTCCCGGCCGTCCAGACGCTCCTTGACATAGTTCGCCAGACACTTGGCGTAATTGCCGCGATACTTCTTGACGACCACCATTTTGCCATTTTTCACTTCGATGCAGGGCTTCAGATTCAGCAGGTTCGCGCCCAGTGCCATCACGGAGGAGCAGCGTCCGCCCTTGACCATGTAGTCCAGCCGGTCCAGCAGGAAGCTGGCTTCCACGCGGGATGTAAAAGCGCGAAGTTCTTCGGCCAGCGCGTCCAGACTGGAGGCGGTTTTGGCCAGTTCACAGGCTTTCAGTACCACCAGACCCTGACCGGTGGAGAGGTTCATGGAGTCGATAACCCGGACATTGGGATAATCAGCCGCCGCGGCGCAGGCGTTCTGATAGCAGGAGGAGAAGCCGGAGCCGATGTTGATCAGAATGATCCCGTCATAATCGGCCGCATACCGGTCGAAATAATCCGCGTACTCGCCGATGCTGTTGGCGGCGGTGGAGCACAGGGCACCGCCATTGGCCACATGCGCAAAGATTTCCGCGGGGCGGATGGTGACGCCGTCCTTGAACTGCGCGCCGGCTTTGATCACAGTCAGCGGTACCAGGTCAATTCCGTTTTCTGCCAGAAGGGCGGGGGAGAGGTCACAGGTGCTGTCGGATAGAATTTTGATATTCATGGGGGAATCTCCTTTGCAGTCAGTTGGATTGGGGGATTGTTTGCGCCATCATGGCGCAGTTTGGCTCCAGATTGTTTTTACGCAGATATCCGCTGCCCCAGTCCCGCATGGCGGTGAGAATGGGCATCAGGCTGCGGCCGAGATCGGTCAGGGAATACTCCACCTTGGGCGGAATTACGGGAAAAACCTCCCGGTGAATCAGCTCGTTCGCTTCCAGTTCCCGAAGCTGCTGGGTCAGCATCTTTGGAGTTACCCCATGGATGAGTTTGCGAAGCTGAGAAAACCGAAGGGCGTGTTCCGACAGATGCCAGAGAATCAGCGCCTTGTATTTCCCGCCGATCAGCTCCAGCGTGGCCTCCACCGGGCAATGTTCGCCTTGGGTCATAACTTCCTCCTTCCGGTATCAAATAGGATACTAATGCACAAAATAGTGCATACTTGTGATTTCAGTTACTTCGTGGTAAAATCATATCATGAAAAGAAAAAACTGTCAATCGGAAGCTGCGGGAAAACGATTGAAACCGCCGCGGCTTGGCGGAGGGAGCAGCAATATGATACTCAGATTTCAGATATCCGGCATGACCTGTGCCGCCTGTTCTGCCCGGGTGGAGAAGGTGACGCGGGCGGTGCCCGGCGTCCGCCGGGCGGATGTGAACCTGCTGGCGGGAACGATGATGGTGGAAGCGGACAGCCCGGCAGCGGCAGAGCCGATCATCGCGGCGGTTCGCGCGAGCGGATATGGCGCGATGCCGGCCGGCCAGGCGCCACAGTCTGCCCGGATGTCTGCGGCGGAACAGCAAGGCTCGATGAAAAAACGGATTATTCTTTCGGCTGGTTTCCTGCTTATCCTGATGTATTTCACCATGGGGCATATGGCGGGGCTGCCGGTGCCCGGGTGGTACCATGGGACGGAAAACGCTATGGTGGCGGCGCTGGTGCAGTGCTTTCTGACACTTCCGGTGGTTTATCTGAACCGGGTGTATTATTCCAGAGGGCTGAAAGCGCTGTGGCACCGCTCGCCCAATATGGATTCCCTGATTGCGGTGGGTTCCGGCGCGGCTCTGCTCTACGGCGTGGCTGCCCTGTTTGTCATGGCGGATGCCATGGGCGACGGGGACTGGGATACGGTGAACCGTTATGCGCATCAGCTCTATTTCGAGTCCGCCGCCATGATTCTGACGCTGATCACATTGGGAAAGTATCTGGAAACCAGAGCGAAGGGCAAGACCGGTGACGCCATCCGCAAGCTGATGGATTTACGCCCCAGAACAGCGTCCGTCCTCCGCGGCGGAGAGGAAAGGGAGATTCCCGTGGAGCAGGTTCGGGTCGGCGATACGGTAATCGTCCGTGCGGGCGGAAGTATTCCGGTGGACGGCACGGTGATTCGGGGCAGCGCGGCGGTGGATCAGAGCGCGCTGACCGGCGAGAGCGTTCCGGTTGAGAAAAAGGCGGGTGACACGGTGGCGGCGGCCACGGTCAACCGCTCCGGTTATCTGGAATTTCGGGCGGAGAAAGTGGGAGAGGATACCTCGCTTTCACAGATTATCCGCATGGTGGAGGAAGCGGGCGGTTCCAAAGCTCCCATTGCCAGACTGGCCGACCGGATTTCGGGCGTATTCGTGCCGGCAGTGATGGCCATCGCGGTTGTAACCTTCGCAATCTGGATGCTGCTGGGAAAGGGACTGGAATTTTCCCTGACAAAGGGAATTTCGGTGCTTGTTATCTCCTGCCCCTGCGCGCTGGGACTGGCTACGCCGGTTGCCATTATGGTGGGAACCGGCCGGGGCGCCAACATGGGCGTCCTGTTTAAGAACGCGGAGGCGCTGGAGACTTTGCACCGGGTGGACACCGTTGTGCTGGACAAGACCGGCACGCTGACCGCCGGGAAGCCCGCAGTGACGGACATCATTCCGGCTGAGGCCGGCGCGGACTGGCTCCTTCGCGTTGCCGCGTCGCTGGAAAAACCCTCGGAGCATCCGTTCGCCAAGGCCATTGTGACCTGCGCGGCGGGGATGGATATCCCGGAAGTGGAATCCTTTGAAACCATTCCGGGCATGGGGGTCAGCGGGATGGTGGAGAAGGTGCGCTGTTTCGGCGGAAACCGGCGGCTGATGGAGGAAAAGGGCATTCCCGTTCCTGCCTTTGAGAATCTGACATCCCAGGGAAAAACACCCCTGTATTTCGCGGCGGGCGGAACCTATCTGGGCGCCATTGCGGCGGCGGATGTGCTGAAGCCGGATTCCGGCGCCGCCGTTGCCGCCATGAAAAAAATGCATCTTGACGTGGTGATGCTGACAGGCGATAATGAAAAGGCAGCGGGTGCCATCGCCGCGCAGGCCGGAATTGGCCATGTGATCTCCGACGTGCTGCCTGCCGGAAAGGCGGATGCCGTGAAGAAGCTGCGGCAGGCGGGGAAACGGGTGCTGATGGTGGGCGACGGCATTAACGACGCCCCCGCACTGGTTACGGCGGACGTAGGCATGGCCATTGGCGCGGGAACCGACATCGCAATGGAATCCGCGGATGTGGTGCTGATGAACGGAAGCCTGACCGGCGTCAGCGATGCGGTGCGGCTCAGCAAAGCCACAATCCGCAACATCAAGCAGAACCTGTTCTGGGCCTTCTTCTATAACTGCCTGGGAATTCCGGTGGCGGCGGGGGTGCTGTACCCGGCCTTTGGTGTTCAGCTCAGTCCCATGCTTGGCGCGGCGGCTATGAGTCTCAGCTCCGTGTTTGTGGTGACCAACGCCCTGCGGCTTCGCCGCTTCCGGGCGGAATCGATCAAAAGTGAAGTATCCGAAAAATGCAAGGAGGAACCTGAAATGAAAACGGTTATCAAAGTGGAGGGCATGATGTGCAATCACTGCAAGATACACGTGGAGAACGCCTGCAGGGCGGTGCCCGGCGTTCAGGACGCCGTGGTGGATCTGCAGGCGAAAAACGTGACCATAACCGGGGATGCGGCGGTGGAGGCGCTGAGAAAAGCCATCGCCGATGCCGGCTACGAAGTGGTGGACTGAGCCATGCGGACGGATTTCTTCTTCAAATCCGGGAGCGGCGCCCGCCTCCACGGCTGCCGCTGGACACCGGATTCACAGGTACGGGCGGTGCTCCAGATTGTGCACGGCATCGCGGAGTATGTGGAGCGCTATGATGGCTTTGCCAATTTCCTGAACAGACAGGGTATTCTGGTGGTGGCCGAGGATCATATGGGGCACGGCAAATCCATCAGCCAAGAATGTCCGCAGGGGTATTTCGCGGGTGGCTGGCAGACGGCGGTGGACGACACCTACCGGTTGACCCGGGATACCATGGCCGAGTTCAGAGACGTCCCGTTTATTCTGTTCGGCCATTCCATGGGCTCGTTTATGGCGCGGACGATTCTGGCAAAATACCCGGACAGCGGCATTACCGCCGCGGTCATCTGTGGAACCGGCTGGCAGCCGGCTCCGGTTTTGGCGGCTGGCAAGGCGGCCTGTGCGCTGGTATGCAGGGCGAAGGGGGAACGTGCTCCCAGCCCCCTGCTGCAGGCCATGGCTTTCGGAACCTATAACCGGAAGGTGGAGCATCCCCGCACGCCGTACGACTGGCTCAGCCGGGACAACAGCGTGGTGAATGCCTACAAAGCGGACCCGCTGTGCGGTTTCACGCCCACCGCAGGGCTGATGCGGGACATGATGGAGGGCATCGCCTACATACAGCGGGAAGAAAACCTGGCAAAGATGGGCAAAGCGCTTCCGGTACTGTTCATCGCGGGCGGTGACGATCCCGTGGGAAGCTACGGCGCAGGAGTCCGCACGGCAGCGGAGGCATTTCGTAAGGCTGGTATGGAGCGGGTGGATGTGCGGATTTATCCGCTTTGCCGCCATGAACTGCTCAATGAGATCAACCGGGAGGAGATCATGGACGATGTGAGCCGGTGGATTGACGGGGTTCTGGAAAAAATACCTGCCACGCAGGTATAAAGTCCGTTTTATTGTACAATTATTATGCTAGAATACAGCCGAAAACCAAAGGAAAAGGGTGACGGTCATGTATTCCATGCGGTATGTAAGAGGTCATGTTCAGGTCTATGACGGAAGCGGGAGATTCCTGTTTTCGGCGGACAATGAGCGGGAGGCCAGAGAGGAACTGGAAAACGATGAGGAATCTGCGGCTTGATATCTGCTATGACGGCACCCGCTACCGGGGCTGGCAGCGTCTGCCCGGGGTGGAAAACACCATTCAGGGCAAGATTGAAACCACACTGACCCGGATTTTGGGGGAACCGGTGGAAATCACCGGCAGCGGCAGAACCGACGCGGGTGTCCATGCCCGGGGACAGGTGGCAAATTTCCACTGCGAAAGCGCCATGCCCGCCGGGCAGATTCTGTCCGAGCTTCGCAGGTATCTGCCGGGGGACATCGGCATATATTCCTGTAAGGACGTGCCGGAGCGGTTTCACGCCCGGCTGAGTGCCAAAAGAAAGACCTATATGTACCGTATCTGGAATTCGGAGACTCCCTGTGTCTTTGAGCGGCGGTTCGTGGCGGTGGTGCCGGAGAAGCTGGATGTGGAAGCCATGCGCCGGGCGGCGGATTTCTTCCTTGGGGAGCATGACTTCGCGGCGTTCTGCGGCAATAAAAAGATGAAGAAAACTACGGTTCGGCGGATTTACTCCCTTGAAATTGAAGAGCGTGGGGAGGAGATTCGGATTCTTGTCAATGGCAATGGATTCCTCTACAATATGGTTCGCATCATTGTTGGTACGCTGGTGGAGGCAGGACAGGGCAAGCGCGAACCAGAGAGCATCCGGGTACTGTTTCCGGGTAAACGGGAGGAAGCGGGCGTGCTGATGCCGCCCCAGGGACTTTGCCTGATGGAGGTAGAATATTGAACATACAGATTTTCGGAAAGTCCAAGTGCTTTGATACAAAAAAAGCGGAGCGCTGGTTCAAGGAGCGGCGTATTCCCTTCCAGTCCATCGATCTGATCCGGTTCGGGATGTCCGGCCGGGAATTCGACAGCGTGCTCCGCGCGGTGGGCGGCATTGACCACCTGATCGACTGGAACGGAAAATCACAGGAAATCACCAACATGAAGTACATGGATGACCCGCGGGCAAAAGAGGACAGGGTATTCAACGATCCGTCTCTGATGAAAACGCCCATTGTACGCAACGGGAAGCAGGCAACCGTGGGATACTGCCCCGAAATCTGGGCTGAATGGAAATGAAAAACACAGAAGCAGTTCCTCCTCGCGAGGGGCTGCTTTTTTACATTTCGACCAAATTCTCCAAACAATATCTTGCAATATGACGAATTCAGTGGTATGCTAGGGAGGAATTATGGCTTGGGTTATTGAGATGGTCAACCGTATTGTCTGGGGTGCGCCTGCGCTGGCAGGGATTCTCGGAACGGGATTGTATCTGAGCGTCCGGACGGGCTTTGCCCAGCTCAGGCTGTTTCCACGGGCGCTGAAGCTGTTCCTGAGCCGACTCTCCCGAAAGCAGGAAACCGGCGGCGTGCCGCCGTTTCAGGCACTGTGTACGGCACTGGCCGCGACCGTTGGCACCGGTAATCTGGTGGGCGTGGCGGGCGCAATCGCGCTGGGCGGCCCGGGCAGCATCTTCTGGATGTGGGTCTGCGCCGTTCTGGGCATGATGACAAAATTTGCCGAGGCTGCGCTGGCGGTGCGCTACCGGGTGAAGGAAAAGGGTGAATATCTGGGCGGCCCCATGTACATCATCAGCCGGGGGCTGGGCAGACGCTGGAACTGGCTGGCTGTGCTGTATTGCTTTTTTGGTGTGGTTGCCGCGTTCGGCGTGGGAAACGCCACCCAGGTCAACGCCGTCATTACCGGACTGAATCAGGTGATCGTGTATTTCGGCGGCGCACAGACCCGAAAGCAGGATCTGCTGATGGGTTGTGTCATGGCATTGCTTGTGGCGGCCATGCTGCTGGGCGGCGCCAAACGGATTGGGAAAACAGCGGAATTTCTGGTGCCCTTTGTTTCCTGCGGCTACCTGCTGCTGGGCGCCGGGGTGCTGATCGCCCGGGCAGAGGCTGTCCCGGCGGCCTTTGGAGCGATTGTGCGGGGCGCCTTTTCTCCCCGGGCTGTCACCGGGGGTGCGCTGGGTTCCATGTTTCAGGCGCTGCGGGTAGGCGTCTCCCGGGGCGTTTTTACCAATGAGGCCGGCATGGGTACAGCCTCTATTGCCCACGCGGCGGCGGATGTGGCGCATCCGGCGGAGCAGGGGCTGATGGGAATTATGGAGGTGTTTCTGGACACCATCGTCATCTGCACCATGACCGCGCTTGTGATTCTGTGCAGCGGCGTGCCCATTGCCTATGGCGTGGATGCGGGCGCCGCGCTGACCACGCAGGCATTTACAGCGGTTTGCGGAGGTTGGGTGTCGGTTTTCCTGGCGTTGGCGCTGTGCTGCTTCGCCTTCGCTACCATCCTCGGCTGGGGGCTTTACGGCGCACGCTGTGCCCAGTATCTGTTTGGCGCAGGGGCGTGGAAGCTCTTTGCGGCGGCGCAGGCGGGCATGGTCGTTCTGGGCGCGGTACTTCGGACGGGTACGATCTGGGCCATGGCGGAGACGGTCAACGGCCTGATGGCCATTCCCAATCTGATCGCGCTGGCTGCGCTCAGCCCGGAGCTGACACGCCTGACGAAAGAATATGAATTGAAATGCGGCCGGTAACAGGCCGGCTGGAGGTACCTATGAGAATCTCAATCAATGCAAACCGTTGTGAACCCTCCCCCATGCGCAAGTTCCATCCCCTGGCGGTGGCGGCGCAGAAGCAGGGTAAAAAAATCTATCATCTGAACATCGGACAGCCGGATCTGCCCACGCCGCAGGCGTATTTTGACGCGGTGCGGGGATTTCACGAGCGGACGTTGGAATACGAGGCGTCACCCGGTATGCCCGTGCTGATCGACGCAATCCGGGATTACTACCGGGAGCTGGATGTGGAGCTGGATCCACAGGATATTCTGATTACCACCGGCGGCAGTGAGGCGCTTCTGCTGACCTGCCTGAGCATTCTGGACCCCTATACGGAGGTCATCATTCCGGAGCCATATTATCCAAACTATACCACCTTCGTCCACGCTGCCGGCGGCGTGATCCGTGCCCTGCCAACCAATCCGTGGGAGGGCTACCGTTACGCCAAGCGGGAACGGATAGAAAGCCTGATTACCGCGAATACCCGGGCAATTCTGATTACCAATCCCGGAAACCCCACCGGCGTGGTGCTGAATGAGCAGGAGATGCGTATGATTGCGGATATCGCCAAGAAGCACAACCTGTTTCTGATCTGCGACGAGGTGTACCGGGAATTCTGCTACGACGATCAATTCGGCGTTCCCACCATGGCGCGCTTCCGGGATATCGACGACAATCTGGTAATCATCGACTCCGTTTCCAAGCGGTTCTCCGCCTGCGGGGCCCGGGTTGGCTGCGTGGTTACCCGAAATCAGGAGCTTCAGCAGGCACTGCTGAAGTTCTGCCAGTCCCGGCTTTCCGTGGCGACCATCGACCAGCTTGGCGCGGCGGCGCTCTACCGGGTGGATCACGCCTTTTTCCGCCAGTCCAAGGCCGAATACAAGCGCCGCCGGGATACGGTGGTATCCTACCTGCACCGGATTCCCGGTGTGGTGGTGGAGGAACCCATGGGCGCGTTCTACCTGATGGCCAGCCTGCCGGTGGATGACGCGGACAAGTTCCAGCGCTGGCTGCTGGAGGAATTTGATGACCATGGCGACACCGTCATGTTCGCCCCCGGCGCGCCTTTCTACGAGACGCCCGGCAAGGGTATCAACGAGGTTCGGATTGCCTATGTTCTGAAGAGCGTGGATCTGACCCGCGCCATGGAACTGCTGGAGAAGGGCATTGCCCGCTATCAGAGAGAGGTCATGAAGGTCGAGCCGATTGACAGTTGACTCCAAAAAGCGCCGCGGATTTTCCAAAATCCGCGGCGCTTTTCGTGCAGGCGGCCGGCCGGCCGCCTGGGTTATGATTCCGAATCTGTGCGGTTGCGGCGGAACAGCAAGGAAATGCACCAGAGTCCCGCAAGGCCGACAATCGTATAGACAATCCGGCTGAACAGGGAGCCCTGCCCGCCGAACAGCCAGGCAACAAGGTCGAATTGGAATATCCCCACGAGGCCCCAGTTCAGACTGCCGATGATGGACAGAATCAATGCCAATGTGTCCATATGATACCTCCGTTCTGCTGTTGGATAGGGATATCTTTCCCCCGCGGCGTATAATTATTCCCGGTTACGGCGGAAAAATAAATTGCAAAACGGGGCGGATTCCGATATAATGAATCCGAAATACAGGAAAGGAAGAAAACGCCATGAACACACTCTATGAGGGCGCGTTTGCCAAGCTGAATTTGACGCTGGATGTGCTGGGAAAACGGCCGGACGGCTATCATGACATCAAAAGCGTGATGCAGACCGTTTCCATTCGGGACGATATTGAACTGGACATCGGCACGGGAAAGCCCTGGCGGCTGCATTGCGACAAAGAGGGCATTCCCACGGGGGAGGAGAATCTGGCCTGGAAAGCGGCAAAAACCTACTGCGACATCATGGGCAAAGACCCCGGCGGACTTGAAATTCGCATCACCAAACGCATTCCCATGCAGGCCGGCATGGGCGGCGGCAGCGCCGACGCGGCGGCGGTACTCCGGGCGCTGAACCGGTACTACGGCGATCCACTTTCCGTTCTGGCGTTGGCGGAGCTGGGTGCGCAGGTGGGCAGCGATGTGCCCTTCTGTGTGGTGGGTGGAACCTGTATGTGTGAGGGCCGGGGAGAACGGCTGCGGAAGCTGCCCGATATGCCCGACTGCGTCATTGTGGTCTGCAAGCCGGATTTTTCCGTGTCCACGCCGGAACTTTACCGGAAGATTGATCAGGCTGCCATTGCCAAGCGGCCGGATCATCGGGCGATGGAAAGCGCGCTGCTGGCAGGCGATCTGGAACAGGTAGCGGCGAATATCTGCAATGTGTTTGATCCAGTGGTCACGTCCGAGCACCTGGAGCTGAACTACATCAAGTCGGTGCTCCACCAGTACGGCGCGGTGGGATACCAGATGACCGGTTCCGGCTCCGCCTGCTTTGGTATCGTTTCGGAGTTTGAAATTGCCGCTGTGCTTTGCGCCATGCTGAAAGACAACTATCCGGAAGTATTTATCTGTAAACCTGTATAAAAATGCCAGAAACCGTCCATACTGGAGGTATTTCCAGGATGGACGGTGTTTTTATGAAAAAGTGTATCAGACGCATCGGAATCTGTTTTCTTCTGGCGGCACTGGTCTGGTCGGGCACGGTCATTGCGGACAGACAGCGGCTGCGGCAGGAGCTGGTGCGGCTCCATGTGGTGGCCAATTCCGATTCTGAGGCGGATCAGGCAGTGAAGCTGCGGGTGAAGGACGCGGTGGTGGAAAGCCTGAAAGACAGCATGACAAACATGACGGACGCCGAGCAGGCAAAGGCCTATTTGCAGGAAAACCTGCCCAGGATTGAGGCGCTGGCCAACCGGGTGCTTCGGGAGGCGGGATGCGACGGAAGTGCCGCAGTCAGTCTGGCAACGGAGGAATTTGCCGCGCGGGTATATGATACCTTTTCGCTGCCAGCCGGGGTGTATGACGCATTGCGGATCACCATTGGGAAAGGACAGGGACATAACTGGTGGTGCGTGGTGTTTCCGGGGCTTTGCGTTCCCGCGTCCGGCGAGGGCTTTGAGAAAACGGCGGACTGCGCGGGCTTCCCGGATTCCCTGACAGCCGCGCTGGAGGGGAAGAAGGGGTACGAGGTGCGCTTTTTCCTGCTGGACGCACTGGGCAGACTGGAGAATTTGCTTCACCGGAGCTGATTACCCCCTGTTTTTTGGACTGATTGTGTGCTATCATGTAGAAAAAAAGAGGAAAGGCGGTGCGCTGATGCTGCATCTGCTGCTGGGTACCGACTGGACGGCCAACCGGGATGAGGTTCTGCGCCGGATCAGCCGGGATGTGCGGGAAGAAAAAGCGGGAAGAATACTGATGGTGCCGGAGCTGATCAGCCACGAGACAGAGCGGCGGCTCTGCGCGGCGGCGGGAGATACTGCCAGCCGGTTCGCGGAGGTGCTGACCTTTACCCGGATGGCAAGACGGGTTGCGGAGGAGATGGGCAGCGGTATGGTACCCTGTCTGGATAACGGCGGCCGGGTGGTGGCCATGGCCTCCACGGCCCGGCAACTGCACAGCCGGCTGAAAGCCTATGCCCCGGTGGAAACCCGGCCGGAGTTCTTGACCAGCCTGATTGACGCGGTGGACGAATTCAAGCGGTGCTGTATCTCCGCTGCCGATCTGATGGCCGCTTCCGCAGAGACGGAGGGCAGCCTGGCGCAGAAGCTGGAGGAGCTGTCCCTGCTGCTGGAGGGCTACGACGCCCTGTGCGCCTTGGGCAGGCGGGACCCGAGAGATCAGGAAACCCAGTTGCTGGAGCAGATGGAGCAGGGCGACTATGCCCAACGGCACGTGTTTTACATAGACGGCTTCCCGGATTTTACCCGGCAGCACCTGGCGATTCTGGAGCATCTGATCCGGTTTTCCCCCGAGGTGACGGTCAGCCTGAACTGTGACCGGGTGGATTCTCCCCTGCTGGCCTTTGAAAAGGCGGGGGATACGGCAGCCCGGATTCTCCGCTGTGCCCGGCAGGCCGGAGCGGAGGTGCGGATTGAAATGGTTCCGCCCCGCCCGTCGCCGCTGGAACCGATGCGGGAAGGCTTGTTTCAGGGGCAGATTGTGCCGGGCGGCATGAGAGAACACCTGACTGTCTGCCGGACGGAAAGCCCCTATCAGGAGTGCCTGGCGGCTGCCGAGCGGATTCTGGAGCTGGTTCGCCGGGGCTGCCGTTACCGGGACATCACGGTGGTATGCGCCGACCTGCCCGGCTACCAGAGTCTGGTGGATCTGGTATTTCACCGCTGCCATATTCCCGCCTACCGCTCCGGAACCGAGGACATTTTGCAGAAAAGCGTCATTGCCACGGTGCTCTCCGCCATGGATGCGGCGTTGGGCGGCTTTGAGCAGCGGGATGTGCTGCGCTATCTGCGCAGCGTTCTGTCGCCGCTGGATCCGGATACCTGCGACCTGGTGGAGAATTACGCGGTCATCTGGGGCATCCGGGGCAGCAAATGGCTGGTTCCCTGGGAAAACCATCCGGACGGGCTGAGCGGCCAGTGGGATGACGATGCCCAGAGCCGCCTTGCGGCGCTGAACGAGGCGCGCGGACTTGCCATGAAGCCGCTGGAACGTCTGGCGCAGGGGTTCCGGGATGCGAAAAAGCTGGAAGAGCAGGTACAGGCGCTGTGTGTCCTCCTGGAGGATCTGGATCTGAACCGGCGGCTGGATGTACTGGCAAAGGAAATGGATGAGGCGGGGGACAACCGCAGCGCCCAGATTCTGAATCAGCTCTGGGAGATCCTGATCGGCGCGCTGGAGCAGCTCTATGATGTGCTGGGCGGCACGGTCTGGGATTCGGAAACCTTTACCCGCCTGCTACAGCTTCTGCTGAGCCAGTATGACGTAGGCACCATTCCACCGGTGCTGGATGCCGTTCAGGTGGGCGCAGTCAGCGCCCAGCGGCTTCACCAGCAGAAACATCTGTTTATTCTGGGGGCGCAGGAGGGCAATCTGCCCGGCTACACCGGTTCCGCCGGTGTGCTGACCGACCAGGAGCGGGTGACGCTGCGGGAACTGGGTATTCCGCTGACCGGCGGCGCGATGGAGGGCGTTCAGGCGGAATTCGCCGAGATTTACGGCGTATTCTGCGGCGCGGAGGAATCGGTCACGGTTTTCTATTCGGGCGATCAGCCGTCCTTTGTCTGCCGCCGTCTGGCACAGATGGCGGGGGGCACGCTGGAGGCCGCACCCACGCTGGGCGCGGCGCTGGCCGACCCGGCTGAAGCGGGGGCGTATCTGGCGCGGTGGAACGCGGCGGAAACCGCAGATCGCTTAGGCGTGGGCACTGAATATGCGCAGGTGTGCCGCCGCCGTGCCTTTGCGCTGGGCAAGGTGGAGCGGGCGCATATTGATGGCCTTTACGGGAAGAGCCTGACCCTCTCCGCCTCTCAGATTGACCGGCAGGCGGAATGCAGACTCTCCTATTTCCTGAAATACGGCCTGCGCGCCAGAGAACGAAAGGAAGCAACCGTCGACCCGGCGGAATTCGGCACGTATGTCCATGCGGTGCTGGAAAACACCGCCCGAAGCGTCAGGGAACGGGGCGGATTCCCCAACGTGACGCTGGAGGAGACGCTGGCCATTGCCGACCAATTTTCCGATGCGTACGCCAAAGAGCATTTTTCCCAACTGGATTCCCAGCGGATGGCCTATCTGTTCCGGCGCAACACCCGGGAACTGCAGATGGTGGTGCGGGAGCTGTGGGAGGAATTGCAGCAGTCCCAATTCCAGCCGGCGGGCTTCGAGGTCAACTTCGGCAGCGAGGGGGGACTTCCTGCCATAGCCCTGCCCGGCAACCGGATCAACGCCGTTCTGCGGGGATTTGTGGATCGGGTGGATACCTGGATGCACAATGGGGTTTCCTATTACCGGGTTGTGGATTACAAGACGGGGAAAAAGGACTTTGATTACTGCGATGTGTTCAATGGCGTGGGATTGCAGATGCTGCTGTATCTGTTTGCCCTGCAGGAAAGCGGGGGAGAAGTGGTGGGCAATGTTCCAATTCCGGCGGGCGTGCAGTATTTTCCCGCCCGTGTGCCCTATGTCAGCGCGGACGGCCGTCTGGAGGATTCCGATCTGGAAAAGCAGCGGGACAAGGATCGCAAGCGCCGGGGGCTTCTTCTGAAAGACGGAGCGGTTCTGCAGGCCATGGAGCCGGGAGAACATCCCAAACGCCTGTGTTACAGTGTGAAAAAGGATGGAACGCTGGACGGAGATCTGGCGGATCGGGAGCAGCTTCGGCTTCTGAAAGACCATGTTTTCCGAATTCTGGGGCGGATGGTGGATGAAATTGCCTCCGGCGATGTGGAGCCGAATCCCTATACCCGGGGCACGAGTCATTCGGCGTGCAGCTTCTGTCCCTTCGGCGCGGTGTGCCATGCGCAGAGCGTGGAGGGACGGCGTAATTATAAAACCATGACGGCCCAGCGGTTCTGGGAGGAAATCGAAAAGGAGATGAAATCCCATGGCTGAAAGGCTGACACCCCAACAGAAAGAGGCGGTGCAGAACCGGGGCGGCAGGCTGCTGGTTTCGGCGGCCGCCGGTTCCGGAAAGACAAAGGTGCTGGTTGACCGGCTGCTGGGCTATCTGACGGACGATGCCGATCCGGCCAATCTGGACGATTTCCTGATGATTACATATACCAAGGCGGCAGCCGCCGAGCTGCGGGGGAAAATCGCTGCCAAACTGACGGAGGCCATTGCTGCTCAGCCCGAAAACCGCCATTTGCAGCATCAGATGCAGCGCCTGTTCCTGACGAAGATTTCCACCGTTCATGGGTTCTGCGGGGACCTGCTGCGGGAATTTGCCTACCGGCTGGATCTGCCCGCCGATTTCCGGGTGGCGGATGAAAATGAATGCCGGGAAATCCGGGAGGAGGTTCTGGCCGACCTGCTGGACAGGGCGTATGCGGCAGCGGAGGACGGGGGAGACTTCCGTGCGTTTGTGGACAGTCAGGGGCTGGGCCGGGACGACCGGCTGGTGTGCGACATCGTACTGAAGGTCTATGACGCGGCGCGCTGCCATCTGAACCCGGAGGACTGGCTTCAGGGCTGCCTGACCGATGCGGCGGCGGACGAATCCTGCGATGCGGCCCAAACCCGCTGGGGAAGCTATTTGATAAACAGCCTGCATAATTGTCTGGACGGCCAGATTGCCGTACTGCGCCGCTGCGCGGAAGCGGCGGAGCATTCCGCGGGCATGGAAAAGGCCGCTGTCAATTTGCGGGACACATTGCACCAGTTGGAGTTCCTCCGGGCAAGCCGGTGTTGGGACGAGGTGGTGACCCGGAAGAACATCGACTACGGACGGCTGACATTCCCCCGCAGGGGAGCGGATGAGACGCTGGCCGGGCAGATCAAGGCCTGCCGCAATGCCTGCAAAAAGAATGTGGAAAAAGCAACCCGGAGCTTTGCGGACGACGCAGCACAGGTTCTGCACGACCTGCGCCAGTCCTCCGCCGGTGTGCGGGGTCTGATCGATCTGGTGCGTCGGTTCGGGCAGGAATATGACCGCGTCAAGCGCAGCCGCCGCTGCCTGGATTTCGGCGATCTGGAGCACAAAACGCTGGATCTGCTGCTGGGCGTCCGGCGGAGCGGCCCTACCGCCGCCGCGGCAGAGATCGGCGCGCGGTTCCGGGAAATCATGGTGGACGAGTACCAGGACTCCAACGGTGTGCAGGACGCGATTTTCTCCGCCCTGACGGCGAGAAAACAGAACTGCTTTCTCGTGGGCGATGTGAAGCAGTCCATATACCAGTTCCGTTTGGCGGACCCGGGAATCTTTCTTCAAAAATACCATGCCTTTGCGCCTGCGGCAGAAGCCCGTCCGGGCGAGGGACGAAAGGTATTGCTCAGCGCCAATTTCCGTTCCGGCGCAGAGGTGATCTCCGCCGTGAACGATGTGTTTGCCAGTTGTATGAGTCAGGCTGTGGGCGGACTGGACTATGGGGAAGGGGAAATGCTGCGGGAGGGAGTTGCGCACACGCCCCTGCCGGAGCCTGCGGTGGAGCTGTACGGCATTGCGGTCCGGGAGGATACCTATGCCGAGGAAGCCGCCTTTACCGCCCGGCGCATCCGGGAAATGCTCCGCACCGGCACGCTGATCCGGGACGGCGGGCAGCTTCGCCCCGTGCAGGCGGAGGATATCGTCATATTGCTCCGTTCCCCCGGCTCCATGGGCGCCCGGTTTCAGCAGGCGCTGGAGGCCGAGGGAATCCGCTGCACTTCCGGCGGCGGTACGGATCTGCTTCAGACGGAGGAGATCGGAACCCTGCGCTGCATTTTGCAGACCATTGCCAATCCGCGGCAGGACATTCCGTTGATTGGTGCGCTTGCAAGCCCGGTATTCGGCTTTACCGCCGATGATCTGGCTGCTTTCCGCGCCAGACAGAAGCGTGGCAGCGTCTACGATGCGCTGTGCGCCGACGGCAGTCCCAAGGCAAAAGCCTTTCTGGAAACCCTCCACGTGCTGCGCAAGGAAGCCCGGATGAATACCATAGCCCAGTTGATCGAGTCGATTTTCACACTGACCCGGATGGACAGCATCTACGCGGCCATGGACGGAGGTCAGGCAAAGGCGGCAAATTTGCAGACCTTTTACCAGGTGGCGGCGGATTATGAGTCCACCGCCCGCCGGGAGCTGGGACAGTTTCTGGAATATCTGGACATGATGGAGCAGAAGGGGCTGGTGACGGCGGGGGAAAACACTTCTGCCGGGTGCGTCAGCATCATGAGTATCCACAAGTCCAAGGGACTGGAATTCCCGGTGGTGTTTCTGTGCGGACTGAGCCGGGAATTCAACCGGGAAAGCCTGCGTGCCCAGGTGCTCTGCGATCAGGAGCTGGGACTGGGACTTTCCGTGGCGGACACGGAAAAACGGGTGCGCTATCCCGCCATTTCCAGACGGGCCATCGCGGCCAAAGCCGGCGCGGAGAGCCTGTCCGAGGAAATGCGGGTGCTGTACGTGGCCATGACCCGGGCCAGAGACCGGCTGGTGATGACCTACGCGTCCCGGAACCTGCAGGGGGATCTGGAGGATCTGGCGCTGCGGATGGATTTCAGCGGTACGAAACTGCTGGCGGCGGACGCGGTCTGCCCCGGTGAATGGGTTCTGCTCAGCGCCCTGCGCCGCACCGAGGCGGGGGAGCTTCACAATCTGGGCGGCAGACCGGCGCAGACGGAAAGCGGCGGATACCCGTGGCTGATCCGGGTGGCAGAGGCGCCGGAAACACAGGAAAAGACTTCCCTACTGGCCGAGGGACCCACCCCCCTGCCCGCCGGCACGGAGGAACGGCTCCATGCCGCACTGGGGTTCCACTATGCCCATTCCGCGGCGACCATGGCGCCCTCCAAGCAGACGGCCACCCAGCGCAAAGGACGCGAAAAGGATCTGGAAGCGGCTGAGGATACGAAGGAGCCGCCGGAGATTCAAAGAAGCTGGCGACGCCCGGCCTTCCGCGGGGAGCAGAAGCAGGGAACGAAGTACGGCAGCGCCATGCACGTCGCGCTGCAATTCATCCGCTATGAAGCCTGTACCGACCCGGCGGCGGTACGGCGTGAGATCGACCGGCTGGTATCCCGGGGAGCGCTGACCCAGGAGCAGGGGAGCCTTGTCGACTGCAAAGCCATTGCCCGTTTTTTTGATACGGATTTGGGGAAAAAGCTGCGAACGGGAGCATCCTGCCTGCGGGAGTTCAAGTTTTCCATTCTGGATGACGGCAGCCACTACGGCGACGGACTGGAAGAAGAATCGGTGCTGCTGCAGGGCGTAGTGGACTGTGCGCTGCTGGAGCCAGACGGAATCACCGTTGTGGATTTCAAGACCGATTATGTAACGGAGGAAACCCTTTCCGGTGTGGTAGAGCGCTATCGCCCTCAGTTGGAAACCTATGCCCATGCGCTGAGCCGTATCTATCAGACAAAGGTCAAAGCGGCCTGCCTTTATTTCTTTCATCTGAATCGGTTTGAAGTGATCTGAGCCGCGCAAAGGCTCTTTGCGTGACAATTTGCCGTTCTTGTGATGGGCTGAGGTGAGCGCCATGCGGAATATCGGGAAGAATATCAGACAGCTTCGGATTCAAAAGAAGATGACCCAGGAGGAACTGGCGGATACGTAATCCGGGACGCCCGCTGCTGCGGGCGTCCCTTTTAGGTCAGCGGCAGTTTTTGTTCTGGCTGTTGCTCTGATTGCTGTTCTGATTGTTGTTCTGGGTATTCTGGGTGTTCTGCTGGCCGTTGTTCTGATTGCTGTTCTGCTTCTGCTGGGTATTCTGGGTGTTGTTCTGTTTGTTGTTATTCATTGTAAGTTCCTCCGATTTATAGGTTCTCGCGGTTTTTCCGCGTCCATAGTTTAACCTGCTTTTCAAGATTTATCCTTGGGTTTGAAAATCAGACTGGCCAGCAGCCCCGCAGTCACCGCCACGGTGATGCCTCCGGCGGTGGCCTTCAGTCCCCCGGTGAAGATGCCGAGAAACCCGTTCTCGGTGACGGCCTCCTTGACGCCTTTGGCCAGATTATAGCCGAAGCCGGTCAGTGGCACCGAGGCGCCGGCACCGGCGAATTCCACCAACGGTTTGTAAACGCCCACTGCGCCCAGCACCACCCCGGCTACCACATAGCCCACCAGAATGCGTGCGGGCGTCAGTTTTGTCTTGTCAATGAGAATCTGGCCGATCAGACACAGCAGCCCGCCCACCAGAAATGCTTTCAGATAGTCCATGTCAGTCCCTCCCGGTGATGATGGAAACCGCGTGGCAGATGCCGGGAACCGGCAGCCCCTGCTGGGTGGAGGTGGGGGAAAGCAGCGCCCCGGTACCGCAGAACAGAATCCGCTTCAGTTTTCCTTCGTTGAGCTGATTGAGAAGATAACCGCAGAGCGTCACGGCACTGCAGCCGCAGCCGGAGCCGCCGGCATGAACGTCCTGTGTCTGCTGGTCGAAAATCATGGTGCCACAGTCGGCCAGCTTCCCACCCAGAGCCAGTTCCTCCCGTTTGCTCAGCTCCAGCAGAAGCTCCTTGCCGATCTGTCCCAGATCGCCGGTGACGATCAGATCAAAGTCCTCCGGCGTGCGGTTCAGGTCGTTCATATGAGCCCGTATGGTCTGAAATGCAGCAGGCGCCATACCTGCTCCCATATTGTTGGCATCCTTGACACCAAGATCGGTCACGGTTCCAATGGTGCAGGCTTCTATCCGGGGCCCGGTGCCGGACACGCTGACCAATGCAGCCCCGGAACCGGTCACCGTCCACTGGGCAGTGGGCGTCCGCTGCCCGCCATAGCCCAGCGGAAAGCGGTACTGCCGTTCCGAGGAGGCAAAATGGGAGGAGGTCATGGCGACCACCCGATCCGCAAAGCCGCCGCTCACGGCCATTGCGGCCACGAGGAGACTCTCCGCCATCGTGGAGCAGGCGCCATAAAGACCCAGGTGGGGAATGTTCAGATTGCGCAGGCTGAATGACGAACCGATGCACTGATTCAGCAGATCTCCGGACAAAACAAGATCAAAATCCGTCATTTTCATATTCGCCTTTTTGGCCAGCGTGTCCAGTGCAAGCTGCTGCATCTGCTTTTCCGCCTGTTCCCAGGTCTTCTGCCCGAAGCAGGTATCCTGTGAAGTCAAATCGAAGCTGTGCGCCAACGGGCCTTCCGCCTCTTTCTTTCCGGCGATGCTTGCCCATGCGCTGATCACCGGGAGCTGGGGAAGGACAAAACTCTGCTTCCCGCGCTTGTTGATAGCCAAAGAAACACCCTCTTCATGTGGATTTGCACTTAGTATGCGCAGAATCCGCCCGGCTATGAAGCGACACTTGAAAAACTGACAAAAAAGGGTATAATGTGTGAAAAACATGGGGGTAATTACAATGGAGCAACGAATGGTCCGGCCGGCGGTGCAGGCCGATCTGAACCGTATTCTGAAGATATATGCCGGCGCCCGGCGTTTTATGCGGCAGACCGGAAATCCGACCCAGTGGCCGGAAACCTATCCGGCCCGTTCGCTTCTGGAAGAGGATCTGGCGGACGGCAGGCTGTTCGTCATTGCGGAGGAGGAGCGGATACATGGGGTTTTTGCGTTTGCCATTGGCCCGGACCGAACCTATGCGGTAATCGAGGATGGGACATGGCACAGCGAACGCCCATACGGTGTGATTCACCGCATTGCAGGCGACGGAAGCGGCGGCATCTTTGAAACGTGCCTGAATTTCTGCCGGGGGAAATGCGATTATCTGCGCATCGACACCCATGAGAATAACAAGGTGATGCGGCACGTAGTTGGCAAGGCCGGGTTCCGGCGCTGCGGGATAATCTACACAGACAACGGGACACCCCGCATTGCGTTCGACTGGCTGGAACCGGACGGAAAGGAAACAAAAAAACAGGGCGACCTCTTTTGAAGAGGTCGCCCTGTTCAAATGTCAGTTATGCAAACCGGACAGCACCGTAATAGTGGTTGACATAATAATCGGAGTAGAGGTTTGCGTAGGACACGACTTCACCGGAGTGAGGCGCGTGAATGAACTTTCCATCGCCGACATAGATGCCAACGTGGGAGATGCCGGATTTATATGTATTCTGGAAGAACACAACGTCGCCGGGCTGAAGCTGGGATTTCGCGACCGGGGTGCCCTGCTGATACATGGTGGCCAGCGTCCGGGAAACGGAGATGCCACAGGAGCGAAGGACATAGTATACAAAGCCGGAGCAGTCAAAACCGCTGGGAGAGGTGCCGCCCCACACATAGGGTACACCCAGATATTTTTTCGCGGTTTCTACGATCTGGCTGCCGCTGGCGGAGGAGCCGGTGTGGGAGGAGTTCCCGGTATTTCCGTTCAGAGCTGCCGCGCTAACCGGAGTGCCGGTGGAGACACCACCCCGGAAGAACAGGGGGGACTTGGAAGATGCCTTGTTTTCGTAGGGAATCTCGGTCAGATCCAGAAAGTCGCTGCGGATATAGCAGACGTTTTCGCCGTAAATGACCTTGTACCAGCCGTTGTTGATGCCAACGATGTAGGCTTTGGCACCCTTGGATGCGGTGGCAACCACATTGTTGGAGGTGCCCGCGCCGCTGCGCAGATTCACCGCATTGGCATTGACCTTACCGTAACCAAGTTCAACGTTTTCACTGGTTTTTACGTTCAGATAATTGCCGTGCATATAACCCTCTTTCAGGTTATAGATGACTTTGTACCACTCGCCGACCTTTTCCAGTACCACAACAACCTCCCCCTTGGCGGCGGTGGCCAGAATCTTGGAACTGGTGTTGGCTTCAGCGCGCATCCGCAGATTGGAGCCGGTTACAAACGCAACGCCGTATTTGATGCCGTTGGAAGTGGCGGTGGAAGTGCCGGAAGAGGCATTGTTTTCCGTACTGCTGCCGGAATTGGAGGAGCCGGCAGAGGCGGAAGATCCATTCAGTGCGCTGGCGCTGGGGGCGACGCCGGTGGATTTGCCGCCCTTGAAGAACAGGGGAGACTTGGAAGAGGCCTGATTCTCATAGGGAACTTCGGTCAGATCCAGATAATCGCTGCGAATGTAGCAGATGTTCTCGCCGTAGATAACCTTGTACCAGCCGTTGTTTACACCGATAATGTAGGCCTGATCTCCCTTATTGCCCTGAGCGACGGTTTTGCTGGACGTGCCCGCACCGCTGCGCAGATTTACGGAACTTCCGTTGATCACACCGTAGCCCAGCTCCACATTTTCCGTGGTTTTCACATCCAGATAATCGCTGTGCATATAGCCTTCCTGCAGGTTGTAGCTGACTTGATACCAGTCGCCCTGCTTGCCCAAAACCACCACAACCTCGCCCCGGGAGGCGGTGTCCACAATTTTGGAGCTGGTGTTGGGCTCGCTGCGCAGCCGCAGGCTGGAAGCATCCACACAGGCAACGCCTGTGATCACACTGCCCTTGGCAAAGGCGGTCATGGGAATGGCGGCGAAAATCAGAACCACCGCCAGAATGAAACTGAATAATCGAGTAGAGACTTTCATACGATACCCTCCGTCTTACTGTCTATGGGATAATTACTTGCCTGCCAGAGCCCGTTCCAGCCATACACTGCCGAAATCCAGGGCGGTGTAGAGGCCGTCTTTTTCACTCTTTTTCACAATCCGGTCGCGGCTCTTTGCGGCGGGATCGGTGAGCTGAAGCTGAACAGAAACCCGGGATGCCACGTCGATGCCGTTGACCTGCCTGGTCTCCAGAATCTGGAGCATCACGATGTGAGAGTCAGCCATGGAACCATAATAAATCAGGTTGTCCTTCCGCATAAGAGGACGGCCTTTATATTTCAAAACTTCATTTTCTTCAGCCATGGGGAAACCTCCAAGGAAATTGTAATGGAATTGTAACACATTGTAACGAATAAGTCAACCGCCTTTTTCAAAAAAAGACAAAATGGAAACAAATCCCTGCGCGTTATTTCATCCGAAAAGGGAAAAACGAAAATTGTAAGACGGAGGGAGTATGAAATTGACAAGGTGCATGGGCAGGCCTTTGGCTGCCGCTGAAATAGAAAGAGGCTTTTGCCGTGGCAAAAGCCTCTTGGCGGTTTTACTCGCTGACAGACAGGTAAGCCCGAACCAATTCCTGCATCAGTTCATCCCTGTCCAACTTGCAGATCATGCTGCGGGCATTGTTGTAGTTGGTGATATATGTGGGGTCTTCCGTAAGCAGATAGCCGACAATCTGATTGATGGGATTATATCCTTTTTCATTCAGAGCGTCGAACACACTCCGGAGAATCCGCCGCATATTGTCCTTATCATCACCGGGTACGGTGAATTTAATGGTATTTTCCGTCATGGGATCGACCTCCTTCAACCATGGAATATAGATATTATATCCCAAACGTTGGTGGGTGTAAAGCCCTGCAATGGAAAATTTTCTGTGAATTTGGGGTCAGCGCAGACTGGCACCCAGCTTTTCGGACAGCGCCGCAAGCACCTTGGAAACCACCGCTTCGGAATCGCCGTCGGTCAGGGTGCGGTCGTCGGCGCGCAGCTCCAGAGAGAACGCGACGCTCTTTTTTCCGGCGGGAACACCGATGCCCCGGTAGATGTCAAACAGCTTGATGTTGCGCAGCAGTTTTCCGGCGGCGGCGGTCATGACGGCCTCCACCTCAGCCACGGTCAGCGCCTCGTCACAGACGATGGCCAGATCCCGGGAAACGGTGGGGTACTTGGGCAGCGGGGCATAGGTGGGGGCGCTCAGCTGCAGATCAAACAGCTTGGTAAAGTCGATCTCCGCGCAGTAAACCTCCCCATCCATGCCATAGTTCTTGGCAACCAGCGGATGCACCTGTCCCAGAAAGCCCACATCGCGGCCCTCGATGGTGACCCTGGCGCAGCGGCCGGGATGGTAGGAAGGATTGTCCTTCACCGCGGTGTAGGATGCTTTTCTGATCCGCAGGCCGGTCAGAATGGCCTCCAGCTCTCCTTTGAGCGTAAAGAAGGTTTCACCGGAACCATAGGTGCCGAGAACCAGCATCTTCGGCTCGTCGGGCAGCGGCTGACCCTCTTTGGGCAGATAGATTTTGGCCATCTCATAGAGCTTGGCGGACTTGTTGTGGTAGGCGTTATTCCGTCCCAGGATTTCCAGCATGGAGGGCAGGGCGATGGTACGCATGATGGAGGTATCCTCGCCCAACGGATTTTGAATCTTCAGCGCGCCGCGCAGGGGGGAATCGGCGGGCAGCCTGATCTGGTCGAACACCGTGGGGGAGACGAAGGAATAGGTGATGATTTCACTGTAGCCAAGGCTGCGGCAGAGCTGCCCGGCCTTGTTTTCCAGAATCATGAAGGGAGAATAGCCGCCCTGCGTGGAGGTCTTGAAAGCGGTAACCGGAATCCGGTTGTAGCCATAGGAGCGGCCCACTTCTTCCGCAATGTCGGCCATCAGGTTCAGGTCGGGCCGGAAGGAGGGTACCAGAATGGTGTCGCCATCCACGGGGATTTCCAGAAGATCCAGATATTTGACCATGTCGGCTTTGGAGATATCGGTGCCCAGCAGCTTATTGATTTTTTCAGGCTCCAGCGGCAGCGTTTTGGGTTCGGGAACGTAGTTGATGATATCGATGATGCCGTCCATCACGTCGCCTGCGCCCAGCAGCTCCACCAGCTCGCAGGCACGCTGTACGGCGGGTACGGTCAGCATGGGGTCCAGACCCTTCTCAAATTTACCGGAGGCCTCAGTCCGCATTCCCAACGCCAGCGCGGTCTGACGGATGGAGGTTCCGTTGAAATTGGCGGACTCAAAGACCACGGTGGTGGTGTCCTCCACGATCTCGGAGTTCTCGCCGCCCATGATGCCCGCCAGACCGATGGGTCTGCAATCGTCGGCAATGACCAGCATCCCGGGCTTCAGGTTCCGAACAGCGCCGTCCAGCGTGGTCAGGGTCTCGCCGGCCTGGGCTTCCCGTACCACAATTTTGCCGGACGCCACATAGCGGTAGTCGAATGCGTGCATGGGCTGGCCGTATTCCAGCATGACGTAGTTGGTGATGTCCACGATGTTGTTGATGGGGCGCACGCCGTTGGCCCGCAGGCGCTGACGCAGCCACTTGGGGGAGGGGCCGATTTTCACGTTCGCCACCATCCGGGCGGTATACCGGTTGCACAGGTCTGTGGCGGGAACCTCCACGTCCAGCTTGTCGTACATGGAACCGGCGTCGGAGCCATGCACCACAGGCTCATGGTGCTTCATCCGCAGCCCAAATGCAGCGGCGGATTCCCGGGCAAGGCCGATGATGGAGTAGCAGTCCGGCCGGTTGTTGGTGATTTCAAAGTCCACCACGGTGTCGTCGTTGCCGATGACCAGATTGATGTCCTCACCCACCCGGCAGTCCTGGCCGTTGAGAATCCAGATACCGTCGGCAAAGACCCCCGGCAGATCGTTTTGGGTCAGCCCCAGTTCGGCAAAGGAGCAGAGCATACCATTGGACACTTCCCCGCGGAGCTTGCCCTTGGTGATGTGGACGCCGCCGGGCAGCCAGGAATTGTGCAGGGCGGCGGGCACCAGATCGCCCTCGTGGACGTTCTGGGCGCCGGTGACAATCTGGACAGGCTCAGCCCTGCCCACATCCACCTGACAGATGAACATATGGTCTGAATTGGGATGGCGTACCATGGAAATGACCTTGCCCACAACCACATTTTTGATCTCGGCATCCATCCGCTCGTAGGTTTCCACTTTCTGGCCGAATACGGTCAGGGTTTCCACGTATTCTTTATCGGAAACGGAGGAAAGGTCTACGAAATCCTCGTTGATCCATTTTCTGTTGAGCTTCATGTTCTTATCCTCCTTCTCAGAACTGGTTCAGGAACCGCACGTCGTTGTCGAAGATCAGCCGCAGGTCATTGATGCGCAGGCGGCCCATGGCCATCCGTTCCAGCCCCATGCCGAAGGCAAAGCCGGAGTATTTCTCCGGGTCGATGCCGCAGTTTTCCAGAACCTTGGGGTGCACCATACCGGCGCCCAGCAGCTCTATCCAGCCCTCGCCGTGGCAGGTGGAGCAGACCTGCCCGTCCACCTCGCCGGTGCCGTGGCACTTGTGGCACTGCATATCCATTTCACAGCTTGGCTCGGTGAATGGGAAGTGGTGGGGACGGAAGCGCATGACGGCTTCCTGACCATAAATGGCTTTCATGATTTTCACCAGCGCACCCTTCAGGTCGCCCATGGTGATGCCCTCCGCCACCACCAGACCTTCGATCTGGTGGAACATGGGGGAGTGGGTGGCATCCGCCTCATCCTTGCGGAACACGCGGCCGGGCGCCAGCATACACAGGGGCGGCTTGTGGGTTTCCATGAAGCGGATCTGCATGGGGCTTGTCTGCGTCCGCAGCAGCACCTGATCGTTGTCGTCAAAATAGAAGGTGTCGCTGCGGTCACGGGAGGGATGCCCCTCCTCGATATTCAGGCGGGTAAAGTTGTAGCTTGCCAGCTCCACCTCCGGGCCGTCCACCACGGTGTAGCCCATGCCCACAAAGATGTCCTTGATCTGCTGCAGCACCATATTCATGGGATGCTGGTGCCCCAGCGCGATGGCCTGACCGGGAATGGTCACGTCCACGGCTTCCGCCTCCAGCTTTGCTTCCAGTACGGCGGCGCTGACGGCGGCTTTCCGGATTTCCAGTTCCTCTTCGATGGCTGCCCGGACGGAATTGGCAAGCTGCCCCATGACAGGGCGCTCCTCGGCGGACAGCTTACCCATCTGCTTCAGCACGGCGGTCAGTTCGCCCTTTTTGCCCAGCAGCCTGACGCGCAGCTCTTCCAGCGCGGCAGGTGTGGAAGCGGCCTCCAGCGCGGCAAAGGCGTTTCGCTTGATCTGCTCCAATTGTTCTTTCATTGATTGATTCCTCCTAAAAGGTAGCTTACAACTAAAAAAGCCTTCCATCCCACCATTCGGGACGAAAGGCAATCCTTCCGCGGGACCACCCGCAATTCGCCGCAGTCACGGCGCAGCTTAGAAGCGCAGATACGCTCGCGGTTGTTAACGGAACCACCCGGCACGCTCTACTGGTGTTTCAAGCGGCGGCTCGTGGGAGAAAGCCCGGCATTGCACGCAAGCGGATCGCACCATCCCGCTCTCTCTGAAACCGCAAACCAATGCAAGGCAGCCCAGTCACAGCTATTTCCATATCGTAGGCTATATTATCATATTCACCTGAAATATGCAAGTATTTTTTGCCCGCAGGACTGCTCTTGACGAAAAAACCCGGGTGTGATAAGGTTAATCCAGCAAGGAGGCGGCGTGATGAAGGAATTGAATCATGAAAAGGTGCTGGCCATTCTCCCCGACCGGGACGATTTCGCCCACAAGGGGGATTTTGGGAAAATTCTGCTGCTGTGCGGCAGCCGGGGCTACACCGGCGCGGCTGCGCTTGCGGCGATGGGCGCGCTGCGCAGCGGGGCCGGACTGGTGTTTCTGGGGGTTCCGGAGAGCATCTATGCCATTGAGGCGGTGAAGCTGACGGAGTCCATTGTGTTTCCGCTCCCGGACGAAAACGGAATGCTCAGCGGCGCGGCCGTTCCGCAGATTCTGGAACGGCTGCCGCGGATGGACGCGGTGCTGATCGGCCCGGGGCTGGGACAGTCCGCGGGGACGCTGGCAGCGGTAAAAGCGGTGCTGGAAGGGTTTGACGGCCCGGTGGTTGTGGATGCCGACGGCATAAACATTCTGGCGGCGCATAAGGATATACTGCGCGGACGGGCGGTATCCACCATTCTCACGCCCCACGACGGAGAGTTTGCCCGGCTGGGCGGCGTCGTCGGAAATGACCGGGCTGCCGCAGCGGAGAACATGGCGCGGCAGCTTGGCTGCATCATGCTGCTCAAGGGTCACGAAACTGTGATCACCGACGGGGTGGAAACCTACATAAACCATACGGGCAACCCCGGCATGGCGGTGGGCGGCAGCGGCGATGTGCTCGCGGGCATCCTTGTCAGCCTGCTGGGGCAGGGCATTGCGCCGCTGGAGGCGGCCGCCTGCGGCGCGTGGCTCCATGGGGCGGCGGGAGATCTCTGCGCCGCCCGGATGGGACAGTATGGGATGCTGCCGGGGGACATGGTATCCGCTCTGCCGCGACTACTGAAATAAGGCGGGATTCCAATTGAAAAAACTGGCATCGCTGGTGCTGGCGCTGATTGTACTCAGCGGCTGCACGGGAAAGCGGGACGAGCTGGATCGGGCAATGGCGCTGCGCGCGGAGCTGCTGGGATGCGAAAGCTGCGGCTTCGATGTGACCGTGACGGCGGACTATGGGGATTCGGTTCTGACCTTCGGCATGAACTGTCAGGGAGATAACCGGGGAAAGCTGACATTTCAGGTGACGCAGCCGGAGAGCATCGCGGGAATCACGGGCGTGATCTCGGCGGGAGAGGGGGCGCTGACCTTTGACGGAATGCTTCTCGAATTTCCCCTGCTGGCCGACGGGCAGGTGACGCCGGTGAGCGCCCCCTGGATTCTGCTGAAAACCCTGCTGGGCGGATATCTGACGGCCTGCACCCGGGAGGAAGATCTGCTGCATCTGACCGTGAACGACAGCTATGCCGACGACGCGCTGGAAATGGAAATCTGGCTGGATGCCGAAAACCGCCCTGTTCAGGGGGAAATTCTCTTTGACGGCCGCCGGATTGTGACGATGACCGTCGAAAACTTTCAGATTCAGTAGCATTTCGGAGAAAACCGGCATAGGATTTATTGCCCGCGCCACCGTATAATTTTCCGGTGCGCGTGGGACAATAGGACTAAGCTGCGTTACATATGGATGAATCCGGTAGCGCAGGAGATTACTTCGGAGTGTGAAGCACATGGATACCACGGTAAAACGGGGCGATATTTTCTATGCGGATCTGTCTCCGGTGGTGGGGAGCGAACAGGGCGGCACCCGGCCTGTTCTGATCGTGCAGAACGATACTGGCAACCGGCATTCACCCACGGTGATTGCCGCCGCCATCACCAGCCAGACGGGCAAGGCCCGGCTTCCGACACATATCAACATTGCCGGCGGAAGCGTGGGACTGAGCAAGGACTCGGTGATCCTTCTGGAACAGATCCGCACTATCGACAAAAAACGGCTGCGCGAGCATATGGGGCGGCTGGATGACAAGCAGATGTCCATGGTGGACGACGCCATCGCGGTGAGCTTCGGCCTGCCCGGCGGAAGAACCACATAGACGGAAAAAACAAGCCCCTTGCCGCATAGAATTGCGGCGAGGGGTGATTTTTGTGGTTGGGGATTATGAACTGACGCGGATGGGCAAGCCCTGTGGACACGTGACGGTGGAGAAGCAGGGGCTTTATTACCATATTTCCTGCCGCTGCCGGCTGCCAGCGGGACAGATGTACTGCCTGACGGTGATCTGCGGTGACAGGCGGGAAAATCTGGGGGTCTGCGTTCCGATGGACGGGCAGTTTGGCGCAGAGAAGCGGATTCCCTGCAAGCGGCTGGGGGAGGGCACGCCGGAGTTTTCTCTGCTGCCCAAGCATGAAAAGCCGGAAGGGAAGTTCCTGCCCGTCTTCCCGGAGGAGCCGTTTCCGCATCTGTCCCGGCTCAGGGACGCGCACCTCGAAAACCGCGCCGGGCAGTTGGGGATCGTGATCAGGGAATGAAAATCGCCGCCGTGTCATGCGGCGGCACAGCTTTATGTATAGGAGAGATTTCCGTTTTTGTCGCAGGACAGCGTCATGGTGAAGGGGATGCTCAGCACCAGCAGCTTGGTCAGCTTGGCGTCCAGAGTGATGGTGCCGCCGGAGGAGGTGAAGGCGTTCTGCTTGTAGCTCCAGCCCTCGTAGGTGTCGGTCTGGGTGACGCTCTTGGAAACCACGGAGACAGTGGTGCCGTCATATTTGAATTCACCATAAAGCGAAATAACGGCAATGACAGTACCATCTTTAGAAAATGTATGCCTGTTTGTGTAATCCTTAGTAGAGGAACGAGTCTGGATATGTTCGATGACTTCCGTAAGAACTGTAATTCCATCTTCAAGTTCAAAGCTCGCTTGATAGATAATATGATCTTGCTCCACTGCAGAGGCGGGAATGATGAAAGATAGTAATACGATCATTATCGATATAACTGCAATTATTCGTTTCATTTTAGTAACCTTCTTGCGTTGCAACAATGTTCCCGGGAATTAATTCATCATGAACCTCAATAATTGAAAACTCTTTCACAAAGAATACATACAGCACGAAATCAAGGAACAGTACTGCCACGAGGACCGCCAGAATTTGAATCAGTTTTCTGCCGGTTTGGTAACGGGCCTGCTCTTTGGCGGAAACAGACTCCATCAGAACGGCGGCCATTTCTTCCGGGGGGCCGAAAGCGGACACAAGCTGCTCATAGCCGGGTGCGGGATTCTCTTCCAGAAATGGGGCCAGGGAACCGCCAAACCGGTCAAGCAGCTTTTTTCGGGCCAGAGGGCCGCAGCGGAGCTGCTTTTTCAGGCTCCGCCGGTAACGGAGAATATCATTGTACATGGAAATCCCCTCCTTCTGACAGAATCTCCGCCACGCCTGCGGAAAACCGGGCGTAGACATCCTTTAATTGGCCGAGATACACCCGCCCGGCATCGGTGATCCGGTAATACTGCCGCCGCCGGCCGTCGGGGGCGGTGCGCTTGCCGCACTCGGCCAAATAGCCGGCCTGTTCCAGCCGGTAGATGGCGCCGTAGGGGAACACGATGGTCAGGGCGCCGCCGCTTTTTTCGCGGATTGTGTCGGTCAGTTCGCCGATATAGCAGTCCTTGACGGACAGCAGATGCAGTACCAGCACCTCGGTCAGCGCTTTTTTCAGATTTTCTTCCAGAGACAGGGATTTGTCCGAATCGGAGCTGCCCATGGGACTCACCTCTGCGGTTAGACTTCTTATAAATATTGTACAATGAAAGCAATGAATTGTCAATTAATAAATATTAATTAAAAATATTTGTCATTGACAAAATAAAGACAAGCATATATAATAGTTGCAGGAAACAAAAAAGGGGTGAGTCCGGTGGAAATGATTCCATACAGAGTTTAATGGACGTGCTTCTTACGATATTCGAGGTACTTGACTGCTTTTGACGGAGGGGAGAAAATGAAAAGGTTCACAATATCTCTGATCGTTTTTTCGATGATTTGCATCTTTTTTTCGTCTTGTGTTTCAAAACCAGGTGATAGTTTGGACACCTCTGGATTCGATACCGATTTCATAGAATTACAGCAGCTCATGTTGCCGGAGACCGCGGATGATGAGGTTTTACAAATATTGGACGCCTGCGGAACAGACATTCTTTGCGCCGTTCAGAAAAAGCATACAAAAGAAATGACCGATTATGTTGTTACACAGCGGATTCTGATTTTTGATGCCGCTGCAAATGACACGATAATCGAGTGGATTCCTGAGAATGCGGGGTATTATTTTTCGGGCGCGCTCTGCGCAAGAGATGAAGCGATAATAGCCAGTGCGATAGATTACCAGAATTCGTTTTATTCTCAATATGGCATCACTTATTTCGGTGCAGATCAGACTATGGTGTACACAATGTCGGGCGAAATCCAATACTTAAGAGGGCTGGAAGATGGTTCGGCTGTATTCAGTTATGTTGATGAGGATGGAACGTGCGGCACTGGTAGAGTTGATAAAACTGAATGCCAAAAACTGCTGACATGGGAGATGACTGATCAAGGGACTGACTCTGCGGGCTTACTTACCACTTGGAAAAACAATTACAGTTATGTGATTTCTCAGGATGAAACACTTTGTCTATTGGCCGCAGATGCAGACGGAATACAAAAGAAGATCAAGTTGGAGTATTCCCATGAACGATTGGATTCCTGCTGTATCACATCACGGGGAATTCTGGCATGTATCTCTGAAGACGAAGGAACAGAAGACGCACACAGAAGTCTGAGACTCTATTCTGATCAGGATCAGGATACTTTGCAGTTGCCGCTGTCTCCTGAAAAAGCGCTATACAGAATTTGCTTCAGTGAAACTACAGGTTTGGCAGTAGATCGCAATTGGAATATTCATCTCATCACTTTGGATGGGGATCAATTGGGTTGCCGGAAAATAGGCGGTCTTTCTGATACGATTGATGCGTATGATGGAACAAGGGTAGCTCCATTCGTATCTGGTAATGATACTTTTGTCCTTTACTTCGAAGCAGAACATGTTCTGCTGATGATTAAAACGGCAAATATGACGCAATAAAAGATCACGGAGACAGAAGCCGGAAGGGGCGAGCCCAATGGGCTAAAATGACAAATGCGTTTGAGAAGCATACTGATTCTCAACATGGAACAGATTAATGCAGGAAATTGTATTATGCGTTTGTCCTCTGCGGCCGCACTGCTTTTTGCAGATCTGAGGATTACCCTGATTCTTTTACCCTGGCTGATAGATGCGTGGAAGAATGCGCAGGTTACAAAAACCGGGCTGCTGCGGCAGCCCGGTTTTTGCGGTTAAATATCCAATTCCAGCCCCACGGGGCAGTGGTCGGAGCCCATGACCTCGCTGTAAATGGGCGTGGACATAATTTTGTCCTTCAACCGGTCGGACACCAGAAAGTAGTCGATGCGCCAGCCCGCGTTTTTCTCCCGGGCCTTGAACATGTAGCTCCACCAGGTATAGGCCCCGGTTTCCTCCGGGTGCAGGTGGCGGAAGGTGTCCGTAAAGCCGCAGGCAAGGGTTTTGGTGAAGCTCTCCCGCTCCTGGTCGGAAAAGCCCGCGTTGCCCCGGTTGGAGGCGGGGTTTTTCAGGTCAATCTCCTGATGGGCAACGTTCAGGTCGCCGCAGACGATCACGGGTTTCTCCTGATCCAACCCGGCGAGATACCCCCGGAAAGCCTCGTCCCACTCCATCCGGTGGCCGATCCGGGCCAGCTCCCGCTGGGCGTTGGGGGTGTAGCAGGTGGCAAGGAAAAACGCCGGGTATTCCAGGGTAATCATGCGTCCCTCCGTGTCCAGCTCCGGCACCCCTATGCCGTAGCGGACGGAAAGGGGCGTGTGCTTTGTAAAGATGGCAGTGCCGGAGTAGCCCTTTTTCTCGGCGTAGTTCCAGTATTGTTCGTAGCCGGGAAGCTCCAGCGCAATCTGTCCTGCCTGGAGCTTCGTCTCCTGCAGACAGAAAAAGTCGGCGTTCAGGGTATTAAAGGTTTCCTGCCAGCCCTTGCCCATGCAGGCGCGCAGGCCGTTTACATTCCATGAAACAAATTTCATTTTTTCCTCCTGTCGTCATTCCGCCGGAACGGTTTCCGACGGCGCCGTAACGGTGTCCTCCAAAAGCAGGGAGCGCTCGTCCAGAATCAGATTGACGGCGGCTTTTCCATCGGAGGCGGCGGCTTCCATATGAACCTGTTCCACGCCGGCCAGCGCCATACAGGTTCTGGCCAGACAGGCGCAGGCGGTGGTCAGCTCCATGTCCTTCAGCGCGGCGAAATGCTCATCCAGAATGACGTGCAGCGTGGTTCCGTTCCGGTTGATGCCGACGAGCCTGCACCCGGCCGGGAAGGGAGAGACAAGCCCGTCATCCAGCGGCCCCCGCAGATACAGGGAAAGCAGATAAAACAGATCGTTGTTCCGCCCGGAGATTTCCCGCTCCTCCGGGACGATGACGCCGCCCTCGGGATGAGCCTGCAGCTCGCTGCTCTGCCGCCGGTAGAAAAACGTAACCGGCGCTTTCCAGCCGCTGCGTTCCAGCGAGCAGCCGGCGATGGAAAGCAGCAGGCACAGCGCCGCCAGCAACGGGATGGCTTTTTTCATGGCGTATCCTCCTCGGTGTCAAAAACGGGAAAACGGACGGTGAAGGTGGTTCCCTTTCCCACCTGGGATTCCACTGCAATCTGCCCTCTGCTGCGCTGGACAATGGAGCGGACGATTGCCAGCCCCAACCCGCTTCCACCGGTGGCGCGGGAACGGGCTTTGTCCACCCGGTAAAACCGCTCAAAGATGTGATCCAGCGCCTCCTGCGGAATTCCCATGCCCGTATCGGCCACCCGCAGTACGGCGTTGTCCGCCTCCCGCAGCAGCGAAACCGAGAGCTTGCCCCCGGGGACGCTGTACTTGATGCCGTTTTCCACCAGATTGAAGATGATCTGGTAAAGGTCATCCTCCAGAATGAGAATGGGACAGTCCTGTTCCAGATGGGTCTCAATGGTGATGCTGTTCTGCTTGGCAATTGCGGAGAGCATCCGAACGACCCGGTTTACGGTGGGCGCCATGGTGATGATTTCACATTCGGCGTCCTGCTCCCGCCCGTCCACCCGGGTCAGCGCCAGCAGTTTGGCGGTCGTCCGGTTCAGGCGGTCCGCCTCGTTGCCGATGTCGCCCACGAATTCCCGCACGGTATCCATGTCCATGTCGTTCTGCAGAATGGAATCTGCCAGCAGCTTGATGGAGGCCAGCGGCGTTTTCAGCTCGTGGGATGCATCGGAGACAAAACGGCTGCGTTTCTGCTCGGAGGTGCGGAGCCGTTCCATCAGATCGTTGAATTCATCGCCCAGAAATGTCAGCTCATCGTGGCCGCCCAGACTGACCTTTTTGGTGTAGTCGCCCTGCTGGATGGTTCGCATGGAGGCCATAATCTGCCGGATGCGCCGGGAAAATGTGTTGGAAAAGGCAAGGGAGAACACGATGACCAGAAATTCCAGAATCAGCGTAATGCGCAGAATGGTATTCTGCAGGGAACGGATCAGATTGCCCTGATCGGTGTCGTATTCCATCATGTACACGCACCCGACGGTGATGCCGTAGGAGACGATGGGGGTGGCGGCGTGGGACTGGATGGTGCCGTCCCGGTACTGGTACCGGCAGGTGAACACGTCGTTTCCCTCCAGCGCCAGAACGATTTCGGGCAGCAGCGCATAATGCCCCTGCCCGGCGGCGGTGTCAAAGATCATCTGCCCGCTCTGATCGGTGACGATCAGCCGGGTGACCTTCAGACTGCCGAGCTGCTCCACGGTATTGGAAACCGTGGTGGGATTGAGTATTTCCAGCTTGGAAATCTCGTCCGATGCAAGCTGGCATTTTTCAATCATGGATCGCTTGCTCTGGTAGAAAATGTTCTGACTGGATTTGGAGCAGTACAGATTCAAAACCAGCAGGGCGACCAGTGTGATGAGCACATACCCCAGCGCGTAGCGAAGCTGGGAATTGGTATACCGGCGGGAAACCGGCGATTCATTTTCTGAAATAATAGCCAACGCCCCACTTCGTTAAAATATATTTGGGTTCCGCCGGGTTCTCCTCCAGCTTCTCCCGGAGCCTGCGGATGTGGACATCCACGGTGCGGATGTCGCTGCGGTATTCGTAGGTCCAAATGGTGTCCAGCAGCGTTTCCCGGGAATAGACCCGGTTGGGGTTGCGCATCAAAAATTCGATCACATCGAATTCTTTGGCGGTCAGGTCGGTCAGAACGCCGGAACGGTACGCGTTTCGGGCATCCAGATCCAGCGTAATGGAGCCGACGGTGAGGGTGTTGCTCTGAACCGGTTCTTCCTTTCCGCCGCGGCTGCCCGCCCGGCGGAGCAGCGCCCGAATCCGGGCTTTCAGCTCCAAAATGTTGAAGGGCTTGGTCAGGTAATCGTCCACGCCGTGGTCAAAGCCCAGAAGCTTATCCATATCGTCGGTTTTGGCGGTGAGCATAATGATCGGCACATCGGAAAATTCCCGAATCACGCTGCAGGCGGTCAGGCCATCCATTTCCGGCATCATCACATCCAGCACCACCAGATCGGGGTTCTGCTCCTTTACCAGCGCGACAGCCTGTGTGCCGGTGGAGCCGGTGATAACCTCGTAGCCTTCATTCTGCAAATTAAAGCGGATGCCTTTTACCAGCAGCGCTTCATCGTCCACAACCAGTATTTTCATGATGTACCTCCCGTTGTCACATAATCCCAGATATCTTCCAGCTTCTTTTCTCCGATTCCGCTCACCATCCCCAGCTCGCCCACGGAGCGGAAGGGGCCATTGGCCTCCCGGTAGTCAATGATCCGCTGCGCCAGCACGGGCCCGATGCCGGGCAGCGACTGAAGCTGAGCGGCGGTTGCCGTGTTGATGTTGACGATTTCCGGCTGCGCAGCTTCGGTTCCGGCGGAGGCAGTAACCTCTGTGCCGGCCGTCGCGGCGGGCAGCGCCCGAATCTGCACCGGAACCCGGCCCAAATTTCTGCCGATGAAAAAGCCGGACAGAAAACCGGCGAAGATGCAGGTGATCAGAAGCAGAAGATGTGGTTTTTTCATGGGAATTTGCCTCCCGCATTGACTATAGGGGGAAAAGCTGGTATAATACAAACCAAATATCATTTGTTATTATACACGACTTTTTCCCGTCGGACAAGTCCGATGATTCCGCTTTGAGGTAGAAATATGAAAAAATTCTTCGGAATACACCTGCTGCTCTGTCTGGCACTGCTGCTGGAAATGCTGGGTATGCCGGTATCCGCCACCCAGACTGGCACTTCGCCGCAGGAAACGCTGCCCGCGGCCGGTGACACCGCGTTCGGAACCGCCACGGTAACCAGCGGCTGCCGTACCCTGGACGGAATGGTTCCGCTGGGCGGCAGCACCGCGTTCCTGAAATCCGCACAGGCCGCTTTCATCTACGAGCAGAACACCGGCACGGTCATGTATGCCTACAACCCGGACATCACCCTTTCTCCCGGCGCACTGACCAAGCTGATGACGGCAATTGTGGCCATTGAAAACGGCAATCTGTCCGATCAGGTGACCATCAGCACCGCCAATTACAATACGCTGCCTGCCGGAGCCATCAACGCCAAGCTGAAAAACGGCGAGGTGCTCACGCTGGAGGATCTGCTGTACTGCATGATTCTGAAGATGGCCAATGACGCGGCCATTTCCATTGCCGAGCATATCGCCGGTTCAGAAGCCGCGTTTGTGGACATGATGAACAGTCTGGCCAGATCCATCGGCTGCACCGGAACGGTGTTCACCAACTGCCATGGCATCAGCGCCACCGGGCAGTACACCACAGCCCGGGATCTGGTGCGCATTTACCAGTATGCCATGAAAAACAGCGAGTTCAGCACCCTGCTCGGCGCGAAAAGCTACACCGTGCCGGCAAACGACAAATCTGAGAAACGGGATCTGGTCACGAATAACTTCCTGCTGGAACAGCTCAACGTCACAAAGTATATTGATGACCGGGTCACCGGAGGCTTCGCCACCTATACCAGCAGCTCCGGCGCGTCTCTGGCCTGCACCGCACAGGATGACGGCCTGTCTCTGATTCTGATTGTGCTTGGCTGCTCCCGCACCTATAATTCAAAGGGTTCTGTCAGCTACTATGGCAACTATGATGAGATGTGGGATATGCTGGAGTTTGCCTTTGATAATTATCGGGTGTGCCGTCTGCTCCACGAGGGGCAGGCGTGGAGCCAGTTTACGGTGGCGAACGGCGAGAATCAGGTGGTAGGGCAGACCAACACCGCAATGGACGTGGTGCTGCCAAAAGACGCTACAACCAAAAATCTGATTCTGAAGTATAGTGTAGAGGGCGGCGGTCTGACAGCACCGATTCAAAAGGGACAGAAGATCGCCACGATGCAGATATCCTACCAGAATTCCTATGTGGCGGAGACCGAGCTGTTTGCCATGTCCGCTGTCCGGTCGGTGACGGATGAAAAGCTGCAGATTCAGAGCGCGACGCGGGATGATTCCAATGTTACAGGGGTGCTGTCCTTCGTGGGTATTCTGTGCCTGGTCATACTGATTCCGCTTGTGCTGTATCTGGTGGTCAACAATGTCCGGCGCGCCGTTGCCAGAAACCGCCGCCGCCGCAGAAGAAGAAGCCGGAGGAGGAGCCGCGGATGATGGATTGGGATGCGCTGGAAAAGATGTGCATGACCTGCACCGCCTGCGGCCTGTGCGCGACACGGCATCATGTGGTATTCGGCGTCGGCCCCCGGGATGCGGATGTGATGTTTGTGGGAGAAGGCCCCGGCGAACAGGAGGATCTGCAGGGCGAGCCGTTCGTGGGACCTGCGGGTCATCTGCTGGATGATATGCTGTCTATCATTGACCTGAGCCGGGAAAACTGCTATATCGCCAACATTGTCAAATGCCGCCCGCCCCACAACCGGGATCCGCTGGAGACGGAACAGGACGCCTGCATCGGATATCTGCGCAACCAGGTAGCGCTGATCCGGCCGAAAATCATCGTCTGCCTGGGTCGGATCGCGGCCAAACGGCTGATCAATCCGGATTTTCGCATCACCCGGGAGCATGGAAGCTGGGTACAGAAGAACGGTGTCTGGATGAGCGCCATTTACCATCCCTCGGCGCTGCTGCGGGATGTGGACAAACGGCCGGAGACATTTGACGATCTGCTTTCCCTGCGGGAAAAGATCCGTGAAATCCAAGCCAGAATATGACAATACCGGGCAGCATCGCTGCCCGGTATGTATTTACGCTTTCTTCGTTCTTTCCTGGGGCTGTGTGACGCACCGCTGCATCACCGCAATTACGTGGTCAATGGAATCGGCGCAATCATCGTGGAGCCATTCCGAGGTGATTGCCATCAGTCCATGAACATAGAAAGCCATGGTATAGGGCCTGTCGGGTTCCGGAATCTGATAGCGTTCCAGAATCGGTAGGAATACATAGCGGAACATTTTGTCGTAGGTTTCGTCAAGCCGGAGAAAGCTCGCATTTTCCACCGCAGTCTGAAACAGCCGTTTGTGGTCTCGAATATAATTCAAATACGGAGTCAGATATTCCGGCGTTATCAGATTCAGTTCGTCAAGAGGGCAATCCCGCAGCCGGGAAATCATACTTCGGGTGCTGGCCTTGAAATAGGTCAGAAACTGGCTGCTCATATATTGCATACTTTCATTCAACAGGTCGCCGATTGTTTCATAATGCAGATAGAAGGTGGAGCGGTTCACGCCCGCTTTTTCGCAGATTTCTTTGACTGAGATATACGCGAAGCTCTTCCGGCTCAGCAATTCCAGAAAGGCCTCGTCCATGCGGGCTGCGGTGTTAAAATATTTGCTCTCAGACTTATTCATGAGCGTCCCCCTTTTCCCTCCTTACCGGTAACCATGCAAAGCGTCTTTTCAGCGGTGACAGCCCTGGCACCATATTATCTGCCGCTTGGCTTATTATTCGCTGATTTCCTTCGCAAGCTGCATGATCTCAAAGGCGTATTTCTGCTTGCCTTTTTCCAGCAGCTTTTTGTAGATGGGGTAGTTGATATCCATGCCGAGGAGCCCCACAATACCGATGATGATGCCAAGAACGAACATGGCGGTAGCGCCGCTTCCAATAACCTTCATGGAAAGGCACATTCCAATACCGGTAACCAGTGAGGCGATGATGCCAAAGCTGTATGTGAAAATCGTAGCCGGCAGCTTTGCTTTGGCATCCAGCTTGCGAAGAGCGACCACCTTGGAAGTGTCCTTCGGCGCGTATTCGTTGGCAAGCTGTTCTGCGTAAATCTTATCTGTGTTCATGCTTGATTACCTCCTTTGTGTGATGGATCAATCTTACCGGAGGCGGCGCACAAACGGAACAACACAGACGGCATTTTGTGTTGCATTCAAAGATGGCTTCATATCGTCCACCGTATTTGACTCAAAATAGAAAACGTCATCGCGGACAAAAGCAGTCCGCGATGACGTGGAGCTAGTGACCTGACTCGAACAGGCGACCTTCTCATTACGAGTGAGATGCACTACCGACTGTGCTACACTAGCATCAGCCTGATCATTATACCGGCTTCAGGGCAAAAAGTCAACAGCTTTTTCAGAATATTATGCCGCAGGCGGGGGCGGTTTTTCTGCCGGACTTCTTTCGATAAAGGATTGCATTCTCCGGCAAAATATGCTATGCTTATGTTAGAATTTATTCCGGGAGGGATTATTTTGGCTAACCGTAGACGCTACAAGGAACTTGAACAACTGATGACCCGCATTCTTCTCGCCGACGCGGCGGTTTTTGTGCTGTATCTGCTGTCCGCCGGATTCGGCTGGACGGCACTGAAGGTAATTTCCACGATTATTGCGATTTTACTGTCCGGGCTGAGTTTGGCATTTCTGTATCTGAACGGGGAAATCCGTAAGCGCCGCAGCCTGTGGCTGGTGGTGGGCTTCGGCGCGGTTGTCGTCTGCCTGCTGGTATCCCTGCTGCTGAATTATCCCGCTCCCGCCAAAAAAGTCCCTGCCAGCCAGGGAACCACCACTTCCGGCGTCACGGAGGGAACCAGCCCTGTGGACGGAACCGGCATTGCCGATACCACCGGAATTGGGGACGCCACCGGCGGTACAACCGCCTCCACTGGCAGCGCCACACCGGCAGCCTGACAGAAAAACAATAGCAGCGGGAGAAAACGCCAGTTTTCTCCCGCTTTGTATCTGTGCCGACTGAATGGCATCAGGTTCCGCCTCGAATCTGCAGGAGTTTGCTCTTCAGGTCGTTCTCCATTTTTGCCATTTCCGCTTCGGCTGCCTGACGCTTCGCACGACCGTCTGCCTGAATCTTCATCACGTCGTCCAGCGTCTGAATCAGCTCGGCATTGGTCTTTTTCAGCGTCTCAATATCCGCGATTCCCCGTTCCGCTTCTTTGGCCGTCTCGACGGAGGCCATGTGGAGCTTCTCGGCATTCTGCCTGAGCAGGGCGTTGGTAACGTCCGTCACCTGCCGCTGTGCCTGGGCGGCCTCCGTGGAGTGGGCAATGCCAAAGGCCAGTACCATCTGGTTCTTCCACAGCGGAATGGTGTTCATCAGCGTGGTCTGGATTTTTTCCACCATCACATTATCGTTGTTTTGAATCATGCGGATCTGGGGCGCGGTCTGGATGGAAATGGCTCTGGTCAGCTCCAGATCATGGATTTTCTTTTCAAAACGGCTGCATTTGTCTGCCAGATCCCGGGCAGCCTGCGCGTCCTCCGCAAGCCCGGTGCGCTGCGCCGTGGCTTCCAGTTCCCGCAGACGGCCCCGCTGAACCTGCTCCAGTTTCTGCTTGCCGGCCAGAATGTACATGGTCAGCTCCTTGAAGTAAGCCAGATTCTGCTCATACATTTTGTCCAGCATGGCGGAGTCCTTGAGCAGCCGAACCTGATGCTGCTGCAGGGCTTCGCTGATTTTTTCCACGTTTACCTCGGCCTTGGCATACCGGTTTTTCATGTTTTCCAGCTTGTTTGACTGCTTGCGGAAGAAGCCGAACAGGCCCTTTTCCTCCTCGGCGTCGCAGCCCTTCAACTCACCCACCACGTTTACAATCAGCTCGCCCACTTCACCGAGATCCTGGGTGCGGACATTGGCCAGCGCGGCATCGGAGAAATCCGCCATTTTTTTCTGGGTTGCGGCGCCGTACTGCAGAATCTGGGCGGTGTTTTCCACATCGATTTTTGCCGCGAAGTCATCAATCATCTGCTTTTCCGCGGCGGTCAGCACCGGCTCGTCCGCCTGCGTCTGCGGAGCGGCGGGCTGGACTGCGGGTACCGGAGCCTCATCCAGTTCCGGCGTCAGCGTCAGACTTGGCGCTGTCTGCGCAAAATCATACGTTTCATTTTCCATGTTAAATCTCCCTCTTTTCTGATACCTTCTGTTTTTTTATTTTGGTAAGCTCGTCATCGGTCAGACCCTCCTGCGCCAGCAGGGTATTCAGAACCGAAATATCGCTGGAAACATCCAGCGCCGTATCAGCGAACAGGTCGTCCAGCAGCCTTTCAAAGGCCACATTCAGTGTGTCCAGCGTGGTTTCAATCTCCCGCTTAGAATTTTCAATGGTATCTCCCTGAATCGGCTGGGCATCCATATCGGCGTAGGCGTTGAGCAGCTTGATTGTCATGGGGAGGTAGTAATCCATCAGTTTTTTCAGATCGGGGACGATTTCCGGATGTGCTTGCGCACGCTCGAAAATCTTTCGGACAATCGTCTCCATCCGGGAGATCTTTCTGGAAATCTCGTCTCCCGGGATGGCGTCGTTGCAGCTACGGATCTGGGCGATGAAAGCGTTGCCGCGATTCAGCACATCCTGCACAGCGGAAGACGGCGCAGCCTTGGGTGCGGGGGTTGGCTGCTTTTCGGCTTCCTGCTGGCGCTGCTCAAGCTGCCGGCGGCTTTGCTCATAGTAGCGGTAGGTTTCGTCGCTGGTAATCAGGCAGGTTTCCTCCCGATCCAGATGCCCCTCCAGGAACAGTCCGGCGTCGATCATCTGCCGCACCTCCCGACGGACGAACTCTCTGCTTTTGCGGACACCCCGCGCCAGCTTTTCCAGCGCGCAATGTGTGTTCTGTCCCAGAATCCGCCGGTAAACCTTGAAACGGCTCAGCCATTGCAGCTTGTGAACACCGCTGCAGAGCAGCCAGATGCCGCAGCCCAGACCGGCCAGAGTCAACAGCGCGGAGAAGGTAACGGCACCATTTCCGGTTATCAGCAGGCTGGCGATCAGAAGCGACAGAAAGGCAGGAAGCATACAAAGGGTGAGAATTCCCCCGCCGGCTGCCTTGAGAATGCCTGCGGCGGTCTGGTTACCGGTGCTGCCGTAGAGCCGGGCGATATTCTGGGCTGAGCCGGGAGCCGGCTCCTGCCGGCACCGCGGTGCGGCGGAACGGGCGGAAGCGTCCATGGCTTTCCGCACGGCTTCGCTGCCTCGATCCACGGCGCGTCCGATGATCTGGCTGACGGTTTGATTGAGTTTCTGATAATCTCTGGAATTGACGGCGCGGTCGATAATCTCCTGAATATTTCGGCCCAGATCGTCCCAATCCCCATAATCCTGCGACATAGTTTTCACTCCAGATTCCTTCAAAATTCCCCGGCTTCATACATGACGGCGGACAAGGCGCACAGGGGAGCGGTTTCGCACCGCAGAATCCGCCGCCCCAGAGTGCAGACCTGCAGCCCGGCGGCGCGCGCCTGTTCCACTTCCGCCTCCGAGAGGCCGCCCTCCGGCCCTGTAATCAGGCTGACCGAATGAAACGGCTTTGCCTGAAGCGCCATCTTCAGCGTCACGGCGTGTTCGTTTTCGTAAAACAGCAGCGCACGGTCGGCAGCGGCGGCGCGCGCCAGCGCAGCCGCGTAGCTGGGAAGGACGCTCACATCCGGAATTCTTCCGCGTCCGGACTGTTCGGCTGCCGAGGCGGCGATTTTCTGCCAGCGATCCAGTTTCTTCGCGAGGCTGCGTTCATCCGGCCTGGAAACACAGCGCGCGGACGGAAAAGCCACAATTTCACTGGCGCCCAGCTCGGTTGCCTTCTGGATCACGTGTTCCAGCTTGTCGGCTTTTGGGAAAGCCATGTATACGCTGATCCGGACGGCTGCCTCGGCGGTGGAATCGCGGGTTTCCAGCACATCCAGCAGATACCGCGCGGGCAGCGCTTCCCTGACCAGACAGACCCATTCCTTTCCGTTCCCGTCGCACAGCAGCACTTCTTCCCCGGTTTGAAGCCGGAGAACCTTTGCGTGCCGGGCATTTTCACCGGTGAGAGCCGGGATGCCGCCGGAAAAATCCTCCGGTGAAACAAAAAAGCGAACCATGGTTAATCCTCCGAGAATATGGATAATCTGATGGTATCACAAATTGTTCCCGGAATCAAGATGCGGAAGGATTTCCTTACCAAAATGGGGCGCTGCCCGCAAATGCCAAATTTCATGGAAATGCTTGCGTCCCGGGGAAAAGGATGCTATACTATTTCAAGTATATGCAAAAATGAGCAAGGAGCGCCTATGGAAGAACCGCAGTACCGTTTGGAGGGCATTGTCCACACCCGCAGCGAGGAAATGGAGGACTTTGAAGGCCCGCTGGACGTTATTTTCCTGCTGCTGAGTAAGAATCGGATTGAGATTCAGGATGTGTCCATCACGGCCATACTGGAGCAGTATCTGGCCTATCTGGACGAGATGAAGCGGCTGGATATGGAGATTGCCAGCGAGTTTATCACCATGGCCTCCCACCTGATGCTGATTAAGACCAAGATGCTGCTGTCCGCCGCGGAACAGGCGGAGGCGGAAAATGAGCTGGATCTGCTGCGCCAGAGCCTGATTGAACGCCAGCGCAAGGAGGCCATGGAGCAGATCAGGCTGGCAATCGGCCAGTTGGAGCCGAGAAATGAGATCGGACGCTGCATTTTCACCAAGGAACCGGAACCGCTGCGCAGAGATCGGAACTATCAATATAAGCATGAGCCGACGGATCTGCTGCGGGCACTGGATACCATCGCGGAACGGAACAACCGCCGTCTGCCCCCGCCCACCAACAATTTCAAGGGCATCGTAGGCAAGGAACCCTACCCGGTTTCCCGGAAATCCGGTGAGCTGCTGCGCAAGCTCATTCTGCGGGGCGTCGAGCGGCTGAAGAACCTGTTCAAGGGCAGCAAAACGCGCTCAGAAATCGTGGCGACCTTTCTTGCGGTGCTGGAGCTGTGCAAGACCGGCTCCGCCAAACTGGAGGGCGACATCTCCGGTGAAAATCCCAACGTGAGACTGATTGAAAAGAAACAGCCGGGAGGCGATGAAAATGGAACAGAAGGAATTGCAGCGGGCGATTGAGGCCATTCTCTTCGCTGCGGGGGAGCGGGTGGAGGCATCCCGGCTGGCCATGGCGCTGGAAACCGACGAAACCGAAATCATGCAGGCGGCGGACGGGCTGGCGGACGCGTTGGCTTTTGACCGGCGGGGCATCCGCATCATCCGGCTGGAAAAGGGCTACCAGATGGTGTCCTCCGGCGAGATGGCGGACTACGTGACCAAAGCGCTGGAAACGAGAAAGCCCCCCAAGCTGTCCGCGTCCCAGTTGGAAGCGTTGACCATCATCGCCTATTACCAGCCGGCCACCAAAGCCATGGTGGAGCAGATCCGGGGCGTGGACAGCGCCTACTCCATCTCCGCGCTGCTGAACAAGCGGCTGATTGAGGAAGCCGGACGTCTGAATGTGCCGGGGCGGCCCATTCAGTACCGGACGACACCGGACTTCCTGCGCACCTTCGGCCTGTCCTCGCTGGAGGAGCTGCCGCCCATTGAAAAGGTCAGCTTCGGCGAGCCGCCGGCGGGAGATAAAGTGCCTGCGGCGGAGGAAACGTCTGCGCCGGAGGAGGCGTAATGGGCTGGCTGATCGCGCTGGGCGTGCTTGCTTTCCTGGCACTGCTGCCGCTGGGCGTCCGCGTGAAGTATGACGCCGATGGCGCGGCGGGCTGGGCTTTGCTGGGGCCGGTACGCATCCGGCTGTTTCCCCGGCCGAAGAAAGAAAAAAAGCAGAAGAAGGAACGGCGGGGGAATCAGGCGCAGCCGGAGCGGGAAAACCCGGAACAGCCGTCCAGACCCGCGCAAAGGACACCGGAACAGCCACATCCGGCACAGCCTGCGCGGAATGGGAAGCCCAAGGAATCTGGCGGCAGACTGACGGATTTTCTTCCGCTTGTCAGGCTGGGACTGGATTTTCTGGGGGATTTCCGCAGAAAACTGCGGGTGAACCGGCTGGAGCTGAAGCTGGTGATGGCGGCGGAGGACCCCTGCGATCTGGCCGTCAACTATGGCCGGGCATGGGCTGCCGTGGGCAATCTGATGCCCCGGCTTGAGAAAATTTTCGTCATCCAAAAACGAAATATTGAGGTCGAATGCGATTTCACCGCCGAGGATACACGGGTGATTGCCCGGCTGGATCTGACAATTACATTGGGGCGGCTGGTTTCCCTGGCGGCGGTGTATGCGGTTCGTGCCATCAAAGAATATCTGAAATTCAGGAACAAAAGAAAAGGCGGTGCTGTCAATGAGCAAAAATCTTCCTAATATGCTGCAGGACACCATTTCCAAAATCCGAGAAATGGTGGACGTCAATTCTGTCATCGGCGATCCCATCACCACGCCGGACGGCGTGACCATCGTCCCGGTATCCAAGGTAAGCGTCGGCTTTGGCGGCGGCGGATCGGACTTTACCACCAAGAACGCGGGCAGCGGCGAAATGCCCTTCGGCGGCGGCGTGGGCGGCGGCGTGAAGGTGACGCCCATCTGCTTTTTGATCGTGAAGGACGGCAATGTGCGGATGATGCCCGTGGCGGCTCCGGCCAATACCACGGCTGACCGAATTGTGGAAATGGTGCCGGATACGCTGGACAAGATCTCCGCCTTTATCGACAGCCGCACGAAGGGCAAGGACAACGCATAACCTTTTCCAATCCCGGGTAAGATAGCCACGGGTGAGGTAGATGAAACGAATTTTTGCCGGGACGGCGGCTGTTTTACTGGCTGCCGTCCTGTTTTTCCCTGTCAGCGTGCAGGCGTTGTCCGCCGAAAAAGCAATTCTGGTGGATGCCGCCACCGGACGGGTTCTGTATGAGAAGAATGCCGACGAGCGGAGCCTGATTGCCAGCACCACCAAGATCATGACAGCTCTTGTGGTCTGCGAGCAGTGCAACGTCCTGGACCGGATGCGGATTCCCAAAGAGGCTGTGGGCATCGAAGGCTCCTCCATGTATCTGCAGGAGGGGGAGGTTTTGACACTCCAGGAGCTGCTGTATGGGCTGATGCTCCATTCCGGCAACGACGCGGCGGTGGCTCTGGCCATTTACTGCGGCGGCACTGTAGAGGGCTTCGCGGAAATGATGAACGACAAGGCCCGGGTGCTGGGTATGACCCAGAGTCATTTTGAAAATCCCAACGGGCTGGACAGCCCCGGGCACTACTCCACCGCCCGGGATCTGGCGATTCTGGCCTCCTATGCCATGAAAAACCCCATTTTCCACAAAACCGTCTCCACCAAAACAGTTACCGTGGGCAATCGCTATCTGCGCAACCACAATAAGCTGCTGTGGCAGGTGGCAGGCGCAGACGGCGTGAAAACCGGCTACACGAAAGCTGCCGGGCGGATTCTGGTGTCCAGCGCCACCCGGGACGGGCGGCGGCTTATCGCGGTGACGATCAACGACCCGGATGACTGGAATGACCATGGGGCGCTTTTGGAGGAGGGCTTTTCCCGCTATCAGGTGCGCCGGATTGTCTCTGCCGGCGAGCGGATCGGCACGGTGGAAATTGCCGGCGGACAGGTGGGATACGCGGAGCTGGTGGCAGCGGAGGATTTCGACTATGCCCTCGCCCCGGAGGAAAGGTCGGAGCTGGTATTCAGCGGCCCCGGCTTTGTGTACGCCCCGGTAGCGCGGGGGGCCGATGCCGGATTTGCCCATGTTTGCATCGACGGGAAAAGCGTGGGGAAGATACCCATTGTGTTCGGTGAAACAGTGGAACAGAAAACTCAGGAGAAAAAAAGCCTCATACAGAGGCTGTTTGGCTGAAAGGGAGGGGAGAAAGCCCATGCGGGAACGGCTTCAGAAGATACTTTCCGCCCGGGGTGTCTGCTCCCGGCGGAGGGCGGAGGAACTGATTGCCGCCGGACGCGTGACCTGCAACGGTGTCACGGCCGCGCCGGGAGACTGCGCGGATACCGAAACGGATCGGATTTTGGTGGACGGCAAGCCCCTGCCGTCCGCTGCGCCTCCGGTGTACATCCTGCTGAATAAGCCCAGAGGCTATGTGACCACGCTGTCCGACGAGAAGGGCAGACCCAACGCGGCGGAGCTGGTGGCCGGATGCGGCCGGCGGGTGTATCCCGTGGGACGGTTGGACATGGACTCGGAGGGGCTGCTGCTCTTTACCAGCGACGGCGAGTTTGCCAATTTGCTGATGCACCCCAGTCATGAGGTGGATAAAACCTACCGGGTAAGCGTACGCGGCTTTTCAGACGGGGGACTGGAAAAGCTGAAAAAGCCGGTGACGCTGGACGGCTATACCATCCGCCCGCCCGGGGTGAAGCTGCTGCGGCGGGACGCGGTTGGCGGCCGGGCACAGCTGCTGGTAACCATCCACGAGGGACGGAACCGTCAGGTGCGGCGGATGTGCGCCATGGCCGGAATGGAAGTGACCCGGCTTGTCCGGGTGGCGGAGGGGCCGCTGCGGCTGGGGGATCTGAAGCCGGGCTGCTGGCGGTATCTGACCGGGGAAGAAGTGACGGCACTGAAAAAATAGGTGGCGGGAATGCGCTCGCGCTTGCAAAACGCCGCGCAGTTTGCTACCATAATGGCAGGCGGAAATGGAAAGACTGCTCCGCCGGGAGGAAGAAATGAGTACCGACATTTTATCGATTTTACAGTCCCGCGCCCCGACCTTTTCCAAGGGGCAGCGGTTGATTGCCCGCTACATCACGGAGTCCTATGACAAGGCGGCTTTTATGACGGCCAACCGCCTGGGCAGGACGGTGGGCGTTTCCGAATCCACGGTGGTTCGCTTTGCCGTGGATCTGGGTTTCGACGGGTATCCCAGTATGCAGAAGGCATTGCAGGAAATGGTGCGCAACCGGCTGACATCCGTGCAGCGCATCGAGGTGGCCAACGACCGGCTCGGCGGCCACGATGTGGTATCCATGGTCATTCAGAGCGACATGGAGAAGCTCCGGCAGACGGAGGAAAAGCTGAGCCGTGAGGCCTTTCACGCCGCAGTGCAGGCTATTCTGGGGGCAAAGCGGGTCTATATTGTGGGCGCCCGCTCCACCGCAATGCTGGCGGGCTTTTTGGGATATTATCTGAACTATATGCTGAACAACGTGCATGTGGTCACAGCCTCCGGCACCGGAGAGATGTTTGAGCGGATTGTGGGAATCCGCCCGGAGGATGTGCTGATTGCCTTCAGCTTTCCGCGGTATTCAGCCTCCACCGCCAAGGCGGCGGATTACTGCCGCAGCACCGGGGCAACGGTGATTGCCATTACCGATAATCCCGATTCTCCGCTGGCGCAGTGCGCCGACCATCTGATCTGCGCCAAGAGCGACATGGTGTCGCTGGTTGACAGTCTGGTAGCGCCGCTGAGCGTGGTGAACGCCCTGATTGTGGATATCGCCTCCAGGCGGGAGAAGGAACTTCACCAAACCCTTGACGCGCTGGAGCATATCTGGGACGAGTACCATGTCTATGAAAAGCAGGTCGAGAACAAATGACATATGATATCCTTGTGATTGGAGGCGGTCCCGCCGGGATGTTCGCAGCCATCACGGCAGCCCGGCAGGGGAAACGGGTGCTGCTGCTGGAACGCAATGACCGTATGGGAAAGAAGCTGCTGATTACGGGCAAGGGACGCTGCAATGTGACCAACAATTGCACGGATCAGGAGGTACTGCAGAACGTGCCCCGGAACGGACGCTTCCTCTACAGCGCCATGACGGCGTTCCCGCCGCGGAAAATCATGACCTTTTTTGAGGAAAGCGGCTGCGCGCTGAAAACCGAGCGGGGCAACCGGGTGTTTCCCGTGACGGACAGGTCACAATCCGTCTTGGATGCCCTGCAAAATGAAATGGGGCGCGCCCATGTGGCGATGCGCACGGCGAGAGTATCCCGTATTCTGACAGAAAACGGCGCGGTTCGGGGCGTACAGACGGACAGCGGCGTATTGGAAGCACCGAAGGTCATTCTTGCCACCGGCGGCGTATCCTATCCCGCCACCGGCTCGACCGGCGACGGCTATGCCATGGCAAAAGCGCTTGGTCATACCATCGTGGAGCCGGAGGGAAATCTGGTTCCGCTGGAGGCGGCGGGACGGGACTGCCCGGATATGCAGGGGCTGTCCCTGCGGAACGTGGGCGTCAAGCTGGTAAACGCGAAAGGAAAGGTACTCTACAAAGACTTTGGCGAGCTGCTCTTTACCCATTTCGGCGTTTCCGGCCCCACGGTACTGAGCGCAAGCTGCCATCTGAAGGGAGAGGGCTGCAGGCTGATCCTCGATCTGAAGCCCGCTCTGGACGAGGGAAAGCTGAACGACCGGATTCTGCGGGATCTGGAGCTGTACCAGAACCGGGCCATGGAAAACGCCCTGACGGATCTGCTGCCACGGAGCATGATTCCCGTGGTGCTGCGCCGGCTGGACATTGACCCGGCCATGCAGGCCAACAGCCTGACGAAGCAGAAGCGCCGGGCGCTGGTGGAGCTGCTGAAGGCCTTCCCGGTGGAGATCACCGGAAAGCGCCCGGTGGCGGAGGCCATCATTACCTCCGGCGGCGTGAAGGTGTCGGAGATTGACCCCAAGACCATGGAGTCCAGAAAGGTTGCGGGGCTGTACTTCGCGGGCGAGATCATCGACTGCGATGCCTACACCGGCGGCTTCAATCTGCAAATCGCGTGGGCGACCGCCTACGCGGCTGGACAGGCAGCTTCCGGCCAGAAAAACAGGCATTGACAAACGGAGACACATATACTAAAATAATGCAGGTAAGCGATCATTTTATTGGGGGGAATTCTCATGTACGATAAACTCGTGGAGTACGCAGCCAAGCAGCTCGAGCTGGACGCTTCCGAGATCACACCCGACAGCACGTTCGAAAGCCTGGGCATTGACTCTCTCGACGTGGTTGAGATGATTATGGATCTGGAGTCTGAGCTGGGCGTGGAACTGGATATGGAGGATCAGAAGATCACCACCTTCCAGGAACTGGCTGATTTTATCGACAGCAAACTGAACTGAATACAATTGCCTTGTTATGTCATTCCGGCTTATAACAAGGTCGCACTAGTCGGGGAGATAGCGGTGCCCTGTACCTGCAATCCGCTACAGCGGGGATGAATTCCCACACCCGGGCTTGCCTGAGTGCCGTCCGGCCCGCGAAAGCGGTGTTGAGAGACCGGTCTTGCGCAACGATATCCCACGAACCATGTCAGGCGGGGAACCGAGCAGCATTAAGTGGATCCTGTCGTGTGCCGCTAAGGTTGCCGTTCTTGAGCTGGCTGCGCGGATACCGGGCATTCAGCAGGTTCAAATGTGGGTGTGCGATCTTGTTATAGGCCGGAATGTTTTTTCGTGTGGAGTGACCGGAATGGGGCTATGCTGACATTCAAAATCAGCACTGGTCAACACCGCTCCCCACTTTCGACTTTCAACTGCCGCGGGGGTGAACAGAATGTATCAAGCCTTATATCGCAAATACCGGCCCCAGACCTTTGATGATGTGGTGGGTCAGCAGGCGGTGACGCAGACGCTGAAAACCCAGCTTGTCACCGGGAAAATGAGCCACGCGTATCTGTTTACCGGCTCCCGGGGCACCGGAAAAACCTCCTGCGCCAAAATTCTGGCCAAGGCGGTCAACTGCCTGCAGCCTGAAAATGGCAATCCCTGCAACCGCTGTGCGGCCTGCCGCGCCATCGACGACGGCTCCTGTCTGGATGTGCTGGAAATCGACGCGGCTTCCAACAATGGCGTGGATAATGTGCGGGATCTCCGGGACGACGCGATTTATACGCCGTCCCAGGTAAAAAAACGTGTGTACATCATCGACGAGGTGCACATGCTGTCCATCTCCGCGTTTAATGCGCTGCTGAAAATTATCGAGGAGCCGCCGGAGCATCTGCTCTTTATTTTGGCAACCACCGAGCTGAACAAGGTTCCCGCTACGATTCTTTCCCGCTGCCAGCGGTTTGCGTTCCGCCGGATTTCACAGGAGGACATTGCCTCCCGGCTTCAGTATGTGGCCTACCAGGAGAACATCGACCTGGACGCGTCCGCGGCGCGGGTGCTGGCGCGGCTTGCCGACGGGGGAATGCGGGACGGCCTGAGCCTGCTGGATCAGGTGGCCTCCGCCACCACCGGCGAGCTGAACGCCGAAACGGTATACCGGTGCCTCGGCATCGCGGGTGAGAGAAGCTGCGGCGAGCTGATGGGCTGCATTGCAGACCATCATACGAAAAAGGCGCTGGAGCTGTTCAACCGCCTCTATACCGAGGGAAAGGATCTGGCGGCCATGCTGGACGAGCTGGCCTGTCTGACCCGGGATCTTCTGGTACTGAAAACCGCCCCCGGCGCGGGAATTACCATGCTGTCGGGCGTGGCCTCCGACCAGGAGACTGCCGCGCTGGCGCAGCGATTTTCCAGCGGAGAGCTGATTCGGATGATGACTGTGATTCAGCAGACCCTCTCCGGCTTTACCAGAGCCTCCAGCCGCCGGATGGATGCGGAGCTTTGCATTTTGAATTTGTGCCAGCCGGAGCTGTCGCTGGATGCCGAGAGCCTGAACGCCCGGCTGACCCGGCTGGAGGATCAGATCAAAAGCGGCAGTATTATCGCTGCGGCACATCCCGCCGCGGCAGTCCCGGCACCGGAAGAAGAGGACGACCGCCCGCCCATGCCCGGCGATGCGGATGCTCCACCGGATACGGACGCGCCCGCCGCGTCTGCCCGACAGCCGGCCGCGCCGGAGGGCTTCTGGACGGAGCTGATGGCCGCATCCCGGAAGGAGTTGAAGCCGCCGGCTTCCGGCTTCTTTGTGGCCGCGCCCAATTCGCCCCTGCGGGGCGCGCTGAAGGGAGACCGGCTGGAACTGCGGTGCCTGAACACCTTCGTGGCGGAGGCGGTCAACCGGCCGGATATTCTGGAGGTTGTGGCCAGGAAAGCCTCCGCCCAGCTTGGACGGCAGATTCGCGTGGCCGTGGTGGATATGTCGGCGAAGCCTGCAGGCAGCCCGAAAATGGATCAGTTAATGAATTTTGGCAAGGCTCACAGTGATATTGTGACAATCAAAGAACATTAAGAACAGGAGAATGACAGTTATGGCAAAAGGCGGATTCCGGGGTATGCCCGGTGGAATGAATCAGGCCGCGATGATGAAGCAGGCGCAGAAGATGCAGCAGGAGCTGCTGAAAATGCAGGAGGAGCAGGAAAACAAAACCTATTCCGCGGCATCCGGCGGCGGCATGGTCAGTGCTTCCGTCAACGGAAAGCATGAGCTGGTCGGGCTGGAGATCAAGCCCGACGCGGTGGACCCCGATGATGTGGAGATGCTGCAGGATATGGTCATCGCGGCGGTGAACGAGGCCATGCGCGCGGCAGATGCCGATGCGGCCAACAATATGTCCCGGCTCACCGGCGGACTGAATCTGGGCGGACTGTTTTAAGGGGGAGCCATGCAGTATTTTCCCGCGGCGCTGCAAAATCTGGCGGATCAGTTTGCCCGGCTGCCCGGCATCGGGGGTAAGACCGCCCAGCGGCTGGCCTTTCACGTGCTGAGCCTGCCGGATGAGGATGCGCAGGAATTTGCCGACGCCATTTTGGAAGCGAAGCGGACGGTGCACACCTGCCCGGAGTGTCAGAACCTGACGGACCGGGAGCTTTGCCCCATCTGCGATGACGACACCAGGGATCACGGCATCATCTGTGTGGTGGCCGATCCGAAGGACGTGATTGCCATGGAGCGCAGCCGGGAATACCGGGGCGTGTACCATGTGCTTCACGGCGTGATCTCGCCGCTGAACCATGTGACGCAGGACGACATTAAAATCAAGGAGCTTCTGACCCGGGTGGGCAGGGGAACGGTTCGGGAAGTCATTATGGCCACAAACCCCGATACCGAGGGTGAAGCCACCGCCATGTATATCTCCCGGCTGCTGCGTCCCATGGAGGTCAAGGTCACCCGGCTGGCCTACGGCGTGCCGGTGGGCAGCCAGTTGGAATATGCCGACGAGGTGACGCTGTCCCGGGCTCTGGAGGGCAGGCAGGAAATGTGAAAAAAGGAGATGCTTTTCTGGAGCATCTCCTTTTCAGTATGCGAAGCGGCAGAAGATGAGGCGCGGCAGACATTGTGTCAGCCGTGCTTTTTTTGCCGAAACAGGCGTTCGGGAAGCTGGGATAGAATCACTGCGGCAAAGACCAGAACGCAGCCGGCTAATTCCGGAGCGGTCATTGTTTCACGGAGCAGCAGCCAGCCGAACAGGGCGGCAAAGACCGATTCCATGCTCATGATCAGGGAAGCGGCGGTGGGGTTCAGATGCCGCTGGCCGATAATCTGCAGCGAATAGGCTACGCCCATGGACAGAATACCCGCGTAGCACAGGGGCAGCCAACAGCGAAGAACCACGTCCCACCGGAAGGTTTCCGAGACGGCCATAACGGCTGCGGACAGCAGGGCGCACACCAGACTCTGAATGCAGTTGAGCCGCAGACTGTCCAGGTCAACCGCCAGCCGGTCGATCAGTGTGATCTGCACGGCGAAGGCCAGCGCGCAGCCGAAAAGCAGAACGTCGCCCCGGTTCAGCTTTGACACCCCCGCGCAGCTCAGAAGGTACAGCCCTGCGGTTGCCAGTCCCACGCCGATCCACGCGGCCGGGGACACATGCCGTCCCAGAAACAGTCCCAGCACCGGCACCAGCACGATGTACATGGCGGTTATGAAGCCCGCTTTGCCGGCGGTGGTGTACTGAATGCCCACCTGCTGAAGCCCGGAAGCCACAAAGAGCGCTGCGCCGCAGATCAGGCCGGTTTTCCAGAGCTTGGGCTTTTTCCACTGGCGGAAATACGCCTTTTTATCCCGGTCGAACAGGAAAATCACCGGAAAAAGAAACAGGGCGGCCAGCGTACACCGGACGGTCTGAAAGGTAAAGGGGCCGATATAGTCCATACCCACACGCTGGGCAATAAAGGCGGCGCCCCAGATGACCGTGGTAAGCAGAAGGCAAAGACTGGCCTGAAGCTGTTTTTTCATTTTCATCACCGGGTCAGAATATATCATATTCCCGCTCGCTTTGCAAGAAGGCGCGTGGATTGCATTTTTGGTTTTCTGTGGTATAATAAAGAAAAAAGCCGGGAGGTAACAAAATGGAAGAAAATCAAATCCGCAGCCGCAGCCAAATTCCTGTGGAGGACACCTGGGCGCTGGAGGATCTTTATCCCAGCGACGAGGCGTGGGAGCGTGAGCTGGGTTCGCTTTCGGAGGATCAGGCATTTTTGGCGTCCTTTGCGGGCAGACTGGGACAGAGTGGGCAGACGCTCTGCGCGTTCCTGGAGCGGATGGAGCAGGTGAGCGCAAAAGAGGAACTGCTGGGCAATTACTGTATGCGCAAGGCCGATCAGGATACCCGCAACGCCACCTACCAGGCCATGTCCGGCAGATTCATGTCTGCGGCAGTGGAGCTGGATGCGGCGTGCAGCTTTGAAACACCGGAAATCATGGCAATTTCCGATGAGCAGATGGAGACGTTCTACGCTTCCGAGCCGAAGCTGGAGCGCTTCCGCCGGTATCTGACCGATTTGCGCCGCCGGAAAGCGCACGTGCTGACTCCGGCCGAGGAGCGGCTGCTGGCCGCCGCCGGGGAGATGGCCAACGCCCCGGATAACATTTACGGCGCGTTCGCGGATGCCGACATCACCTTCCCCGACGCGGTGGATGCCGCCGGGAAAAAGCATCCCCTGACCCAGGGTACCTTCGTGGCCTGTGAGGAGAGCAGCGACCGGGTGCTGCGCAAGAGCGCCTATGAAAACCTGTACCACAGCTTTGGCAGTTTCAGAAATACCGCCGCGGCCGTCCTGAATGCCCAGGGCAAGCAACTGAAATTCTTTGCCGATGCCCGGAAGTACCCGTCCACGCTGGACGCCGCGCTGGACCGGACCAATGTGCCTGCCTCCGTCTATCTGAATCTGATTGAGGCCGTGCATCAGAATATGGACAAGCTGCACCGCTATGTGCGCCTGCGCAAGAAGCTGCTGGGTGTGGACGAGCTGCACTTTTATGATGTCTATACCCCGCTGCTGCCCGACGTGGACAAAAAGATTCCATTTGCCCAGGCCAAGCAGACGGTTTACGAGGCACTGGCGCCTCTTGGCGAGGACTACCGGGCCATTTTGAAGGAGGGCTTTGAGAACCGCTGGATCGATGTCTATGAAAACACCGGCAAGCGGGGCGGCGCGTACTCCGCCGGTACGGCGGTGCATCCCTACGTGCTGCTGAACTACTCCGGTACGCTGGATAGTCAGTTCACCCTGGCTCACGAGATGGGACACGCGCTCCACTCCTATCTGTCCAACAAACACCAGAATCCCATTGATGCCGACTATGTGATTTTCGTGGCTGAGGTGGCCTCCACCTGCAACGAGGCGCTGCTGATGCAGCATCTGCTGGGTAAGACCACCGACAAAAAAGAGCGGGCATACCTCATTAACCATTTCCTGGATCAGTTCAAGGGAACGCTGTACCGGCAGACCATGTTTGCCGAATTTGAACTGATTATTGGCCGTATGATCGGCGAGGGCAGGACGCTGACCGCCGATGTTCTGTGCCAGGAATACAAGAAGCTCAATGAACTGTACTATGGCCCCGATATGGTGGTGGACGACGAAATCGCCATGGAGTGGGCGCGGATTCCGCACTTTTACTATAATTATTATGTGTTCCAGTATGCCACCGGCTACTCCGCCGCCATCGCCCTGTCCCAGCGGATTCTGACTGCGGGCGAACCGGCCGTCCAGGATTATCTGGGCTTCCTGTCCGGCGGCTGCTCCAAGAGTCCCATTGAACTTCTGAAGGGCGCCGGCGTGGATATGACGACTCCCGCACCCATCAATCAGGCGCTGAAGCTGTTCGGCGAGCTGCTGGATGAGATGGAAGCGCTGACAGAGGCGCTGGCATGAACGAGGTTTTCCTGCCCACACTCCACTGGTTTGCCATGACCAATCCTTTCACCGGTTCCTGCGGTGCGTTCCGGTTCCGGGCAAAGCCGGAGGTGGTGATGGCCACGCAGAAGGAAGTGAATTACGATGCCAGCTCCATCCACTGCGAATACTGGCACGGCCCCTACTGCTATGAAAAGAGCGAGATGGAGGGAGAGGCGACCTTCCCGATGACGGAAGAGGGCCGCCTTGAAATGAAGGCATGGCTGGAAAGCCATATCTGAAAGCGCCTCCCGGCCGCCGGAATACAGGAATATGATGTATGCCTGTATACAACTGTGCAAATGTGCAGGAAACAATGTGGAAACAAATCCGAATTTCATGGGATATTCTGTATTGTAATGTGCCTTCGTATATGATATAATGGTGCGCACTGAGAGCAAAGGCGTTCCCATCCCACGGGATAATTCTGTCCCGGGGACTGGGGGCGCTTTTTGCTTTTTCACGCATCAGAGGCAGAGGAGTGGATTCTATGGACAATTTTACCGAACGCACCGATCCGGCCGGACTGTATGATTCCCGGTTTGAGCATGACAACTGCGGCATTGGCGCGGTCGTTGACATCAAAGGAAGAAAGAGCCATAAAACGCTGGATGACGCGCTGCAGATCGTGGAGCATCTGGAGCACCGGGCGGGTAAGGATGCCGAGGGGAAGACCGGCGACGGCGTGGGCATCCTGTTGCAGATCAGCCACAGGTTTTTCTCAAAGGCAGCGGCGCAGATGGGCATTACGCTGGGCGGCGAACGGGAATACGGCGTGGGTATGTTCTTCTTCCCGCAGGAAGAGCTGCAGCGCAATCAGGCCAAGAAGCTCTTTGAGATCATCTGCAAAAAGGAAGGACTTCCCTTCCTGGGCTGGCGGGAGGTACCCACCTGCCCCGATGTTCTGGGTCACAAGGCCGGAAGCTGTATGCCGAGCATCTGGCAGGCGTTTGTGGGCAAGCCGCCCCGGCTGAAAACCGGCATCGATTTTGACCGGCGGCTGTACGTGGCGCGTCGGGTATTTGAGCAGTCCAACCAGCAGACCTATGTGTGCAGCCTTTCGAGCCGCACCATCGTCTACAAGGGAATGTTCCTGGTCAAGGAGCTTCGTCTGTTCTATCCCGACCTGCAGGACAATGACTATGAAACTGCCATCGGTATGGTGCACAGCCGGTTTTCCACCAACACCGCGCCCAGTTGGAACCGGGCACATCCCAACCGGTTTATTCTGCACAACGGCGAAATCAACACCATCCGGGGCAACGTGGATACCATGCTCGCCCGGGAGGAGACCATCGGCAGCAATTATCTGAAGGACGATATGTCCAAGGTGCTGCCCATTGTCAATCAGGGCGGTTCTGATTCCGCCATGCTGGACAATACACTGGAGTTTATGGTGATGAATGGCATGGATCTGCCTCTGGCCGTAATGGTGACCATCCCGGAACCCTGGAGCAACAATAAGAGTATGGATCCTAAAAAGCGGGATTTTTACCAGTACTATGCCACCATGCTGGAGCCGTGGGACGGCCCTGCCTCCATTTTGTTCAGCGATGGCGATGTGATGGGCGCGGTGCTGGATCGGAACGGTCTGCGTCCCAGCCGCTATTATATCACGCAAGACGGCCGCCTGATTCTCTCCAGCGAGGTGGGCGTTCTGGATATCCCGGCCGATCAGGTGGTGCGCAAGGATCGCCTGCGTCCTGGCAAAATGCTGCTGGTGGATACCGTCAAGGGAGAACTGGTGGACGATGACCAGTTGAAGGCCGACTATGCGGGCCGTCAGCCTTACGGCGAGTGGCTGGACCGGAATCTGGTGAACCTGAGCGACCTGAAGGTGCCCAATCAGAAGGTGCCTTCCTATTCCAGGGAGGAACTGGTTCGCCTGCAGAAGGCGTTCGGCTACCGCTATGAGGATCTGAATACCATTATTCTGGCGATGGCGAAAAACGGTGCGGAGCCCGCCGGCGCCATGGGCAGCGATACGCCGCTTGCCGCGCTGAGTCATACCCATCCGCCGCTGTTTGAGTATTTCAAGCAGATGTTTGCCCAGGTGACCAATCCGCCCATTGACGCGCTGCGGGAGAAAATTGTTACCTCCACCACGGTCTATGTGGGCGCGCAGGGCAATCTGCTGGAGGAAAGCGCGGAAAACTGCAAGGTGCTCAAGATCAACAACCCCATTCTCACCGAAACCGACCTGCTGAAGATCAAAAATATGAAGGTTCCCGGTTTCAAGGTAGAGACGGTTTCGATCTGCTATTACAAGAATACGCCGCTGGAAACGGCCATTGACCGCCTGTTCGTGGATGTGGACCGGGCTTATCGGGACGGCGCGAATATTCTGATCCTGTCTGACCGGGAGATCGACGAATACCATGTGGCGATTCCCAGCCTTCTGGCGGTGGGTGCGGTGTCCAAATATCTGGTGCGCACCCGCAAACGCACGGCCATGGCGTTGATCCTGGAAAGCGGCGAGCCGCGGCTTGTACATGACTTTGCCACGCTGTTGGGCTATGGCGCCTGCGCCATCAATCCCTATCTGGCGCAGGAGAGCATTGGCTGCCTGATTGACGGGGGACTGCTGGAAAAGGACTACTACGCCGCCGTCAATGACTACAACAAGGCCGTGCTGGCCGGTATCGTGAAAATCGCCTCCAAAATGGGTATTTCCACCATCCAGTCCTATCAGGGTAGCCAGATCTTCGAGGCGCTGGGCATCAGCCCCGCCGTGGTGGACAAATACTTCACCAATACCGTTACCCGGGTGGGCGGCATCACCATCGAGGACATTCAGAAGGATTTGGAGCAGCGCCACCAGCAGGCATTTGATCCGCTGGGGCTGGATATCTATATGGATCTGCCCAGTGTGGGCACCCACAAATTCCGCAGCGGTTCGGCGGCGGAGCAGCATCTGTATAACCCCCAGACCATCCATCTTCTCCAGCAGGCCTGCTGGACGGGGGATTATGCCAAGTTCAAGCAGTATACCGCTGCCGTGGCCAATGAGGGCGGCGATGATATGCATCTGCGCAGCCTTCTGGAATTCAACTACCCCGAAACCGGCGTTCCGCTGGAGGAGGTGGAGAGCGTGGAGTCCATTGTGAAGCGCTTCAAAACCGCCGCCATGAGCTACGGAGCGCTTTCTCAGGAGGCTCATGAATGCCTGGCCATTGCCATGAACCGGCTGGGCGGCAAGTCCAACACCGGCGAGGGAGGCGAGGCTGAGGAACGCTACGGAACCGAGCGAAACTCCGCCATCAAGCAGGTGGCCTCCGCCCGGTTCGGTGTAACCAGCAGGTATCTGGTATCCGCAAAGGAAATCCAGATTAAGATGGCTCAGGGCGCGAAACCCGGCGAGGGCGGCCAGTTGCCCGGCGGCAAGGTCTATCCATGGGTTGCCAAGTGCCGCAACTCCACCACCGGCGTGGGTCTGATTTCTCCGCCGCCCCACCATGATATCTATTCCATTGAAGATCTGGCTCAGTTGATCTACGACCTGAAATGCGCCAACCGGAAGGCTGCGATCAACGTGAAGCTGGTCAGTGAGGCGGGCGTAGGCACCATCGCCGCGGGCGTTGCCAAGGCGGGCGCGGAAGTGATTCTGATCTCCGGCTTCGACGGCGGTACCGGCGCGGCAACCATCAATTCCTCCATTCATAATGCGGGTTTGCCCTGGGAATTGGGAATTGCCGAGGCGCACCAGTGCCTGATTATGAACGGCCTGCGCTCCCGGGTGCGGATTGAGTCCGACAGCAAGCTGATGAGCGGCAGGGATGTGGCCATCGCTGCCATGTTGGGCGCAGAGGAGTTTGGCTTCGGCACCGGGCCTCTGGTGGCGCTGGGGTGCGTGATGATGCGGGTGTGCAATCTGGACACCTGCCCCATGGGTATCTGCACCCAGAATCCGGAGCTGCGCAAAAATTTCAAGGGAAAGCCCGAATATGTGATGAACTTCATGAGGTTCATGGCGCAGGAGCTGCGGGAATATATGGCGAAGCTGGGCGTGCGCACCGTGGACGAACTGGTGGGACGCACCGATCTGCTCCGCACCCGCCCTGCCGCGCCCGGCTCCCGGGCGAGCGAGATGGATCTGTCCGCGCTGCTGCACAATCCGCTGGTGGAAAACTCCAACGTGCATTTCGACCCCAGAGCCGTTTATGATTTCGAACTGGAGCAGACCCCGGACATGAAGGTGCTGATGAAGAAGTTCAAAAAGAGCTTCGATATGGCAGAGCCGAAGCCCATGACCATTACCCTGAATGTGGGCAACACTGACCGCGCCTTTGGCACCATCTTCGGCAGCGAGATTACCGCCAAATTTGGAAATACCCTGCCGGATGACACCTTCCGTGTAGTGTGCAACGGCTACGGCGGCCAGAGCTTCGGCGCCTTTATCCCGAAGGGGTTGACATTTGAGCTGATCGGCGACTGCAACGACTATCTGGGCAAGGGCCTGTCCGGCGGCAAGATCATCGTTCGTCCGCCGGAGAATGTGACCTATGACCCCAGCGAGAATATCGTCATCGGAAACGTGGCCTTCTATGGCGCTACGGGCGGCAAGGCGTTCATCAACGGCGTGGCCGGTGAACGGTTCTGTGTGCGCAATTCCGGTGCGGTGGCGGTTGTGGAAGGCGTGGGCGACCATGGCTGTGAGTATATGACCGGCGGCACGGTGGTGGTGCTGGGCAAGACCGGCAAGAATTTCGCGGCCGGTATGAGCGGCGGCGTTGCCTATGTGCTGGACGAGGACTGGGATTTCTACCAGCGGATCAACAAGGACATGGTCAGTCTGGAAAGCGTGGAGCACAAATATGATGTCTCTCTGCTGAAGGATCTGATCCGGGAGCACGTGGAGGTGACCGGCTCGCCCCGGGGCAGGGAGATTCTGGAGCATTTCGGTGATTATCTGCCGAAATTCAAGAAGGTGCTTCCGCACGACTATGACAAGATGCTCCGCCTGATTGCCCAGATGGAAGAAAAGGGTCAGGACAGCGAGCAGGCGCAGATTGAAGCCTTCTACGCCATGAAGAACGCACAGTAAAGGGGGCGGATGATTATGGGAAAACCAACCGGATTTATGGAAATCGCCCGGCAGACCAGCCAGGAGCTGCCGCCGGAAGAACGCATCCAAAACTTTCAGGAATTTCACATCCCGCTTCATCAGGATGAGCAACAGGCGCAGGGCGCCCGCTGCATGGATTGCGGCGTGCCCTTCTGCCAGAGTGGTATGATGATCGGCGGTATGGCCAGCGGCTGCCCGCTGAACAATCTGGTGCCGGAGTGGAATGATTTGGTCTACCGCGGACAGTGGGACTTGGCGGTAAAGCGGCTGATTGCCACCAACCGCTACCCGGAGTTTACCTGCCGGGTGTGCCCGGCGCTGTGTGAAGCGGCCTGCACCTGCGGGATGACCACAGGCTATCCCGTGACCGTCAAGGAAAACGAGCGCGCCATTGTGGAGTACGGCTATGAGCATGGCGTGATCCATGCGGTGCCGCCTCCCGCCCGCACGGGCAAAAAGGTAGCCGTGGTTGGCACCGGGCCTTCCGGTCTGTCCGTGGCGGATCTGCTGAACAAGCGGGGGCATCAGGTGACCATGTACGAGCGGAGCGACCGGATCGGCGGTCTGCTGATGTACGGCATTCCCAATATGAAGCTGGAAAAATGGGTGATCGACCGGCGGGTGGATATTCTGAAGGAGGAAGGCATTTCCTTCGTGACCAACACCGATGTGGGTCGGGATATCACCGCAGAGGAACTGAAAAAACAGTATGACGCGGTGGTGCTCTGCTGCGGCGCGAAGCAGCCCCGGGATATCAATGTGCCAGGACGGGATGCGGGCGGAATCTATTTCGCGGTGGATTACCTGACCAGCGTGACCAAGAGCCTGCTGGATTCCGGTTTTGCCGACGGAAAGGCCATCAGTGCCCGGGGCAAGAAGGTACTGGTGATCGGCGGCGGCGACACCGGCAATGACTGTGTGGGTACCGCCATCCGTCAGGGCTGCGCCGGCGTCACACAGTTGGAGATGATGCCCTGCCCGCCCAGTGAACGGGCGGCGAACAACGCCTGGCCCGAGTGGCCCCGGGTGCTGAAAACCGATTATGGCCAGCAGGAGGCCATTGCCGTATTCGGCAGCGACCCCCGGCTGTACCAGACCACGGTCAAGGAATTCTACAAGAACGAGTCCGGTCAGGTCTGCGGCGCGCTGATTGCCAAGCTGGAGAGCCAGGTGGTGGATGGCCGCCGGATGATGGTACCCACCGGCGAGGAATTTTCCATGGAGTGCGAGCTGGTGCTGATCGCCGCCGGATTTACCGGGTGCGAGAAATATGTGGCGGAGGCGTTCGGCGTGGATTTGACGCCCCGGGGTACGGTGGCGGATCAAAACTACGCCACCAGCCAGTCCCGCGTGTTTGCCTGCGGCGATATGCGCCGCGGACAGAGCCTGGTGGTCTGGGCACTGCGGGAGGGCCGGGATACGGCCGCCGTGGTGGATGAAAGTCTGATGGGATATACCAACCTTTGAAATGGAAGACCCGGCCGC
>JALFLH010000033.1 GCA_022774865.1 Clostridiales bacterium
GCGACTTCCTGCGTAATAGCTGGTGCCGAAGGTCTCCACCATAAATTTTTGGTAGACATCTATGGGTATCCAGTTGGCACCGATACGGACGCCGATCTCAGCGGCGGTCAGGTCTACCGGCTGCACCGCTTCCAGCGCCTCGATGTTTTTGGCGATCAGAGGTTTCTTCTCTACCGGTAATACCTCGTAGAGTGCCTTTGCCATTCGGAGCTTGCGGCGCACATTGCCGGAGAGATATTCATCGGCGGCTACAAAGGGGAATTGCTCCACCTGCACAAAGGCTTTGGGTATGGCGGCAGCTTCCTCGGCGCACTGAATATCCCGGAAAATAACACCGGACAGGTCAGCAGCCAGTTCTTCCTCGCTTTTCCCGGACAGCGACCCCATATATTCCATATCCACCCGCGCTTTTTCGGAGATGGATACGGCAAGGGCTTCACTGGCGGTGTCCACGCTGGTGACAGCTTCATGGGGGCGGATCGTGCGCTTGGTGAACATATCCGCCTTGCGTTTGAGGTTGCCTTCCTCGTCCAGTACCTCAAGGGAACATAACAAGCAATAGCTGGAGTCCTCGTCAAAGGCAAGGCTGTTACCCCGGCTGGAAAGCAGACCGTACTTTTTCGTGTATTCGTCATACAGACGGTTCAGCTCCGCCTGCTCTTTTTGAATATCCTCGTCCGGGTAGCCCTCGGTCTGATACTCTATCAGCCTGCGGACACATTCCCGAATGGCGATCATACCCCGGATACGGTTTTCAGCGGTGACAGATACCTCTATCGGGTGCATACGGGAATTTTCCCGGTAATACACTTTGCCGTCCACAAGGCAAAAACTGAAATTACGCACGGACGGGTCGGCAGAAACAGACAAATCCTCCTCATCCAGTTCCTCTACCTCATAATCGGTGATCTGTGCATGGAGGTTCTGCACAGCTTCGGAAAGCAGCTCGGACAGGTCTGCGTCCTCGAAGGCCCGGCAGGTGCTGTCCATGCCGAACCGGGTGGTTTCCATGACCATATCGCCCAGTATCATTTCCGGGTGCTGCACAAAATAGCGGTTCATGCGAATGCCGTTCTCATCGGTGTCCAGATGCACCCAATCTGGCTCGATGTCCGTCATACGGTCCCGCTTTTGCAGGAAGATAATGTCGCTGGTGACTTCGGTTCCGGCGTTGGCCTTAAACGCATTGTTGGGCAGTCGGATCGCCCCGATCAGGTCAGCCCGCTGTGCCAGATACTTGCGGACAGCGGAGTTTTCCTTGTCCAGCGTACCCTTGGAGGTGATGAACGCGATCACGCCGCCCGGACGAACCTTATCCAGCGTCTTTCCAAAGAAATAGTCGTGGATTAGCCAGTGGTTTTTGTCGTATTTCTTATCCCGTACTTTGAAATCGCCAAACGGCACATTGCCGATGGCCACATCAAAGAAGCTGTCAGGCATCTGCACCTTTTCAAAGCCATTCACGGCAATGCTGCTGTTCTGATAGAGCTGCTGCGCGATCCGCCCGCTGATGGAGTCGATTTCCACACCGTAGGCTTTGCTGTCTGCCATGCTGTCAGGCAGCATAAATCTGGTGAAACGCTATCAGCACTTTTATCCATAATTCCGGGAAAATTTTTGCTGCCGGATAGCAGCAAGAGGAGGGGAAAATCGGCCTTCAAACGGCCTGATCAGCGCCCTGATTTGTCCTATTTTTTAACACATAAGGGGTTCAAAATGCCCATTTGTCCACTCATTAACACAAAAAAACGAGGTCAAATCTTATTAAATCCGGCGAAAATCAGCCAAACAGAATCAAAGCCATAGATACAGGAAAACCCCGGAAAACCTTGATTTCCCGGGGTTTTTGAGCATTTTCGATTGTAAAAATCCAGCCGATTAACGCTTGCTGAACTGCGGAGCGCGACGGGCTGCCTTGAGACCGTACTTCTTTCTTTCCTTCATTCTGGGGTCACGGGTCATGAAGCCGGCGGCCTTCAGAGCGGTGCGGTTCTCGGGATTCAGGGTTACCAGAGCGCGGGAAATGCCGTGACGGATAGCACCGGCCTGGCCGGCAACACCGCCGCCGGCAACGGAGACCACAATGTCAACCTTGCCCAGCATATCGGTGGTGACCAAAGGCTGACGAACCAGCAGCTTCAGGGTCTCCAGACCGAAATACTCATCGATATCCCGGCCGTTGATGATGATGGAGCCGGTTCCGTTCTCATAAACGCGGACGCGAGCCACGGAGGACTTCCGGCGGCCGGTACCGTAAAAATACTTCTTCTTGCTCTCGTACATTGTCTGTTACCTCCAAATTAGTCCAGGGTCCAGGCTTCGGGCTTCTGGGCGGCGTGGGGATGCTCGGCACCCTTGTACAGGTGCAGGCGGGTCAGCGCGGTCTTGCCCAGGGTGTTCTTGGGCAGCATGCCCTTCACAGCGATCTCCATGGCGTAGTCGGAACGGTTGGCCATCATATCACGGGCCTTGGTCTCCTTCAGGCCACCGATCCAACCGGACACACGGTAGTATTTCTTCTGCTCGGGCTTCTTGCCGGTCAGAATGGCCTTGTCGGTGTTGATGATGATGACGTTATCACCGCAGTCAACGTTCGGGGTAAAATCGACCTTGTGCTTGCCGCGCAGAAGGTTAGCGGCGGTGACAGCGGTACGGCCCAGGGGCTTGCCGGCAGCGTCGATAACATACCACTTGCGCTCCAGGGTCTCCTTCTTCAGCAGAGTAGTGGACATGATTGTTCCTCCAAATCAGGTATTTTATTTTGACAAATCTCGGTGTTTGAATTACAATGTCTTCAAAACGCTTGATCTTTATACCACATAAAAAATGGTTTGTCAACGGCATTTTTAAGAAAAATTACGGAACCCGAATAGAACTTTAAAATTCTTTCAAATACTCACGAATACTCTTAAATGCTTATATCTTATTTTGCTTTTTATTGGGAGGAAATTGAACAATGCAGAAGCTGATGGGCCTGGTTCGCCGTTGCGTGGACGATTATGATATGATTCGTCAGGGAGATAAAATAGCCGTGGGCGTTTCCGGCGGGAAGGACTCGCTGGTGCTGCTGGTGCTGCTGGCAGGACTGAAGCTGTATTTTGACAAATCCTATGAATTGGAGGCCATCACCATAGACATGGGACTGGGAATGGATTATTCCGGCATCCAAGCCCTGTGCGACCGGTTGGAGGTTCCCTATACCATTGTAAAAACCGAAATCGCGCCGATCATTTTTGACTACCGGAAGGAGAAAAATCCTTGCTCCATGTGCTCCAAAATGCGCCGGGGCGCGCTGAATCAGGCCATTCTGGACAGGGGCTTCAACAAGCTGGCGCTGGGCCACCACTATGATGACGCAGTGGAAACCTTCCTGATGAGCCTGATTTTCGAAGGGCGTATCAGTTGCTTCCAGCCGGTGACCAATCTGGACCGAACCGGCGTCATTCAGATTCGCCCCATGCTGTATCTGCATGAAAAGACGGTGGACAATTTTGCCAAGCGGATGGAGCTGCCTGTTCTGGAAAACCGCTGCCCGGTGGATAAGCACACCAAGCGGGAGGAAGTCAAGGCGTTGATTTTCAATCTCAGTCAGACCTATCCTGATCTGAAGGAACGGATTTTCGGTGCCATGCAGCGCTATCCGCTGCCGGAATGGGAACCCCATGGCCGGTACAGACGGCCCAAAACGCAGGAATAGAAATTTGCAACACTTTGCCCCCTTTCTTCGTTATCCAAGCAGAAAGGGGGCATCACATATGAAAAACAACTGGCTGTTTGTGAAGAGTGCGGCTTGGGCGATATCATCACGGGGGCGCTTAACGGCGCGAAGGATCTCAAGGTAATCAACGCGGGAGACTTTGTGCTGTAACGGTTCCGGAGGGAATTCTGTATGAAATCCTTTCCAAGTGGGTAAACTTTTGCCACAAGGAGGCGATTTCTTTGGTAAAAGGTGTATCCCGGCAGGTGATTCTGGTGCGAAGCCCGGAACCAAGATTGTTTGAACAGGCAATCTTCATTCTCAGGGACGACGCGCCCGGAGAGGGGGTCACTGAGGAGGCGCTTCTGAAAGAAGCCGAGCAGGCTGTCCGATGCCCCCAGCGGCACGGGAAGAAGCGCCGCCTGCGCTATTACGGCCCCGTCTGGGCCTGCGGCGGTGCGGCATTGACAGGGCTTGTGTGGTTGGTGACGGCGCTCTTGTAATTTCCCGTCGGATGTGGTATAATTCTCCCGATTCGTTTGGGAGGTTAGGCCATGAAAATCGGCAGCTATGAACTGAATAACCCGCTGATTCTCGGCCCCATGGCAGGGGTGACAGACTGGGCCTTCCGCACGGTCTGTGCCGAATTGGGCGCGGATATCACCGTAACGGAGATGGTTTCCTCCCGGGCGCTGGTGTACCGAGATCAGAAAAGCGCCAAGCTGCTGCGCAAAAATGCGGGCAGCCTATGCGGCGCGCAGATTTTCGGCAATGACCCGGATATTATGGCGCAGGCCGCTCAACTGGCACTGGATATCTCAGGCTGTGATTTTCTGGATCTCAATATGGGGTGCCCCATGCCCAAAATCGCCAACGCCGGAGACGGATGCGGTCTGATGCGCACCCCTGAGCTGGCCGGTAAAATTGTAAAAGCGGTGGTTCAGGCGGTCAACGTTCCGGTGACCGTCAAGTGCCGTCTGGGCTGGGACAAGGGCAGCATCAACGTGCTGGATTTCACCAGACGAATGGAGGACAGCGGCGCGGCAATGGTGGCCATCCATGGCCGTACCCGGAGTATGCTGTATTCCGGCAACGCTGACTGGGACTCCATCCGCAAAGTCAAGGAGCAGCTACACATTCCGGTGATTGCCAACGGTGACATCGTGGATGGAGCTTCCGCCCTGCGCTGCCGCAAATGGACGGGGGCGGACGGGCTGATGATCGGCCGTGCCAGCTTCGGCGACCCGTGGATTTTCCCGGAAGTCAAAGCCGCTTTGGCAGGTCATCCCATTCCCAAACGGCCGAATCTCGCCGGGCGTATTGGGGTTGCGGTTCATCAGTTTGAACTGGCGGAACAGGATCATGGAGAACACATCGCCTGTCTGGAAGCGCGGAAACATTTTGCGTGGTATCTGCGGGGCGTTCCCCACAGCAGTTTCTACAAAAACCAGATATCCTCCATGAATACCATGGAAGATATTTACCGGATTGCAAGGGATATCGTGCACGATTTGGGAGACTCTGAATAAAACAGCCGCCGTTTCACATCCTAACCAAGAGGTGGGATGATGAAACGGCGGATTCTTCTTTGCATTTTGATTTTCAGTATGCTGACGATTCCGGTGCAGGCGGAGCCGATCCGATGGGTGGATTTCAATGTACCCTATGAGTCGCTGAAATACGCCATGAATGTGGATATTGAGACCTTTGACCAGGAAAAGCACATCGGCTGGATTGACGCGCTGGCGCTGGCCGCCTGCCGCACCGGCGGGCAGTGCGGTATAAAGGCGGTGCGCCGCGCCGTACAGGATCTGCAGGGAGACAAAAGCCCGGAGGAACTGCTGGGCAGTCTCTACAAATACTACAGCTACTATCACGCGGCCTATTCCGCCGCGCTGGGCGGGCTTATGGGCAGCTACGCCATTGAGAAGGACGGTCAGTGGGTGGCAAGCTATGGGCTGAAAGCCTTCTCCCCCATCGCCGCCGGATACGGGTATTCCCACTGTGACGATTTTGGTGTCAGCCGCAGCTTCGGCTTCGCCCGCAAGCATCTGGGCAACGATCTGATGGGCGGACTGGGAACGCCGGTTGTGGCTGTGGAGGGAGGCGTGGTAGAGGCCATGGGCTGGAACCGCTACGGTGGCTGGCGGGTTGGCATCCGCTCCTTTGACAACCGGCGTTACTATTATTATGCCCATCTGCAAAAGGATCGGCCCTTCGCCCCGGGACTGGAAGTGGGCGACCTGGTTCAGGCCGGGGATCTGATCGGATTCATGGGACGAACGGGCTATTCGGACAGGGAAAATGTCAATAATATTGAAACCGTTCATCTGCATTTCGGGTTGGAGCTGGTCTTTGACGAGAGCCAGAAGGAATGCAACTCGGAAATCTGGATCGATGTGTACAACATTGTCCGGCTGCTGTCCGCCCACCGCTCCAGCATCCAGAAAACCGCCGATGGCTGGCAAAGGGTGTATCCTTACCGGGATCTGGATGTGGAAGAGCTGATGGAAAGATAAAACGCATGGCTCCCGCCGGTGGCGGGAGCCATGTTTCATACCTTGTTTACTTCCTTGACGGTCAGCACATTGTCCTGCACCTGGAAACGGATATCGAACCCGGCAAAGGTCAGACCATAGATCCGGTCAGGCTGGCGCTGATAGGATGGCCGGGGATCGTGGGACAGCACCCCAATGGCCGCATCCCGTTTCTCCTCCGGCAGGCGCGACAGAAGCGTTGCCGGGAAATCCACATTCAGCAGGAAGTCCCCTGCCCTGTCCGTGAAGCCGCCGCGGGCATCCGGATGGGCGTCGCCATAGGCAATGTATGGCTTGATGTCAAAAATCGGCGTGCCGTCCATCAGGTCCGCGCCGCCTACGTGGAGCACCGCGCCATATTTCTCCGTCTGCTCCACCCCCAGCAGCTTCACGCTGGAAAGTCCCAAATTATTGGGGCGGAACGGCGACCGGGTGGCAAATACCCCCATCCGGGTGTTGCCGCCCAGCCGGGGTGGGCGCACCGTGGGAGACCAGCCCTGCCGCACGGCTTCGGAAAACTGCCAGATGATCCACAGGTGGGAAAAATCCTCAATGCCACGCAGCGCATCGGGATTGCGGAATTCAGGCTCGAAGACAATGGTGGAGTGCAGGGAATCCACCAGTCCGCTCTGGCGGGGAATTCCGAATTTGGATGCAAAATCGCTGTGCATCCGGGCAATAACCTGAATCTTGACCGTCTCCACCTCAGGCACGCACCTTTCGCAGGGCAAAGGTGATCCCGAAGATCACAGCCAGCACCAGAGAAATGGCCGCGCCGGCGGAGCAGCCCCAGTAATAGGACGCTGTCAGGCCGGCAATTCCGGCCGCAAGCGCAAACAGCACGGAGCACATATGATACTGCTTCAGATTCCGCGACACATTCCGTGCGGCCGCGCCGGGCAGCACCAGCAGGGAATTGAGAATCAGCAGACCCACACTGGAAATGGACAGCGTAACCACCACGGCAATGGCAACCGTAAACAGCGTTTGGGTCACGGCCACGGGCACCCCACGTGAGGAAGCCAGCGCGGGATGAATATTGACAAGGGTCAGCCGGTTGGAGCAGGCAATCCAGAACGCCGCAACGGCCAGCAGCGTCAGTGCCAGCAGGCCGATCTCGCCGGGAGTGACGGAGAGAATGTCTCCGATCAAATACTGGTTGTATTTGGTAAAGCTGCCGCCGCCCAGCGTGGCGATAAAGATGCCAAGCGCCACTGCGGCACTGGAAAACACGCCGATCAGGGTATCCGCCGCCTGATTGCTCCGGCTGCGCACAAAGGAGAACACCAGCGCGAATACGACGCTGAACACAACGGCAATCCAGGCCGGCGCAGCCGCGCCGCAGATACAGCCAATTGCAATACCGGTAAAGGCGGAATGCCCAAGGGCATCGGAGAAGAAGCTCATCCGCCCCGTGACGATCATGGTGGACATCAGACCGAACAGCGGCGCCATGATGACAATGGCCAGCAGGGCGTTTTTCATGAAATCCCAGTGGAGCATTTCCAGCGGAAGCCAGTTGCAGAATGCGTACCAGATGCTCATAATTGGCCTCCTTTTGTGTGAAAAACCTGTCTGAATTCGGGAGAATTCAGCACATCCGACGGCGCGCCTTCTTTGACTACGGTGCGGTCGATCAAAACAGCTTTATCGGCATACTGCGGAAGCATTCCAAAATCATGGGTAATCATCAGAATGGACAGATCGTAGCTCTTCCGGATTTCATCCAGCATATCCATCAGGGCGGTCTGTCCCTCCACATCCACGCCGGAGAGCGGCTCATCCAGAATCAGGATGTTGGGCACCGGTTCCAGCGCCAGCGCCAGCAGTACCCGCTGCAGCTCACCGCCGGAAAGGCCGCCCACCCGCTTGTCCATTAAATCCTCCCCATGGACTCTGGCCAGACACGCAAGAATCTTTCGGCGCATTGCCTTGCCCGTACCGAGAAAGGCCGGGCGGCGGCTCATGCAGCACACAAACAGATCCGCCACGGAAATCGGGTCACCGGGATCAAAGGACGGGCTCTGGGGCACGTAGCCAATGCGGGGCGGCTTCCGGTGCCGCATTCCGGGCGCGGAAAAGGTGATAACGCCTGCATATTCCCGCTGGCCGAGGATTGCATTGATCAGTGTGGATTTGCCTGCCCCGTTGGGGCCGATCAGCGCAACCATCTGGCCGCAGTGGATGTGCAGATTGATATCACTGAGAATCGTCTCGGTGCCAATGCTGACGGACAGGTTCTGAATCCGAAGGCAGCAGGAATCGCTGCAGGAATTACCATGTTGCGGGTGTTTCATCCAAGTGCCTCCTTAATGGTGTCGATGTTGTGATACATGGCATCGAAATAGCTGTCCCCTGCCATCGCCATGTCCAGCGTATAAACTGCCGCCCCGGTCTCCCGGGATATCACGGATGCGGCGGAAGCGGAACCGTTCGTTTCTGTAAAAACCGCGGGCAATTCGTGCGCCCGAACCAGCAGAATCAGTTCCTTTAACTCTGCGGCAGACGCCTCCGCGCCGGACTCCTCCTCGATGGCCTTGAGAATGTGAAGATCAAAGCTCTCCGCAAAATATCCGAATCCATCATGGAAGGTAATCAGTTCCCGGCAGTTCAGCGTGTCGAGGACTTCCCTGCCGTAATTCTCCAGCGCATTCAGGTCGGCAAGCAGGTTATCCAGATTCTGCGTGAAAGAGTCCTGACAGGCAGGATATTGGGCGCACAGTCCGGCGCAGATATTCCGCGCCATGACCGAAGCATTTTCCGGCGAAAGCCAGATATGGCTGTCCGCCTCATGATGATGGCCTTCATGGTTGTGAGTTACTTCTTCCTCTTCTTCCTCACCTTCATGAATTTCAATTCCGGAGGATGCGTCAATTACGGTTCCTGCCTGATCCAGAACATCCTCCATAAATTCCTCAAGTCCCGCGCCGCTGATAACAATGGTCTGGGCAGCCTCCGCCGCCCGCACCTGCTCCACATTCAGGGAATAATTGTGCAGGCAGGAGACGCTTTCCGTCACCAGACGGGTGACGGTGATGCCGGTGCCTTCGCATAACCGCGCCGTAAATTCATAGACGGGCAGGGTCGTGGCGGCTACCTGCGCGTATTCCGCGGGAGTGCCGCAGCCCGGCAGCAGGAGCAGCAGCGCAAGAAGGATAAGCATAACTCGTTTCATATTATCAGCTTCCGTTTGTTATTTACCGTTATCATATCATATCTGTCAAGAAAAAAGAGCCTGCCGCAGCGGGCAGGCTCTATGTAGCAAAGGGATCAGTGCTTCTCCATCCAGTCGTTGACCTTCGTCTTGGCCAGACGCAGAATATCCTCCTCGGGATAGGGAGAGGCCTCACCGCCGCCAACGTGCAGGAAATACAGGCCGCCGGGAGTCTGGTACAGGTCTTCCTCGTAGCCGGCGGGATCGCCCAGATGGCCAAAGGAGAACGCCTTGATCAGCGTTGCGGTCTCGGTATCATATTCCTTCTTGCAGATGATCTTCTTCATTAGATGAACCTCCTTTCAGAATCTTGGTCAGTGAGGTTATTATACACCTTTTTGTGCAGAAATCAAGTCTTTTATGGGAAAAATCTCAATTATTTCAAAAACTTCGGTAAAAATCTGGTCTGGCCGGGAAATTCAAATTGGAAAATGTGTACAAAATGCACAAATATTGGTGAAAAATTCCGCTTTCAGCCCTGCCGGAAACTTCCGTCCAGACAGTAAACACCGGTGTAAGGGGTAATAAATTCGGTGAAAAGTTCGTTCCAGTCATCGTATGTGCCCAGATAGAAGATATAATACAATTGATTGCAGTCCTCAAATGCCCCCTGCCCAATCCGTTCCACAGATGGGTTGATGCAGACGGCTTCCAGGCCGGTGCAGCCGGAGAAAGCACCGGCTCCGATTTCGGTGACGGATGCGGGAATGTAGATGCCCCGCAGGGAGGAACACCCCGCAAACGCGCCCCGGCCGATGGTGGTCAGCGTATCCGGTAGAATTACGGTGGTCAGATGATCCAAGTTCCGGAAACACCCATCGGAAAGGCTGGTGACCGTCTCCCCATCCACCTGATTGGGGACGGTCAGCTCCCCGCTGCCAACGTAACGGCTCTCATCAAAATAGAGCACGCCATTTTGAACAGCGAACCACGGAGCATCCGCGGATGAATGGGCATGGCGTTTTCCCGGCGCGGTGCAGAAGAATACGGCAATGCCAATGGCGGACAGCAGAATCAGAATCAGCACAGGCACCCAGAGCGCGCCTTTCTTCGCAGGCACCGCTTCCTGTAGCGGCGAGCCGCAGCGACAGCAAAAATGGTCGCGTTCTCCGCAGGCATTCTGGCAGTTGGGACAGATCATGGCGTTCACCTCGCATTTTCTGTTATCATATCATACCCGGAAAAAGGATGCAACACTTGAAGGAAAAGAAAAAACGTGATAAAATGCCGGTAAAAGGAGGCGGCGATATGAAGGATTTTCCCGTTTTCACAACCCAGTATGGCGCGGCAAGTCTGATTATGAAGGAAATACCCTATCAGAAGACTGCCTATGTCATCATCCGGGATTCTCTCGAGCCAGAGAAACTGATTGCGGAATGCGCGGATTTCTGCCTGGTCTGCGGCGCGGAGAAAATCTACGCCACCGGTCACGAGGCGCTGGAACGCCGTCCATTTCACACCGCCATGTGGCAGATGAACTGCCGCGCCGGTTTGCTGGCGGACACGGATGCGGCACTCTGGCCCGTGCAGGCGGACACGCTGGAATACTGGCGGGAAATCTATAACCAAAAGGTCATCCGGGTGCCAAACGGGGCGTGGATGACCCGTGCAGACGCGGATGCCATGCTGCAAAAGGGCGACGGGTACTTTATCCACCGGGGTCAGACCCTTCTCGGCATCGGCCGGGTGTCAGGGGATCTCATTGACTGGGTTGCCGCCGTTCAGCCCGGCGCAGGCGCGGACGTGGTTCTGGCATTGGCACACGGAGCATCGGAGGAAACCCTGAAGCTGACCGTGGCTTCCGCAAATGAGCGGGCTGTCCGGCTCTACGAACGGCTGGGCTTTCTGAAAACCAGAGAGCTTTCCCGCTGGTATCGAATTTCCGGGTAATGTTCTGGAAAAATACTTGACAGGGTGTCATTTCCATGCTATAATACCCGGGCAGTCAAGGAAAGATACTTGACAGAGGAGGTTCCCGATGGACGCAGTGGAAATGTCGCTGCTGTACGACTATTACGGCGGTATGTTGACCGACAAGCAACGGGACTGCTTCGATATGCGTTACAATCAGGATCTCTCTCTGGGCGAGATTGGTCAGCTTCTCGGTGTGAGCCGTCAGGCCGTCTGTGATAATCTTGCCCGCACGGAAGCTCTGCTTCACAAAATGGAAGAGAACATCGGCTGTGTTCAGCGCAGCCGGAAAAACCGCAAAGCTGTTCAGGAGATTCTGAACGCGGCAGCGGAGCTGGAAAGCACTTCCGACCCGTCCGTTTCCGCGCTGGCCCGGCGTATTTCCGCCGCAGCACAGGAACTTGAGGAGTAAATTATGGCATTTGAAGGCTTAACCGAAAAAATTTCCGCCACCTTCAAAAAGCTCCGGGGCAAAGGCCGTCTGAAGGAGTCCGATGTGAAGGAGGCAATGCGGGAAATCCGCATGGCGCTGCTGGAAGCGGATGTCAGCTACAAGGTCTGCAAGGACTTTACCAAAACCGTCACCGAACGGTGCGTTGGCGCGGATGTGCTGGAATCCCTGACGCCCGCCCAGATGATCGTCAAGATCGTCAATGAAGAGCTGACAAAGCTGATGGGCAGCGACACCAAATATATTAACATCAATCCCAACGGCCCCACGGTCGTCATGCTGGTGGGTCTTCAGGGCGCCGGTAAAACCACCAACGGCAGCAAGCTGGCCGGACTGATGAAGCGGCAGGGCAAAAATCCCCTGCTGGTGGCCTGCGATATCTACCGCCCTGCGGCTATCACCCAGCTACAGGTCTGCGGCGAGAAGCTGGGTATCCCTGTCTTTGAAAAGGGAACCCAGAATCCGGTAACCACGGCAAAGGAAGCCGTCCTCTACGCCCGCCAGCATGGCTACGACATGGTGTTTCTGGACACCGCCGGCCGTCTCCACATTGACGAGGCGCTGATGGAGGAATTGAAGAACATCAAAGCCGCCGTCAAACCCAATGAAATCATGCTGGTGGTGGATGCCATGACCGGCCAGGACGCGATAAACGCGGCCCAGAGCTTCAATGACTGGCTGGATATTGATTCCGTCATGCTCTCCAAGCTGGACGGCGACGCCCGGGGCGGCGCGGCCCTGTCCGTCCGGGCCATCACCGGAAAGCCCATCAAGTTTGTGGGCATGGGCGAAAAGCTGGAGGATATTGAGCCTTTCCATCCCGACCGGATGGCTTCCCGCATTCTGGGCATGGGCGATGTGCTCTCCCTGATTGAAAAGGCCGAAAAGGCCTATGACGCGAAAAAAGCCGCGGAAATGGAGCAGAAGCTGAAATCCAACCGCTTTACGCTTCAGGATTACTATGATCAGCTGATACAGTTGAAATCCATGGGCTCCATGGACGAAATTCTGGCGCAGATGCCCGGCGGCGCAAACTTAAAGGGCGTCAAGGTGGACGAGAAGGCTATGGCGAGAACGGAAGCCATCATCCTGTCCATGACCCCCAGGGAGCGGGAGAATCCCAACATCATCGGTGCCAGCCGCAAAAAGCGCATCGCCGCCGGCTCCGGCGTGAAGGTGGAGGATGTAAACCGCCTGCTCAAATCCTTTGACCAGATGCAAAAGCTGATTAAGCAGTTCTCCGGCCCCGGCGCGGGTAAGAAGATGAAGCGCATGAAGGGTATGGCAGGCTTCCGGGGCGGTTTCCCCGGGTTTTAACAACGTTCGCTGAAAGCTGTTCGCTTTGCGATATATCGATTTAGATTTTTGGAGGTGAAACTCATGGTTAAGATCAGACTGAGAAGAATGGGCGCTAAGAAGTCCCCTTACTACCGGATCGTCGTTGCTGACTCCCGCTTCCCCCGTGACGGCCGCTGCATCGAAGAGATCGGCACTTACAACCCCCTGACCGAGCCTGCCACCCTCACCGTTGACGCGGAGAAGGCCCAGACCTGGATCAAGAACGGCGCTCAGCCCACCGACACGGTTCGTGGCCTGCTGAAGAATGCCGGCGTGCTGTAAGATCTCCAAAGGAGTTTAGCGCAATGAAGGAACTTTTGCTGTATATGGCAAAGAATCTGGTGGATGATCCCGATTCCGTCACCGTAACCGAAACCGAAAACGAGGACGGGAAGGTGCTGGAGCTGCGTGTGGCCGAGGGCGACATGGGCAAGGTAATCGGACGCCAGGGTCGGATCGCCAAGGAGATCCGTACCATTGTCAAGACAGTTGCACAGCGCTCCGGCGAGAAAGTGACTGTTGAAATTATGGATTAACGGGTATGCGTGGCGCTGTCGTCACGCATTTTCCGTTTTTTATGAAATTACCGGGCACTGCCCGGATCTGATACAGAGGAGCGATAGGATGAAACTCCAGATGATTGAAGCGGGTGAAATTGTCACCACCCACGGCGTCAAAGGCGAGGTCAAGGTTTTGCCATGGCTGGACACGCCGGAGGATCTGTGCGGCTTTTCTCGCTGCCGCGTGGGCGGCAAGGAATACGCCATTGCATCCTGCCGGGTACAGAAAACCTGTAATCTGCTCAAGCTGTCCGGTGTTGACACCATGGAAGCCGCGCAGGCGCTGCGTGGTAAAAAGGTGGAGCTTTACCGGGCGGATATAGGCGGCGAGGTGGTCTTTGCGGCGGAGCTGATCGGTATGGATGTATTTTCCGATGGAAAGTGCTTGGGAAAAATCTCTGAGGTACTGGATTACCCCGGAAATAAAGTGTATGTAGTCAAAGGCACATTTGAATACATGATCCCCGCCGTCAGTGCATTCATCCTGCATACCGATCTGGAAAAGAACGAAATGCAGGTTCGTCTCATCGAAGGGATGCGAAGCGATGCGGATTGACATTATGACCCTGTTTCCGGAGACGCTGGGCGACGTGCTTTCCGACAGCATTCTGGGTCGTGCGCAGGAGCGGGGCTTCATTCAAATTGAGACTCACCAGATCCGGGACTATACCGCCAATAAGCAAAATCAGGTGGATGACTATCCCTACGGCGGCGGCCGGGGCGCGGTGATGCAGGCGGACCCGCTGTACCGCTGCTGGGAAGCGGTGTGTGACCAGGCCGGCGGGCCGGTGCATACCATCTATCTCTCCCCCTGCGGCCATACCTTCAAGCAGGCGGACGCCATCCGCCTGAGCAAGATGGATAATCTGGTTCTGGTCTGCGGCCACTACGAGGGCATCGACCAGCGGTTCATTGACGAGTGCGTGGACGAAGAAATTTCTCTGGGGGATTTCGTACTCACCGGTGGAGAAATCGCCGCCATGGCCGTCACCGACGCCGTGTGCCGCATGGTTCCGGGGGTGCTGGCCGACCCGGAGTGTTTTGAGGAAGAAAGCCACTTCAACGGTCTGCTGGAATACCCCCAGTATAGCCGTCCCGCGGTATGGCACGGCCGGGCGGTGCCGGAAATTCTGCTGTCCGGCAATCATGAAAAGGTACGCCAGTGGCGCCGAAAGCAGTCGCTGCGCCGCACCCGGGCGCGCCGCCCGGATATGTATGAAAAGCTGGACTTGTCTTCCAAGCAGGATAAAAAACTGCTGATGGAAATGGAAGCGGAGGATTTACAGGCAGAATAACAGCCGCACCCGTCAGAAAGCGGGTGCGGCTCGTTTTTTCAGGTTATGCTTTGCAGAATTCCAACGCTGTCTCAGTGATGTGCTCCGCGCTCAGGCCAAACTGCTTCAGCAAAGCGGCTGCCGGGCCGGAGTGGCCGAATTCATCGTTGACGCCGATGCGCTTGACGGGGGTGGGCAGTTTCTCGGACAGCAGACTGCACACCGCTTCCCCCAGACCGCCGATGACACTGTGCTCTTCGCAGGTGATGACCCTGCCGCACTTTTTCGCGGCGGCCAGCACCAGTTCCTCGTCCAGGGGCTTGATGGTGGCCATGTTGATGACCATGGCGCTGATTCCTTCCGCAGCCAGTTCTTCAGCCGCTACGATGGCTTCATAGACCATCAGGCCGTTGGCAATGACGGCAACATCCGTGCCGTCCCGGAGAATCTCTCCCTTGCCGATTTCGAATTTCATGCCTTCCTCATGAAACACAGGCACCGCCGCCCGGCCGAAACGCATATACACGGGGCCTTCATGTTCGTAAGCGGCTTTGACCATAGCCTTGGCTTCCACATCGTCGGCGGGAGACATCACCACCATGCCGGGGATGGAGCGCATCAGGGCGAAGTCCTCGCAGCACTGGTGGCTTGCGCCGTCCTCGCCCACGCTGATGCCGCCATGGGTAGCGCCGATCTTCACATTCAGATGGGGGTAGCCGACGGAGTTGCGTACCTGCTCAAAGGCACGGCCTGCCGCAAACATGGCAAAGGAAGAAGCAAAGGGCACATAGCCCACGGTGGACAATCCCGCCGCCACACAGATCATATCCGCCTCGGCAATGCCGCAGTCAAAATGCCGGTCGGGGAACGCCTTCTGGAAAGTCGCGGTTTTGGTCGCGCCCGCCAGATCGGCGTCCAGCACCACAATATCCTCGTGTTCCGCGCCCAGCTCTGCCAGCGCCTTGCCGTAACTATCCCGGGTCGCGATTTTTTTCACGTCAGCCATCTTATTTCCCCTCCAATTCGGCAAGCTGTGCTTTCAGCTCCGTCATGGCCTGCTCATACTCCGCATCGTTCGGCGCTTTGCCATGCCAGCCGACCTGATTTTCCATATAAGAAACACCTTTTCCCTTGACGGTTTTCATGACGATGGCTGTAGGCTGACCCTTGGTCGCCCGGGCAATGTTCATAGCCGTCTCAATCTGGTCAAAGTCGTTGCCATCGATGTTTTCCACATGGAAGCCAAAGGCACGGAGCTTTTCATCGATGGGATAGGGGCTCATGACCTTGGCCACCGGGCCGTCGATCTGCAGGCCGTTGTTGTCCACGATGACGCACAGGTTGTCCAGCTTGTAATGGGCGGCAAACATACAGGCCTCCCACACCTGTCCCTCCTGAATCTCACCATCACCCAGCAGGGTGTAGACCCGGGCGGATTTGCCCTGGTGCTTCAATCCCAGCGCCATACCGCAGGCGCAGGAAATGCCCTGTCCCAAAGAGCCGGTGGACATATCCACCCCGGGAACGGTATTCATATTGGGATGGCCCTGAAGGTAGGAATCAATATGCCGCAAGGTGGGCAGATCCTCCACCGGGAAGAAGCCCCGATTGGCCAGAGCCGCGTACAGGCCGGGGGCCGTATGACCCTTGCTCAGCACGAAACGGTCACGATCCTCCCACTTGGGATTTTGGGGATCGATGTTCATTTCTTTAAAATACAGGTAGGTGAACACATCCGCAGCGGACAGGCTGCCGCCGGGATGACCCGCTTTCGCGCCGTGAGTACCCTCGATAATCCCCATGCGCACCTTGCAGGCCATTTTCTGAAGAACTAATTTTTCATCTGCTGTCACAGCTATGCCTCCTGTTTATGAATCAATTTTGTAATTCCGACTGGTTCTGCTTAGAGTGTCTGCAAAAATCCCAGCAGTTTTTCGGCGATTCGCTGGTGTCCCAGATCATTGGGATGCAGACCATCCGGCATATAACGCTCTTTCATCACCGGGATGCTGGGCTGAAGCCCACTGACACGGAACAAATCCAAAACGGGAACCCCGTAATAGCCGCTGATGGAGATAATCGCATTCACATAATCTTCCAATGTGTGATCTCTTCTGACGCCAAGCTCATTATAGCCAAGCTGATTCTCGCTGTCTCTGTGGAGGGGGGTCATCACCACGAGCTGCGCCTGCGGGTAGCGGGTGATCAGCTTTTGCAGCAGCAGATGAAACGCGCCGCAAAAGGTGTGCTCTGTTCTGTCCGAGAAGGTGCCAAACGCAGCGTCTCCATGACCGAAATCGTTGGTTCCGCCAAATACAACCACAATATCGGCATCGGGAATCATCTCATCAATCCGGGAAGCGAAATATCTGTCCCACTTGGCTTCCGGGGATGGGGTATTCTGAATGGCGATGCGGGTGCCTCCCACCCCATAACCAAAGCACTTGGCACCGCTTCGCCGGCCAATCACGTTCCAGTAAAAATTCGCAGGATCTGACACGCGGCTTCCTTCTGTAATACTGTCCCCCAGAAACGCTATTTTTTTATCTTTCAGCTCTGCCATTTTTATATGCTCCTTTCAATCTCTCAAATCAGGCAAAGACTCTTTCGATAACGCTCGCTGCTATTATAGTATTGGAATTCATTCCGGTCAAGTGGAAATGGATTCGTTCCGCCGCTGTCTGCGCTGTTCCCGGAATTTTTCCCGTTCCTTCCGCGCGGAAGCATCCAGCGCGGTGCCGATGCACAGGCCCAGGCACAGTCCCATGGAGATTCCCACACCAACGCTGTTCAGTGAAGCGCCCAAAGACGTGCCGATGCTGATACCAAACAGCATATAGATGGTCATCCAGCTTGTCATCGGCTTTTCCAGCACAAACCGAGGTCCCTCCCCGCCTGCTCCATCCGGGGTAAAGCCGCATTTCTCCAAGGCGCGCTGGGAGGCTTTGTTGTTCGGATCGGTTTCCGCTTCCACAAATACCACATCCTCATGGTCAAATGCCCAACGGGTCATGGCCTGAACAGCCTCGGTGGTGTAGCCCCTGCCTTCATAGGCCGGGAGAATTCCATAGCCGATTTCCACCGCATTGTCCCGGGCCGGGCCTTTGAAGCACAGATCGCCGATATCGCTATGATCGGCTTTCAGCGTCATCTGCCATGGCGTGTACCAGAGCCTGTTTTCAGGGTCATTCCGGCTGCCCGCCAACATTTCGCCGTAGGCAGTTCGCAGTTCTTCCGTATCCTGCGAATCAATCAGCTTTTGCGTCTGCTGCTCCGTCATGGGCTGAAGCAGCAACCTTTTGGTTTTGAGAACCGGTTCCTTCTTTTTCATGGCTTATCTCCTTTTCGAGATCCATCAGAGTTCCTTGCATCGATCATATCACAAACGCTGTCATGAATCAACCTTTTCCATCTGCCGTCCGGCATTTCCCACGCCGCCGGACGAAATACCTTTTTCGCCGCTTCGGGGGGCATTTTTCCCAATTCCCACTTGCGGCAGCCAGGTGATTCGTGTATGATAACCATGGGAGGCGAAAGCATGGACGCAATCGAAACCTTAAAAAAATGGGTAAGTGAAAGCAGCCGCATTGTATTTTTCGGCGGTGCGGGCGTAAGCACAGAGTCCGGAATTAAGGACTTCCGAAGTGTGGATGGGCTGTACAGCCAGAAATTCGACTATCCGCCGGAGGAAATCATCAGCCACAGCTTTTATGAGCGGAATCCGGAATACTTTTTCCGGTTTTACCGGGAGAAAATGCTGCCTCTTGGCTTCGAGCCGAATGTCACCCACCGGGTATTGGCCAGATGGGAGCAGGAGGGAAAGCTGCTGGCCGTGGTGACGCAGAACATCGACGGACTGCACCAGAAAGCCGGCAGCAACAGGGTTTATGAACTGCATGGTTCCGTTTTGCGCAACTACTGCACCCGCTGCCACAGATTTTATCCGGCGGAGTACATCCGGGACTGTAAGGGTGTGCCCAAATGCGTCTGCGGCGGGACAGTGAAGCCCGATGTGGTGTTGTACGAGGAGCCGTTGGATCAGCAGACCATTGAAAAAAGCGTCATGGCCATTCGTCAGGCGGATCTTCTGATCGTGGCGGGTACCAGTTTGACGGTCTATCCGGCGGCCGGGCTCATCAATTACTACCGGGGCAGCCGGCTGGTGCTGCTCAACCGGGACAGCACCCCTTATG
>JALFLH010000030.1 GCA_022774865.1 Clostridiales bacterium
CGGGAATCGAACCCATGTTACCGCCGTGAAAGGGCGGTGTCTTAACCGCTTGACCAACGGGCCTGGTAGCGGCAATCTGATTCGAACAGATGACATACCGGGTATGAACCGGCTACTCTACCAACTGAGTTATGCCGCCATATGTGGTCAAAGGATTTCGGCACCGCCGAAATCAGCTTCCTTATTATATCCACAGGTTGGCAAAATGTCAAGGAAATTTTCTGGATTTTTTTAAAAAATTTTGGCGATACTGGTTTTGGGGTGTTTTCCATGAGAATTTGGAGAAAATGTGTACTTTTTTATCTGGGCGGGTGCGCTTATTTGACACTGGAGCTGCTTTGGCGGGGCTGGAGCCACGGCAGTATGTTCCTGGCGGGCGGAACCTGTTTCCTGCTCATCGGCCATCTGGAGGAGGTAGACCGGCCGCTGCCGCTTCCCATCCGGATGGTTGTGGGCGCGGGTATTGTAACCGCGGTGGAGCTGGGTGCCGGGCTGCTGGTGAACCGGGATTACCGGGTCTGGGATTACCGCAATCAGCCCGGGAATTTTCTGGGACAGATCTGTCCGGTGTACAGCCTGCTCTGGCTCCCGGTGTCGCTGCTGGCGATTGGACTCTATCATTTCTTCAGCGGTAAACTGGACAGGAAAGCCGCCGGAAGGGATGGATAACACTCCGCTTTTTCCGGCCGACAGACCCCATTCCCCTTGTATTTTCCGGGGTTCTGCGTTACCATAAAGAAAAAGGCAGGTGACTGCGGATGAAAAAACGGAGAAAATGGATGATTGTGGTTCTGATTCTGCTCTGCGCCGGACTATTGACGGGCGCGGAAATAGTGCGATCGGCCTGCTGTCTGACGGTTTCCCATTATGCGTTGCGGTCGGGCAAGGTGACACGGCAATTGCGGGTGCTTCAGCTTTCCGATCTGCACAACGCTCAACACGGAAGTGAAAACCGGCGCCTTTTGCGCCTTGCGGCGGAGCAGGCGCCGGATCTGATTCTCTTCACCGGTGATCTGGTAACGGGCACCGACCCGGATACCGGCGTGGCCGTGTCGCTGCTGGAACGTCTGACGGATATCGCGCCGGTATACGTCTCTCTGGGCAACCACGAACGGATGTACATGAATCGCTATGAAACCGATCTGACCGCGCTTTTTGAAAAGACCGGCGCACACGTGCTGGAATATGAATATGAGGACATCCTGATCCGTGGACAGGCGCTGCGCATCGGCGGAATCAGCGGCTATGGGCTGGCGGAAATCTACCTTCAAACCGGGGAAGCCCGGGAGCCAGAATGTGCCTTCCTCCGGGAATTTCAGGATACGTCCCGGTGCACGCTGCTGATGGCGCACATCCCCGCAGGATGGCTGCGCAGCCGGGGACTGGAGGAATGGAACATCGATCTGGTATTCTCCGGCCATGCCCATGGGGGACAGGTGGTTCTTCCTCTGATCGGCGGGGTGTATGCGCCGGACATGGGCTTTTTCCCCGGGCGGCTGGAAGGACTCTTCCCGGCCGAAAACGGAAGCAAGGCGCTGGTGCTGTCCAGCGGACTTGGCAATACGGAGATGATTCCCCGCTTCGGCAATCCGCCCCAGATACTGGTGCTGGACATTCTCCCCACGGAATAAAAAACCGCAGGCTTTTCACAAGTCTGCGGTTCTATTGCGACGGTACCGCGGCTCAGCCGCGGGCGTTGAAATCGGCGTTGATGGCGTTCATGGCACCGGTCAGCCGGTGCACATACACAAACGGCCCTACCAGAATCAGGCTGCCCAGCATTTCCCATAGCCAGAAGTCCCGGGCGCCGAAAGCCCGGTCAATTCCCCGCCGCCGCAGTTCCAGCCCCACCCGGCGGCTGAACCGGTGGAACCAGACCAACGGATAAATGCCGAGGGTGAGGGGTACGAGCCACAGCATGGCAAAATAGGGCATGGTGCGCGCACCATCGGAGCGGCTGGCGGCCAGATTCAGTTCCGTCACCATCCGGCTCCAGATCACCAGCGGATAGATGCCCAGCGTGACCATGCCCAGGAACACCATTTTGGTCAGACTGCGGCGGGTGGGGAGCTGAATGCGGGGCGTGTCGGACACGGAAGGTTCGTCAGATATCTCCGGTTCTTCCGGCGCGTCCTGCAGCAGCGTGGCTTTCGGCTGAAACGGCTGCCAGGTAAAGGTCTCCCCATCCAGCACCGGCGGCTGTTCCGGGGCAAAGGCAGGTTCGCCGTCATGCTCCTGCACCGGGATCTGTCTGGTGCCGCAGAAGGGACAGAACCGCGTCCACTTTGATATTTCCGTACCACAGTAATCACACTTCATCTGAATTCCTCCTTTATTCCGCCGCTGGGTCCGTGCCGCGTGGGCCAGGGAATCAGTTTCATTTTACCATCTTTCTCCCAAAAGAAAAGGGATAATTGTGGGAATTTTCTGATTCCGGGAAAATATTTTCCGGGCGTGGGGGTTGCGCCTTACCGGATCAATATGCTATAATAAAAAATCAAAATATCGTATCGTAACGCGTCACACAGGAGGTGCCCCTTTGGTCGACATTCATTGCCATATTCTACCCGGCTTTGACGACGGTTCGCCGGATATCGACGAATCGCTGGCCATGGCGCGCATGGCGGCGTCCTCCGGCGTGACCGCCATTGTAGCCACGCCCCATTTCCCCGGCGAGGCAGCCTCCCTGCAGCGGCTGGATGCACTGGTGGGAAAATACGGCCAGCTTGTCCGGGCGGTTGAACAGGCCGGACTACCACTCAAGCTCTATCCGGGCGCGGAGATTCTCTGCCTGCCCGAAACCCCCCGCCTGGCTGCCCGGCAGGCGCTTCCCACCATCGGGAACACCAGCTATCTTCTTGCCGAATTCTATTTTAATGAGTCCGCCGGCTATATGAGCCAGATGCTCGACGCACTGGCAGAGGCAGGCTATCACCCGGTGGTGGCGCACCCGGAGCGCTACAGAGCGGTACAGCTCGACCCCGGACTGGCGGAACAGTGGTTTCTTCAGGGCTACATTCTCCAACTCAACAAGGGCAGCGTGCTGGGCGCTTTCGGCGCCCGGGTTCAGCAGACGGCCACCCGGATTCTGGACGGGGGATATGCCCACCTGATTGCCAGCGACGCGCACGGCTCCGTCAGGCGAACCCCTCACATTGGAGCGCTGCGGCAATGGATGGAAGGCCGGGTTGAACCGGCCTATGCCCAGGTTCTGCTGGAGCGGAACCCGGCCCGGCTGGTAGAGGGACGCCCCATGGTGCCGCCTGACGCCAGCGCCGGACGCTGAATGAAACTTACAAGCAATTGGTTAGGGAGCTGCTATGAGAACTGTTAAAATCCTATTGATCATCGTCTTACTTGCGGTGTCCGTTCTGTACGGAATAACCACCGTCTCTGAAAAATTCACCGGGGCTCATGTGCCGCCCACGCTCAAATGCGACACGGATACGCTGGAGGTATCCGTTCACGATGATATAAGCACCTATCTGACCGGCGTCACCGCCAGCGACCAGCAGGACGGCGACCTGACCGGGAATATCTACATCTCCGGCGTTTCCAAGCTCATTTCCGCCGGCACTGCCAAGGTAACCTATCTGGTCTTTGACAGCGACCACAATATGGCATCGCTGACCCGGTTCCTTCACTACACAGACTACCGTTCCCCCCGCTTTTCCATCAAGGAGCCGCTGGTCTACGGCCAGAACGAATCCATCGCGCTGCTGGATCGGATTCAGGCCACCGATGTGATTGATGGGGACATCACCGACTCCATCCGCGTCTCGATGTTGAGTGCCGCCGCCGATGCCGAAACCTACACCGTTACGTTGCAGGTAACCAACTCCATGGGCGACACGGCCCGGATTGATCTGCCGGTGATCCAATATGCCGGCACGTCCGGCCGCCCCACGGTGAAGCTCAGCGCCTACCTGATTTATCTGTCCCAGGGCAGCAGCTTCAACGCCCAGGACTATCTGACCGCCGTGGAAATCCCGGATGGGATGGGCAAAAAAACTGACGTTCAGATCACCGGTTCGGTGGATACCGAGACGCCGGGAACCTACACCGTTCGCTACACTTACCCCTATAATGGCACCTCCGGCAGCTCCGTGCTGACGGTCGTGGTTGAATAAGGAGGGCGGAATCTTGAAAACCAACATTCAGTTATCCCATATTTCAACCACCTGCCTGCTGCGGATGCTGCTGCGGAATCTGTGGATGATTCTGGCAACCGCGCTGATCTTTTCCATGTGCACCTCGCTGTATCTGAGCTGGATCTTTGTACCGAAATACCAGGCCACCATGACCTATGCGGTGACATCGCGGCGGACTTCCTACGCGACCTCCGGCAACCAGAGCGCCACCCGGGAGGTAGCTGCGGTGCTTACCGAAATGCTGGAGACCGACATGGTGGCAGATAACATCCGCGCCCATTCACCGGAACTGGAAGATTTCAACGGAACCATCACGGCCTCTCAGGTGGGCGAGAGTAATATGATCGTCGTCAACTCGGTGGCCGATACGCCGGAGAAAGCCTTTTTGTCCATCTGCGCGGTGGAGGACAACTTCCCCATCATCGTGGGCTATCTGTCCAACAGCAGTGTGGTGCAGGTCATCCGCAACCCTTCCGTCTCCTCCGCCCCGGTCAATCAGGTGAATACCCGCCAGACCACCCGGACTGCCGCGCTGGTCGGTGCGCTGGGCATGGCCGCCCTGCTGTGCTGGTTCTCCATCAGCCGGGAGACGGTGCAGACCACAACCGGAGCCCGGCATCTGCTGGATGCGCACATCATCTCCATTGTCAACCGCGTGCCCAGAAAATGGACCTTCCGCTCTCTGCTGCATCCCAGCGACACGCCTCTGCAGGTGTTTTCCCCCACCACCAGCTTCAGCTTCAACGAGCAGATCAACGCTATCTGCACCCACATGGAGCAGGAAGCCAGCACCAGCGGACGGAAGATCTTCATGATCACCGGCGTGGGCGAAAATGAGGGCAAATCCACCATCTCCGGCAATGTGGCAGCCGCCCTGGCCATGATGGGAAAGAAAGTCGCCGTTCTGGACTGTGATCTGCGCAATCCCAGCCTGAACCGGTTCTTCGGCGGAAAGTATGTTTCCCCCATGCCGCTGAACAAACTGCTGGGTTTACCCTTTTCCAAGGAAAACCTGCTGCAGTGCATGATGCGCCACGAGCAGCTTGGCCTGTATATGCTGTTCGCCACACAGCCGGATCGCCGCTGCACCGAACTGCTCACCAGCCAAACCATGGACGCGCTGCTCAATCAGCTCCGTATTTTTGACTATGTCATTCTGGATACGCCCCCCATGGGTTACTTCACCGACACCGAGGCGCTGATGGATCGGGTGGACGCTTCCATGCTGGTAGTGCGTCAGGACTACACCCCTGCCTGCGACATCAATGACGCGGCAGATCTGCTGCGTCATGCCAGATCCCATTTTATGGGGGTTGTCCTCAATGATATGACTTACTCCCTGACCGAGGGGCACCGCTCCGGTTATGGGTACGGCTACGGCGCCCATGGCTACGGCGCCTACGGATACGGCAAAAGTTCCGGCCGCAAACACGAATGAGAAAGGAAGATGAACCAATGGATTCCCATGAGAACAACACCCCCGCGCCCATTGATCTTCTTGCCATTCTGAGGCGGTTCTGGAAAGCACTGAAAAAGCTGTGGCTGCTCATTTTGCTGCTGGCCATTCTGTTCGGGGCATTTGGCTATATCAACGCCCGGCGCAGCTTTGTCCCCCGGTACGAATGCAAAGCCATTCTCTCCGTCGGTTCCGGCTATTCCATGGACGACATCTTTTCCAGCGACTTCTACTACGACAGCATGACTGCCCAGCAGATTGCCTCCTCGTTTCCCGATGTGCTGAATACGGAATATATGCGCGATCTGGTCTGCACCAAGCTGGGAACCAGCGGCATCAACGGTTCCATCAAGGCGTCGGCCATCGCCAACACCAATATGCTTCAGTTGACGGTGCGAAGCGCCAACGCGCAGGCGGCATATGATATTCTGATGGCGGTCATTGAGTGCTATCCCCAGGCTGCCGTATACATGGTGGACAACCCTATCATCTATGTGCGGGAGGAGCCCTCCGTCCCCACCACCCCCATCAACACCTTCTCCGCCCGCAGCGCGGTTCTGCGGGGCGCGGCAAAAGGCTTTCTGCTTGGAATGGCAATCACGGTTGTCTTTGCGCTGCTGACCCAGACTGTGGTCAACGCGGACGAATTGAAAAAAATTATCAATCTTCCAATTTTGGCATCGTTTCCGCTGATTTCCGTTAAAAGACGCAGAAAAAGTGCCCAGACCTTCCTCGCGGCTGGGGATAACCCCGGCATGGAGGAAGCGCTGCGGGGACTGCGCACCAAGGTGAAAAAGTACCTTGCGGATAAGGACGGAAATGTGGTACTGCTGACCAGCACCATGCCAGGCGAGGGAAAAACCACCGTATCCACCAATCTGGCGCTGTCTCTGGCGGCGGAAGGCCACCGGGTGGTTCTGGTGGATGCCGACCTGCGCAACCAGAGCATCGGCCGGCTCTTCCGTACCGGGCAGAACGCCGCCGGTTTCATGGACTGCCTGCGAAATCCCAGCCTGCCCATCAGCAGAGTGCTGCGGGAAATCCCCGGCTCCAATCTCTGCTATATCTCCGGCTCCAGCACCCAGAAGCGCCACTACAGTCTGGACGTAAAAGCCGTGCGCCGGGTCATGGATGCCCTGTCCCGGGAATTTGACTATGTGGTTGTGGACACGCCGCCGTGCGGCATGGTGTCCGATACCGCTCTGCTGAGCCGGTACGCCACCTGTGTGCTGTATGTGGTTAAAATGGATTACGCCAATAAATCTCAGATTCTGGATTCCGTCACCGGCCTGTACCAGCGGGATGTGCCTCTCACCGGCTGCGTCATCAACGGCGCCGCGGCGCGCAGCAGCCGCTATGGCTATGGCTACGGCTATGGCTATGGCTATGGCTACGGCAAGAATTATGGCTATGGGAAAAAACATGGCTATGACCACCGAGGTTCCGGTTCTGCCCAGTAATCAAAAAATCCTCCGTATGGAAGCCATTCCTTTCCATACGGAGGATTTCTTTTTATGCCTTATTCCGCGCTCAGCAGAATCCGGTCGTTGTCCAGTCCCTGGCTGCGGAACATCCGAAGCAGATCGTCCACGGTCAGCCCCTTTCGCTGGGCGGCGTTCAGATCCAGCACAATGCGTCCGTCCGCCATCATGATGGTGCGGTTGCCGAGTGCCAGCGCGGAGGCCAGATTGTGGGTGATCATCATGCAGGTGATGCGGTTTTCAGCCACGATTTTTTTGGTCAGCTCCAGCACCAGTTCCGCCGTGGCGGGATCCAGAGCGGCGGTGTGTTCGTCCAGCAACAGCAGCTTGGGCGTGACCAGCGTGGCCATTAACAGCGTCAGCGCCTGACGCTGACCGCCGGACAGCAGCCCCACCGGCTGGTTCATCCGATCCTCCAGCCCCAGATTCAGCATGGCAAGCTTCTCCCGGAACTCCTCCTGGTCATGCTTGGAAACCATGGAGAAGGGGGATTTGGTCGGCGTGGCCCGCAGATAGGCCAGAGCCAGATTTTCCTCAATGGTCATATGGGGGGCGGTGCCTTTCAATGGATCCTGAAACAGGCGGCCAATCTGTTTGCTGCGCCGGTAGTCCGGCAGCTTTGTGATATCCCGGCCGTCCAGCGTAATCGTGCCGCTGTCCGGCAGAAAGGTTCCCGCGATGGTGTTGAACAGGGTGGATTTGCCCGCGCCGTTGGAGCCGAGGATGGTGACGAAATCGCCCGCGTTCAGATGGAGAGACAGATTCTTCAGCGCCTGTTTCTCGTTGACCGTGCCGGGGTGAAAGGTCAGACAGATGTCGTCCAGCTTCAGCACTTGGATTTCCCTCCTTTTTTAGCCCGGATGGCGGGCAACGCGATGGCCACAGCCACGATAACGGCGGAGACCAGCTTCAGGCATTCACTGGGCAGATCCAGCCGCAGGGCGATGGCGATGATGAACCGGTAGATGACACAGCCCGCCACGGCGCCCAGCACCTTGAACCAGAGCTTGCCCTTTCGGAAGATGGTTTCGCCGATAATCAGGGATGCCAGACCAATAATGACCATACCCGTGCCCAGGTTAATGTCGGCGGTTTTCTGGTACTGGGCAAGCACTGCGCCGGACAGGGCGGTGAACGAATTGGCCACCGCCAGTCCCACCGTGATGGTGAAGCCGGTGTTGATGGAGCTGGCGCGCACCATATCCGGATTATCGCCGGTGGCGCGGATGGAAAGCCCCAACCGGGTGGACAGAAACAGCACCAGCGCCACGGCCATCACGGCCGAGATGATCAGCACCAGCACCAGCTTGGAACCGGGAAACAGAGAAAAGATGGTGGCTTTTTTCATCATGTTGATATTGGAGGAGAAGCCCATGACCGCCAGATTGACGGTGTAAAGTCCGGTGTTGGTGATAATGCCGGCCAGAATGGATGGAACGCCGCATCGGGTTTGCAGCAAAGCGGTGATGATGCCCGCACAGGCGCCTGCCGCCATGGCGGCGGGAAGCGCAAGATAGGGATGCCCGGCCACCGCCAGCACGGCGGAGACGGCGCAGCCCAGCGTAAAGCTGCCGTCGGTGGTCATATCGGCAATGTTCAGCACCCGGAAGCTGAGATACAGCGCCAGGGCAACCAGCGCGTAAATCAAACCCAGCTCCAGCGCACTGGTGATAACAGCCATTGAGATCATAGTAATTTCTCCCTTGAAAGACATTCGCTTTTTCGCTGCGGGCGCGATACCGAGCGGAACCCGGCGGCGCGGCAGATACAGACCATGCTCGTCACGCGTTGGCCGCCGGCTTTGCCGGCCGCTTATTCGGCGGTGGTCACTTCCTTGACCGTATTGGCCATGGAGGCGAAGACGCTGTAGTCCAGATTCAGCGCGGCGGCGGTTTCGGTGTTGACGGTAATAATGCCGCCGTCCATCACATGGAAGTCGGGATATTCGCCGGTGGTCAGAACCTGATAAGCCAGATCCGCGGTGTAGGTGCCCAGCTCCGTGTAGTTCACGCCGCAGGTGGTGAAAGCGCCGGCGGCAACGAAAGAGTCCGCGCCGGTGTAGTGGGGAATACCTGCGTTCGTCAGGATTTCTGCTACCGCACCGGCCACGTTCATCACCACGTTGTCGGTGGGGGTGAACACGGCGTCGCAGCGGCCCACCAGCGAGTTGGCGGCGGCGATGATTTCATCGGCGGTGTTGCCGGTCTTTTCCAGATAAGCGATGCCCTTGGCCTCCAGATAAGCCTTGGCCTCGGCGATGGGTGTGGTGGAGTTGGCTTCGGAGTTGGAGTACAGCAGGCCAACGGTCTGAATATCGGGGTTGACGGCGAACATCATGTCCAGAATGAAGGGGGTGTTCAGGGCATCGGAGGTACCGGTGACGGTTTTGAGGCCGGTGAGTCCGGCGGTTTCGGGGTCGGAGATGGCGGCGTAGATGATGGGCATATCGGTGCCCTCGGCGGCGGTGACCATGCACTGGGCTGCCAGCGTGGCGATGGGGATGATGGCGTCAAAATCACCATCCATGACCTGGGCGCCGATCTGGTTGAGTACGGTGGAATCGTTCTGGCCGTTGTACTCCTTGTATTCAATGCGGATGCCCTTTTCGGAAGCGATGGCGTCCAGTTCGGCTTCGACGGAAGTGCGGATCTCATCCAGAGAGGCGTGGTCCAGCTGCTGGACAATGGCGATCTTGTAGACACCGCTGTCGGAGGAAGCGGCGCAGCCGGCAAACAGGCAGGTGATCAGAGTGATGGCGATGATAACAGAAATGACCTTTTTCATAGTAAAATTCTCCTTTTCAAATGGTTGATGGTGGGTGGTTGGACGGCTTTTCTGTAAGCGCCGCCATCGCCTGCCGGGGTCGCGCATAACCCTTCCTCCTCTCTGAAACGCAATAGAATAAAAAAAGTCCTCATTCCCCCTGCGGGGGAACAAGGACAGGAAATACAATAATCCTGCGGTACCACCTTGCTTGCCGGAAAATCCGGCCACCTCATGACAGTGCCAACACACCGTCTGTCCTTAACGCGGACATCACGTCAGCAGATACTTTGGTTGCCCATTTCCCTGTGCCCTCGGCGGCCCATTTGCTGCTCCGCTTTTCGCTCTGCTCTCAGCCACGCAGAACTCTCTGTGGATGCGCCTGCAGCTTTACTTCCGCCTCTCTGGTTTTGTGGATGTTTGATTGGCCTTATTAAATCACAGGTACGTCCATTTGTCAAGAACTTTTTTCCGCCATGTGTGGAAAATATTGAAAAGCGGGGTTGAATGTGATAGAATGAGGAAACTACAGTGAAAAAGAGGGAGATAGGTTATGGATCACGGAATGAAAGCGGCGGAATTATTCACGCAGGGCTATAACTGCGCCCAGTCCGTGGCGGCAGCCTTCTGCGATGTGACCGGACTGGACGAAAAAACAGCAGCCCGGATGGCTTCCCCCTTCGGTGGCGGCATGGGACGGATGCGGGAGGTCTGCGGCGCGGTCAGCGGGATGTATCTGGTGCTGGGCTGGCTTTACGGCTATGACACTCCCGGTGACGACGTTTCCAAAAAAGCGCTCTATGCGGATGTGCAGGCCATGGGCGCCCGGTTCCGGGAGCAGGCGGGCAGCATTGTCTGCCGGGAAATCCTGAAAAATCCCCCCTCCGATCCCAATCCCACACACCGGACAGCGGAATTCTATCAGAAACGCCCCTGCGCCCGGATGTGCCTGCTGGCCGGACGGATTCTGGACGATTACATTGCCGCCCACCCGCTGGAGAAATCGAAATGAGCGATCTGATCTATAACCAACGGGATATCCCGGCGGAGCAGTGGCGCTATGGGTTTCGCACCAGCGCGGACACCGGCTGCGGCTGGATAGCCACCTACAACGCCCTCGCGTTGATGGGCTACCGGGTCAATCCTGAGGCTCTGATCCATTATTATGAATGGATGATTCCCTTTGTGCATGGGAATCTGGGAACCACCGCGCTGGCGCCTGCCCGGTTTTTCCGGCAGCACGGCTTCGGCGTGGAAACCACCGCCTGCGCCGACGGCTTTGACCGGCTGGCAAAGGAAAGCGATGTATGTATTCTCTTTTACCACTGGCGGCGCGGCTGCCGGCTCGGCGCGCATTTTGTGGCTGTGCAGTATCGAGACGGCCGCTTTACCGGCTACAACACCTTCCGCACCTCCTCCGGGCCGGATGACTACGGCGCCAGTCTGGAGGCATTTATCCGCGCGCACCATTTCCATGCGCCGGTGCTCATCGGCATCCGGGACAAAAAAGCATAAGAAACGGGGCATTGCCGCTTCTGGCAATACCCCGCATTTTTATGAAAAGAGCGCGCACAGCGTTTTTGCCACCACCTCGTCCTTGGCGAAGCGTTCTTCCATCCATTTGCGTTCCTGCCGCCCCATTTCGGCCCGTTCCTCCCAGTTCAGGCTGAGAAAAGACTTCATGACCCGATACAGGCTATCCGCGTCCTGTACCTGACAGGTCAGCCCTGAGCATCCGTCGGCGACGGCCTCCCGGCAGCCGGGAATGTCGCTGGTGATAAGCGGGCGGCCTGTGGAGGCAGCCTCCAGAAGCACGTTGCTCATGCCCTCATGATGACTGGGCAGCACCACGCAGTCGGCGGCTTCGTAGTAGGGACGGGCATCCTGCTGAAAACCATGGAACACGGCAATTCCGTCCGCGACCAGTTTTTCCACCTGCTCCTTGTATTCGTCCTCAAAAAAACCTACCAGATCCAGCACAAAATTCTCTCCGTCCGCATAAAGCCGCCGCACGGCGGAGAACAACTCGGAGATGCCCTTCTCCCGCATCAGGCGGCCCAGATAGAGAAAATGAATCCGCTCGTTTTTGGGGTAGGGCTTCTGGACGTAAAAGTCCAGATTGATGCCCGCCCCGTTGAGTACCCGCTGCTGCTCCCGGGGTGTGATTTTTTGCTTTCGGAAATAGGCGGCATTCCCCTCGTTTTCGAAGAATACCACTTTCGCGTCCTTGACGGCGATTTTGTACATTGCCGTCACCAGATGGGCAATGCCGCGGCGCTGGAACGCGGAGCCCAGCCCCTGCACATTGACACAGTAGGGGACGCTGAGCCTGCGGCAGGCGTAGCCACCGTAAATATTGGGCTTAATGGAATAGGTGATGACCATGTCCGGATGTTCGTCCGTGATGATCCGGATATAGGTACGATACAATTCCGCATCCCTGACCGGATTCATCCCCCGCCGTTCCAGCGGCGTGTCGATCATCTTGCAGCCCATGGCCCGGAAATCGTCGATATGCTCGCCAAAGGGAACGCCGACGATTATCCGCCAGCCCCGTTCCTGCAGCGCCGCGATCAACTCCCGCCGAAACTGCCACAGCATAAAGGAATGGTTTGTGAGAATCAGAATCCGCTTGTTCATTTTGTCGGCTCCTGACTTTCCCGGTGGAGCTGACCGGTTCCGCCCTCCACAACGCCTTTTCCCGTGAACAGGACGCTGAAGGTGCGGACAAAGCAAATCAGATCCATCTTCAGCCCGAACCGGCGGACGTATTCGCCGTCCAGCGCGGCCTTGACGGGAATTTCCAGTTCGTCCCGTCCGTTGATCTGCGCCCACCCGGTCAGACCCGGCTGAACCTGATGGACACCGTATTGCTCCCGCTCGGCAATCAGATCGAACTGATTCCACAATGCGGGACGGGGGCCGACGATGGACATCTGCCCGGCCAGGATATTCAGAAGCTGAGGTAACTCGTCCAGGCTGGTTTTGCGCAGAAACCGGCCGACGCGGGTGATGTACTGCTGTGGATCTGCAAGCTGGTGGGTGGGAATATCATGGGGCGTATCGGCGCGCATGGTGCGGAATTTCAGCATCATGAAGGGCTTCTGATCTCTGCCGATCCGCTTTTGGGTGAAGAATACAGGCCCCCGGTCATCCAGCTTGATCACCAAGGCCAGAATCAGCATCGGCAGAAAAAGGATGGCCATGGCGGCCAGCGAGACGAGAAAATCCAGAACGCGTTTCACCGTGCGGTAAACCCGTTGGCCGGTGGACAGTGTATACCGGACGGGCTGTGCGGCTGCTTGACTCATGAAGTCAACCTCTTTTCAAATGGAAAGGTATGGGATTTGCATAAACCTGATTGAATTTATGGAATATTATACCTCTTATCTTACAAAATGTCAATCGTTCACAAACCCGTAATAACTTCTCAAGCCATTTTTTCCGGGGCATGCCGTCACTTTCACCAAAGGAGGTTCTCAGAAGCAGGCTTCGGTTTTCTATTGCTTTTTTCAAAAAAAAGGATATGATATAGATGTAAAATTGTAGTTTTAATTTGAAATTGGAACGGAGGCTATAAATCATGGATTTACAGGCCGCAAGGGATGAATACAGTCTGGCGCTGCGCAGCGCGCAGAAGGAATACAAAGAGTGCATCGCCGCGGGGAAATCCCCCAATCCGGCTGTGCTGGACGAAATTCTGGAGGACAGCGCCTCCAATGCCATTGTGGACATCGGTCTGGTGGAAATCCCCGCAGAGCGGATTGTGGGCACCAAATCGGCAGGCCGGATCACATCCTTCACACCCACCTTTCAGCCTCTGCTGAAGCCCGGCAGCGAATTCGCCCTGAAATGGACTACCCTGTGCGCCGCCCATCTGGGGGAGACCGGCATCCGGGACCCAATCTCCTGTTATGAATATCTGGGCAATTTCTATGTGGAGGAGGGCAACAAGCGGGTGTCCGTTCTGCGGCATTTCGGCGCGGCGCGGATTCCCGGCAACGTCAAGCGGGTGGTGCCGCCCATGAGTGACGACCCCCGGATTAAGGCGTACTATGAATTTATGGATTTCTTCCGGATCTCCAGACTCTACCTGATTCAGTTCCGCCGTCCCGGCGATTATGCCCGGCTGCTGGCATTCATGGGAAAGAAGCCGGACGAAGTCTGGTCGGAAGAGGAACGGCGCACCTTTTCCGCCTATTTTCACTATTTTCAGGATGCTTTCCAGTCCCTGAAGGCAGGGCTGGAGGATACGCTTCCTGAGGAAGCCCTGCTGCTCTGGCTGGAGGTGCACCCCTTCCGGGAGTTGGGCGAGCTGTCTGCGGCAGACCTTCGCAAGACGCTGGCCGCACTCTGGCCCGATGTGGTGGCAGGCGGTAAGCAGTCCGAGGTGAAGGTGGACACGGAACCGGTGGAGGAGGCAAAAGGAAATATTCTGACCCGGATTATTTCCCCCAGTCCCGACCATCTGAATGTTGCCTTCGTTCACCAGCTCAATCCCGCATCCAGCTCCTGGGTGCTGGGACATGAGGACGGCAGGAAATATATTGAGGAAGTATTCGGCGACAAAATCACCGTCCGCAGCTATTTTGATGCCAACAACAACGCGCAGGCGGAGGCCGCCCTGGAACAGGCCGTGGCTGACGGCGCGCAGGTGGTGTTCTCCACCGCCCCCAAGCTGATTCGGGCAACGCTGAAAATGGCCATAAAGTATCCCAAGGTGCATTTCCTCAACTGCTCCGTGGATCAGCCCTATTCCAGCGTCCGTACCTATTACGGCCGGATCTTCGAGGCCAAATTCATCACCGGTGCCATTGCCGGCGCCATGGCCCAGGACGACCGGATCGGCTATATCGGCTCAAACCCGATTTTCGGCGTACCCGCGTCCATCAACGCATTCGCGCTGGGCGCTCAGCTTACCAATCCCCGGGCGCAGATCGAGCTGCGCTGGTCTTGCTGCGAGGGAACGCCGCAGGCGGATTTCTTCCGGGACGGCATCCGGGTGGTATCCAACCGGGATGTGCCTACCCAGGACAAAATGTATCTGGAATTCTGCAACTACGGCACCTACCTGATGGACGACCGGGGCGGCCTGATCCCGCTGGCCTCGCCCGTCTGGGTCTGGGGCAAATTCTATGAATTCATGATCCGGGCGCTGCTTTCCGGCTCCTGGAAGGAGGACAAACAGAATCCCAAGGCCGTCAACTACTGGCTGGGTATGGACTCCGGCGTCATTGACATCAAGCTGTCCGACCGGCTGCCCAGCGGCGTGCGAACGCTGGCGGAAATCCTTCGCCAGGATATGTGCAACCGGGAGCTGGATCCTTTCTTCCGGCCGGTTATGGCGCAGGACGGTTCGATCAAGAACGACGGCAGCCGCCACTTTACACCGGAAGAGCTGCTGAAAATGGACTGGCTCTGTTCCAACGTGGTGGGCGAAATTCCAACCTTCGACGAAATTTTGCCCCAGTCCCAGTCGCTGGTGCGCAAGCTGGGAATCTACCGCGACCAAATTCCTGTAATACCATAAAGGAGAATCAGCCGTGAAGATTTTAGCCGTTTCAGATGAAGAATGCCCCGCCCTGTGGGATTACTATGTTCCGGGCCGGTTGAAGGACTATGATCTGATTCTGTCCTGCGGCGATCTGAACGCGAATTATCTGTCGTTTCTGGTAACGATGGCTCGGGCGCCGGTGCTGTATGTCCCGGGAAACCACGACACGCGCTATCCCTTCCATCCGCCGGAGGGGTGCGACTGCATCGACGATCATTTCGTGATCTTCAACGGCTTGCGGATTCTGGGCCTGGGCGGCTGCCGGCGGTATCATCCCGGCCGATACCAGTATACGGACAGCCAGATGCGCCGCCGAATTCGGCGGCTGAAAGGCCAGATCCGAAAACATAAGGGTGTGGACATTGTGGTGACCCATGCGCCGCCCGAAGGTCTGGGAGACGCGGAAGATCCGGCGCACTGGGGCTTTGCCGCTCTGCGGGAGCTGCTGGATGAGTACCACCCCGCGTATCTGATTCACGGCCATGTACATACCAGCTACGGGCAGGATGTGCCCCGGGTGATTGAATATGACGACACCCGGATTATCAACGCGTTTGAACGCTATACACTGGAAATTCCCGACCGGATCATCAACGAAAAGGATCGGGGACAGGTGATCTACAAAACCCGGCGCAGGGCACCGGAGGAAGACTACAGCAATATGTTTGAAAAGGGGTAAAGCAGAGTGTTTACCGGCTTCAGCCCGGAGACCGTGGATTTTCTCTGGGGCATTCGCATGAATAATAACCGGGACTGGTTCCAGTCCCACAAGCAGCAGTATGTGCAGACCCTGTACGAGCCAATGAAAGCGCTGGGCAAGGATCTGTTCCAGCCCTTTCTGGCGCGCAGCGGCGATATCCTGAAGGTCAGCCGCATCTATCGGGACACCCGGCTCCACCCGCCGGAGCCCTATAAGGAGAGCTTGTGGATCTGCATCCGTCAGGACGTGGAATGGTGGGGTGAAAACCCCTGCCTGTATTTTGAGATTAACCCCGAGGGTGTGGACTATGGCTTCTTTTTCTGGAAACCGCGGACATCCTCGCTGGAGGATTTCCGCCGCACCATTACGGACAGACCCGATGAATTCCTGTCCATGCTGGCGCAGGTGGAACAAAGCACCGGACAGCCGGTGCAGGCGGTATGCTACAGGCGTCCCAAGCCCTGCGACAATCCCGCGCTTGCGCCCTATTTCGCCTGGAAGGAACAGATCAGCTGCGTCCGCCATGAGGATTTCGGCCCGGATACCTTCGACTCCGCGCTGGAAAACCGGGTAGCGGAATTCTTCCGTCAGCTTCTGCCGCTGTACGATTATTTCACCCGGTTCAAGGCATAACCCATTTTCCCGGCATTACTTTTCACTCTGTTTCTGAAATAAAAGACAAGGAGAAAGAAATATGAACCATCCTATTTTTACCGGTATGGCGACCGCCATGGTGACCCCCATGCACGCGGACGGCAGCGTGGATTTTGAGGCGCTGGGGCGCTTCATCGACTTCCAGCTTGCCTCCGGCATCAACGCCCTGGTGGCCGTGGGAACCAGCGGTGAAAGCGCCACGCTGGAGCCCTCCGAGCAGAAAGAGGTGATCCGATTCACCGTGGAGCGGGTGGCGGGTCGGGTGCCTGTCATCGCCGGCACCGGTACCAACAACACCGCGCACGTGCTGGAAAACACAAAAAACGCCTGTCAGGTCGGCGCGTCGGCCGTTCTGGTGGTGACCCCCTACTATAACAAAGCCACCCAATCCGGCCTGATCGCCCATTTCACCGCCATCGCCGATGCCTCCGACGTGCCCGTGATCCTCTATAATGTCCCCGGACGCACCGGCTGCAACCTGCTGCCCAAGACCGTGGCCGTACTGGCGGAGCATCCAAACATTGCCGCCATCAAGGAAGCCACCGGCAATATGGCGCAGATGGTGGAGCTGCGCGCCCTGTGCGGCGACAAGCTCGACATTTACTCCGGCGAGGATGCCCTGACCGTCCCCATGATGGCCATGGGCGCCAAGGGCACCATCAGCGTGCTGAGCAATGTGGTGCCCCGGGAGGCGGTGGCCATGACCGACGCGGCGCTGGCAGGGAACTTCCAGGAGGCGGCCCGGCTTCAGTGTAAGCTGCTGAAGCTGACCAATGCCCTGTTCAGTCAGGTCAATCCCATCCCCGTCAAGGCTGCCGTGTCCGCCATGGGCTTCGGCGAGGAGCATCTGCGCCTGCCGCTGACCCCCATGGAGGAGCCGCTGCGCAGCGCCATGTTTGCGGAGCTGCGGGCACTGGGGGTGAATGTATGAGAGCGATCCTCTGCGGCGCCAACGGCGCCATGGGGAAACTGATTGCCCAGAGTCTGGGCGGCGAGGTGGTTGGCCGGGTCAGCATCGACGGTGAAAACGGCGTGGCCAGAACCTTTGATGAGCTTGGCCCTGTCCCCGCCGACGTGGTCATCGACTTTTCCCATCACACCGCCGCGGCGGACGTTCTCCGCTATGCAAAGACCAACGGCTGCGCCGCCGTCATCGGCACCACCGGCCACACCCCCGAAGAGAGGCAGTTGATTTTCGATGCTGCCAAAGAAATTCCCGTTTTCTACTCCGGCAACATGAGCCTTGGCATTGCGGTGTTGTGCCGTCTGGCAAAGCAGGCGGCAGCCTGTTTCCCGGACGCGGACATTGAGATTGTGGAAGTCCACCATAACCGGAAGGTGGATGCCCCCAGCGGCACCGCCCATATGCTGTTCAACGCCATCAAGGAAGTGCGCCCCGACGCGGTGGAACACTGCGGCCGATCCGGGGAAGGCAAGCGCACCAAGGAGGAAATCGGCATTTCCTCTCTGCGGATGGGCAATGTGGTGGGTATCCACGAGGTGCACATCTGCACCGAAACCCAGACCCTGACGCTGCGCCATGAGGCCGCCACCCGCGCCATGCTGGCCGACGGCGCGGCGGATGCCGCCCGGTTCATGGTGGGCAAGGGCAAAGGACTCTATACCATGGAGGATCTGCTGAAATAAGCGGCGCAGGCTAGGAGGAACTATGACTGTTTGGTATATGAACGGCGCAGGCAATGACTTTATGGTCATCGATGCCCGGGGTCGGCATCCGGATTACCGGACGCTGGCAATCGAATTATGTAAACTGACCGGGGCGGACGGTTTCATGGCCGTGGACAACTCGGACAAGGCCGATTTTAGGCTCCATTTCTACAATTCCGACGGCACCCGGGGAGAAATGTGCGGCAATGGTGCCCGGTGTATCTGCCGGTTTGCCCACGACAACGGCATTGCCGGGGACACCATGGTGGTGGAGACAGACGCGGGATTGGTGTCCGGCTGGCGGCTTTCCGAAAGCCAGTACCGGGTGAAGCTGAACAATCCCAGTGTACTGGATCTGCACCGCAAGGGCGACGTTGCCTATGTGGAGCTGGGCAATCCCGGCGTGCCCCACGCGGTGAAGGAGGTACCCGGCCTGCGGTGGGAGGACGGCGATTCCCTGCGGGAACCGACCCGGGCACTGCGGTTCGACCCGGCCTTTCCAAAGGGCGCCAATGTCAATCTCTACACCTGGCTTGGCGAAAACGAAGTCCGGGTGCTGACCTTTGAACGGGGCGTGGAGGACTACACGCTGGCCTGCGGCACCGGCTGCGGCTCCATCGCCGCCGCACTGTGGGCGTCGGGCAGACTGCCCGGCGGCAGACTGACCGCCCGGAATCGGGGCGGCACGCTGAAGGTCGCGGTGGAGGGCAGGGACGGCGTCCTGACTTCCATCCTGCTGGAAGGCCCCACGGAAGTGGTAAAAATGATGGAAATCTGAATTTCAGGCATCCTCCGCATCTGCGGAGGATTTCTGTTTTTCCGCAGACGGCAGGATTTGAAGTTTCAGAATTTCCCTTCGACTTGTTTTTCGGCCGAAATCATTGTACAATGAGAAAAAAACAGAGGAGGCGCTTTCGGTGAAAACAAAGGAAACGGAAGTAACGCGGTATGCCCAGCAGATTCTCTCTCAGGTGCGCACCGTCGTGGTGGGTAAGGACCCCGTGCTGCTGTGGGTACTGGCGGCCATTCTGGCGAAGGGGCACATTCTGCTGGAAGACATCCCAGGTGTGGGCAAGACCACCATGGCGCTGGCTTTTTCCCGGGTGCTGGATCTGAAATACAGCCGGGTGCAGTTCACGCCCGATGTGCTGCCCTCCGACGTGACGGGCTACTCCGTACCGGATCAGGCCTCGGGGACAATGGTCTATCAGCCCGGCGCCGTGCTGTGCAACCTGTTTCTGGCGGACGAGCTGAACCGCGCCACCTCCCGCACCCAGTCCGCCCTGCTGGAGGCCATGGAGGAGGGACAGGTCACGGTGGACGGCGTGAGCCACAGGCTGCCCCAGCCCTTTGTGGTCATTGCCACCCAGAACCCCACCGGCGCGGCGGGCACCCAGCTTCTGCCGGACAGCCAGATGGATCGCTTCATCGTCCGTCTCAGTCTGGGTTATCCCAACCCGGGTGACGAGGCTGCCATGGTGCTGAACCGGCAGGGTGGGAATCCGCTGCTGCGGCTGTCCGCCCTGATGACCCGGGAGGAACTGACGGCCATGCAGGATCAGGTGGCCGGCACCTATCTCAACGAAGCTGTGGTGGAATATATTGTTCAGCTCATCAACGCCACCCGGCAGAGCGGGGACATTCTCCGCGGCGCGTCCCCCCGGGCAACGCTGGCGGTGACCGCCATGGCCAAGGCCGTGGCGCAGCTCCGGGGGCGGGATTATGTGGTGCCCGGGGACGTGCGGGAGGTATTTATCTGCACCGTGGCGCACCGGCTGATTCTCTCCCCCCGGGCGGAGGGACAGGGCAAGACACCCGAACAGATTCTGGGCGGAATTCTGACGCAGGTGCCGCCCCCCAGACTGCGCTGATATGGCACTGCGCAGATTGTTTTACGGGCTGATGCTGACCGTCAGTCTGGTGTTTTACGGCGCGTACCAGCAGTGGGTGTCCTTTGTGCTGCTGATTGTGGCGGTGGGACTTCCCTGGCTGTCGCTGGTTCTGAGCCTGCCCGCCATGATGAGCGCGCGAATGGAAATTCAGGCTCCGCCCCGGCTGCGCACTGGTGATCAGTGCCGGGCGGCTCTCTTGGGCAGGTGCCGTCTGCCTCTGCCGCCCATGCGGGGCAGAATCCGCGTCCGCAACTGCCTGACCGGCCAGATCTGGCTGCTGAAATCCGGCCGGACTCTGCCCACGGCGCACTGCGGCGGACTGACGCTCACCCCCGTCCGTGTGCGGGTTTACGATTATCTGGGGCTGGTGAGCAGAAGGCTGCGGAAAAACGGGGAAGTCACCGTTCCCGTGCTTCCCATGCCGGTGGAGCTGGCGATTCCGCCGGATCTGAGCCGGTATCTGGCGCGGGCATGGCGTCCCAAAGCTGGCGGCGGCTACGCGGAGAATCATGAGCTGCGGCTCTACCGCCCCGGGGATAACCTGAATCAGGTACACTGGAAGATGTCCGCCAAGACGGGCAAGCTGATTCTGCGGGAACCGATGGTGCCCGAGCGGGGACTTGTCCTGCTGACGCTGGACGTGGCAGGGACTGCCGAAGAACTGGATACCAAATTTGGACGGCTGTTGTGGCTGGGGGAATACCTTCTGGAGAAGGGGCTGACCTTCGAGGTGCGTGCGCTCACCGGCGCCGGTATCGAAAGCCGGGCGGTTTCCGGCGAGGCGTCCTTCTCCAAATGCGTGGAAGCGCTGCTGTGCGCGGCGCCGGCGGGGGAAGGCTCCATCCGGGACCGGGAATTCCGTGCCTCCTGGCAGTATTACATCGGAGGTGGGACGGATGAAGCGTGAAGCGGTTTTCTCCCACATAACCGCGGCGGTTCTGGCGTGGGAACTGGCGTTCTGCGGCGTTGGCTGCCTGATTTCCGGCTTTTCACTGGAGGGCGTCAAACCGGCGCAGATGGCTGCTCTGTGCGGTGGGGCAGCGGTTTTGGGAAGCGTCTGCCTCTATTGGAAGCGGGGCGGACTGGTGCTGCTGTGCACCGGGGCGTTGGCTGCCGGTTTTATCTGGCGGGGCGGTACGGCGTGGAACGAAATCAAGGCGTTGGCATATCAGATCAGCAGCCTGTATGACAATGCCTATGGCTGGGGACAGGTAGACCTGGGCTTTCCACCGGATAGCGGCTGTGCATGGCCGCTGGGTATTCTGGGCGTGTTGACCGCGCTGAATGTATGCCGGGTGATGCTGCGCCGGAAAAACGCACTGTGGGCGGTGTTTCCGGCTGCGCTTCCGCTGGCAGCCTGTCTGGTGGTCACGGACACGGTGCCCAAAACCGGATATCTGTTTGGTCTGCTGCTGGGCATCCTCGTGCTGCTGATGACGGACTGGGTGCGCCGGTTCGGACGTGCGGAGGACGCGTGGCAGGCGGCGGCGCTGGCAATTCCTACGGCGGCGGCGCTGGGTATTCTGTTTCTGGCGGTTCCACAGAAGGATTATGTAAACCATGTACCGGAGCTGGAAGGACAACTCGTCAGTCTGGGGGAACGGCTGCAAAGCCTGACCCGCACCATTTCGCAGAAATTCACCGGTGGCGCGGACACCGAACAGCCGCGGCGGGTGGATCTGGAAACCCTCGGCCCCCGTGTGCAGTGGAATTACACGGTGATGCAGGTGACCTCCCCCACGGGCGGTGCGGTGTACCTGCGGGGCGGGGACTACAATACCTACAGCGGTACAGGCTGGATTGCCTCTGAAAACCGGACGGAAGCCTTTTCCGGCGGCGCGGAAACCGCACACACGCTGCGCATCCGGACAAACGGCGTCAAACCCGTACTGTTTGTACCCTATTACCCGGCTGGGGAAGTGACCCTCACCGGTGGACGTTTGGAGAACGGACAGAATCTGACGGACTACAGTTTCATGCTTGCACAGCAGGGAGAGGCCGGACGCGCCGCGGCGGACGCGCAGTATCTTCAGCTTCCCGCCGAAACCCTGAAATGGGCCAAAGCTCTGGCAAATGAAATCACGGCGGAGCAAACCACCACCGGGGAAAAAGCACAGGCCATTGCCGCCTATGTGCGTTCCTCCGCCGCCTACGATCTGAACACCGGACGGATGAACCGGGACGGAACGGATTTCGCCCGCTGGTTTCTGGAGGAGAGCGAAACGGGATACTGCGTCCATTTTGCCACGGCGGCGACGGTGCTGCTCCGGGCGGCGGGTATCCCTGCCCGGTATGTGGAAGGCTATCTGGTGACCTGCCGGGCAGACGAGGAAACAGCCGTCACCGGGGAAATGGCCCACGCATGGGCCGAATATAACAGCGGAGGCGTATGGAGTATTCTGGAGGCCACGCCCTCCGCACCCACGGAGGAGCTGTCCACGGTTCCTCCCGCGCAGATTCTGCCCAGCTTCGAAAGCACCGAACCCGCGGAAAGCACCCGGCCGCCTGCCTCCCGGAATCCGGCTCAGGGCGGAACCTCCGATCCACAGCCCGCCCGAAAGGCGCTGCCCGGCTGGGCAAAAACCACCGGGGCCGCGCTGCTGGGAGCCGCGCTGGCATCGGCGGCGGTTTGGCTGCAGAGCGAGCTTCGCATCCGGCGGAAGCGAACCGCGTGGAACCGGGGGCAGCCCAACCAACAGGCGCTTGCCCGGTGGGCGCAGGTCAGGCAGTTGGCGCTGGTTCTGCACGTGCCGGTGCCGGAGTCCCTCCATACCCTTGCACAGAAAGCACGTTTCAGTCAGCATACCCTGACGGACGGAGAACTGGCAGAATTCGACGCCTTCCGCGCTTCGGCGTGGGCGGAAGCCGCCCCGGTAAACACGCTGAAAAAATGGCTGCTCCGGCTTGTTTTCGCCGTGGAATAGCATCTGACCGACGCCCTGCCGCCAAGCGCGGCGGGGCGTTTTTACAGCGGACATTACGGCGTTTTGTAACAATTTATATCGATAAAAACATATTTAATGGACATTTTTTGTACATTCTGCCAATTTCCAGTAGACAAAACAACAAACTTGCGCTATCATGGATTCACAGAAGGCGGCGGCTTGCCGCGGATTTTGAAAGAGGTGACAGTTATGGCGTTTTCCTTTTTCGGCGGGATTCATCCCAAAGAAAATAAATGGTACGCTGAAGATCAGAAGATTCTGGATTTTCCGGAACCCGATGTTCTGGTGATTCCCATGTCCCAGCACATCGGCGCTCCCTGTAAGCCGCTGGTCAGGAAGGGTGACACCGTGACCATGGGGCAGAAGATCGGCGACAACCAGGGGCTGTGCGTACCGGTTCACGCCTCCGTCTCCGGCACGGTCAAGGCGGTGGAGATGCGCGCCCATGCAAATGGTACCACCATGATGAGCGTGGTCATCGAGAATGACCACCTGGATATCCTGTGCGCGGATATCAAACCCCGTACGCAGGCGGAAGCGGACGCGCTTACAGCGGAGGAACTGATGGGCGTCATCCGGGAGGCCGGCATTGTGGGCATGGGCGGCGCTACCTTTCCCACCCATGTAAAGCTGTCCTCCGGCATTGGCAAGGTGGATACCATTATCGTCAACGTGAGCGAGTGCGAGCCGTATATCGTGGCGGACGACCGGCTCTGTCAGGAAATGCCGGAGAAGGTGGTCTCCGGCCTGAAGATCGTCATGAAAATCCTGGGTCTCAGGCAGGCACACATTGCCATTGAGGACAACAAGCCCACCGCCGCCAAGATGCTGCGCCGGGTCATCGATCCCGCCGACGGAATTACCGTGGATGTGCTGCCCGCCCGTTACCCCCAGGGTGCCGAGAAGCAGCTCATCTACGCCATAACCGGCCGGGAGGTTCCCTCCGGCGGGCTGCCCGCCGCCGTGGGCTGCGCCGTATTCAACGCGGCCACCTGCAAGGCCATCCATGACGCGGTTTATGACGGAATGCCCCTGATCCGCCGGGTGGTCACCGTCTCCGGCGATATCGTCATGGAGCCGAAAAACCTGTTGGTGCCCATCGGCACCAGCTTCAACGCGCTGATGGAAGCGGTCGGTCACTCTGAAAATCCCTACAAGGTACTCTCCGGCGGCCCCATGATGGGCATTACCCAGTACGACCTGAACGTACCCACCACCAAGGGCACCAACGCTATCACCATTCTGGGGCGGAAGAACAAATACAGCGTGGAGGATCCCCACTGCATCCGCTGCGGCAAGTGTGTGGATGTCTGCCCCATGAAGCTGATGCCTGTGCTGATGTACAAGGCATCTCAGAGCGGCAACGTGGATGAGATGAAAGCCGTCCACATCATGGATTGCATCGAGTGCGGCTGCTGCGCCTATACCTGTCCGGCCAGCGTTCCGCTGGTGCTGGGCTTCCGCGCCGGCAAGCAGACGCTCCGGGAAGCCGCCGCGAAGGCGAAAGCCGCGGCAAATACATAAGGGAGGTGGATTTCTATGGCACAGATGAAATACTTTTATGAGCTGACCATATCCAGCTCTCCCCATGTGCATTCTCCCATCACCACCCAGACGCTGATGCGGGATGTGCTGATCGCGCTGGCCCCTGCGCTGGTGGGCGCGGTCTGCTTCTTCGGCATCCGGGCGCTGCTGGTCACATTGATCTCCGCGGCGGCCTGTGTATTCTTCGAATGGATCTGGTGCCGTCTGCGAAGAATTCCCTGCAGAACCTACGACCTGTCCGCCGTTGTCACCGGTGTGCTGCTGGCTTTCGTCTGCCCGCCCACCGTTCCCTACTGGATGATCATTCTGGGCGACCTGTTCGCCATTGTTCTGGTAAAGATGCTCTTCGGCGGCATCGGAAAAAACTTTGTCAACCCTGCCTTGGCCGGACGCGCCTTTATGTTTAGCTGGCCGATGGCCATGTCCACCTGGGTCAAGGTGGGCTGGGGCAATCAGGCGGGCATTCTGAGCGCCGCCGACGCGGTCACCGCTGCCACACCGCTGGCCGCCATGCATCAGGGCCAGCTCCCCCAGGCATCCCTGCTGGATGCATTTGTGGGCAACGTGGGCGGCTGCATTGGTGAGACCTCCGTGCTGCTGCTTCTGATCGGGTTTGCCTGGCTGCTGTACCGCAGAGTGATTACAGCCCGCATTCCGTTGGCCTATCTCGGAACCGTGGCGGTGCTGGCATTTCTGTTTCCCCAGGCCGGCGGCCGGCTGGAGTGGATGGCTTACCAGATCTGCACCGGCGGACTGATGCTGGGCGCAATCTTCATGGCCACCGACTACGTCACCTCCCCGATTACAAAGCTGGGGCAGGTGGTCTACGGCATCGGCTGCGGTGTGCTGACCATTCTCATCCGCTACTTCGGCGGCTATAACGAGGGTGTCAGCTACGCGATTCTGATTATGAACTGCTGCGTTGTGCTGCTGGATCGGATCGGCCGGCCCGTGACTTTCGGCACGTCCAAAAAGGAGGCGGCGAAGAAATGAAACAGGAATCCACGCTCAAATATACGCTTCGTCTGGCGGTCACCCTGCTGCTGATCACCAGTGTGGTGGCCGCGGTTCTGGCGGGCGTCAACTTCGTCACAGCGCCGATCATTGCCCAATTGAAAGCCGAGAAGCTGCAGAAAGCCATCGAAGCGGTGCTGCCCGGCGGCGGCACGGAAATTGGCTTCACCGATGAGACGGGACTGGTTTCCAAGGTCTACGCCGGGGAAGCCGGATACGCCGTGGAGGTCAACCCCAACGGCTTCGGCGGCGCCGTCACCATGATGGTGGGTATCGATAAATCCGGCAGCCTGCTGGGCGTTTCCATCGTTTCCCAGTCCGAGACCGCCGGCCTGGGTGCTGTGTCCGCGGCCAATACCTCCGCCGGTGAGAGCTTCCGCAGCCAGTTCGCGGGTAAGACCGATTCCGTGGCGGTGGCCAAGGATGGCGGCGAAATCGACGCGATTACCGGCGCCACCATCACATCCCGGGCTGTCTGCACCGGCGTCAACGCGGCGCTGGACTGCATCGCCCGCATGGGTTAAGGAGGCTGCTTACATGAATTTCAAGAAACAATTCCGTGAGGGGCTGCTGACCAAGAATCCGGTAACCGTCCAGCTACTGGGTATGTGCTCCACCCTGGCCATCACCACATCATTGTTCAACGGCATCGGCATGGGGCTGTCCGTTACCCTGATCCTGATCTGCTCCAATGTGCTGATCTCCGCCCTGCGAAAAGTCATCCCCTCCCAGATCCGCATTGCCGCGTACATCGTCATCATCGCGGGCTTTGTCACCGTGGTGGATCTGGCGCTGCAGGCGTTTCTGCCTGACTTGTCGGAAAATCTGGGTGTATTCATTCCTCTGATTGTCGTCAACTGCATCATTCTGGGGCGCGCCGAGGCATTTGCCTCTAAAAACGGTGTACTGGCCTCCGCAGTGGACGGCCTCTGCCAGGGCATCGGCTACACCGCCGCGCTGGTAGTCGTCTGTGTCATCCGGGAACTGCTTGGTGCCGGCACCTTCGGCGGCGGCATTCTGAACGGCGGCGAGGGCATCCGGGTGATTCCCGAGGGGTACCCGGCCATGCAACTGGTCATGCCCGTGGGCGGCTTTCTGGTGCTGGGCTTTGTCATTGCTGGTTCCCAATGGCTGATGCGCAAGCTTGACAACCGGAAAAAAGATAAGGAGGCCGCGAAACAATGAACGAATATGTAACCTCTCTGCTGGGCATTCTGCTCAGCGCCCTCCTGACTGAGAACTTCATTCTGGTGAAATTCTATGGCATCTGCCCGTTTATGGGCGTTTCCAAGAAAATCGATACCGCCCTTGGCATGGGCATGGCAGTCACCTTCGTCATGGCCATCGCTTCCGCCGCCTGCTACGCGGTGGATACGCTGATCCTGCAGCCGCTGAATCTGGGTTATATGCAGACCGTGGCGTTCATTCTGGTCATCGCCTCCATCGTTCAGGTGGTGGAGATGTTCCTGAAGAAAACCGTCCCCGCGCTGTATAAGGCGCTGGGAATCTTCCTGCCCCTGATTACCACCAACTGCGCGGTGCTGGGCGTGGCGCTGGTCAATGTCCAGAAGGGCTATGATTTTCTGCGGAGCGTGGTCAATGGCGCGGCAGGCGGTCTTGGCTTCACCCTGGCCATCGTGCTGTTCGCCTCCGTGCGGGAGCGGGTAAACAAGGCGGACTGCCCCGAGAGCTTCAAGGGCTTTCCCATCGCGTTGATCTCCGCCGGACTGCTGGCGCTGGCCTTCATGGGCTTCTCCGGCCTGAAGATTTTCTGAGGAGGACGAACCATGGAAATTTTGATTGCTGTTGGGATTCTGGGCGGCCTGGGTCTGATTTTCGGTCTGGTTCTGGCTGCCGCCTCCAAGGTTTTTTATGTGGAAACCGATCCCCGTCTGGACAGGCTGAACGAGTGCCTGCCCGGCGCGAACTGCGGCGGCTGCGGCTATGCAGGCTGCAGCGCCTATGCCGAAGCCGTTCTGAAAGGCGAGGCTCCGGTGGGCAAATGCGCCTCCGGCGGCAACGAAGCCGCGCAGGCCATGGCTCAGATTATGGGCATCAAGGCAGAAACGGTCACCCGGCGGGTAGCGCTGGTACGCTGCTCCGGTGAAAAGACCTACGACAAGGACGGCAACCTGGTCTCCGGCGCCCGGGTCAAGGCGGAATACGAGGGCTTCAAGGACTGTCTGGCCGCATCCAAGGTGGGCGGCAACGGCCCTCTGTCCTGCAAATTCGGCTGCATTGGCTTCGGAACCTGCGTCAAGGCGTGTAAATACGATGCCATTCACATCGTCAACGGTGTCGCCAAGGTCAACGAAGACCGGTGTGTGGGCTGTCTGGCCTGCGCTGCCGTCTGTCCCCGGAAGCTGATTGTTCCGGTGGAGCCGGATCGGAATGTGGTAATCGCCTGTGCCTCTCTGGCCAAGGGCGCCGTCACCACCCGGGGCTGCACCACCGGCTGCATCGGCTGTGGACTGTGCAAGAAAATCTGTCCCAGGGACGCCATCACCGTGGAGCGGAATCTGGCTGTGATCGACTACAGCAAGTGCGACAACTGCGCCCTGTGCGCCACGGTCTGTCCCAAGCATCTGATCAAGGACTCCAAGGTGGAAACCCTCAAAGACCCGGTGGTGGAGCCGCTGAACGGCCCCAAAATCTGAATATCCCACCCCCGAAACACAGACAAATCCTCCGTATGCACGCGCATACGGAGGAAAGGGTCTGGAATCTCAGTGCGCATTGTTGAAATTGGCAGTTGTACATAACAGATACCGCAGTTGATACAGTTGTGTCAACTGCGGTATTTGCTTCTTTGCTGGCAGATCCAGATTAAGCGTGGAATTGAGTGGAAAATTCTTGCAAGGCTTTTCGATACGCTTGATTCATGCGACACATATATTCCGGCTTTCCATCAAAACGACCGGTTTCCGTGTAGGTTACTGCCGCACAATTCTGGCAGGTAGACTGCATATCACACGCAGAACACGCGGGGCAGAGACGAATGTCGCCGCTGACCTGACGAAGATGTGCCCAGCTTTCGGAAAAGGAATCACGAAACGGATATTCAACAGGCTGATTCAGCATACCGCACGGCGTCATCCGGCCATCCCAAGTAATCCAGAATTGAGATTTTGCGGCAGAACATTGCATCGGCTCGCCTGTTTCCAAACTGCATTCATTCTTGGCTGCCTGATCCATATGGGAAGCGCGTTCAATAACAGCGTCAGGGCCTTCCCGATAATATAGATCCTGTACTGCCAGACGCCCGGCATCCTCCGGGGATAACCGGGTGAAATCAGGAAGCGAACCGCCATTGCCGCGGCGCGCCGGAGGGAAGCAATAATTTGTCAGACGAAGCTCCAATCCACGATCCATTGCAAATCGCTCAATTTGTTCCCACTTTGAATAATTTGAGGGCACAATTGTGGTGTTGAGGTGAACCAATATTCCTTCCTCACGTAACCAGTCCAGCGCATGGATCACAGAATCAAACGCCTCCGGGTTTCTGCAAAGGGCTGCATAGTCATCCCGGCAGACACCGTAAAGGGTAACATTGACCTGGGCAGGGGGCAGACGATGCCAGAGAGCGCGCAGGGCGGGAGAAAGCAGGGTGCCATTGGTATTTACGCTGATCGAAAGCCCCATGTTTGCCAGACCTTCGTAAATTTCGGGAAAGTCCTCACGCAGGCTTGGTTCGCCGCCGGTGAGAAGAAGAAAAGCCATCCCGGCTTTCTTTGCTTCCTCAGCAAGGCACAGCCACTGATGGGCGCTGAGCTCCGACCCAATGGGCGCCATTTGCGCGGGTGTCAGACGGACATAGCACATTTTGCACTGAAGATTGCAGCGGGGAGTCAGTTCGAAAATTCCACTGACCGGAATCCCAAGATTGGCGCATTTTCTGGTGAGAAATCGCCGGATATTCGCGCTTGTTTCTTTCACAATGTCTGGTTTCCCCTTTCAAAACAATGTATCATAGGCAACCTGAACAGCTCCCTTGTCCGGACGGCAATCCAAACGGTATACCGGAACCTGACTGAGTAATTCAGCATAGAGCGAGGATACTTTTGCCATAAAATCAGGGTCCCAACTGTTTACAATGGTCTGGGAAAACAGAGGCGCAAAGGCATCAAAGCCAAGCCGGACAACGCGGTTTTCCGGCGCTTTATGAACCAGAAAAATCCCGGCGATGGGCGACTGCTCTCTGCGGTAAATACCGGAGGTGCCGCACCAAAGGGACCCCCCGCCATAAAACCCATCTGCTTTTTTCATGACGACACAGCGGTCACCGTTCAGAATTTCGGCACCCAGATATCGGTGCCAAAGCGCGGCCTGTGTGGATTTTCCCGCACAGGAGGGGCCGGAAAACAGAACGCTCTTTCCGTTTATCTGAACAACGGAGCTGTGAAGTAAAAAGGCATCGTGCCACAGCAGCAGGTTTTCGCCCCCGAGCAAATGGGCACAATGCAGCGGGGAGGAGTAAAACTCCCATTTGGATGCGGGATAGTAGAGTGTGTTTTTTCCGTTTGGACACAAAAAGCAGGCTACCTGACATCCGTCTGCCGCAGACAAGGCAGAATAAATGCGCAGCCAGCCCTCGTGAGTTTGATATATTTTGATTCCGCATTCCGAAGAAACCGGCGGTTCTGCGGGGCGGAGCGGAGTCGTCAACAGCTTAACCGTGTATTCCGCATCCGGACTGCCGGTATCCGCGCACAGCAGTCCGGCGAACTCATCCGGCAGCGCCACCGGCGAAGGGAAAACAAAGCGAAGGGTTATTCCGGAAAAGCAAATGCAAAAAGTGGACGCGTAATCCATCCTCAGGAATTAAACGCGGCGTTTGCGTTGGTATGGTAGCAGATTGAGTCATTCTGATCCATACCCGTAGCACTCTGATCGCAACCCGACACAAAGTAGCCGTCCCAAGCCAGATCCTTCATGTGGTCTGTCGCATCGGTATCATGCTTGACACAATCGCTGTCCAGAAAACCAATTTTTGTGACGCAGGCAGCAATGGCCTGGGTCAATTGGTAGTATTCAACCGCAAGCGTGGGTTTCTCGTATTGCTTCTTCATAACGCCATCCTTCTTTCCGTAAAACACAATAGAAATAGCCGCTTAGTCATCTGCCAGCAAATGATGCTCCTGCAGCAATGTCAGAAACTCAGAGACATCAGCCTGGGCGGTGGTGAAATCCACATCGTAGGTATCCATAAGCGCGCTGACGAGACTTTCCTCAGTCTGCTCTGTCTGAAGCAGTTCAAACAGGAACTTTCCGGTGTCGTTGAAAGCAACCAGACCTGAAATCCGGTGCGCGGCCTGCCCGGAGGGAATCGCAATGGTTTCGCCAGCAATTTCGCGAACGAAAAAACCAGGAACAATGTGCATAAGGTATCCTGCTTTCACATGATGAAATCATAATATAAATCTTAAAATACTATAGCAGATAATTTCAAATTATGCAATAGTATTTTGCGGATTTTGATGAAAAAACGCTGTTCCTGTCGGAAATGCGGGGAAAGAATAGATACAAAACCGGCATTTTTCGGGTACAGCCGGTGAAAACACGCGAAAAATGTAAGATAAAGCCGAGAAAAAAATTGACATTTACAGAATCAGGGATTAAAATAGAGAATATATGTTAATACCATGGGCTGAATGCGAAGCCTGGATATCCTGTATGGAGAGAAGGGGGGATCATCTGTGAAGTCGCACAATCGAATACCGCGCAGCCGGATTCTGCTTGTGGCGGTTGTGGTGCTTCTTGCAGTCGTGATTTGCGCAGAGCTTCTGGCGATGCGCGCGATGCGGGAGAAAGCGGATGCTTCGGATGTCATCCAGACGCTGCCGGAGGGCGACGGGGAGACGGAGCCTGCGGCTGTGGACAGCGCAGAGCCAACCGATCTGCGATCGCCGACAGAAAGCGGGGAGACGGAGCCGGCGGCGGAGGGCGGATCAGACCCCGGGAATGCCGGGCAGTCTGGCGCATCGGCCGGAAACAATTCCCCTCCATCCGGGTCGGGTTCCGGGAAACCGTCTGAACAGACGGAGGAGATCGCGTCCGGCGACATCAGTTGTGACAAATTCGGCATGTTCTCGGGTCAGTTTGTGGAGGATGGACGGGACGAGCTGGTTCAGAATGTGGCCGCCGTGTTGGTCACCAACCGGACGGATCGGTTTTTGGACTTCGCAACGCTGACCTTTGACATTGACGGTCAGACGGCGACCTTTATCCTGTCCGGCCTGCCGGCGGGGCGTTCCGCCTGGGTGATGGAGGCCACACGGATGACTGCAACCAACAGTTCCGTGTTCACCTATTTGAACTGCGTCAACTCCTTCCGGGATGATGTGACCGCGTCCACGGATCAGATCACCATTTCATCCGATGGCAATATGCTGACCGCGGTCAACAACACATCGGAAACGCTGGAAGGCGTGTTTATTTATTACAGAACCCTGCATACCGACGGTAACTTCCTTGGCGGAATCACCTATCGGGTGGATTTCGGCACGCTGGAGCCGGGCGCTTCGGTGGAAACCCTGGCGGGGCATTTCAACAAAGACACGACGGAAATTGTCCGGATCGGCTGGCAGAAGGAATAAGCTATGCGGACGGAAAAAGGAAAGCACGCCCCCGGGCGGGGCATTCAGTTCATTTTGAGGAAAGCGGAAGGAGAAGTGTTATGAAAAAACATGGCATGGGTAAAAAACTGCTTGCGGCGCTGCTGGCGCTGGCAATGGTTCTGCCGATGGTGCCGCTGCGGGCCTTTGCGGCGGTCGGCGACAAGCAGAACGGCGAGACCGGCCTGCAGAACGGCATCGACACCACGGATACCATCAAGCTGCCCATTCGGATCTACGACTACCTGAACGATGGTATGCTGTTCGAGTACGCGGAAAATAATGTCAGTGGGACGGCATCTTATCGGCCTGACAACTGGCGGGATTATAAGCCGACGGTTGCTCTCGGATCGGATTTTACTTCGGGTAACACGAACGAGGGAATGTATAGATTTTATAATGGCTCCGGCTATGGAAAAACGAAGTAC
>JALFLH010000006.1 GCA_022774865.1 Clostridiales bacterium
CTTCCCGGGGAATCACAAATTCGGGGCAGCCCATATAGCCGGGCGCCACGTCGTATTTTTCAAAAACGATGACAAGGTCGCCCTTATCGTCAAAATAGAAGCTTTGATCGTCGGCAATCCGTTCAAATTCCTCGGTGCCCATACCGTTTCCGTCAATCCAGTAGCTCATATTTGGATTGTCCCTGAACTGCTGCCGCATCTGTGCCTGAATTTCGGCGCTGATGGGGGTCTGGTAATCATAATCCGGACGGAATAAATCAGCAAGCTGCATCAGCCTGCCCTGCTGCTTGTCAATGTGGTAGAAATGGTATTCAATGCCGCCGGTGCCCGCCTCCCGATATACCATCAGACGCAGGGTGAACCAGTCGGTGGTGTTTGTTACCACATCATAGTCAATCATCAGATACAGATGGGCATCCGGCAGTTCCTCCACGGTGGATTCATACTCATCGATGGCAGCCTTGGTCAGCGTATCCACGTCGGCATTGATGTAATCAATGGCATCGCTGCTGCCCTCGGGAAGCTGAATTTGAGGAATTTTCACGTTCTGTGCGTGATTGTCGTCCCCCTCCTGTTTTTTGTAGATAGTGATGACCCGAACCAGTTCACCAATCACCGGGATTTCCTGCATGGCGTAGGCGATGGTGGGACTGAGATTGGGGAGCAGCAGAAATACGGCCAGCAGAATCAGCACGGCGAAACGCAGCACACGGACTGCGGTGCGCCGCCCGGCGGGACGGCGGTGGAACGAAGCGACGGTATCGTCAAACCGTCCGGCCATGTCCGCCGGCATCCGGGGAAGCTCCCGGCGAATCTGCTTTCGAAGCTTGGAATCTTTGGGTGTCATGTGAAATCCTCCTTGTCAAGAAGCGTCCGAAGAATGGCTCTGGCGCGGGAAAGGCGCTTTCTGACGTTTTCTTCAGAGAGATCCAGAATTTGTGCGATTTCTTTGGTACTCAGGTTTTCGTAATAGAATAGGATGATGGTTTCCCGGTATCTGGTTTCCAGCGAATTGACGGCATTCCAGACGGATGCTTTGGTATCCAGATCCTCGCAGGGCGCCGCCGCGTCGGGGAGATCGTCAAGCTCCGTGTAGTTGGGTCGGCGGTCTGCGATCCGGTAGCATTCCCGGGTCAGAATTTTCAGAACCCAGGGTTTGATCTTATCGAATAACCGCAGGTCGTCCAGATGCTCGTACGCGGACAGCAGCGCGTTCTGAATGGCATCCTCCGCATCTGCCTCGTTTTTAAGAATGCCGATGGCCAGCGCATACATACTGTTTTTCATCGCCCCGACCTGACTGCAAAACCATCTGGTTTTCATTTCGTCCAGCATAGGCGTTCTCCATTTTGACCGGGCTATTATGCGGATGCCACTGCGGCATTTTTCGCAAGCCACTGTGCCCAGGTGAGATAGTATTTACCAAGGACATGGGAATCGTCAACGGTGTAGGTGTCAGCCAGATTTCCGGCGCCATCGTCGAACAACGGGTTGACATCCAGATAGAAAACCTTTTCTCCGTCGGCTATTTTCGCAATCTCCGCGTTGAAGGTGTCCAGATTCCGGTTGTTGTAGACCTTGTCCGATTTGGAGCGTTTGGCGGATACGTGGAGATTGGCCTGCACATAGACCACGGCATCGGGCTGATAGAGTTGAATCCACCGGACAAGATCGACATATTTCGCAACTGTCTTGTTGAAGTCGTAGCCCAGCTCATTGATTCCCAGCATCAGATATACTTTACCAAATTTTTCCGTTTCCATCAAGTCCTGAAGGGTTCTTTTCCCCACTTCCTCACTGAAAATGCTGTAAACGCTCATGCCGGAGGTGGCGAAGAAGGAAGCCCCGGGGATGTTTCCGTATTCCTGAAGCCCCACGGTGCGGGAATCGCCGATGAAAAGGGCGTCATCAAAGTACCCTTCCGGCGCCTCGGCGGGCCAGACCAGACGAGTCGGCGCCTCGGTGGCGGGGATGGTCTGCGTCGGGGGGACCGTCGGCTCGGTGGACGCGGCAGGTTCGGACGTGGGCTGCTTTTTGTGATAGCAGCTCGTCATGCCGGAGGCACAGAAGAGAATGACCAGTGTGACCACGAGAAGCGTCGACAGTTGATCCGCAAGTTTCTGAATCATAAATATGCTCCTAAAAATTAAAGTAGAGGAAGGGATCGTTCATTCCCATATACAGGTAATAAATGCAGGTCAGCAGCACAACGATGACCAGAATGACTGTGGCCCAGGGCTTCTTTACCCGATCCCAGACCCGGTAGGGGACGGGGGTGCAGAACAGAACACCCACGGCAAGCAGAAGACCGTACTGCTGGGCGTATTTGAGGAAATCGCCCTGAAATACGGAGGTGCCGCCCAGTCCCACCAACCGTTGGAAATAGATACCCATTTGGGAAAGATCGGTAACGGAGAACATCAGCCAGCAGACCGGAATCAGCAGGAGCATATACAGGCGGCTGCATAGTGGATGACGTTCCAAGACCGAAAGCAGCCCCGCTTTTTCAATGGCGATGACCGCAAAGAGGAAGAAGCCCCAGATCAGGAAATTCCATCCCGCGCCGTGCCACACACCGGTCAGCACCCACACGATCAGAAGATTGCGCCAGGTTTTCCATGCCCCCTCCCGGTTGCCGCCCAGAGGAATGTACACATATTCCCGGAACCAGGCGCCCAGCGTGATGTGCCAGCGCCGCCAGAAATCGGTCATGGAGCGGGCCTGATAGGGATGGCGGAAATTCACCGGCAGCGTAAACCCGATCATCCGCCCCAGCCCGATGGCCATTTGGGAGTATCCCCAGAAATCAAAATAGATCTGAAGGCTGCACGCCAGAATGCCCATCCACGCCAGCGGCGTGGAGACGGATTCAAAACCAATACCGCATACACTGCTCCAGAGGTTTCCAATCCGATTGGCAAGAATCACCTTCAGCCCCAGACCAAATACAAACTGGCTCAGACCGTGCAGGAATGCGCGGGGTGTGCAGCGGCGGCGGTGCAGCCGTTTGCGGATATCCTGATACCGGACGATCGGCCCGGCAATCAGTTGGGGAAACATGATGATGTAGGTTCCAAAACAGACCAGATTTTGCTCGGCCGGCGTTGTCCGGCGGTAGATGTCAATCAGGTAGGATACAGCTTGAAAGGTGTAGAAGCTGATGCCGATGGGCAGCTCGGGCTGAAACGGCTGCGTTGCGACGCGGAGAACGGATGCAAAAAAGAAACCGCTGTACTTAAAGACAAACAGAACGCCCAGATTGTAGAGCAGACCAAGGATCAGGATAGATTTCCGGTGATAGCGTTCTATGAAAAGCCCGAGAAAGAAATTGATGCACACGGATGCCAGAAGCAGGAAAAGATAGGCAATATGCGCCCGGACACCGTAGGCGTAAAATGCCAGGCTGGCCATCAGCAGGCACATGTTTCGGTAGCGCGGCGGGGAGAGATAATAAATAATCAGAAAAACCGGGAGAAAAAGGAGCAGAAACTCCAAACTGCTAAAAACCATACGGTTTCCTCCGTATCATAACCCATTCACTTATTAAGAGGAGCTGCGCCGACAAAATGTGACAGAAAAACAGATAATTTTTCTGAGGTCATCAAAACCGGCACGGAGATTCCGCTTGAAAAATGCTGCCAGGTCTGATAGGATAGGCAGTAAGATCATCGAAGTGTCAGGAGAAAAGTCATGGAATTGGTTTTTGCGGACCAGGATATTCTGGTATGCCTGAAGCCGGCACGCGTGCTGTCCACGGATGAACCGGGCGGCGTGCCGGAGCTGGTCAGACAGGCGCTGGGCGATCCCAACGCCGATGTGCGTACGGTACACCGTCTGGATCGGGTGGTTGGGGGCTTGATGGTGCTGGCGCGCAGTGCCGCAGCGGCATCGGAGCTGTCCCGTCAGATCCGGGACGGAGAATTCGTAAAGGAGTATCAGGCAATTATCCACGGAACGCCCCCGGAGCGGAAGGGAACATTCCGGGATCTTTTGGGGCGGGACAAGGCAAGGCGGATGACCTATGTGTCCTCCGAGCCTGGCAGGGATGTGCGCGAGGCAGTGCTGGAATATGAAGTTCTGGGCGCGGCAGAAGCCATGAGCCGGGTCCGGATTCGGCTGCATACGGGAAGAACCCACCAGATCCGGGTGCAGTTTGCCAGCCGGGGAATGCCGTTGGTGGGAGAGCGGAAGTACAGCACATTGGCTGATCCCTGCGAAATCGCCCTGTGGTCTTACCGGCTGGCCTTCCGGCACCCCTCCACCGGAGATGAAATGGAGTTTTTACATCAGCCGCCGTCTGTCTACCCGTGGACGGCCGTTTCAATTGGATGAATGGGGTGAGCCTGATGAATCAGTATCAATTTGTCCAGAACCAAACCTGTGAGTATTTTCCGTGCCATGGAGGTGTGAACAGGGAGGATTTCAACTGCCTGTTCTGTTATTGCCCGCTGTACGCGCTGGGCGACCGGTGCGGGGGGAGCTTTATCTATCTGCCAAACGGGATTAAGGATTGCAGCGGGTGCGTAAAGCCGCACATCCGGGGTAATTATGACAGGATTATGGAAAAAATGAGCCTCGTGCTGGAGCTGGCGAAAAGAAAGGCCGATTCTCCGAAAAAACCTTGATTTTTTGGGGGTTGACTGCTATAATGAATCAGCGAGAAGAGAATGGAGACGTATCGAAGTGGTCATAACGGGACTGACTCGAAATTTTACGGCGACTTGGTCGTTTCGTCCGCTGGAAATCCTTGATATAAAAGGGTTTTCAAAATTGAAAATCGAATATTTTTCAGTGTTCTCTCCTGCTTTTCTCTCCAAAATTTTTTTGAGTATAAAGCAGACAGAAATATACGGAGATGTACCCAAGTGGTTGAAGGGTCCGCACTCGAAATGCGGTAGGTCGGGAGTTCCCCGGCGCAAGAGTTCAAATCTCTTCATCTCCGCCACCATATCGGAGCAAAGTTTGCTTTGCTCCGATATTATTTTTTCTTCATTATTCACTTCTATCGGCAATCTCCCACTTGCTCGTAAAATTACCGCTTTCAGGTAATTCAAGCCCTGTTTCCAT
>JALFLH010000009.1 GCA_022774865.1 Clostridiales bacterium
ACGAAACGATGAATATACTCCGCAGCTCTGAATGCCTGCTGTGCTGGGTGCTGACTTCTTCAGATAAACCTCATAATAGTTCCGGTTGGGAATCAGCATTCCACTTTCTTCATCATACCGCCCGATGGATACACGATCGCAAGTTGGCTGGCCCTTTTCATTACGGTACACAGCAGTCGCGTAGTAAAGATAAATCTTGTCCCCCATCCGTTTCTTTACCACACCATGCTCCGGAATCGCTACTTTGACAGAACTGTTCAGTGCCATCCAAACCCCTGCTTTCGTGGATTAAGTATATCCCTATTATAATATACTTCGCACAAAAAAGCAAGCATTTTCTTCAGAATTCCATGGCTTTTCTGGAGATGATGCTTAATGTGATCTGGAATAATTTTGTATGTGTCAAAATTTGTGGAATTTAGGGTATAAGATTGGAAATAAAAAATGCGGAGTGCCCGTTACAGGATACTCAGATCCTATAAGGACACTCCGCATGGTCGGAGTGGCGGGATTCGAACCCGCGGCCTCATGGACCCGAACCATGCGCGATACCAAACTTCGCCACACCCCGAAAGACCTGATTATTATAATGAGGTTTTCTCCGATTGTCAAGCCCCGGCGGTGTAATTTTGTGCCGATATGCATTTTGCACTCCACCCAGCCGTACAATGACCCGAGGTGATCAGATGGGCTATCGCATTGAATATGATCCGAAGGAGCATACTTCCGGCAAAGCCGGCGTATTTGTGCGCCGCATTCAGATTCTCACCGCTGCTTTTTTCCTGCTGTTTGTTCTACTGGTCAGGCAGGCATGGCCTGAAGGAACTGAGATACTTCGAAACACACTGCTACCCGGGGAACCGTCCTTTACCCGGACGGCGTTTCAGACGATGCTGGGGGATATCCAGCAGGGAACCTCTGTGCAGGAGGCGCTGACCGTTTTCTGTCAGCAAATCATTGACCATGGATAAGCCTCAGATTCGGCTCAGCGGGGCGTGGTTCATTCTTGCTGCGCTCATGCTTCTGATTCTCCCGCTGCGATGGATTCTGGCCTCGTTTTTGGCAGCGGCCGTGCATGAAGGGTGCCACTGGGCGGCTCTGCGGGCGTGCGGCGTGAAGATCAACGGCATTTCCATCGAACCGGCGGGCGCGGTGCTGGAAACGGAGCCTATGCCACCATGGAAAGAGTTGCTTTGTGCGCTGGCCGGGCCTGCCGGCAGTTTTGTTCTGCTGGCAGCCGCCAGATGGTTTCCCTGCACGGCCATATGCGGATTCGTGCAGGGCACGTTCAATTCGCTTCCGCTGTATCCCTCGGACGGGGGGCGAACCCTGCGGAGTATTCTGATTCTGCTGGGCGCGGGGCGGGCAGACCGGATTGTTCGAATGGTTGGATGGGCGGTTTTAGCCTGCCTTGCGGCGCTTGGGGTCTATAGCTGGCTGGTTCTCCGGCTTGGCATTCTGCCAGTGGTGGTTGCCGGAATGCTTATCTGGAGAACCATTCCGAGAAAAATTCCTTGCAAAGATGGCGCACTGCGGGTACAATAGAGGAAACCCAAGTTTGAAGAGGACATGTTATGACAGATTTGAAACACAGAATCCTGCCGACCGTGCAAAAGCCGGCGCGCTATACGGGCGGTGAATTTGGCGAGGTTCAGAAAAATCCGGCGGATGTTCGGGTTCGGGTGGCATTCTGCTTTCCGGACACCTATGAAATCGGAATGTCCAATGTGGGAATGCGGATTCTCTACGGCGTGATGAACCGGATGGACGGCGTCTGGTGCGAGCGGGTCTTTGCGCCGTGGGGCGATATGGACGAAGCCATGCGGAAATACAATCTGCCGCTCTGGGCGCTGGAAAGCCAATCCCCCGTAAAGGATTTTGATCTGATTGCCTTTACCATCGGCTATGAGATGGCCTATTCCAACATTCTCAACATGATGAATCTGGCGGGAATCCCACTCCACGCGAAAGACCGGCACGATCTGAAGGGAATTGTCTTTGCCGGAGGCGTGTGCACCTTTAACCCGGAGCCGCTGGCGGATTTCTTTGACTTCTTCTCTCTGGGGGAGGGGGAAGAGAGCACCGTCGAGATCATCGACCTGTACGACCGCGCCAAGGCTGCGGGATGGAGCAAGGAACAGTTCCTCCGGGAGGTGGCCGGAATTCCGGGGGTGTACGTGCCCGGCTTTTACCGCCATGAATACAACCCGGATGGTACGATCTCTGCCATTGTCGCGCTGGATGGCGCGCCGGAAACGGTGACGAAGCGAATCGTGGAGGATCTGGACAAGGCATACTGGCCGGAAAAAATGATCGTGCCCTCCACGGAAATTGTCCATGACCGTGCCAATCTGGAGGTATTCCGGGGGTGCATCCGGGGCTGCCGATTCTGCCAGGCGGGATTCTCCTGCCGCCCTGTTCGGAAAAAAAGTCCGGAGGTGCTCTACCGGCAGGCAGTTCAGACGCTGGCTTACTCCGGCCACAACGAGGTCACCCTGTCCAGCCTGTCCACTTCTGATTACCGTGGCCTAAAGGAGCTGACGGATCAGATGATTCCCTATTGCGCGGAGCACCGCATCAACCTCTCGGTGCCGTCGCTCCGGGCGGACAACTTCTCCCGGGAGCTGATGGAGAAGCTGCAAACGCTGCGAAAAAGCGGCCTGACCTTTGCGCCCGAGGCCGGAACCCAGCGGCTGCGGGATGTGATCAACAAGAATCTGACCGAGGATGAAATCCTGTGTACCTGCGCGCAGGCCTTTGCCGGCGGCTGGAACAATGTGAAACTGTACTTCATGCTGGGTCTGCCCACGGAGACGGACGAGGATGTGCTGGGTATTGCCGAACTGGTCTACAAGGTCATTCAGGCATGGAAGGAAAATGCGGTCAACAAAAAGCGGGGACTGCGGGTTCATGTGGCTACCGCTTACTTTGTCCCCAAGCCCCATACGCCCTTCCAGTGGGAAAAGCAGATCACGCCGGAGGAATACCTGCGCCGCTGTCGCCTGCTGAAGGATCATTTCTACAGCAAATCCATTGAGTATAATTATCACGCCCCCGCTTTGAGCCGGCTGGAAGCCGTGTTTGCCAGAGGCGACCGCCGTCTTGGCCCGGTCATTGAGGAAGCAGTGAAAAAGGGTGCCAAGCTGGACGGATGGGATGAGTATTTCAACTATTCCTATTGGTTCGACGCCTTACGGGAGCACGGCATCGACGCGGACTTCTACACCACCCGGGGCTATGGCGAGGATGAGATCCTGCCTTGGGACACCATTGATGTGGGCGTCAGCAAAAAATTCCTGCTGCGGGAACGCCGCCGAGCCTATGAAGGGGTGGTGACGCCGGACTGCCGCCATGGCTGTGCCGGCTGCGGCGCCAATGCGTTGCTGAAGGAGGTGCCCTGCGATGCTTAGGCTTCTGTTTGAGAAGAAGGGGAACGCCGTCTGGATTTCCCATCTTGATCTGATGCGCCTGTTCCAGCGCGCCTTTCAGCGTGCCGGGCTGCCTCTGACCCATACCCAGGGCTTCAACCCCCGGCCGTCTGTTTCCATTGCACTGCCGTTGAGCGTGGGCGTGGAGAGCTGTTGTGAACTGCTGGATTTTGATCTGGACGGCGAACGGGTTCCCTATGAGCAGATTCGGGACAGACTGAACGCCCAGTTAGTTCCCGGCGTACACGTTCTGGAGGTTTACGCGGAAGGCGCCCGGAAGCTGAAATTCCTGACCTGTCTGGACTGTGCGGTTACGCTGGAATATGACCGCGGTGTTCCGGCCGGGGCGAAAGAACAGATTTTGGAACTGTTTGGAAGGGAATCCGTACCGGTGGAAAAAAAGAGTAAATCCGCGGGTATTCAGGAGCAGAATATCATTCCCATGATTCATGGGCTGGAGATTGGCCAGCCCGACCCGCAGACCCTCGTTCTGAAGGCACGCGTCTGCTGCCAGAATCCCGCCCTCAATCCCATGCAGCTTCACGCAGCGATCGTGCGGCATCTGCCGGAACTGGCGCCGGATTTTGCCAAGTGCGCCCGGCTGGAGATTTACGACAATGAAGGAAATATTTTCAGATGATAAGGAGAAAAACAAGATGATTGAGAAAGCCATGATTGAACTGGAGGACTGTCCCTGCTGCCGCGGGGCGGGTATGATTGTCCACGAAGGCGGCTGGAATGTGCAGGTGGAATGTACGGTGTGCGGCGCGCATACGGTGTATCTGGAATATGAATCGGAGCCGGAAAAAGAGCAGGCTGAGCGCGGGGTTGCCCGACTCTGGAACATGGGAAAGGTCATCAAACAGGATCCCGGCGAATAAAGCAGGCCAGGTCAAAACCGGTATCAAAAATTTTTATTTATTTTAAAAAAATGCTTGCATTTTCTGACAGGGTATGCTAATATATCTGGGCAGTCGAAAGACGCAGGCATATTTCCGGGTTTGGCGAAGTTTGGTATCGCGCTTGAATGGGGTTCAAGAGGCCGCTGGTTCGAATCCAGTAACTCGGACCATGAATGCCGAAAGAGGTTTTTCTCTTTCGGCATTCATTTTTTGCTGTTTACCGGGACAAAACTGAAAACATGAAAATTTCTGAAAATATGCTTGATTTTCCCGGATGTCTATGATATACTTAATCGGTCTGAAATCAAGGTGAGTCCTCTGCGCAAGGAATTGACGCATGAACGCCTAATCTATAAGGAGGACAAAAAATGGATTTAGTTAAGGCTCTGAACAGCCAGTACATGAAGGAAGAGCTGCCCGAGGTTAAGGTAGGCGACACCGTTCGTGTGCATGTGCGCATCAAGGAAGGTTCTCGTGAGCGTATCCAGGTGTTCGAAGGCACCGTGATTGCCCGCAAGCATGGCGGCATCACCGAGACCATCACCGTCCGCCGTATTTCCTACGGCGTGGGCTGCGAGAAGGTATTCCCCCTGCATTCTCCCAATGTGGCCATGATCGAGACTGTCCGCAAGGGCAAGGTTCGTCGTGCCAAGCTGTACTACCTGCGTGACCGCTTCGGCAAGTCCGCCAAGGTCAAGGAGAAGGTTTAATCCGCAAGCGAATAAAGGAAGAGGGCTTCGGCCCTCTTTTTTTATTTCCGACACGAAGAATGCCCTTTTGCGTTTTTAATAAAATAATAATTCGAATATCGATAATTACTAATTGACAAATAAGAAATGACATCATACAATATGGCTGAAAGTAGGATTTACGTAGTGTAGCACAGGAAAAAAATAGAAAAAAGGTACGTATGTTTTGTTGTCGAAAGGATGATAAAAATGAAAAAATTTATCGCTATTGTTTTTTCTTTCGCGCTCCTGATTAGTATGACTATCCCAGCATATGGAATTACAAACACAAAAGCTATGCAGCAGTCTATTAATACAATTTCCATTTTAGATCTTGGTGGAATGAATGTCACAGAATTAAACGAGTTTATTCATGAAGTAGCTTCACAAAGTTCAACTTCATCGACTTCTACTTATGGGGTTTCATCTAGTCTGCTCAGCAAAGCATGGTATGCAGCGGGAAGAATTGCATACTTAAAAGGATATACATGTGCAGGTACGCTTGTAATGTACTCTGCTCAAGGTAAGAATTATACAGAGACCAACGGTTTATTTGCTAATAAGATAGCAAAAACTTCAAAATATAAAACATGGAAGAGCAATTACAGCTCGTCGTCTCCCACTTCTTTATCATTTGAAAGTAGCGATAATGCTGATCTTTACTATTCACTCCACGCTGTGAATATTGGAATGTCAGGGAATAGTCAGGGAGGTACAATCGTAATTAGTGATACTTTTGACTTTGACGCTGAGGACCAGTTTAGTAGTCCATTTGTAAAATTTGTAAATGATTTTGCGTGGTTGTCTCAAAGAACAGGCGCGCTTACGGTCATTTCAGTGCGGATTTCGATAACAGCATGATTCGGAGGTAATTCCATGCATCGGAGTAAACGCGTGATATTGTGTTTCCTGATTGTGTTGATCGTGCTTTCTGGCTGCAGTACGGCAGATTGGGCTGTATATAAAATATCGGAAAGCTATTCGCTGCGCCAGCTGAGTCCGGATTGCATCTACTTGGAGGATTCAACCGGCAATACGGTGATTTCCTCTCATATTGTTGCATATGCGTCATATGAACCGTATCTGTTTTTTCAGCGGTGCGACATTCCTTCATCTGCCGAACAGGGTGACATTTGGTACTATATTCTTCAGACAGATACGCAGGATGTGAAAGCCGCTGCTTCAGAAGAAGCGTTCGGGATAATCTGTGATCAGTTAGGTATCCACACAAACATGGAATGGACAGAAACAAGCGATCTGACATCCGGTTGGTTCTCCTCGCCCAGAAACAGCATGACCGTTTGCTTCTGGCTGTCGGTATGCGTATGTCTGCTTCTGATGGGTGGAATATTCTTAATCATTCGCAGCAAATCCGGGCTGCATACGGCCGTGCGAATCGGAATCGCGGCAATCTTATGTTTTGCGCTTATTTTCATGCTCCTGTTAACAGTCTGCCTTACGTATTTTCTTGTATAGATTCGGGGCCGCCGGCATTGCCGGCGGCCTCAGCGTGTCGAAAAAGGTGTCATTCCGAGCCAGTGTTCACACTGGCGTGGGAATCTCGTGGATTTTCCAAACATTTTTATAGAAATTCGTGTATTTTACTCCTGTTTTTGGGGATTGCCACACCAGTGACATCGGTCACTGGTTCGCGATGACCGGTTTTTTGACAGTCTCGGGCCGCCGGCATTGCCGGCGGCCTCTGTTATCTTTCGTATTACCGGCAGGGAAAGCGAAGCCAGTGGGGCACCGGAAGCATATAAAATATTAACTTTTTTTGACAGCGGCGAAAAACAGAAAATTATGCTTTTCATATTGGAAGATTTTGTGTATAATAAATTTAATTTCGGTTACCGCGGTTTTTGAAACCGTTTGCATACAGAGGGGGAAGGCGCTATGGCCGACGAAGAAAAGAAAGAATCAACCGATTGCCCGGAGCCGCAGGAAAAAACTTCGTGGCAGCAGAATTTCCTGCTGTATTTGCACGATCTGACCCATCTGCTGGCAGTCATCATGCTCTGTTTTATCCTCCTGTTCCGATTCGTGGTGGTTTCCGGGCCGTCCATGTTTTCCACACTGTGGGATGGGGACTGGCTGCTGGTACTCAGCAGCGTGTTTTATCACAACCCCCAATATGGCGATATCATCATCGCCAGCAAGGATTCCTTCAACGACGGAGAGCCGATTGTCAAGCGCGTGATCGCCACCGAAGGACAGACTGTGGACATTGACTTTGGAAGCGGTATTGTCTATGTGGACGGTGTGGCGCTGGATGAGGACTACACCAATACAGCCACCTCCAATGCCGAGGGAATGACCTTTCCTCTGGTTGTGGACGATGGGTGTCTCTTCGTCATGGGCGACAACCGGGCACACTCCAAAGACAGCCGGGACCCCGAAATCGGCCTGATCGACAAACGGGAAGTCCTGGGAAAGGCGATTTTTCTCATGTTCCCCGGAACCCACGGCGGGGAACTGGAGCGGGATTTTGACAGAATTGGAGCACTGAAATAATGGAAGATCAGATGAACATCCAGTGGTATCCCGGTCACATGACCAAGACGCGCCGCCAGATCGAAGCAGACTTAAAGCAGGTGGACGCAGTCTGCGAAATCGTAGATGCCCGGATTCCTTTGTCCAGCCGTAACCCGGATATTGATGCAATCTGCGGCGGAAAGCCCCGGGTCATTGTGCTGAACCGCATCGATCTGGCCGACCCTGCCGCCACCAGACAATGGGCAGCCTGGTTCCAGATAAAGGGAATGACCGTGGTCTGCACGGATTGCAAGAGCCGCAGGGGCATTTCGGAATTTACCCCCGCTGTCCGCGCAGCCTGCAAAGAAAAGCTGGAGCGGGACGCGGCACGGGGCATGAACCGGCCGGTACGGCTGATGGTTGTGGGGATTCCCAATGTGGGAAAATCTACGCTGATCAATCAGGTTTCCGGGCGGAAAGGCGCCAAAGCGGAGAACCGACCCGGTGTCACCCGTGGCAAGCAGTGGGTCACGGTGGATGCCGGTTTGCAGCTTCTGGATACCCCCGGCATTCTGTGGCCGAAATTTGACGATCCCGCCGTGGGATTGATGTTGGCCTACACTGGCGCGGTAAAAGAAAACGTGGTGGATCTGGAGGAACTGGCCTGCCGGCTGATGCAGCTTCTCTGGCAGCGCTACCCGCAGGCCATTCAGGAGCGCTACGGAATTGAAGCCCTGCCGGAATCCACGGGATTTCCCGGCTACGATCTTCTGACTGAGGCAGGGCGGAAGCGCGGCTTCCTGCTGAGCCGGGGCGAAATCAACACCGAGCGAATGGCACGGGTTCTGCTGGATGAATTCCGCAGCGGAAAGCTGGGGCGGTTCACACTGGAGCTACCGGAGGGAGAACGATGAGCGAAATCACCATGTGGGAAATTGAGGACGAGTGGTTTGACAAGGGCTATACGGCAATCTGCGGCGTGGATGAGGCGGGCCGCGGCCCGCTTGCCGGACCTGTATGCGCCGCCGCTGTAATTCTGCCCAAACATTTCCATCTGCCCGGTCTGAACGACTCCAAAAAGCTCTCCGACAAGAAACGCCGGGAGCTGTTTCCCCTCATTCAGGCGCAGGCTGTCGCCTATGGCATCGGCCTTGCCAGCCATCAGGAAATCGATGAAATCAATATTCTGCAGGCCACGTTTCTGGCCATGAAGCGGGCATTGGCGCAGCTTGAAGGCAAGGCGGATCTGGCTTTGATTGACGGCAACCGGGAAACGGACTTCGGACTTCCGGTACGGACGGTGGTCAGGGGCGACAGTCTGAGCGCCAACATCGCCGCCGCGTCCGTGCTGGCCAAGGTTACCCGGGACAACATCATGCTGGAGATGGCTGAAAAGTATCCGGGCTACGGATTTGAGATTCACAAGGGCTACGGCACGAGCGCGCATTATGACGCCCTGAGGCAGCTTGGCCCCTGCGAGATTCACCGGATGACTTTTTTGAAGAAGTTCTATGGGAACCAGTAACCTGTCCGGTGCCTGGGGCGAGGCGCTGGCAGCGGAATACCTGCGCAGAAAGCACTTTGAAATTGTGGCCGCCGGCTACCGGTGCCGGTTCGGTGAAATTGACCTGATCGCCCAGGATCGGAAATATCTGGTTTTTGTGGAGGTCAAGCTGCGCAAATCCGCCGGGTTTGCCAAAGCGCGGGAGTATGTAGACCAGCATAAACAGGATCGGATTCGCATTACCGCCTCCATGTACCTGAGCCAGAATCCGACAAAACTCCAGCCGCGGTTTGACGTGATCGAAATATACGCCCCGGATGGCACGGCAACGCGTCATCCCTCGATCAATCATTTGGAGGATGCATTCCAATGAATTTTCCCGTATTTGATCTGCACTGTGATACTGTTCTGAATATTCTGGGAAGAGATTTGCAGGGCAGCGGCAGTCTGAGAAAAAATGAAGGTCATATTGATCTGGAACGGGCGAAAACCCTGCCCGGGTATGCCCAGTGCTTCGCCTGCTTTACGTCTCCCTTGCACAAGCTTCCAGCGGGGATGAGTCAGATTCAGCTCTTTGAGCGGGAACTGGCTGCCATCCAGCGGGAGCTGTACCGCAGCCGGGATCTGATTGCGCAGGCATATACGGCGGAGGATGTCCGCCAGAATCTGGCCAACGGCATGATGTCCGCCGTGCTGACCATCGAAGGACCCGCCGGGTTTGACTATGATCCGGCGCTTCTGGAGGACCTTTATAAAATCGGATTCCGCATTACCACGCTGGGCTGGAATGAGCGGAATCCATTGACCGGGTCCCACATCACCGGCGGCGGGCTGACCGATCTGGGTCGGGCCTATGTGCGGGAAGCCCAGCGGCTCGGCATGATCGTGGATGTGAGCCACATCAGCGACCAGGCGTTCTGGGATATCATGGAGATGACAAGCGCACCCGTGATTGCCTCCCATTCCAACAGCCGCAGCGTCTGGCCTGACAGCCGGAATCTGACCGATGATATGTTCCGGGCAATCTGCGTCACCGGCGGCGTGGCGGGCTATAACCAGTGCGCGGAGTTTACCGGCGAACAGCCGGATCTGGACACGGTCTGCGACCACATTCTTCACTTTCTGGAGTTGGATCCTGACGGACTCCACATTGCCCTCGGCGGCGATCTGGACGGAATTGACGAGATGCCTGCAGGCTTCACCGGGGTGCAGGACTACCCGAAGCTGGCGCAGAAACTGCTGGAACGGGGGTTGGACGCGCAGACGGTCCGACAGATTTTCTGGGACAACGCACTGGGAGTGATGGACAGGTGCTGTATGTAACGACCCGGGTGGAGGACGACGCTTTCACCGCCAACCGGGCGCTTTCCGAAAACCGGGGCCCCGGAGGCGGTTTTTTCGTCCCGATGCAGATGCCGTCCTTGTCCCCATCCGATCTGAGCGCCATGGCGGAGAAACCATTTGCCCGGAATATGGCGGACGTGATCAATCAGCTTTTCAACACCCAGCTCGATCCATGGGCGCTGGAATTCGGCATCGGACGCCGCCCGGTAAAGACGGTGAATCTCGGCAGCCGCACAACGGTTGTCCAGACCTGGCACAATCCCGCCTGGCGGTTTGAGCGGTTGGCTATGGGCGTGGAGAAGGCCATCCGCCAGTCGGATCAGGTCAGCGACCCGCCGGCGGACTGGCTGGTCATCGCCGCCCGGATTGGGGTGTTGTTCGGTGTATTCGGCGAGCTGCTGCACGCGGGAGCGGTCAGCGCAGATACGCCTGTAGACGTGGCAGTTCCCATGGGTAATTTCTCGGCGCCCATGGCGCTCTGGTATGCCCGGCAATGGGGTCTGCCCATTGGCACCATTGTGGTCTGCTGCAACGAAAACGGGGCAGTCTGGAACCTTCTGCACAAGGGGGAGATCCGAACCGACGCGGTGGCTACCCATACGGGAACGCCTGCCTGCGACTATACGGTTCCCCCGGATTTGGAGCGGCTGATTTTTGCCGCGCTGGGAAGGGAGGAGACGCAGCATTACTGTCAGGTCTGCCGGCGGGGCGGCACCTATTATCTGGAAGCTGCCCAGCTTCGCAAGCTTCAAAACGGCATATGGGTCACGGTCGTGGGCAGGCAGCGCATGGAATCCGCCGTCTCCGGCCTGTATGCCACGGACGGGTATATCCCAGACCCCTATACCGCGCTGGCCTTCAGCGGGCTTTGCGATTTTCGCGCCGCGACCGGCAGCGGCCGGAACGCATTGTTAATCAGTGATGAAAGCCCCGCTTTTTCCTTCGGCATGATTGCCGGTTGTATGGGGATGAGCCAGTCAGAGTTGAAAGATCTGCTCAACAAACAAATCTGAGGAGGAAACGAATGGCGCTGTACGCAATTGGCGATCTCCATCTCTGTCTGGGCGCGCCAAAGCCGATGGATGTATTCGGCGGAGCCTGGACGGGCTATATGGACAAGCTAAAAGAGGGGCTGTCCGTCATCAGTCCGACAGACACCACGGTGCTGCTGGGTGACCTGAGCTGGGCGTTGGATTTATCTTCGGCGCAGGCGGATTTTGCATGGATCAATGAAATCCCGGGTCGGAAGATTATTCTGAAAGGTAATCACGACTACTGGTGGAGCACTGCCGCGAAATTCCACCGCTTCTGCGAAGAAAAGGGATTTACCGATCTGAATATTCTCAATAATAACTGCTATGTTTATGATGACTGGGCAATCTGCGGTACCCGGGGATGGTTTTTCGAAGAGGAGCGGAGCGGAGCCCATGACGAAAAGGTTTTCCGCCGGGAGCTGATGCGGCTGGAAGCCTCACTGAAGGCGGCAGGGGAGCGACGCAGGCTTGTGTTTCTCCATTATCCACCCCGGTACAAAGGCTACGAATGTCTGGAGATTCTGGATCTGCTGCACCGCTACGATGTGCGCCGGTGTTTTTACGGCCATCTGCACGGCGGAAGCCACAAACTGGCCATGGAAGGGCAGTGGGACGGCATTGAATTCCGCCTTGTTTCGGCGGATTACCTGAATTTTAAGCCCTTCACCGTAATTTCATAAAGAATTTTCGAAAAAAGAGTGGACAACCGGCGGTTTCTTTGATAGAATGTTACGGTTGCATTAGATAGATTATACGGGCTCCCATGTTTGAGCCTACATTAGGAGGATGAATAACCATGAATGTGAAGAGCATTGAAAAAAAAGGCAATGAAGCGACCATCGTTGTCGAGATCGATAAGGAACTGATGGAGTCCGGCGTGAACAAGGCGTATTTGAAGGCACGCAAGAACATCATGATCCCCGGCTTCCGCAAGGGCAAGGCGCCCCGGAAGATGATCGAGGCCATGTACGGCGCCCATGTTTTTTATGAAGACGGTCTGGAAGAGATCTTCCCCGAGGTCTATCAGCACGCGGTTGCCGAGCAGGACATCAAGGCCATCGGCCGTCCCAGCCTGACCGATATGCAGATCGCCGATGACAATACCGTTACCCTGACCCTGACCACCGAAACCTATCCCGAGGTCACGCTGGGTCAGTACAAGGGACTGGAAGTCCCAAAGGCTGAGGCCACCGTTTCCGATGCGCAGGTTGAGGCCGAGCTGAACCGGATGGCGCAGAATGTTGCCTCCACCGAGGTGCTGGAGAAGGCCGCCGAAATGGGCGACACCGCCAACATCGACTTCGAGGGCTTTGATCATGGCGTTCCCTTCGAGGGCGGCAAGGGCGAGAATTTCGACCTGAAGCTGGGCAGTGGTTCCTTCGTTCCCGGGTTTGAAGAGCAGGTCGTGGGTATGTCCGCCGGTGAGGAGAAGGATATCGATATCACCTTCCCCGAAGACTACCACAAGGATCTGGCCGGCAAGAGCGTGGTGTTCCATGTCAAGCTGAACAAGGTCACCGTGACCAATGTTCCCGCGCTGGACGACGAGTTTGCCAAGGACGTGTCCGAGTTTGAGACGCTGGACGAGCTGAAGGCTGACATCCGTGCCAAGGCGCTGGAGCAGGCTGAGAAGAATATCCAGACCGCTTTTGAAAATGCCGCCGTTGAGAAGGCTGCCGAGAATACGACCGTAGATATGCCCAAGGCCCTGGTGGAGTCCGAGCTGGATGTCCAGATGGAGCGCTTCGGCTATCAGCTCCAGATGAGCGGCTACTCCATGGAACAGTATGCCAAAATGATGGGCGGCGATGTGAACACCATGCGCAACGCTTTCCGTCCCGCTGCCGAGAAGCAGGCGAAAATCAACGTGACCCTGACCAAGATCATTGAGACCGAGGGCATCACCGCCTCCGAGGACGAGATCAACGAGGAGATCGCCTCTCTGGCCAAGCAGTACGAGATGGAGCCTGAGAAGGTGAAAACGCTTGTCCCCGCCGAGGAACTGAAGGCTTCCATTGAAAATCGCAAGGCGGTCAAGGTCATTGTGGACTCCGCTGTTGCCGTTGCTCCCAAGGCTGAAGAGGAGACTGAGGCGTAAGATATCCACCCGTTCACCAGCTAATCATCCACGCACGGCGAGGAATAACCTTCCTCTGAAATGGTTAGAATGTTTCAAACCCTGAAAGGAGACATTACCATGAGTTTAGTACCCTATGTTGTTGAGCAGACCAGCCGCGGCGAACGCAGCTATGATATTTTTTCCCGTCTGCTGAATGACCGCATTATTTTCCTGTCTGAGGAAGTCAACGACACCACCGCTTCCCTTGTGGTTGCCCAGCTCCTGTATCTGGAGGCGCAGGACCCGGATAAGGATATTCAGTTTTACATCAATAGCCCCGGCGGTTCCGTCACGGCAGGCATGGCCATTTATGACACCATGCAGTATATCAAGTGCGATGTGGCCACCATCTGCGTGGGCATGGCCGCGTCCATGGGTGCTTTCCTGCTGAGCGCAGGCGCCAAGGGCAAGCGGATGGCGCTGCCAAATTCCGAGATCATGATTCATCAGCCCTCCGCCGGTACGCAGGGTCAGATTACGGATATGGCAATCCACATGAAACGCCTGCAGACCATCAAGGAGCGGATGAACCGGATTCTGGCGGATAACTGCGGTCAGAGTGTGGAAACCGTTTCCGCTGCCTGCGAGCGTGACAACTTCATGACGGCGGAGGAGGCCAAGGCCTTCGGCCTGATTGACCGGGTGCTGGATCATCATTAATTTTAGAAAGGCGAACTGCGTTCATGGCAAAAAACAATGAGCAGCCGATCCGCTGCAGCTTCTGCGGTAAGCGGGAGTCTCAGGCATCCCGGTTGATTGCCGGACCTGGCGTATACATCTGCAGCGATTGCGTAAAAGCCTGCAATGAACTGCTGCGTGATGAAATTCAGTATGATGCGCGTGGGAATCTCCGTGCCCCGGAGACGCTCCCCACCCCCGTTGAAATCAAAACCTTTATGGATCAATACATCGTTGGCCAGGAGGACGCAAAGATCGCGCTGTCCGTGGCGGTGTATAACCACTATAAACGCATCTATTTTGGTACGGATTCCGATGTGGAGCTGCAGAAGAGCAACATCCTTCTGATTGGCCCCACCGGCTGCGGCAAAACACTTTTCGCCCAGACGCTGGCGAAAATTTTGAACGTTCCGTTTGCAATTGCCGATGCGACGACGCTGACCGAGGCCGGCTATGTGGGCGACGATGTGGAAAACATCCTGCTCCGTCTGCTTCAGGCCGCGGATTTTGATGTCTCACTGGCCGAACGCGGCATCATTTACATTGACGAGATGGACAAAATCGCCCGCAAGAGCGAAAATACCTCCATCACCAGGGACGTTTCCGGCGAGGGCGTGCAGCAGGCGCTGCTGAAGATTCTGGAAGGCACTGTAGCCAATGTGCCGCCCCAGGGCGGCCGAAAGCACCCCCAGCAGGAGATGATTCAGGTGGACACCACCAATATCCTGTTCATCTGCGGCGGCGCCTTTGACGGACTGGATAAAATCATCGAAAGCCGTACGGATAAATCCGCCATCGGATTTGACGCGCCGGTGGAAAGCCGGAAAAAGAGGAATGTGGGCAAGCTGCTGGCGCAGGTCGAGCCCCATGATCTGCTGAAATTCGGCATTATTCCCGAACTGGTAGGTCGGATGCCTGTGATTACCTGCCTGCAGAGTCTGGATAAGGATGATCTGATCCGGATTCTGGTGGAACCGAAAAACGCGCTGACCAGGCAATACAAAAAGCTGCTGGGTCTGGACAATGTGGAGTTGGAAATCAATCCGGCTGCGCTGGAAATGATCGCCCAGAAGGCCGTTGACCGCCAGATCGGTGCCAGAGGTTTACGGGCAATCATGGAGTCCATCATGACAAAAATCATGTACCGTATTCCTTCCGACCTGACCATCCGTAAGGTGGTCATTACCCCGGAATGCGTGCAGAGCGGAGACCCCGAAATTATCCGCGATGCTGCCCATCCCAGAGAGAAACTGGGAACCAAACGATAACCATGGTAAAGGGGGTAGAGCGCTACCCCCTTTTTTCCGTTTTTTCAAGGAGGGACGAACCCTTGCACGAACACATTGTTGACGGGCTTTTGCCGGTGCTCGCCCTGCGGGGCCTGACGGTTTTCCCGGATCAGACGGTTCATTTTGATGTTGGCCGGGTTAAATCCGCACTGGCATTGGAGGACGCCATGAAAAAGGATCAGAAGATTTTTCTGGTTCCCCAGAAGGATCTGCTGAAGGACGACCCCACACTTGGCGACCTGTACCCCATTGGAACCGTTGCCCAGGTGAAGCAGGTGCTGCGTAGCCAGGGAGAGAATCTGCGGGTGCTGGTCACCGGCATCTGTCGGGGCAGAATTGAGGAGCTGACCCAGAATGAGCCGTTTCTGGCAGGACGAATCAGCTCCGTGCCGGAAACAGAGCTTGCCGACACCACCCGCGCCCATGCCCTGCGCCGGGAGGCAAACGGGTTGTATTCGATCTATTCCGATCTGATTGAGCATCCGGTGCAGTCCATCCAGCTTCGGATGATGGCGTCGGAAGATTCCGGCTATCTCGCGGACTCCATCGCGCAGAATTCCGGAATCGATTTCCCGGAAAAGGCGAAAATGCTCTGCCAGCTCAATCCGGTCAAGCGGCTGGAAATGGCGGTGAAGCTGCTGCGGCAGGAGGTTGAAATCCTCAAGCTGGAGGCGGATATTCAGGAAAAGACCAGAGCCAATATTGACCAGAACCAAAAGGAATATTACCTGCGGGAGCAGATCCGTTCAATTAAGGAAGAACTGGGCGAATCGGACGAACAGTCTGAATTTGCGGACTATGAGCAGGCAATTCTCAAGCTTCATCTGCCTGAGGAATCCGAAAAGAAGCTGCTGAAGGACATTGACCGACTGAAAAAGCAGCCCTTCGGTTCCTCCGAGGCGGCGGTGCTGCGGAATTATCTGGATACCGTTCTGGAACTGCCGTGGAACAAGCACACCAAAGAGCGGGTGGATGTGGATGCCGCCAGAAAGATTCTGGACCGGGAGCATTTCGGACTTCAAAAGGTGAAGGAGCGGATTCTGGAAACCATCGCTGTGCGCAAGATGGCGCCGGATATGCCGCCCCAGATTCTCTGTCTGGTCGGCCCGCCGGGTGTGGGCAAAACATCCATTGCCTTCTCCATCGCCCGGTGTCTGAACCGGAAAATGGCGCGTATCTCTCTGGGCGGCGTGCACGATGAGGCGGATATCCGGGGACACCGGAAAACCTATGTGGGCGCCATGCCCGGCCGGATCATCTCCGCCCTGATTCAGTCCGGCAGCTCCAATCCGGTGCTCCTGCTGGACGAGATTGACAAGATGGGGTCTGACTATCGGGGTGACCCCAGCGCTGCACTGCTGGAAGTGCTGGATGCCGAGCAGAACGCAGCTTACCGGGATCATTATCTGGAAATCCCGGTTGACCTGTCCGATGTGATGTTTATCACCACGGCCAATACGCTGGACACCGTTCCCCGACCCCTGCTGGACCGGATGGAGGTGATTGAGCTTGGCTCCTATACCGATGAGGAAAAGCTCATGATCGCAAAAAACCATCTGATTCCCAAGCAGATGGAAAAACACGGCATCCGCAAATCCCAGCTCAAAATCACGGATGACGCCATCCGGGAGATGATTTCCTGCTACACCCGGGAGTCCGGTGTGCGGAGTCTGGAACGCTGCGCGGCAGAAATCTGCCGCAAGAGCGATATGCAGCTTCTGGAACAGGAGCAGCCCAAACGGATTACCGTCACCGGTTCCAATCTGGAGGACTTCCTGGGGGTACGAAAGTACCTGCCTGACCGGCTTCCTGTGTATGATCAGGTTGGTCTGGTCACCGGGCTTGCCTGGACTTCCGTGGGCGGCGAGACGCTGGAGGTGGAAGTGGGCGTGATGGACGGCTCCGGAAAGCTGGAGCTCACCGGAAATTTGGGTGATGTGATGAAGGAATCCGCTCATGCGGCGCTCAGCTATATCCGCGCCAACGCGGAAAAACTTGGAATTGTCCCGGATTTCTATAAAACCAAGGATATCCACGTTCATTTTCCAGAGGGTGCCGTGCCCAAGGACGGCCCAAGCGCCGGCGTGACGGTCTGCACCGCTATGGTTTCCGCGCTGACCAATACCAGTGTGCGGCGTGATGTGGCCATGACCGGAGAGATTACCCTGCGGGGGAGGGTGCTGCCCATCGGCGGACTGAAGGAAAAAACCATGGCCGCTCTGCGCCACGGGATTTCCACCGTGATTATTCCCAAGGACAATGAGCGGGATTTGCAGGAAATCGATCAGACGGTGCGCCGTCAGCTTAATTTCATCGCCGCTTCCACGGTGGACACCGTGCTGGACGCGGCGCTGAACCGCACAGCTCAGGTGGATGCCACCATGCTGTCCGATCTTCCCGCTGAAGTAAAAGCAATCAGAAACAAGCCTGCGCTTCGCCAGTAAGAGGTGGCATATGAACTTTCAAAACGTCGAATTTCTGATCTCCGCCGCCGCGCCCCGGGATTTTCCCAAAACGCGTCTGCCCGAGATTGCCTTTGCGGGCAAGTCCAACGTGGGAAAGTCCTCTGTGATCAACCGGATTCTGCAGCGCAAGAATTTCGCCCGGGTAGGGGATAAGCCTGGTAAGACCATCCATGTCAACTATTTCACCATCGACAAGACCTGCTATTTTGTGGATTTGCCCGGTTATGGCTTTGCCAAGGTTTCCCAGTCGGAAAAAGAACGTTGGGGAAAGCTGATGGAGGACTACTTCGCCGCGGGGCGAATTGATCTGGGTGTGCTGATCGTGGACTACCGCCATGCTCCCACCAACAATGATATCACCATGGCCCGGTGGTTTCTGGATATGGGCTGCCCCTTTGTGGTGGTTGCCAACAAGATGGACAAGTTGAAAAAGAGCGAGCTTGCTCCCAACCTGAAAACCATCCGGGAGGATCTGGAACTGCCGGACACCTGTCCGGTGATTCCGTTTTCTGCCGAAAAGGGCGACGGCCGGGATGAACTGGTAAAATGGATTCTCAACGCAGTCAAATAACAGGAATGGGTCGCAGCTATCGCTGCGACCCAAACATCTTCTATCCGCTGACGGTTACTTTCACGGTATTGTCCTGCGTTGACTGAAATCCGATGCAATAGGTTTGGGTGGAGATCAGATTGGCAAACGTAGCGGATTTGCCGGGCTCAATGCTGAGTGTCTGTAAGGCATTGCTGATATCATCCGGATCATACAAATTGCAGACAATGGCTGTTTCGCCCTCGTTGGTTATCCGGATCTGGGTGGTGTTGGTTTTGATGATCTCGTGAACATAGAGCGTCTCGTCCGCGCCGATGTTGTGGGCATAGGAAAAAGTACCGTCATCCGGGAAAAACAGCGTATATTCCGCGCTGCCTCGCCCCCCGGTTTCCGCGGGCGCGGGGGCTGTGACCTGAAAGGCCGACGACTTGACAGAAGGGATGGCGGCGCACCCGGCAAGAAATGTGAACAGGCAGAGCACCGCCGTTAGCTTCAGAACGTATTTCATGGTTAATTCCTCCTTGTGCCTGGAATAGGGCAATTATACCCGGTAACGTCTCACTTGACAACAATTCTTGCCCAATCTTAATAGAAAGTAAGATATTCTTAAAAAAGCAGCCCGGAAACCATAGGTTCCGGGCTGAAAACTTCTGCAAACGTTATACTAATATGCGGTTGAAAAGCTTGGATTTCGCGAATAAATCGTGAAAAACAAGGCTGAGGACACAGTAGGCCTTCCGCCCATCAAGGTCGAGATCGCATTTTCGCACGATTCAGGAAAGACTGTCTGGGTTTAATCGCATAAGGATTAATAGTAAAGCAGATCCGCATAGGTGGGAAACGGCCAATAGGCTTTGTCGGTCATTTCCTCCAGACTGTCCGCGTCGGAACGGATGGCATCCATATCCGGCAGAATGGTTTCGTGGTAGTAGCGGGCGGCGGATTCCAGTTCGGACGGAACAGCGGTCATGTGGGATTTGAGCTTCTCACAGCCGTCAAACAGGGAGTCGGTCTTTTCGGAGAGGCGGGTAACCAGAGCGCTCTCGGCCTTGGTGGAAATGCCCAGCGCCTTTTTTGAAGCCAATCCCTCCGACAGAACCCGGGTATAGTGCAGAGCGGCGGGAAGAATCTGGCGCATTGCCATGTCCAGCGTGGTCTTGGCTTCAATTCCCACAATTTTATTGTATGCCTCCATGTGGATGGCATAACGCGCCCGGAATTCCGCTTCGGTGAAGATGCCATGCCGGGTAACCAGATCAATGTTCTTGGGAGAGATGTAGGAGGGCAGGCATTCGGGAGTCGAAGCGAAATTACTCAGTCCCCGGCGGGCGGCTTCCTGCTTCCATTCCTCAGAATATCCATTTCCGTCAAAAATGATTCGCTGATGTTCGGTGAAGGCTTTGCAGACCAGATTATGCAGTGTGGCATCGAAGTCATCGGCCTGCTCCAGCGCGTCGGCAAAACGCCCCAGTTCCTCAGCCATAATGGTGTTCAGGGCGATATTGGGGCCGGCAATGGACTGGGAGGAGCCAAGCATACGAAATTCAAATTTATTGCCGGTAAAGGCCAGCGGACTGGTTCGGTTCCGGTCGGTGGTATCCTTCGGTATGGTGGGCATGACATCCACGCCGACCCGCATTACGCTTTTTTCGGGATCTGTGTAGTTGGTGCCGTCGATGATGGAGCGAACGACGGCGTTCAGCTCATCGCCAAGGAAAATGGAAACGATGGCCGGAGGCGCTTCGTTGGCTCCCAGACGGTGGTCATTTCCGGCAGATGCGACCGTACAGCGCAGAAAGTCCTGATATTCATCCACACCCTGTACAAAGGCGGCCAGAAACAGCAGGAACTGGGCGTTTTGCCGGGGTGTCTTGCCCGGGCTGAAGAGGTTTTTACCGGTATCGGTGGCAAGCGACCAGTTATTGTGCTTGCCGGAACCATTGATTCCCTCAAAGGGTTTTTCATGGAGCAGACACACCAGGTCGTGCTTGGCGGCGCATTTTTTCATGATTTCCATGACGAGCTGGTTGGCGTCACAGGCGCTGGAAGCGCCGGAATAGATGGGCGCCATCTCGTGCTGGCAGGGCGCGACCTCATTGTGCTTGGTTTTGGAAAGAACTCCAAGCCGCCAGAGCTGTTCGTCCAGATCCTTCATAAAGTTGGAGATCCGGGTTCGGATGGTGCCGAAGTAGTGATCGTCCAGCTCCTGTCCCTTGGGTGGGCGGGCGCCGAACAGAGTGCGGCCGGTCAGACGAAGATCCTCGCGCTGGGCATACAGTGCCTTGGGCAGGATAAAGTATTCCTGCTCCGCACCCACACAGGCCACCACGCGCTTGGCATCCGTATCGCCGAACAGCCGGATAATGCGCATGGCTTCCCGGGAAACCTCCTCCAGAGAGCGCAGCAGCGGCGTTTTCTTGTCCAGCGCCTCTCCGTTGTAGGAAAAGAAGCAGGTGGGGATGTACAGGCTGCCGTCCTTGACAAAGGCAAAGGAGGTGGGGTCCCAGGCGGTGTAGCCTCTGGCCTCAAAGGTGGCGCGCAGACCGCCGGAGGGGAAGGAGGAGGCGTCTGGCTCACCACGCACCAGCTCTTTGCCGGAAAACTCCATGATCACCTTTCCATCGCCGATGGGGGTGATGAAGGAATCGTGCTTTTCGGCAGTAATGCCGGTCATGGGCTGGAACCAGTGGGTATAGTGAGTTGCTCCTTTTTCAATGGCCCAGAGCTTCATGGCTTCGGCGATTTCGTTGGCCACATCCAGCGTCAGATGGGTGCCGGAATCGATGCAGTGCTTCCACGCCTCGTAAATCGCGGGAGCCAGACGCTGCTTCATGGTTGCCTCGGTGAAAACATCGCTTCCAAAAATATCGGGCACGTTGATGGGATTGTTCAAAACGGCACATCCTTTCAAAACGGGAATATTTTGCGCGGGCGGAAAGAGAAATCCGTTGAAAATCCGGGTTCCTTTCCACTTTCTACATGGGATTCTATGGCAATTGGGAAAAAAATGCAAGAGTGAAAATGAATAAAAAAGAAATACAGGGGGCGGGGCATTTGTACATTTCTCCAAATTCTTGAAAAGAGTATGGCCAAAATGAATTTTTTACCCAATTCATGTTGCATTTTTTTCGCCCGATGCGTATAATATCCCCAGAAATCAAGCATTTCAGGCGAAAGGATGATGGATATGGCCACCTATTCTTGCAGAAGCAGAGAAGAGCTTCGCATGGAATACAAAAAACTGATGAACCGCTATGAGGCGCTGAAGCATGAAAATCTAAAGCTGGATATGTCCCGCGGAAAGCCCAGCCAGCTCCAGCTCGATCTGGTCAGCGATATGCTTACCGTCCTGCAGAACTCCAAGGACTGCATCATTGACGGACTGGACTGTCGGAATTACGGTGATCTGGCAGGCCTGAAATGCGCCAGAGAATATTGGGCAGATGTGCTTGGCTGCAAGCCCAGCCAGACCTTTGTAGGCGGAAACGCCAGTTTGAGCCTGATGTACGATCTGATTGCCCGCGCCTTTACCTACGGCCTGAAGGACAGCCCCCGGCCCTGGTGCAAGGAGGAACGTATCAAGTTCCTGTGCCCCAGCCCCGGTTATGACCGCCATTTTCGGATTACCGAGAAATTTGGCTTTGAGCTGATCACGGTACCTATGACGCCGGACGGACCGGATATGGACGTGGTGGAACAGCTTGTGGAGGACCCCATGGTGAAGGGAATCTGGTGCGTGCCAAAATTCTCCAACCCCCAGGGCTACTGCTATTCCGAGGAAACGGTTGACCGGTTTGCCAATCTGAAGCCCGCGGCTCCGGACTTTGCCATCATGTGGGACAATGCCTACTGCGTGCATGAGTTCGATGGGGAATTCCAGCCCTTCCGGGATATTATCTCCCTGTGCGCCGAGGCCGGCCGTCCCAACATGGTCTATGAATTTGCCTCCAGCTCCAAGATTACCTTCCCGGGTGCGGGCATCTCCGTGATGGCCGCGTCGGAGGAGAATATTGCCTACCATTCGAAGCTGATCGGCGTGCAGACCATCTCCTATGACAAGGTCAACCAGCTCCGCCATGTATTGTATCTGAAGGACAGGGCGCACACGCTGGAGTTGATGAAAAAGCACGCGCAGATTCTGGCGCCCAAGTTTGAACTGGTTCTGAAAATGCTCCGCGCGGAGGTTACGGATAAGGGAATTGCCCACTGGCATCATCCCCAGGGCGGCTACTTTGTCTGTGTGGCTGCCATGCCCGGCACTGCCAAGCGGACGTTGGAGCTGTGCAAAAAAGCGGGCGTGACGCTGACGGAAGCCGGTGCGACCTATCCATACGGCATTGATCCCCACGATTCCATGATCCGCATTGCCCCCAGCCTGCCGCCCATCGAGGAGCTGGAAAAGGCTATGCAGGTTTTCTGCACCTGCCTGAAGCTGGCCGCGCTGGAAAAGTACCTGGGCATCACGCTGGAGTCCGTGACGGACGAGAAATAATCACGCCTGAAAAAGCCTCCGCCGGGAGGCTTTTTCTTTACATTTCAAATGCAGGATGCTACAATGAATGAAAAAGGAGGCGCGTTTTATGGCAACACCAAAGGAATTGTATTACGAAAAGCGGGGACAGGTGCTTGTGAAGAACCTGCAATCCCGCCATTTTGAGGCATATTACTGCGCGAGTCGGGAGGCAGCGCTGGAAAAGGCGCTGGCATTGATCCCGGAAGGCTCCACCGTTGGCTGGGGCGGCGCGATGAGCTGCCAGCAGATCGGGCTGATGCAGGCGCTCCACGCCGGAGATTACCGGCCCATCGACCGGGAACTTTGCAAGACTCCGGAAGCGCGGGAGCAGGCGCAACGGGAGATGTTTTGCGCTGATTTTTTCCTCACCGGCGCCAACGCCCTGAGTCTGGATGGTCAAATGGTGAATATTGACGGCACCGGAAACCGGGTGGGTGCCATTGTTTACGGCCCTAAAAATGTGCTGGTGATCGCGGGTATGAATAAGGTGGAGGACAGTCTGGAAGCGGCGCTCCGCCGGGCGAGAACCATCGCCGCGCCCATGAACAAGCAGCGCTTTGAAAATCCTCCCACACCCTGCCTGATCACCGGAACCTGTGCTGACTGCAGGAGCGAGGGCTGTATCTGCAATCAGATTGTTATTACCCGCCACTGCCGTCCGGCAGGACGGATCAAGTTCATTCTGGTGGGAGAGGATCTGGGTTTTTAAAAGATAGCCGCCCGCGTGGGCGGCTTCTTTGCTACATACCCATCTCCCGATTCAGCTTATCGCTGACCTTCCATGCCGCGTCCTCAACCTTGTTGGCGGCCTTTGCTGCCAGACGGCGGGTCGGATTGTTGCGCGGCATCATCAGAATCGCTACGGCACCCGCGGCCGCGCCAAGCCCCATGGTGATGGCCCATCCTTTAATCTGCATCCATATCCCTCCTTTCCATTCTAGTATGCCCCGCGCGAAAATTTTCACTTCTGGAATGTTTTTGCCTTTTCACAGGGAATAATCTGTGATACAATGGTAAAAAAATGGGGGCGATGTTATGTCCATTGATCTTCTGCAGGAAAAAATCAGAAAGCTGAAAAACCCGTCCATGGTGGATTTGACACTGAATGTGTCCGCTCTTCCGCCCCAGCTTCGCACCGGAAACGGGGCGCAGGATTACGCCCGCTTCTGTAAAGAACTGCTGACGGCGCTGAAGGGGCTTGTGCCGGCCATCCGGGTCAGTTTTTCCGCGTTCGCGCTCCTTTCCGGGATGACCGAGCTGAGCGAGGTACTGCGCTGCGCCGAAGATCTGGGCTATTACTCCGTGATGGACGCGCCCTATATTCTCTCGCCCATGATGGCGTCCATGGCGGCAGATACCATTTTCGGAGAGGACACGGTTTACCCCTGTGATGGCCTGATTATTCCGTCCTATCCCGGCACCGACTGCATCAGGCCGTTTCTTCCCTATGTGAAGAATCAAAAAAAGGATCTGTTCGTTGTGGTGCGCACCTCCAACAAGTCCGCGCCGGAGCTTCAGGATCTGCTGACCGGAACCCGGCTGGTTCACATGGCGGCTGCGGATCTGGTCAACCGGTTCGGGGAAGAAAACCGGGGACGCTGCGCCTATTCCCGTGTATCCGTTCTGGCCGGTGCCAATTCCGCCGGAAGCCTGAACGCCCTGCGGACAAAGTATCCGGAACTGTTTCTCCTGATGGACGACATGGATTACACCGGCTGCAACGCGAAAATCTGTTCCGCCGGTTTTGACCGGTTCGGACACGGCGCGGCCGTCTGCGCCGGCCCGCTGATTACCATGGCGTGGGAACAGGCGGGATCGGACGGAAGGGACTATCTTGAGCAGGCCACCGCCGCGGCGGAACGGATGAAGAAAAACCTGACCAGATATGTCACTGTTTTGTGAATTTCCTGATAAGTAAGCCAGGGCCGTCAGGCCCCGGCTGTCAGCGCACGCGGGGTGAGCGGGCGCGTCCCATGTCGCCGGGGTTAGTCGCGCCGGAGGATTCAGAAGTTCCTTCACTGGGTGTGGTGGCACCGTGGGATGGAGCCTGCTCGGTTCCTGCAGACGGCATCGTCGTCACGGGCATTGTGGTTTCCTGCGTGGCCGGCATGGTGGTTGCCTGCGTGGAAGGCATGGTTGAAGGCATGGTAGAAGGGGCGATGTTTCCGTTGGGATTCCGGCAGCCTGCCAGAAGCAAAGCCGTAAATACCAGAACGGCACCGATTACACTGTATTTTTTCATGTTTTTCCTCCTGTTTTTCTGAGTTCAGCCATATTATTTCCCATTTAACCAGCTTTACGCTGACAATTCCCGCCAGCTTTGGATGCCGCGGCAGCAGCAGGAATTTCTTTCCGTTTTTTTATTTACCCCATTGCTATTTTTACTTTTTAACTGTATAATAATCGCCAGAAGAAATACATAAAGGAGATTTCCCGTTATGAAGAAGCTCACCGTGAAAAAAGGCGCCGAGTGCATGGCGTGTCTGGAGTGCGTCCGCGCCTGCTCCACCGCATTTTACAAGGAATTCCATCCGGACTATTCCTGCATCAAGATTGTGGCCAAGCCCGGCGGCGCCAAGCCCATGACCTGCATTCAGTGCGGCAAGTGCATGAGAACCTGTGAACACGAGGCCATCACCCAGAACCCCAAGACCGGCGTATACATGATTAACAAAAAGAAATGCGTTGGCTGCGGCAAGTGCGTGGAGGCCTGCCCCATGAAGGTTCTGGTTCTGAAGGAAGGCAACCCCGCTTCCAAATGCATTGCCTGCGGAATCTGCGCCAAGGCCTGCCCCATGGAGATTCTGGAAATCGTCGAAAAATAAAATCCTGCACGATCGGGCAGCCCATATGGCTGCCCCTTTTTGTGTCCATCGGGATTCGCTGTCTGTGGGGAGGACATATTCCTGCAAAGTGGTTTCCTATAACCGCATGATGACCTATGTGGAAAACCGGGCCTTCGACGGCTCCGGAAGTTAATTTTTAATCTTCCTTTAACGAGGATAAATTCCAGTAGATTTTTCAGCGCTTATTTGCTATAATACTGGCGTATGTGGATGTATCCAAGAAATGGAGTGAAATGAAATGGACAATACCAAGAAGAAATCCACTGGAAAACGAATTGCGCTGATCATTGTCTGCGTGGTGCTTGCGTTGATTCTTTTGCTGATGATAGGCGGATCGATCTGGGTCAATTCCGTGCTGAACAGACTCAACCGGCCCGAGGATGTGACGCTTCCCGATGAAGAAATTGAGAATATCCTCAACGAAACAGACCCCGTGGAGGAGGACTTCACCGGAGAGATTGTTGACCCTGAGGACATTCAAATGCCGGACGCACCGGCGGATGAGATTGAAACGGCGGATCATATTATCAACATTCTGCTGATCGGACAGGATCGCCGGGAGAATCAGGGCAGACAGCGCTCCGATGCCATGATTTTGTGCACCATCAACACCGAGAACAAAACGCTGGTCATGACCTCCTTCCTGCGGGATCTGTACGTGCAGCTTCCTCAATGGAACGGAAAGAGCTATCAGGATAACCGGCTGAATACCACCTATGCCATCGGCGGCATGGGCATGCTGGATGAATGTCTGAAGCAGAACTTCGGCGTTCAGGTCGATCACAATATCGAGGTGGACTTCTCCGGCTTCGAGGATATCATTGATCTGGTGGGCGGCGTGGATATCGAGCTGACCGCAGCGGAAGCAGGAAAGGTTGGCGGCGGTGCGAAAGCCGGCATGAACCACCTGAATGGAGAGCAGGCTCTGAATTATGCCCGGATTCGAAAGCTGGACAGCGATTTTGGCCGCACCAACCGGCAGCGGAAGGTTTTGACCGCACTGCTGGCACAGGCGAAGCACATGAGCCTGACGCAGATGAACAATCTGGTCAATGGAATCATCCCGCTGATCACCACCGATATGTCCAACGGGGACATTCTCGGCTATGTGATGGAGTTCTTCCCGCTGCTGAGCGATTTGGAAGTTACCACACAGTACATCCCCGCAGAGGGAACCTACCAGGGAGCCAGCGTACGCGGTATGTCCGTGCTGATTCCCGATATGGAGGCCAACCGCCAGATTCTGCGGGATACCATCGGCTGACCCATTTTCATGCTTAACCCTCACCGCCTCAAGCGGTGAGGGTTTTGAGCATAAATTTCACAACGCGAATAATTGATTATCCAAACCGGATATGATATACTGTTTTTAATCATACACCCGGAGGCGTTTATGACGAATTTATCTGATTTCCAGCAGAAGATGATGACGCTGGCTTCCAATGTGGTGCTTCGCCTGAACGAGCCGCTGTCCAGACACACCTCCTTCCGCATTGGCGGCCCGGCGGAGGTGATGGCCTTTCCCAAAACGGAGGCGGAGCTGTCCCTTCTGTTGAAGGCAGCCGCGCTTTATGGCGAAAAGCCACGGATTCTGGGGGCGGGCACCAATATTCTGGCGCCCGACGAAGGGCTTCGTGGCCTTGTGATCTGCCTGAAGGACTGTTTGGACGGTATGGAGCGGCTGGACGGCACGCATATCCGGGTTATGGCCGGCGTGACGATGGCCAGAGCCGCTGTGTTCGCGGCCGGTCTTGGCCTTGGGGGGATGGAATTTGCCCACGGAATCCCCGGAACGGTGGGCGGCGGCATCTATATGAACGCAGGCGCCTATGGCGGTGAAATCTGCCAGATCTGCCAGTCGGTGCGGATGATGGACATGGACGGAACTGTATCGGAGCGGGAATGCGCCTGCATGAATTTCTCCTACCGCCACAGCTTTTTGGAGGATACGCCCGGGATCGTTCTGAGCGCCGTATTCCATCTGACGCCCGGAGCGCCGGAGGAAATCCGCGCCAGGATGCTGGATCTGAAACGCAGACGTACCGCGTCCCAACCGCTGGATCTACCATCTGCCGGTTCCGCCTTCAAACGTCCTGCGGGCGCTTACGCAGCTGCCCTGATCGATCAGGCCGGCCTGCGCGGTTATCAGGTCGGCGGCGCGGCCATTTCGGAAAAACACGCGGGCTTCGCCGTGAATCTGGGCGGAGCCACGGCGGCGGATGTCCGGGAGCTTTTGAAGCAGGTTTCGGATCTGGTCTTTCGCAATTCCGGAATCCGTCTGGAACCGGAAGTTCGGATCTGGTGAATCAGAGAGGAGTGCGCGGATGGCTGTTTCGTTTTCGGCAAACGCGAAAAGTGAAATGTGCAGAGTGTTTCCCCAGCGCGCCTGCTGCGCCCTGGCGGAGAGCTTCGGTATACTGCTTTTCTGCAACAGTTTTTCCCGTGAAGGAATTCGGATTGTTACGGAAAGCCGGGAGTTTGCCCAGTTTCTGCCCAAGCTGTTCAAGAAGGCTTTTAATCTGAGTTTTGATCTGTTTCCCAGTCTGGAGGCGCCGGGTAAGCTGGTGTTTCAGATCACGAACCCGGATAAACTCGATGTGATCATGGAATCATGCGGCTTCAGCCTGGACAGAACGCTGTCGCTGCACGTCAACCTGCCTGTGGTGGAGAATGACTGCTGTAAGGCTGCGTTCCTGCGCGGCGCTTTTTTGGCAGGCGGGTCGGTAACAGATCCCGAAAAGGGTTATCATATGGAAATCACCACTACCCATCAGAGCGTGGCTGGGGAAACCTATATGCTGATGCACGAAATCCTGACGTTTTATCCCAAAACAGCGCAGCGGGGCGGGGCGCAGGTACTCTACATCAAGCAGAGCGACCATATTTCCGACTTTCTGACTTTTCTGGGCGCGCCGGTTGCGGCGATGGGAATCATGGAGGCGCGGCTGGAAAAAGAGCTGAACAACAAGGTCAACCGCCGCTGCAACTGCGATGACGCAAACACATCCAAAGTGGTGGAGGCGGCGCAGGAGCAGATCAACGCGATCCGGATTCTTTCGGAACGGGGCATGCTGGAATCCCTGCCGGCCAAGCTGGCGCAGGCCGCACAGGCCAGACAGGCGAATCCCTCCGCCACGCTGACGGAGCTGGCCGGACTGATGGAACCGCCCATTACCAAGCCCGCTATGAATCACCGGATGAAAAAGCTGGTGGAACTGGCAAAGGAGACAGATCAATGAGCTTTGTACATCTGCACGTCCATACGGAATACAGTCTGCTGGACGGCGCCTGCCGGATCGATCAGATTATGGAGCGTGTCAAGGAGCTGGGGCAGAGCGCCATCGCGATCACCGACCACGGCGTCATGTATGGCTGCATTGATTTTTATAAGGCAGCGAAGGCGGCGGGCATAAAGCCTATCATCGGCTGCGAGGTGTATGTTGCCCGGCGGGGGATGGATGACCGGATTCACGGCATTGACAACGATCCCTATCATCTGGTGCTGCTGTGCGAAAACCGGAAAGGCTATGAAAACCTGTGCTATCTGGTTTCCCAGGCGTTCATCCACGGATTCTATGGAAAACCCCGGGTGGATTTGAACCTGCTGCGGGAGTATCACGAGGGTTTGATCGCAACCTCCGCCTGTCTGGCCGGCGCGGTTCCCCAATATCTGATGAGCGAGGATTATGAAGCTGCCAAAGCATATGCCTTGCAGTTGTCGGACATCTTCGGGCCGGAGCATTTTTACCTCGAATTGCAGGATCACGGCATTGATGAACAACTGGCAGTGAATCAGGGAATTCTCCGCCTTGCCCGGGAGACGGGACTGCCCCTGATTGTGACCAATGACGCCCATTATCTGCGCAGAGAAGATGCCGAGATGCAGGATGTGCTTCTTTGCATCCAGACCGGAAAGACCGTGGATGAGCCGAACCGCATGAAATTCCAAACGCAGGAGTTCTATCTCAAGAGCGAGGCGGAAATGCTTTCGCTTTTCCCAAACTGCGAGGAAGCTTTTGAGAATACCGTCAGAATTGCCGATATGTGCAATCTGGAATTTACCTTCCACGAATACCATTTGCCCGCTTTCCCGGTACCGGAGGGCTACACCAATGAAGAGTTCTTCCGAAAGCTCTGCATGGACGGCTTCCGGGAGCGTTACGTGAATCCGCCCCGGGAATATATGGATCGGCTGGAATACGAAATCGGCGTTATCAGCCATATGGGCTATGTCAATTACTACCTGATTGTGTGGGATTTTATCCGTTTCGCCAAGGAGTCCGGGATTCCGGTGGGACCGGGGCGCGGCTCCGGCGCGGCATCCATCGTGGCCTACTGTATGCACATCACCGAAGTGGACCCCATGAAGTACGCCCTGATTTTCGAGCGGTTTTTGAACCCCGAGCGGGTCAGCATGCCTGATTTTGACACGGATTTCTGCCAGGAGCGCCGGGGCGAGGTGATCGCGTATGTTATGCGCAAATATGGCAGCGACCATGTGGCGCAGATTGCCACTTTCGGCACCATGGCTGCCCGGGGCGCCATCCGGGATGTGGGACGGGCGTTGAATTTTACCTACGCCGAAACCGATGTGGTGGCCAAGCTGGTTCCGTCAACCCCGCACATCACATTGAAGGACGCAATGGAGGTCAGCCCTAAGCTGAAAGAGATGTACGACGGCGATGAGCGGGTGAAAAAGCTGATCGATACCGCCATGCGTCTGGAGGGGATGCCGCGAAATACCTCCACCCATGCTGCCGGCGTGGTGATCACCGCTGACCCGGTGTATACCTATGTCCCGCTGTCGAGAAATGACGATACCATTGTAACCCAGTATACCATGACCACCATCGAGGAGCTGGGCCTGCTGAAAATGGACTTTCTTGGTCTGCGGAACCTGACGGTCATTGACGACGCGGAAAAGGAGATCCAGAAACTGGAACCTGACTTTCGGATTGCAAATGTGCCGGACGATGATGCCGGGACGTTTGCAATGCTGGCCGAGGGAAAAACTCAGGGCGTTTTTCAGCTGGAATCAGCGGGAATGACCGGCGTTTGCGTGAATATGAAGGCCAGTTCCATTGAGGATATCACAGCTATCGTCGCGCTGTACCGCCCTGGCCCCATGGACTCCATTCCCAAATTCATTGAGTGCAAAATGCATCCCGAAAAAGTCACCTACAAAACCCCGCTGCTCAAGCCGATTCTGGAAGTGACATATGGCTGCATTGTATATCAGGAACAGGTTATAGAAATTTTCCGAAGTCTTGCCGGATATTCCATGGGTCAGGCGGACAACATCCGTCGTGCCATTTCCAAGAAAAAAACAAAAATCATTATGGCCGACCGAAAGACCTTTGTCTATGGTGATCCCGAAAGAAATATACCCGGCGCCGTGGCGAAGGGCGTTCCGGAGGATGTGGCTCAGTCGGTCTACGATGAAATCGTGGATTTTGGCGACTACGCCTTTAATAAGGCTCACTCCGTCTGCTATGCCGTGGTCGCTTACCAGACGGCATATCTCAAGTGTCACTATCCGAAAGAATATATGGCCGCGCTGATGACATCCGTACTGGATTCTGCTGCGAAAATTTCCGGCTACATCGCCGAGTGCAAGGAACTGAATATCCCGGTGCTGCCGCCGGATCTCAACCATTCCGACGACCACTTCACCGTGGAGGGCAACGCGATCCGCTTTGGCCTGGGCGCGGTGAAAAATGTGGGGCACGGATTGATCCGCACGCTGGTAAGCAAACGCGCCGAAGGCGGCCCTTTCCGCTCCCTGGAAGATTTTCTCCAGCGGATGGGAGAAGGAGAGCTGAATAAGCGCGCCGTGGAGAATTTTATCAAATGCGGCGCCATGGACTGCTTCGGTCATCACCGCAGTGAGCTTCTGGCGGTGTACGATCAGATGATGGACGCCGTCGCCTCCACCCGGAAGAAAAATCTGGATGGGCAGATGGGTCTGTTCTCCATGCTGGAGGACAGCGACGCTGCGGTGTCCATTCCCATTCCCCGCAAGGAGGAGCTGAGCAGGGCGGAACTGATGGCCATGGAAAAGGAGACCACCGGCATTTACATTTCCGGCCACCCCATGGATGACTACCGTCCCTACTTGAAAAACACCCATGTGATTCCCATTGGAGATCTGATGGATGAGGAAAGCAAGTATCAGGATGAGCAGATTGTCAGCGTGGCAGGCGTTGTTCAGAGCGTGAAAATGAAAACCACCCGTAATAACTCCATGATGGCCTATGTCACCGTGGAGGATGACACAGCCGCAATTGAAATGCTGGCTTTTTCCAATGTTCTCAGCCAATACGGCGGTTATTTGAAAGAAAACAATGCAGTGGTTGTGACGGGGAAGCTAAGCATCCGGGACGAGAAGGAGCCGCAGATTGTGGTCAACCGGGCACGGCCGATTTCCGATTATGCTGATGGCAGCGTTCCCGAGGAGCCGCAGGCGCGGCCGCAGCAGAACGGGACGCTGTACCTGAGAATTCCCAGTGAGGGTGATCCGGTACTGCGGAAGGTCAAGGCCATTTTGAATATGTTCCCCGGAACCTGCGGCGCGGTGCTTTACTTCGCCGATACGAAGATTCGCCGTGGAACCCGGTGCCTGCTGGCTGACAATATGATCCGGGAGCTGAAAAATGTGTTGGGTGAAGCGAATGTTGTGGTAAAATGAACTTTCATTTTGGAAACATATGTGCTATACTAATCAAATGAAGGGAGCTGACGCTGTGAGACGGGGCATCAAAATGGCAATTTCCGTTATGCTGCTGTCAGTTCTTCTGTCCGGCTGCGGCCTGCGCACGGTGGGGGAAATGTACTGCCTGCCCAGACGGTCGGCTGAGTTCCGGGAACTCCAGACGGCCATAGACGCGGTTATGACAGATCTGGAGTATTCCGCGCCCCGCGCCGGAGAGAACCGGCAGACGGTTCAGGCAGCGGATCTGGACGGAGACGGCGAGAATGAATATCTGCTCTTTGCGAAAAGCAGCGATGAAAAGCCCCTCCGGATTCTGGTTTTCGGGAAAACGGAAAGCGGATACCGTCTTTTGCAGACCATCGAAAACACCGGTTCCGCTTTTGACCGGGTGGAATACGTCCAGCTCGATGACCGGGCAGGCGTGGAAGCCGTGATTGGCTGCCAGATCAGCAATCAGGTACGTCGTACCCTGTCCGTATATGGTTTTGAGGAGAACCGGGCGGAGCTGCTGATGTCCACCGGATATTCCGGTTTTCTGACGGCGGATCTGGATGGCTGCGGCAGGGGAGAACTGGTGATTCTTTCGCCCGGCGCGGCGGAGTTAGATTCGGCTTCGGTGGCGCTCTGCTGCTTCACACAGGGAAAAATACAGAAGCTTGGGGAAATCCCCCTGTCAGCGTCCGCAGACTGCGTAAACCGGCTGGCAGTTGGAACACTGCAAAGCGGTGAAAGTGCCGTTTTTGCCGAAAGCATTGTTGGACAGACCTTGGTGACGGATGTACTGGCCTACCGGAACGGCGAATTTTTCAGTGTGCTCCCCGCCGGTGAGATGGGAAGCGGCGCCAGACCCGCCTGTCCGGTGTACGCCGATGACATTGACGGCGACGGCGTGACAGAGATCCCGGCGCCTGTCCCCGGGCAGAATGCGGATACCACCCGGCAGGTGATCCGCTGGTTTGCCCTGACTGCCGGCGGCAAAGTGGTGGACAAGCTCTTTGCCTTTCATCAGTTGGATGAGGGCTGGTACCTTCAGCTAGAAGGCGCGCTGGCATACCGCCTTCGCACTGCGCGGGAAGGGGACTCCACGCTGTTTTCCGTGCAGGATGATCAGCAGCAGGATGTACCGTTGTTCACGGTTTATGCGCTGACCGGTTCCGAGCGTGAGCGTGACGCCGTGCTGGAAGGGCGTTTTGTGCTGTATCGGGGCGAAAACGTGGTATATGCGGCTGCGTTGGAATCGGGAGCCGCTGCTGCCGGTATTACCCGGGAAAAGCTGTGCGACGGTTTTCATTTAAATCATACAGACTGGAATTTCGGAGAGATCTGAGAGGTAATCTATGAAAAAGGTATTGATACTTGAGGACGAAGTGAACATCCGTTCCTTTGTCGTCATCAATCTGCGGCGGGCCGGCTACGATGTGGTGGAGGCCGGCACCGGACAGGAAGCGCTGGATCGGATCGCGGAAAACCCGGATGTGGGCGTGGCCATTCTGGATATCATGGTGCCTGAAATTGACGGCTTTGAAGTATGCCGACGCATCCGTGCCACCGATAAGCAGATGGGCATTATTATGCTCACCGCCCGCACACAGGAGATGGACAAGGTCACCGGCCTGATGACCGGCGCGGACGACTATGTCACGAAGCCATTTTCCCCGGCTGAGCTGACAGCCCGGATCGATGCCCTTTACCGCCGGATCGGCGGCGACAGTACGGCCAACTCCGAGCTTTTGACGCAGGGACCCTTTGTGATGAATACCCGTAACCACACGTTGGAAAAAGCGGGGAATCGGGTACGCCTGACTCAGGTGGAGTATTCCATTATGAAGCTCTTCATGCAGAATCCGGGGCGTGCGCTCTCCCGGGAGGATATTCTCGCCGCCGTGTGGGGCAAGGATTATGACGGAGAGCTGAAAATTGTGGACGTGAATATCCGCCGTCTGCGAATAAAAATTGAAGATGATACCGCCAATCCGACCTATATTACCACGGTATGGGGGTTCGGCTATAAATGGGGCGCATGAAGCGGTCAAAGCAGACCACGAAAAAGCGGAGCGGCCTGCGCAGGCGCTGGGTTCAGAATACCTTCTGCGTAATTCTGGCGTTGGGCATGGTGTGCGTGCTGGCCGTGACAGCATCCTTTGCCGCCTACTACTATTCCAATATGGAATCGGATATGCGCTATCGCGCCAAAACCACCACGGATTTTTTCGCAGATTATCTGGATCAGAACTACAGCGATTTTTATCAGTCCTGTATGACCTATGCCCAAACATTTGAGGATCGAAACCGGATCGAGCTTCAGTTTATCAACAGGCAGGGCAGAATTGTGGCCTCGTCCTATGGAAACTGGGCGGGTCTTCCGCCCCAGACGTCAGAGATTCAGGAGGCGATCAACACCCGCAGCATCCGCAGCTTCGTGGGAAAAGACCCCGCTACCGGAGAACGGATTATTGCCGTATCCAGTCCAATGATCTACAGCAATGGGGAAGTGATCGGCGTTCTGCGCTATGTGACTGCCACACGGCTGGTCAATCGTCAGATTTTCTATGTGAGTCTCGTCAGTTTTGGCGTGCTTGCGGTGGTTTTGGCCGCAGTGATCTTCAGCGGCGACTACTATATCCGTTCCGTGATGAAACCCGTTACGGAGATTACGGAAAAGGCAAAGCGGATTGCCAGCGGCAGTTACGGCGCTCAGATTCAAACCCGGTATTCCGATGAAATCGGGGAGCTGGCGGACACCATCAATGATCTGTCCGCCAAAATCAGTCAGAACGAGAAGATGCAGACGGAATTCATTTCCCAGCTTTCCCATGAGCTGCGCACCCCGCTGACCGCCATCACCGGCTGGAGTGAGACACTGCTTGCCGATGATACGCTGGATCCCCAGACCCGGCAGGGCATGAAGATTATTTCCCGGGAAGCCAAACGACTGACTGAGATGGTTGTGGATTTGCTGGACTTTACCAGAATGCAGGATGGCCGGATGACGCTGAGTGTGGAGCCGACAGATATCCGGTCGGAATTTGAAGAAACAGTTTATATGTATGGTTCCCGCCTGGAACAGGAAGGAATCCGTCTGGAGTATCTGGAAAACGATGATGATATCCCGGTAATTCCCTGCGATGGAAAGCGTCTGCGGCAGGTTTTTCTGAACATTCTGGATAACGCCGCCAAGCACGGCGGCTCCGGCAAGCGGATTGAGGCTTCGATGACCTGCGAAAACGGGCAGGTTGTGGTGCGGATTCGGGATTACGGGCCGGGAATTCCCCCGGATGAAATCCCGTTGGTCAAGAAAAAATTCTATAAAGGCAGCTCGTCGGTTCGGGGAACCGGCATCGGTCTTGCAGTCAGCGACGAAATTGTTGAGATGCACGGCGGTACGCTGACGCTGGAGAATGCCCCCGGTGGAGGTACACTGGTCACGGTGCGGCTGCCGGTATCCCAGTGAGGAAGGATCTTGTATGTCAAAGAAAGAAGCAGTTTGCTGCAATGAAAAATTCAAAACCTCCATCGGCGGACAGGCTCTGATTGAGGGAATCATGATGCGCGGGCCGGAAAAGGACGCGGTGGTTGTCCGGGGAAAGGACGGCCTGACCGTGGAGGTTCAGCCCAGAAAAAAGCACCGCCCCGGTTCTTTTCCGACATGGCCACTGATTCGGGGTGTGGTCAATTTCTTTGATTCGCAGGTGGTTGGCGTCAAGGCGCTGATGCACGCGGCGGATCTGGCGCCGGAGGAATACGCTGAGGATGAGAAGCCCTCCAAGCTGGATCTCTGGCTGGAAAACAAGCTTGGCAACGAGAAATTCCAACAATTTGTCATCGGTTTCGCGGTGTTTCTGGGATTGGCCATGTCCATTGGTCTGTTCTTTTTGCTGCCCATGGTTGTCAGCAGCTTCTTTGACGGAATCATTCAAAGCAACGTGGTGCTGATGCTTCTGGAAGGTGTCATCCGGATGGCGATTTTCCTGCTGTATATGTATCTGATTTCCAAGATGAGCGAGATGCGGCGGGTTTTTTCCTATCACGGTGCTGAGCACAAAACCATTCGCTGCTATGAAGCGGGTTTGCCGTTGACTGTTGAAAATGTCCGTAAGCAGACCCGGCTGCACCCCCGATGCGGCACCAGCTTCCTGCTGGTGGTGATGGTCATTTCCATTCTGGTCTATTCCGTGGCTTCCTCGGCTCTGCTTGCTCTGGTGCCTGCGCTGGCGGCTATGCGCAGCAGCTTCCTGTACAGGTTGATCATGATTGTGTTCAAGCTGCTGCTGCTGCCGCTGATTGTGGCGATCACCTATGAGATCAACCGCTGGGCAGGCCGTCACGACAATGCGTTTACCAGAATCCTGACATTTCCGGGTATGTGGCTTCAGAATTTTACCACCAATGAACCGGACGACAGTATGATCGAAGTCGGTATCGCCGCCCTGCAGGCCGTCCTGCCGGAGGAGGAGGGAACCGACCGGTGGTAAAGAAGTATTCCGAGTTGTACCTCTCCTGCAGGCGGGCGCTGATGGCCACAGAGGATGGGGAAACGGCGGGGCTGATGGCGCGGAATCTGCTCTCCTTTTACACAGGAAAAACGCAGGAATCTCTGCTGAGCAATCTGGATCTCTACGCGGGTGACGATGTCTGCGCCAGCATGGAAGCGGCCACCAACCGGCTGCTGAAAGGGGAACCTCTGCCCTATATTCTGGGCGAGTGGGAATTCTACGGGCTGACCCTGTACGTCAATAAAAATGTGCTGATTCCCCGGGATGATACCTGCGCGGTGGTTTCACTTGCCATCAATCAGGCGATCTTTTTACCTTCTGATCCCCGGGTTCTGGATCTGTGCACCGGCTCCGGCTGCATCGGTCTGGCGCTGGCTACCCGGATCAAGGATGCGCGGGTCACACTGGCGGATATCTCCAAGGACGCGCTGGCCGTGGCAAAAAAGAACATGATGGCGCACCGGCTTTCCGGACGGGTGTCCTGCGTTCAGGCGGATGCCCTCGGTTCCGCTCCGGCGTTTCTGGGTAAATTTGATATGATTGTGTCCAATCCGCCCTATGTCACCGGCCCGGAAATGGCTGAGCTGCCCGACAGCGTCAAAAACTTCGAGCCCCATATTGCGCTCTATGGCGGACGGGATGGACTGGATTTCTATCGATCCATCGCGAAAAACTATGCCGCAGCGCTGAAACCGGGCGGCTATCTGTGCCTTGAATTCGGCATGGGGCAGGGAGACGATGTCTGCCGGATTCTGGAGGACAATGGGTATACCATTTTGGAACGCGCCAAAGATTTTAACGAGAGAGAACGTGCCGTGCTGGCGCAGTACGGCAGGAAGGAAGATTGATTATGGCTACGAAAAAGACCACGTACGAAGCACCCACTCCCGCCTCCGACAAGAAAAAGGCATTGGCAACCGCTCTGAGTCAAATCGACAAGAACTTTGGCAAGGGAACCGTCATGCGTTTAGGCGACCGCCCGGAGATGAATGTGGAAGCGATTCCCACCGGCTCTCTGGCGCTGGACGCGGCGCTGGGTATCGGCGGCGTGCCCAAAGGAAGAATCATTGAGATTTACGGCCCGGAATCCTCCGGCAAGACCACGTTGGCGCTGCACATTCTGGCTGAAGCCCAGAAGCGGGGCGGCGAGGTTGCCTTTGTGGACGCGGAGCACGCGCTGGATCCCGTGTATGCCGCTGCGCTGGGCGTGGACACGGATAATCTCCTGGTTTCCCAGCCGGATACCGGCGAGCAGGCGTTGGAAATTACTGACGCGCTGGTTCGCAGCGGCGCAATTGACGCGGTTGTGGTGGATTCCGTTGCCGCGCTGGTGCCCAAGCAGGAAATTGAGGGCGAAATGGGCGACACGTTCGTGGGTTTGCAGGCCCGGCTGATGAGCCAGGCGCTGCGGAAACTGGCTGGCACCATTTCCAAAACCAATTGTGTGGTTATTTTCATCAACCAGCTTCGTATGAAGATCGGCGTGATGTACGGCAATCCCGAAACCACCACCGGCGGAAACGCCCTGAAGTTCTATGCCTCCGTCCGGTTGGATGTGCGCCGGGTGGAAGCGATTAAAGAGGGCGGAAACGTCGTCGGCAATAAAACCCGGGTCAAGGTGGTCAAGAACAAAGTTGCGCCTCCCTTCAAGGAAGCCTATTTCGATATTCTCTACGGAAAGGGCATCAGCAAATGGGGCGAACTGGTGGATCTGGCTGTTCAGATGGATATTATTCAGAAGAGCGGAAGCTGGTTTTCCATGGGCGACGAGCGGATCGGGCAGGGTGCCAACTCGGTGAAGGAATATTTGATGAATCATCCGGAGATCGCCGAGAAGGTGGAGGCGCAGGTGCGTGAAAACCTGATGAACAGAACCTCGGCCGCACCCGCTGCGCCGGCAAAAGCTGCCGAACAGGGGGTAGCGGTTAGCGCCGACGACTTCGACGATGAGGATTGAGCTGTTAAGAACCGCCCCTGATCGGGCTGGACGGTACTATGTGAAATTCGAGGATGATAGTTCCATGCGCCTGTACCGTCAGACGGTGGAGGATTTTGGCCTGTATACCGGCAAAGAGTTAAGTGATCGGGAGATGGACGCCCTGCGTGATGCCGCGGGCAGAATGTCCGCCAAAATGCGCGCCGTGCGGATTGTGTCCGCGTCCAGTGTCTCCAAACGGGATCTGGAACAGCGGCTGGTGCAGAAAGGGGAGAATCCTGCCCAGGCCAGGGAAGCGGTGCAGTGGATGAGCGATCTGGAACTGCTGGATGACCGAAAGGTTGCCGAGCAGGTGGTTGCCCGCTGCATCGCAAAGGGCTATGGAGCCGCGCGTGCCAAACAGGCCCTCTATGAGAAAAAAGTGCCCAAGCAGTATTGGGAAGAAGCGCTGGCGGACTACCCCGATCAGCAGGATCAGATACAGGAATTCCTGCGGGCACGGCTTGGAAACGAGTACGGCGAGCGGGATGTGAAGCGGGCGGTGGATGCCCTGCTGCGCCGGGGACACAGCTATCAGCAGATCCGGCAGGCGCTGAAGCAACTGGATACAGAAGAATTCCTGGAGGAATGACAACATATGGCAAATATTGGATTTATCTCCCTGGGCTGTGCCAAAAACCAGGTGGATTGCGAGCGGATGATGTACCGTGTACAGGAGGCCGGCCACACGGTCTGTCCCGATGTGGACGGGTGCGACGTAGTGGTGATCAACACCTGCGGCTTTATTGATTCCGCCAAGTCCGAGGCAATCGACTATATTCTTTCCACAGCTGCCCTGAAAGCCGAGGGTCGGGTGGGTAAAATACTGGTCACCGGCTGCCTGTCCCAGCGGTATCAGGACGAAATCATGAAAGAGATGCCCGAAGTGGACGGCGTTCTGGGAACCGGCAGCTACACGGAAATCGTACCTGCCATTGAAGCGCTGTTGGAGGACAAGCAGGTCGCGGATTTTGGCTCCATCGACGTGCCGGAGCAGGAGACGGGCCGTGTTGTCACGACTCCGGAGCACTACGCCTTCATCAAAATCGCGGAAGGCTGTGACAACCACTGCGCCTACTGCGTGATACCCTCTCTGCGGGGCAAGTACCGCAGCCGTCAGATGGACGATGTCCTGTATGAAGCGCGGATGCTGGCGGATTCCGGCGTGAAAGAGTTGATTGTGGTGGCGCAGGATACCAGCCGTTACGGTACCGATCTGCCGGGTCACAAGCGGCTGCTGCCGGAACTGCTGCGGCAGCTTTGCCGAATTGAAGGACTGCACTGGATTCGGGTTCACTATGTCTATCCCGATGAGATTGACGATGAACTTATCGATGTGATGGCCTCTGAGCCGAAGATCGTCAAGTATCTGGATATTCCCATCCAGCACTGTAACGACAGAATTCTCAAGCTGATGAACCGCCGGGGAGACGGGGAATTCCTCAAGGCGCTGTTTGCCCGGCTGCGCAACCGAATTCCGGGACTTGTGATCCGTACCAGCCTGATCACCGGCCTGCCCGGCGAGGGAGAGGCGGAATTCGAGGAGCTGTGCAAGTTCCTGAAGGAACAGCGGCTGGAGCGGGTGGGTGCCTTTGCCTTCTCGCCGGAGGAGGGAACCCCTGCCGCCGCAATGGACTATCCCGATTCTGAGATTGCCCAGAAGCGGGCGGAGATTGTGGAAATGATCCAGTCGGAGATCATGGATGCCTATAATTCCGCCATGATCGGAAAATCGATGGAGGTTTTGGTGGACGGCTACGACGAAGAAGCGGAGCAGTATTTCGGCAGAACCTATGCCGATTCGCCTGATATTGACGGCCGGGTCTGGCTGGCCTGTGACGAGCCTCTGCGGGAGGGCGATTTCGTGTTGGCGCAGATCGACGGCTGCGTGGATGGCGATTTGTCAGGCTATGTTCTGGAGGTTGAGGAAGTATGACGACTGCAACAAAAATTACATTGGCCCGGGTGGCCATGATTCCGATATACCTGGTTTTGATGTATCTCAGTGGCGGACAGCCGGGACTTTGGATGTGGCTGGCGCTGGCTCTGTTCATGGTAGCCAGCCTGACGGATTTTGTGGATGGCTACATCGCCCGGCATTACAACCAGGTCAGCGATTTCGGCAAATTCCTCGATCCGCTGGCGGATAAGCTGCTGACCATCGCGGCCATGTGTATGTTTTGCCAGTGGGGCGGCTTCCCGGCTTGGGCGCTGATGATCGTGCTGACCCGGGAATTTGCTGTGACAGGTCTGCGGCTGGTGGCCGCGCCCAAGGGCAATGTGATTGCCGCCGGGTGGAGCGGGAAGGTCAAAACTGCCAGCACCATGATCGGCCTGTGCGTGATGATGGTGTTTCCCCATGTCGCCGTTATCCGCTGGATTGTGATTGCCGTAATTGTCATTACCACTGTTTATTCCGGTATTGAATACTTCGTAAAGAACTGGAATTGCCTTTGGAACTGAAAATCCGCTTCACAATGATAAGAAACGAATTACTTGTCACCTGGTAGCTGACGGTATTTGGGAGCATACGGATACTCCCGTCTGATTTCCAAGAGAAAATCAGACGGGAGTATTGTTTTAAGCGTGCTTACATTCTTTTTATAGAAATAACCCGTTTGACGCCCTGCGGGCAACCAGGCTACCGTGGAAGCTGTGAATGAACTCAAAAAAGCATTCAAACATTGCCGGAGCATGAACTTTCGGAACAGGGGGGATTACCCATACAAGTTGAAAAACAGTGTGACCCAATCGGACACACCGTCTTCTGAGGCAAAATTGTAACTTGTCTGGGTACAGACATCGTCTGGCAGGTTTTTGCTGGATTTTTCGGTATGTATGTGCTATAATACCCGGGCAAACTTTTCGATAAGCGAGGACAAGTCTATGAACGATAAGGAAATCGGCGAAATTCGGCGGCACCTGCGCCGGGACCGCAGCAATATGACGACTATCTACGGCTGCTACGTCAACGCCCAAAAGGAGATTATCTCCGAATTCAGTCAGAGCTTGGGCATCATGCCGGAGAATGAGTCGGAGAAGTATTTCGCCCTGTTGAAACGAACCCTGTCCGGTACGTTGGGTAAAAACCTGATTGATATCAGCTTTAAGACCTCCCAGGTGGCAGGCTCTCCGGAGCATCAACTGCTGATGGATCTGCGCCAAACCAGACTGAAGGATGACGAGCTGCGCCGCGACTTTTATCAGAAAATCATTGACTCCGTCAGCTTTGAGGACAGCTATCTGATTCTGCTGGGTTGCGACAGCTACGACGTTCCCTTCAAGAGCAAGGACGATTCGACCCAGGCCGATCAGAGTGAGGAGGTCTACACCTATTTGGTGTGCGCCATTTGCCCTGTGAAGCAGACCAAGCCAAACCTGCATTATGTGGCCGAAGAAAAGCTGTTTCACGACGGCGCCATGGCACAGATGGTTTCCGCGCCCCAATTGGGATTCCTGTTCCCGGCCTTTGACAACCGGGCTACCAATATCTACAACGCCCTGTTTTACTCCCGGGATATCAAAGACGGACACGATACGTTTATTGAAACGATCTTCAATACCGCCGTGCCCAAGCCCGCCGCGGAGCAGAAGCAATCCTTCGAGGCGCTGCTCTCCGCTTCTCTGGACGACGAGTGCGGCATGGAGGTGGTTCAGGAGGTGCACAATCAGCTTCGCCAGCGCATTGAGATGCACAAGGAGGCCAAGGTGCCGGAACCGCTGATGATTTCCAAGGAGGACGTGAAGCAGGTTTTAAAAGACTGCGGCGTATCGGAAGCCCATATGGCGAAATTCAGCGTGGATTATGACGAAGCTTTTGGCTTTGAAGCCGAGCTTCATCCCCGAAACATCATTGATGACAAACATTTTGAAATCAAGACCCCCGATGTTTCCATCAAGGTGGCGCCCGACCGGAGCGACCTGATTGAAACACGGGTCATCGGCGGCGTCAAGTACATTCTGATTTGTGCCGACGAGAACGTGGAAGTCAACGGCGTCAGCATCCAGATCAATGACAAAGAACCGGCAACGGTATGAGAAAACGCCCTGCACCAAAACCGGTGCAGGGCGTCAGCCTGTGTGTTATTTGGAGGCTTTTACCAGCTCGACCACAATGTCGGCGCATTTTTCCACACCGATGGTGCTGCTGTCCAGACACAGGTCATAGTTCTGTGCCATGCCCCAGGTGCGGCCGGTGTAATGCTGGTAGTTCACCCGGCGGCGCTTATCCTTTTCCTGCAAACGAACCGTGGGAGCCTTTTCGGATTCACCGTAGAGCCGTACAATCCGGTCAGCCCGGAAATCCATATTCGCGTGGATAAAAATATGCATCGCGTCGGGACGGTCTTTCAGAATGTAATCCGCATTCCGGCCCACAATCACACAGGGGCCTTTGTCAGCGAGCTGGAGGATCACGTTGCACTGAATATTCCAGAGAAAATCGGCGGTGGACAGACCGTTCATGACGCCCGGCACGCCCTGCGGCGCGAACGCATAGGAAAAGAGGCTGCTTCCGGGAGAGTGCTCGCCGTTTTCTTCCACAAATTTGGGTGCGAAGCCGGATTCCATGGCAATCTGGTCAACAAGCTCCTTGTCATAAAACGGAATATTGAGCTTCTCGGCGATCATACGGCCGATGGTACGGCCGCCGCTGCCAAATTCCCGACTGACGGTAATGATTTTCTTTTCCATATGTGATAGCCTCCTTTTTGAAACAATCCATAACGATCCAATTCCAGTATAGCAAAATATGTTATCATTGTCAATAAACGCCGTGCGTCAGCATGGACGAACCGGACGATCAGCCGGCAGGCTTTTCAGCACATGAATCTGAATCGGGATGGCACAGAGAAAGGTCAGCAGGTCTGCAACAGACTGCGTCATTTCTATACCGGTCAGTCCCCAAAAGAGGGGAAGGAGCCAGATCAGTGGAATGAAAAACAGACCCTGCCTTGCAATGGACAAAAAGGTGGCCGGTACCGTTCGCCCGATGGCTTGCTGGAGCATATTGCTGGTGACAACCCAGCCTTGCACCCAGAAGGTCAGGCACTGGAACCGGAGTGCCTGCACGCCGCAGGTGATTACATCCGGGTCATCCCGAAACAGCTCGACAAGACGGGGTGCGAACAGATAACCCAGTATGCTGAGCGACAGCAGCACAAGGGTTGAAACCCTGACGCAGAAGCGGAAGCCCTGTTTGACACGGGTGTACAGTCCGGCGCCATAATTGAAGCCGCAGACCGGCTGGAAGCCCTGTCCGAAGCCCAGCATGGTGGACGCGCCGAACATGACGATCCGCTGCACAATGCTCATGGCGGCAATGGCCGCGTCACCGTATGGCTGCGCCGCGTGGTTCAGGCAGATGGTGGCCACGGATGCCAGACTCTGCCGGGCCAGAGAGGGCAGGCCGCCTTTGAAAATCATCGCGAAATAGAACGGCTTGAACCGGAAGTTCCGGAAACGAATGGGAATATTGCTCCCCTTGCTGCAGCCTGCCAGCAGCAGGCAAAAGCTGACGAACTGGCTGATGATGGTGGCCCAGCCCGCGCCCGCAACCCCCAGCTTCAGCCCGAAAATCAGAAGCGGGTCCAGCGCGATATTGATGACAGCGCCGCTCACAATGCCGACCATGGCATAGCTGGCGCTGCCCTGAAAACGAAGCTGGTTATTGAGCACCAGTGAGGCGGTCATCCACGGCGCGCCGATCAGGATAACCCGGAGATAGTCCTCCGTGTAGGGCAGGATTGTGGGCGTGGAACCGAGAAAATATGCCAGCGGTTCCAGAAAAATCTGTCCGAGAACGCAGATCAGCGCACCGGTGGCCAGCGCGGAGAAGAATCCGACCGCCGCCATATTGGAGGCCTCCCCGTAGTTGCGCTTTCCCAGTTCTCTGGAAATATAGTTCCCACTGCCCTGACCAAAGAAAAAGCCGACGGCCTGGATGATTGCCATCATGGAAAAGACCACACCCACGGCACCGGTGGCCGCGTTGCTTTTCAGCATTCCAACGAAATAGGTATCGGCCATGTTGTAAAAGGACGTAACCAGCATACTGATGATGCAGGGTACGGCCAGACGGCAGATCAGGCTGCCAACCGGAGGCTGGGTCATTTTACGGTATTTTTCTTCCTGTGCGTCCATGATCAAACCTCTTTTTCTTTTCAGTCCGTTCCTTAAAAATCCGCAGCGCGGCCGGAACCGCGCTGCAGGAAGCTTATTTGAGGAATCCGATACCGCGAATCAGGTGAGGCTCAACGGCCTTGCCGCAGCACACATTGCAGAAGCTCACCAGCTTGATGACCACGAGTACGATCAGCGCAGCCGCGCCCAGAATGGGGACAACCAGCGTCCAGCACAGAAGCACCACAATGACAGTCAAAAGAATCTCAAGCACGGTATACTTCATGGATTGCCGGATGTGAAAGCGGACAAAAGGGGAGTCCTTTGCCCCAAGCAGGGCAATGATGATCCCGATGAAATCCAGAAGGTAAACAAGCATACACAGCAGTTTGTTTTCGGAAATATCCGCCTGCTCAAAATCCTTGGTGTGGTCGTAGGGGTCATCCACAGGCGCGGGAGGCGCATAGCTTCCCGTACTGGAGTAGGCAGCATCGGGTCTGGGAAGGGGTGCGGGGATGGTTTCGACAGCGGTGCCGCAGACGGGACAGAATACAGCCTCGTCGGGAATTTCGCTGTGACAATTGGGGCAGGTTTTCATGGCAAAAGCCCTCCGTTTCTCTTGATATCTGACAAAATGATAGCATATGCGTTTGTCAAGTTCAATCCCGCTAAGAAAACTTTAAGGATTTATTCGGCGATTTTCAGAATGATCGGTTCTCCTGTGCTGGGTACAAGGCCGTCCCGGACTTCAATCGGTTCACCGGTAATCAGGTTGGGATAGATTCCGTTGGGCAAATCCACGTTGACCAGCGCGGCCTGACCGCGGGCGGAGAAGATTCCGGCCATTTTCCGATCGCCGCGGCTGTGAACCGCAACAAGGAGATCGCCGGGGCGGGACTGAACCGTGTAGGTACTGTCGGTAAAGATGGGGTCCCGCTTGATCTGCGCCAGTGTGCGCAGCAGGGGAGAGATGTCCCTGCTCCAGTTCCACTGCACGGTGTCCTTGTCAAACAGGCTGGGCGTATGGCTGCTCTGCACCTCCTGACCGGCATAGAGCATGGTAAGTCCCTTCTGAAAATAAGAAAACGCAGTCCAGTTGCGAAGGGCGCGGGCATCCGGAATCAGATGTGCTGCCCGGGGGCGGTCATGGTTTTCCAAATACCGCAGCTTTACGTAGTTATCCGGGTAGATAGCCTCCTGCCGGGAAATGGCGGCGGCGTATTCGCTGAGCGGAGCTTTTCCACTCATACAGTCCAGATAGGTATCCAGCAGATCATAGTCATAGCAGAGGTCAAATGCCTGATACAGCTCGGAATCGGAGAGGGCGGTCATGCCCCTGGCCCGGTTCAGCAGAATAAACCCAGGTTCCACGGATTCCGCCAGCCAGAAGCAGCCCGGCCGGACGGTTTCCACCTCAGCGCGGGCTTTCAGCCAGAAATCCAGCGGGATAAGAGGCGCCACATCACAGCGGAAGCCATCCACGATCTGTGCCCACATTTTCAGCGTCTCAATCTGATAGTCCCACAGTCCTTTCTGGGAATAATCCAGATCGATGATGTCCGTCCAGTCGCCTACCCGGTTGCCGAAGGAGCCGTCTTTTTTGTGGAAAAACCACTCTGGATGATGTTCCGCCAGCCAGGAATCCGGGGCGGTGTGGTTGTATACCACATCGATGATGCATTTCATTCCGTGGGTGTGGATATCGTCCACCAGACGCTTGAAATCCTCCAGCGTGCCGAATTCCGGATTGACGGCACGGTAGTCCCGAATGGCGTAGGGACTGCCCAGAGAGCCTTTGCGCGCCTTTTCTCCAATGGGATGAATGGGCATCAGCCAGATCATATCGACGCCCAGCGCCTGAATCCGGTCCAGATCCTTCCGAACGGCTCCAAAGGTGCCTTCCTCGCTGTAATTGCGGACAAAAATGGAATACATAACCTGATTGCGGTATGATTTGCTGGTGTTTTTTGCCATGACGGTGCCTCCTTGCTGTGTTCTGATGATATCATACTCCGGCTTGCCCGAAAATGCAAATATTTCTTATAGAAGAGTGGATGAAAGCTGCAATCCGTGAAAAACTGTTGACAAGGCAGGCAAAGTGTGGTAATTTAAGCAGGTAAAAGCAAAGAAGGGGAGTTTCTCCTCCAGACCAATGCAGAGAACTGCCGGTGGGTGCAAGGCAGATGCGGTCGGACGGGATTGTCGCCCCGGAGCTGTCTTTCTGAAGTGGCAGTAGGGAAGAACGGGTCAGCCCGTTACAGCGTTTGAGTGTCCGGATTTCCGGAAATTCAGGTGGTACCGCGGAATTTTTTCGCCCTGAGAGTATCCTCTCAGGGCGTTTCTTTTTGAAAGGAGAATTCATGATGGCAAGAGAACTGCCGAAGGTGTATGAGCCGCAGCAGGTGGAATCCCGAATTTACAAGATGTGGGAGGACGGCGGCTATTTCCACGCCGAAAAGGATGAGTCGAAGAAACCCTTCACCATTGTCATGCCGCCCCCCAACGTCACAGGTCAGCTTCACATGGGGCACGCCATGGACGCCACGCTGCAGGACACCCTGATTCGTTTCAAACGAATGCAGGGCTACAACGCGTTGTGGATTCCCGGTGTTGACCACGCTGGCATCGCAACCCA
>JALFLH010000010.1 GCA_022774865.1 Clostridiales bacterium
CCAGTCCGACAGTGTGCGGACAGACTGAAGGGGTGGTAAACAAATTCAGTGTCAAAGTTTACCGAGTGGTAAACTATTTCATTGTCAACGCTGGTAAACTTTTTCAGTGTCAGTGGTAAAGAAATTCATTGACATTTACAAGTGGTATGTTAGAATCGATAGAGTTGTGCCGCACTATTTTTGTGTTCATTTACTAACAGAGAATCTATGCTGAATAAGATATAAACAAACCGGTGTATCGCAGTCCACGATACACCGGCAAATAATTAATCTTCTATTCCGTGGAGCGCAGGACCTTTCAGGTAGTTCTCCATTTCCCCGGACAGCAGGACTGGCGTATTCCATCGGAGCATTGTATAGCAGCCAGTTAAGGTCTGCCATCTGTCCATTCGTAACATCGTAGGCGTTCTCCACTTCCTCACAGTCAATGGCGAGAACAGAGCCATCGTTGTAGGTTAGCTCCACGGTGTTGGTATCCATGTTGTAGAAACCATGAATCAGTTTTATCATAATATGCCCCTCCAAAAGCATTTGCTTCTTTGAGACATTGCCGATTCCGGGAGGGCAACGTGAACTAAATCATCCCAAAATACTGCAATGCTTCTCGGATTGCATTCTCTTTTTCCGGGGGACAGGTCGGGGCTTGTCTGGAATCTTCCGATTTGGGCAGATTGTAGTTCTTTCCAACTTCCAGCCCACAGTTTCTCTTTACCTGAGAGATGTACAGGCTGGAAACCTTCAAACCGGTATGCTCCAACACATACGCCTTGATCTGGGGATAGGTTGCGCCGTCCTGAAACTCCGACATGTCCATGTCTTCCAAAGAGAACTCAACCCGAATGTTCTTCGAGTCAATCTCGCCCTTGGAAAGCAAGACAACCGTCTCCACATGGGCGCAGCGGGGGAAGAGGTCTGCCGCCTGCGCGTTTTGCAGGCGGTAGCCCCGTTCCTTCAGCAGAGCCACATCCCGTGCCAGCGTGGCCGGATCACAGGAGACATACACAATCCGCCGGGGCGCGAAACGGGACAGCGCCTCGATGGTGTCGGCGTTCAGTCCCTTCCGGGGCGGATCGACCAGCACCACATCGGGGCGGACACCCTCTTTTTCCAACTGCAGGGCGGCCTGACCGGCATCCCCGCAGAAAAATTCCGCGTTTTCAATTCCGTTTCGGCGGGCGTTGTCCCGGGCGTCCTCCACCGCCTGGGGGATGACCTCCACGCCGATGACGCGCCCGGCCGCGCCGGCCATGGCCAGCGTAATGGTGCCCACGCCGCAGTACAGATCCAGCACGGTGTCGTTTTTCGTGATTTCCGCCTGCGAAATGGCCGCCCGGTAGAGCCGCTGCGCCTGATGGTGGTTCACTTGATAGAAGGAGCGGGGAGACAGCCGAAATACAAGGCCGCAGAGGGTATCTTCAATATAGCCGGGGCCATAGAGGGTGATGAATTCGTCGCCCAGAACGGCGTTTCCTTTTTTCGTGTTCACCGAAAGCACCAGTGTGGTGAAGCCGGGGACCTGTTTCAACCGCCCGAGCAGGGCGTCCGGCTTGGGAAGCTCCCGTCCGTTGACCACCAGACACACCAGAATCTGTCCGGACTCCGCGCCCCGGCGGACATAGATATGCCGCAGCAGCCCCCGGTGCGTCTGCTCGTCATAGACGGAAACATGAAATTGGTTTACATAATCTATTACCGCGTCCTTCACCCGGTCGGTTTCAACGGGCAGGATCAGGCAGCGCTCGTTTTCCACCACGTCATGGGTTCCGGCGCGGAAGAATCCGGCGCAGGCGCGGCCGTTTTTGAACGCAACCGGGTACTGCGCCTTGTTGCGGTAGCCTCGGCAGGTGGGCGCGGCGAGAATGGGAACTTTCTCCAGCGCCTCGCCGCCGATGCGGTTCAGGCACTGACGCACCCGGTCGGCTTTCAGACGGGTTTCCTCCTCGTAGTCCATGTGCCAGAAGTCGCACCCGCCGCAGAGCTTGGCAACCGGACATTCCCGGCTGCGGCGGTGGGGGGATTTCTCCAGAAGCTCCACGATTTTGCCCGACGCCCAGCTTTTCGCGGCTTTTTCAATGCGGACCCGGACTTTTTCGCCGGCGATGGCGTTGGGGATGAATACGGCGCAGCCCTCGATATGGGCGATGCCCTGTCCCTCGGCGGTGTAGTCGGTGATGACTGTTTCGTAAATTTGATTCTTGGTGAGCATCAATTGTCCTCCAGAGGCATTTCCATATGGAAGCTGCGGGGCGTCATGCCCATGTGCTCATAAAACCGCTGCGCCCGGTCATTGCCGCGCCATACATTCAGGGTGATGAAGGCGCAGCCCTGTTTTTTCGCGTAATCGCAGACATGGCGGTACAGCGCCGTGGCCACGCCCCGACCCCGGCAGGCTTCGTCCACGCACAAATCGTCGATGTAAAGCTCTTTCCGGTCGGTGAGCGCACCGTCCCCGTTGTAGCTGCGGTGGATGCAAAAGCAGTAACCCTGCACAAAGCCGTCCTCCTCTGCCACAAAAATGGGGCGGTTATTGTCCAGCAGCAGTTCCTGCAGGGCGTGTTCGTCATATTTCAGCGCGCCGGATCTGAAAATATCCGGTCGGATCTGATGGTGGACTTCGCCCACCTGTTTCAGCAGTTCAATCATGCCTGGAATGTCCCGGCTCTGGGCTATGCGAATTTCCATGGTGATTACCTCGATATGATGATCTATATGAAAGAATGATATCACAAAAAAACAAAAGCGTAAAGGCCGCCTTGAGAAATGGAGAAAAAGATGATAAAATTGCAGGAAAAGGTGGAATGAGAATATGAATTATGTAAACTGCACACTCTGCCCCCGGCGCTGCGGGATCGACCGCACGGCGGGGCAGCGGGGCTTTTGCCGCTGCCCGGACACGGCGCTGGTGGCCAAAACGATGGTTCACCGATGGGAAGAACCGGCATTGGCGGGCGCGGGCGGCAGCGGCGCGATTTTTTTCGGGGGCTGCACCATGGGCTGCCGCTACTGCCAGAACAGAGCCATCAGCGCCAGACCCACAGGCCTGCCCACTTCCGTCGCCGGTCTGCGGAAAATGATGGAGGCGCTGATCGAACAGGGCGCCGAAAACATCGATCTGGTCAGTCCCACGCCCTACCTGCCCACCATTCTCCCGGCGCTGACGCCCAAGCTGCCCGTTCCGGTCGTGTATAACTGCGGCGGATACGAGCGGGTGGAGACTCTGCGGGAACTGGAGGGTGCCGTGGATATTTATCTGCCAGACCTGAAATACGCGGACAACCGTTTGGCAGAGAGCCTGTCCGGGGCGGGGGATTACTGGCAGGCTGCCACTGCCGCCATTCAGGAAATGGTACGGCAGACCGGCGCCGTACAGTGGCAGGGTGAAAAAATCGTCCGGGGCGTTCTGATCCGCCATCTGATTCTCCCGGGCTGCGTGGAAAATTCCCTGAAGGTGCTGGACTGGATTGGGGAAACCTTCGCGCCCGGGCAGGTTCTGGTGAGCCTGATGCGCCAGTATACGCCCATCGGCAATCTGCCTGCCCCCCTTGACCGCAGAGTGACGGATGCGGAATACGATGCCGTGCTGAGCTGGATGTATCTGAACGGTCTGGAGGGCTTCACCCAGGAGGCGGATGCCGCGGGAACGGAGTTCATCCCGGATTTCTGACAGATTCTCCCACCGGAGCGAAAAAAGTTGATTCCGGATGATGGTCGTGGTACAATCGATTTGCGAATGCGTAAATTATTATAATGTATAGACAGAAGGAGAGCGATACCATGAAAATTGTTGTTCTGGGCGGCGTGGCCGCCGGTACCAAGACCGCGGCCAAGCTGATGCGGCAGGATCGCAGCGCGGAGGTCACCGTCTACACGAAGGGCAGGGATATTTCCTATGCCGGCTGCGGCCTGCCCTATTATGTGGGTGGCAGCATTGAAACCCGGGAGGAACTGATCGTCAATACCCCCGGGAAATTCACCGGATTGACCGGCGTGAAGGTCAGAACGGAGATGGAGGCCGTTTCCGTTGACACGGCGGCCAAAACCGTCTCGTTTGCCAATGGGGAGACCGTTGGCTACGACAAGCTGGTGATCGCAACCGGCGCGGCTCCCTTTGTCCCCAATGTACCGGGCACCGGTCTGCCCGGGGTGTTCACCATGCGCACCCCCGATGACGCCATCGGCCTGCGCGCCTATGTGGACGAGAACCGGTGCGCCAGCGCCGTGGTGGTGGGCGGCGGCTTTATCGGACTGGAGATTGCGGAAAATCTGCTGGCCAAGGGACTGAAGGTGACCGTGGTGGACATGGCCGCTCAGGTTATGCCCAACCTGTTCGACACGGAAATGGCCGATTACATCCGCCGCAAGCTGCAGGCCAGGGGAATCCGGGTTGTAACCGGCGCCGGACTGGAGGAAATTCAGGGTGTCGATCAGGTGACGGGCATCCGCACCGGCGTGGGTCATTTCGCCGGGGACGTGGTCGTGCTGGCCATCGGCGTCCGTCCCGCCACCGCGTTTCTGGCGGATTCCGGCATTGAAATGAACCGGGGCACCATCCTGGTCGATCCGTACCAGAGAACCAATGTGGCGGATGTCTATGCCGTGGGCGACTGCGCGCAGGTGTTCAACCGGATCACCGGCAAGGGACAGTGGTCTGCCATGGGCTCCACAGCCAACATCACCGGACGTCTGCTGGCCAAGAATCTGACGGGGCAGGACGCGCCCTACGGCGGCTGTCTGGGCACCGGCGTGGTCAAGCTGCTGGATGACCTGAACGCCGGGCGTACCGGCCTGACCGAGGAGCAGGCGAAAAACGCCGGCTATGACGTGATCACCGCCACCTGCGTCACCGACGACAAGGCACACTATTATCCCGGCGCGTCCACCTTTGTCACCAAGCTGATCGCAGACCGGGAAAGCCATAAGCTGCTGGGCATTCAGGTACTGGGCGGCGGCGCCGTGGACAAGATGGTGGACATCGCCGTGACCGGCATCGCCATGGGCGCGAAGATCGAGGACTTCGATACGCTGGATTACGCCTACGCGCCTCCCTTCTCCACAGCCGTTCACCCCTTTGTGCAGGCGTGCTACATTCTGGAGAACAAGCTCAGCGGCGCGTATGAGAGCATGACGCCCGCCGAATACGCCGCCGGAAAGGCACGGGGCTACCGGGTGATCGATGTGACCCCCGCGCCCACCATTCCCGGCGCCAAGTGGGTGGATCTGAGCAAGGTGAACGGCCCCATCGACGGCCTTGAAAAGGACGAGAAGCTGCTGCTGGTCTGCGCCAAGGGTAAGCGGGGCTATTTCCTGCAGAACCGGCTGAAGGCATATGGCTATACCAACACGCTGGCGCTGGAGGGCGGTCTGTTCGTGAACAATGTGAAAGTGCAGTTCGCGGGCGGCAAGCTGCCGCCTGAGGAAATCAAACGGGTCAAGGGGCTGGGCTGCCTGCAGGATAAGCGGTATCCCGATGTGTTCAATGTCCGCGTGATCACCGGAAACGGGAAGATCACCGCGGAGGAGCAGCGGATCATCGCCGAGGCGGCCGACAAGTTCGGCTCTGGCGAAGTTGCCATGACCACCCGCCTGACCCTGGAGATTCAAGGCGTCAAGTATGAGAATATTCAGCCTGTGATCGACTTCCTCGCCGAACACGGCCTGACCACCGGCGGCACCGGAAGTCTGGTGCGTCCTGTGGTCTCCTGTAAGGGCACTACCTGCCAGTATGGTCTGGCGGATACCTATGGTCTGGCGGAAAAAATCCATGAGCGGTTCTATGTGGGCTATCACGGTGTGACGCTGCCCCATAAGTTCAAGATCGCGGTGGGCGGCTGCCCCAACAACTGCGTCAAGCCCGATCTGAACGACCTGGGTATCATCGGCCAGCGGGTGCCCATGATCAACTACGCCAAGTGCCGGGGCTGCAAGGTGTGCCAAGTGGAGAAAACCTGCCCCATCGGAACCGCGAAGCTGGTGGATGGTAAGATCAGCATTGATCCCAACGCCTGCAACAACTGCGGACGCTGCAAGGGCAAGTGCCCCTTCGGCGCGCTGGAGGAGTATCAGGAGGGCTTCAAGATCACCATCGGCGGCCGCTGGGGCAAAAAGACGGCCAACGGCAGAGCGCTGACCAAAATCTTTACCTCCGAGGAAGAGGTGATGGAGGTCGTGGAGCGGGCCATTCTCCTGTTCCGGGACGAGGGCATCTCCGGCGAGCGGTTTGCCGACACCGTGACCCGTCTGGGCTTTGACTATGTGAACGAGAAGCTGCTCAGCAGCACCATCGACAAAGAGGCAATCCTGAAAAAGACGGTCAAGGGCGGCGCAACCTGCTGATTTGCAGGCGCGGAGGCATTCGTTTCGCACAACGCCCCAATTCCCATCCCCGCTGCGTAGAACAGAAATGGCAGACGCTTTCGCGTCTGCCATTTTTGGAACTTACTGCAGGCCCTGCTCGTAGGCCTCGATCATCTTCTTGAACGTGTGGCCCGTACGAAGCGCGAGTTTTTCGAAGTAACGCTGTGTCGTTTCACCTGTAAAAATCTTAATATCAAGGCGCATGGTGCGGTCATTTTCCGGCGTTACCAGGATTTTATCAATAAATTCATCCACAAACTGCTTGGTAATGGCGCCTGTGGCGGCGGCCTGCTCCATACTGCGCATGGTGGCCTTCATGGCATCAATCTGATTTTGGAATTCCTCCCTGGAATACTGCTGCTGTTCCAGCTCCTGAATCTGGGCCTCTGCGTCGGCAATCTCATCGACACACTGTTTGTTCATGGTGATGAAGTCGTCATCTGAGATGGCTCCGGTGACATTGTATTCCAGCAGTTTGGACTTCTTTTTCTGAGCCAGTTCTTTGCGCGTTTTCTGCTCCGCAATCAGCTTGGGAATCTGATTGCCGGAATCCAGAGACTGGAACCGCTGAATGTATTCCTCAATCAGAGCCTCCGTGCCGACTTTGGTATCCCGGGCCACATCCAGAAGCAGCGGCTTGATTTCCTCCTCATAGATGGGGAAGGAGGGACAGGAGTCCGCACCGTTTTTGATCTTTCCGGAGCAGACCCAGCGGCTGTTTTGATTGCCATGGCGATCCGTGGACTCCCGGCGATAATAGGCGGTGCCGCAGCAGGTGCAGTAGAGCTTCCCGGTCAGCAGATTGGCATGGTTGCAGATCCCCTGCCGGGACTTGACATCGTCGCTGCGCCGCCTGAGAATGGCGTTGGCCTGCTCCCACAGTTCCTCGGATACGATAGCCGGTACGATCTGCCCGGATTCATCTTTAAACATGACCCATTCCTCCGGTGGGAGGAATTTCTGCTTTTTTGTGAACATATCCACCACTTTGACCTTGTTGCCCACATAATAGCCTTTGTATTTGGGATTGGCAATCAGATTGGACATGGTCGTGTGTGAGAGCCGGTTGCCCCGGCTGTTGCGGTATCCCTTGTTCCAGAACATGACCTCGATCTGCTTCATGGAGTATTCTCCGGTGGCATACAGCTCGAAAAGCTCCCGTACCATGGGAGCTTCCGCTTCGTCAATCACCAGATGCCCGCTGTCCTTTTGGTAGCCGAAGATCCGGTTGTTGCCCAGAACCACGCCCTCTTTGATGGCTTGCTGATGTCCGAATTTCACACGGCTTGAGAGCTTGCGCAGCTCGTCCTGGGCAATGGAGGACATGATGGACAGCCGCAGCTCCGCGTCCTCGTCCAGGGTATTGATGTTGTCATTCTGAAAGAACACACCCACGCCGCAGCCCAGAAGCTGACGTGTGTACTGAATGGAATCCAGGGTGTTTCTGGCAAACCGGGAAATTTCCTTGGTGATAACCAGGTCAAACTTGTCATCGCCGGCATCTTCCACCATCCGATTAAAATGCTCACGCTTTTTGGTGGAGATACCTGACAGACCCTCGTCAATGTAGCCGGGTACATATGTCCAATTCCGGTTGCGTTTGATGAGGTCCTCGTAATAGGTAATCTGGTTGCCCAAGGAGTTTAGCTGTTCATCGCTTTCGGACGAGACGCGGGCATAAAAGGTGACCCGAAGGGGAATCTCGTAAATCGACTTGGTTTTCATCAAAAGCCGAACGGAATGAATATCCATCGTATAGTTCTCCTTGATGTTCGCAGTATCATGATTACAGCGATTGTATCTGATATAAACGAAAAAATCAACTGACATCAACTGGAAACGCACGATGTATCATTGGTACGTCCATCGGTGCGGAAATAACGGAACACCGGAGATGCGGTCGGGGCTGCCGCGGCAGCCCCGGCGCATTGTTTATCGCTCCAACCTGGCGGATTTACGGCTGTTGATCTGGAGCTGCATCTTCTGGTGCTGGGTTTCGGTAATCAGCCCCTTTTGCAGGAGCACATTGTTGTAATAATGCAGCCACATCTTTTCCACGGCTGCACGCCGTTTTGCTTCATTTGCTTCCATGCGCCCCACCTCCGGGTTTATCTCTATTATCTCCGGAATGGGGCAGGCTCATCCAAAGCCAGACGTTGGGCGGCTCCGGTGAATCAGAAGCCAGCCTACATGAGCTTGGGGCTTCCTCTCTGGAAACCGGAATGTGATTTTGCGTGTTGATATTGATTTCCAAACGCAGTACAATAGATAAATAATCCGCGTCACTGGACGCATGGGGAGGAACATACACGATGAAAACCCCTGTCAAACTTCTGATTATCAATCCCGGTTCTACCTCGACCAAGGTAAGCTACTTTGAAGACGAAAAGAATGTGTACACCGAGAGCATTTTCCACGATGCCCCGGAGCTGCTGCAATATCCCACCACCAACGACCAGATGCCCATGCGAAAACAGGTGATTCTGGACTTTTTGCATTCCCACGGTTTGACCCCCGCCGATCTGGATGTATTTGTGGGGCGGGGCGGCTGCGCCTATTCCCAGAAATCCGGCGTGATGGAAATTGATGAGCGGCTGGTTCGCGATACCGCCGCCGACAGGGGAGGAAGCGACCACCCGGCGAAGCTGGGGGTCATGCTGGCCTATGAGCTGGGCGTCGAATACGGCAAGCCCATGTATACCGTGAATCCAACCAATGTGGACGAGCTGTGCGACTACGCGCGCCTGACCGGTATTGCGGGGCTCTACCGCCGGGCACAGACCCATGTGCTGAATCAGAAGGGCATTGCTGCCATCCACGCGAAAAAGCTGGGAAAGCGTTATGAGGATCTGAATCTGATCGTCTGCCATGTGGACGGCGGCATCACCGTCACCGCCCACCAGAAGGGACGCATGATTGACAGCACGGAAGGCGCCGGCGGCGACGGCCCCTTTACCCCCACCCGGCTTGGCTCCATTCCGGTAATGGAGGTGCTCCAATATCTGGATCAGGGCCACACCACGGCCCAGATGCGGGCCATGCTGTCCCGCTCCGGCGGCTTTGTCAGCCACTTCGGCACCTCCGATGCGGCGAAGGTACACGCGCTGGTGGAGGCCGGAGACGGAAAAGCGGTCACCGTCTGGAACGCGATGATCTACCAGCTCTGCAAATCCATCGGCGGCATGGCCGCGGTGCTGGAGGGCAGGGTGGATGGCATTCTGCTTACCGGCGGTCTGGTGCGCTACGCCGACATTCCGGAAGGCGTGATAGCACGCTGCGGCTGGATTGCCCCGGTTTCTGTCTACCCCGGCGAGTGTGAGCAGGAAGCCATGGCGGATGCCGTTCTGGAGGTTCTCCGGGGCCGGCGGCAAGCCAACCGGTACACAGGCGTTCCCGTTTTCCGGGGCTTTGATTGGGGAAAATGAATTTCAGTTCGATGTAAGCGCACAGACTGCCTGTTATCCGGCATGACCGATAAGACCCCGACTGCATCAAGCAGAATGCACATATTCCTATCACACCGCTTGGTTAATAAGAAAAATGGGTTGACAAATTCTTCCCGATACGTTATGATACCAGAAAAGAAATCTGTATGATCGGATTTGAAAGGAGGACATGGAAATGAGAAATCCGTTTCTGGCACTGCTGCGGCAGAATTTCCGCTTTGGACGAATGCGCTGCTCCCGGGCTCATGGTATGGCTGGGTGTTGTGCTGCGCCTGCGGGTTTCCGTTTCTGAGGGAGCCTCTTAGCCATATTGGGTCCGGGAGCCTATGCCGCTTTCCCGGACATTTTTATTTTCAGCACGCAAAAAACAAATGAAAGAGGTAACATGTTATGTCTAATACTATTATTTAATTAAAACTTCACAAATCAACCAGAATATGATATAATAATCTGGGTGATACAAAATGGGTAAAAAATACAAGTTTACGGAAGAACAACTGGAGGAAATTACGGCAGCAAAGGCCAAGAATAAGAACAA
>JALFLH010000011.1 GCA_022774865.1 Clostridiales bacterium
CGGCAGGAGAATCGTTCTTGCGCCGGATTCGGTTTTGGTTTCTCCCACCCGGACACCGCCGCCCTTTCGGTTGCTCACCGAGCGGTGGATATGGAGCCTGCCGGTCTTGTCATCGAAGTCCTGCCACTTGAGACCGCAGATTTCTCCCCGGCGCATTCCTGTGGTCAGCTCCGTGTAGAAGAAGTCAAACCACAGCGGGTCCTGCTTCAGCGCTTCCATGAATTTTTCCAGCTGCACCTCCGTCAGAATCTGCTTGGGTGCGTAATTCACCTTGGGAATGATGGTGCCCTCTGTGGGATTCTTTGGAATCAGCCGCTCCCGCACCGCCACGTCCAACGCCTGATGGAGCATCATGTGAACGCGGCGGATAAAGGTGTCCGACAGGGCATTCCCCTTCTCATAATGCTCGCTGACACGCCCGTTCTCCCGGAGCCAGTTGTACATTTTCTGGATGTCAGTGGTGGTGATGGAGCCGATTTTCTCGTCCCCCAGCAGAGGCTTGATGTGGTGCTCCGTTATGCTTTTATAGCTGTTCAGGGTGCTCTCACGGACGGTCAGGGTCATGTAATCTGCCAGCCATTTATCCAGCCACTGCCCCAGCGTCATACCGGATTCTTCCGTCAGCTCCACGTCCCGATATTCCTCCATCCGGCTGTGGAGTTTTTTCAGAAGCTCCCCCTGGGTTTTGGCAAACACCGAGCGGAAGATGGGGCTGCCGTCCGCCTTGTGTCCCACCACGATTCTGCCCTCCCAGCGTCCGTCGCTGCGCTTGCGCACCAGCCCGTCACCTGCGGGTCTTCGTTTTGCCATATGTATCCCTCCCCTGTATCAGCTCACAACACTATCACAGAAGCAGGGCGATAGCTATTCACAATATCCAACAATTTTCCTCCTTTTCAATTTGGTTGGTTTTTTGAGATTTTCTGAGGGAAAATGGCACCGACCCAGTCCGTGACCCACATGGAAACGTTGCGGCTCTAAGGAAATTCGGTTCTACGGCACCTATCACGACCCACAGCCCCGTTTACCGACGCCTATTGGAATTTCGTCCTTTTGTTATGGAAACGGCTTGTATTTCCGGTAAACCCCCGTTTTCTTGGCGGGCATTGCCCGACAATGTCACATGGGGAATAGGCGCTGACGCCTATCCTTTCTCCTGCTTGATTTTAGGCCCATTGGTTCTGCGCCCATCTGCCGTCCGATTCCCAAATCCGCAGATCCGGGTATTCCGAACTTTTTCCGGAAAATGCCCCGGCATGGAGATACCGGGACATTGGGTCTGTCTGCGGCTGCGCCAGTGTCCCTTTCGTCATTCAGGCTCTGTGGCGCTCAAACCGGCGCGTAACCGGCGATTATTTCGGCAAACCCCGGCGGGGTGGTATCCCAGCCCTACCGGAGAGGAAAACCGGAAACACCCCCGCACAATCGGCTCAAAGCGGGGCAAGCTTTTTAAGCCGTGCTATCTCGTTGGCTTTTGCCTGTTGTTCCACGAAATATTCCTTCGCTTCCTGAATGGGCCGGATGGTATAGAGCAGGCTCCCGTTTCGCTTGGTGCCGTCCTTCAACGTCACCGTAGTCGGCTCCGTGTAGATGAGCCGCTTTTCCACCAGACTGTCCACATGCTTCTTCACCGTATTGCGGCTCATGCCCACGGCCTCCCCGATGGTGCGGTAGCTGGGGTAGCACTGATAGGTTTCCCGGTTCTCGCATTTCAGCAGGAACGAGTACACCGCCAGCTCTCCCGGCGTCAGTCCCAGCTGAAAAATTTCATTGGGCAGCGGGAAGTAGTTTCGGATTGCATCCCGGCTTGGATAACGGCTGTACTTCATTGGTCCATCCGCTCCTTTACCCAGTTCTGGAATTCCGCCTTCGGCACCACCAGACGGCTGCCAATCCGCAGAGCGGGGAACCCTTTTTCGTGCATCAATTCATAGGCAGAGGACGGGGAGACCCCCAGCAGCTGCGCCACCATTCTGGCATTCAGAAACAGCGGCAGTTCGTCGTAGCTTTTGTAGATAGATTCGTTCATTCACCCTCCATTGTTTATGGTCGAAATGGTTGATAACTGCCTCCATGTTCATCAGCTCCTTCGTTTTTTATACTATTATTTAATTAAAACTTCACAAATCAACCAGAATATGATATAATAATCTGGGTGATACAAAATGGGTAAAAAATACAAGTTTACGGAAGAACAACTGGAGGAAATTACGGCAGCAAAGGCCAAGAATAAGAACAA
>JALFLH010000013.1 GCA_022774865.1 Clostridiales bacterium
ATTCCCGGCGGCGCTGACCACATACAGCCAATCGCCGGTGTAGTAGCCATAGCAGCGGACGATGGTGCCGTTGGGCATCGTTTCAATCAGACGCTTGCCAGCGCTCGCGCCGCTGCGGAGGTTGAGCGTGCCGTCGGAGGAATTCACCCGGTATTTGCCCTTTTTCGCCGTGCTGAAGCTCTTTGCGCCGTCGAGCTTCACCGGGGCAGGATTTTCAGCCGGTTCCTCCTTGGCGGGCGGCTCCACCGTGCCGGATTCCAGCAGCTTCTCCACGTCCGCCCGAAAGGTGTCCATGCTCTTGCCGTGCTTGGGGAACCAGTGCATCACATCGGCGTGGATGGAGGCAATGCCGCGCGTGTGCCCCTCGCTGTGGCAGATGATGTCATTCTCAGTCAAGCCGTACAGCTTGCACAGATAAGCGCACAGCTCCACAGCCTCCTTGTAGACGGCAGCGAAATAGGCAGGGTCTTTCAGTCCATCTTCGCAGATTTCGAAACCAATGTGTGTACCATTTGCAGAACCACCAGCATGCCATCCGAAATGATCCCACGGGAGGGTCTGGTATGTAGCAATGGTGCCGTCGGCCAGCTTGCCAATGAAACCATGCACACAGACCTGACGATCCATAGCCTGGTTCCAGTGGTTGCCATACCGGTTCTTCCCCAGCAGGCCGTCATCCGGGGCAACGTAGCGGTTCAGCCACGGATTGTTCGCCCCTGTGCTGTGAACCATGATGCCCTGTGGCTTCATCTTCCTGCCGGTTTTATAGCAGTCGTTTTCAGTGAAAATGAGTTTGTGCAGATTCAATTTTCTCCCTCTTTCTCAGCCTTTTCTGAATACCGTCAGCACGCGCATCCATTTCCGATATTTCAGCTCAGTCTCAGGTTTATTGGATTCGTTTCGAACCACTTGTCCCAGAAGCTGTCGGGCAGCTTCACTTCCGGGACTTTGATTGTGGGAATCTTGACGCTGGGTGCCTTGATGGTGGGCGTGACGGCGTATGCGGTGACCGCCATGCAAACGGCAATCAGAACAACCATCATAACAGCAAAAAACTTTCTCATCATGTTTCCTTCTCCTTATTCATAGCCTATGGCGAACCAGGAATACGTATCACCCTCTTTGAATGCGTATGTACCGATCGTATCTTCCCAATTGAATGTTCCGCCTTCCACATTACAGGAATTGGAAGAAATTTTTGAGGCATATTGTTTCATATAGGTGCTATAGCTGCTGCACCCGGACACGGTTCCTTTTCCCAGAATGGGAACGAACGATGCCTCAGTCAGCCCCGTGCTGTTTACACTGGCTTTATCAATGATGATTGCAACGATTTCAGAAAGTCCTGTGTCAAAAGATGGTGTTGTTGTGCTGCCCGACTTTGATACCAGGCTTCCGCCCCCAGAACTTCCCTCATGGCTGCCGGTAACGCCAAAAATCGAAACACCGCTTCTAATATTACCGGGAATCAGGTTTGCATCGCCCTTGATCGTCTGCGCCCCGCTGAGATACTGACCGGCTGCAAGCGTCTGGTCGGCTGTACCGGGCGTGATGGTCTGGGCGGCTTTCAATGCGATGGAGCCTGTGATCTTCTGCCCGTTCGCATAAGCGGTTTTTCCGGACAGAATATCGCTTGCACCTGCGGTCGCATCGGATGTATCCAGCCCCGCGGCGCACTCATGCGTTCCGGTTACCTTCAGCCCGGCTGCTGAGGTAAAGGTCTTTCCGGAGGCAACATCCGCCGCTGCCGCATCCCCGAATTCGGCAGGGTCAACAACCTGCTCCAGCTCAGTTCCGGGAGAAACGATTTTCTTTCCATCCGCTTCCTCAATCTGCGAAGTAAAACCGATGTAAATTCCGTTCTTTCCGGGATCGGGCATATTCCCACTACTATCTGATACAACGAGCACTTCTGCCAGGCTCGGGTCATATTTCACGATATTGGGAACCTCTTTAATAGACCCGACTATTCTTTCACCATTTACATAGGCGGTCTTTCCTTCGGCAATATCGTCCGCCGCAGCGGTCGCGTCGGAGGTATCGGTTCCGGTAGCGATATCCCTGATTTTCTGCGGCATCTGATCGAGCGTCAGCTTATCCGCGCTCCCGTCCATCTCCCGGATTGCGTCCGCGACCGCCGTCAGCTTATCAGTAAGCGCCATTTTCGATCACCCCCAGCTTCGCGTCAATCAGTGCATTCATATGGTCATCGGAGATACTGTCCGGCGCAGCCGTCTCAACCGCCTGAATTCTGCCCTGGTCATCCACCGCTTTTACCCGGAGATACGCTCCCACTTTCGCCGACTGAGGCTGTGGTACATAACACTTGATGTTGATATATTCCTGACTGTCCCCCTTGAAGGAAACCTGTGCCTGTACATTCAGCTCAATGGCAAAGGTGCTCAGTTCCGCATTGCCGCATAAAAGGCTGACCATCAGTCTGACGGTGCCTGATACCGTGCACACCTGGGGAGCGAGTCCAATGGTCAGCTCGTTGTCTTCAATTTTCCAAGCCTCTGTTCCATCCGGCATGGCGTCATAGGCGCCCCCGGTTCTGTCCGGCTTACTGTAACGGATCAGCGCATGGCAGCCATCCGGCGGCAGAAACGCCACGCCGTTTTCATACAGCCGGATGTTCAAATTCCGACTGTACTTGTCATCCTGCACGATGTCGATCCGGGGCGTGATGCCCCGCCTGATCAGGTCCATGTTGACTTTGTGTGTGATTACCATTTATGCATTCCTCCTTCACCCGAAAGTTCAAAACAGTCTGGAGTTGTACACGATATGTCAACCGCCCGCTTGCAATGAAAGCAGAAAACGAAATCAAAAGAAAACCGCCGCAGATGGTGGCCTCCATCTGCGGCGGAAATCAATATGATGTGCGGCAGTCCTCTTTGATGATGGTTCCACACATTGGACGGTTACTTTTTTTGCTGCAGGACATCTCGAATATGGGTCTGTATTTTTTGAGCCAGTTGGTTATACTGCTCCAATTCCCCGGGCTGGAGGGATGCCAGCCGGACGGACTCATAGTCCCGCCGGGCGGTTTCCAAATCCGCCAGCACAGACTTTGCCGTCTCGGGGAAGGAGATGTCCATTCGCCTGACCTGCTCTTTTCCACACCGGATATCCGTGATCTTCACCAGGCCGCGGCCTGTCAGCTTTTGCAGGGAAAGGGAAAACGTACTCCGGGGCAGGTTCGCGAAATCCGCCGCCTCCCGGCGGGTAGGCTGGAAATTCAACTCCCAGAGAGCCAGCAAGAGCTTCGCATCGGAAAGCGTCAGGTCGTTTTTCAGAGCGGCTGTTTCCAGATAGCGGTCCAACAGCTTTCGCTCCCGGAAAGCGTCATACAGCGCGCCCGCGCCATCCAGCACATGGGGAGAGACCTGCATCCGTTCATCTCCCAGCTTCCGGGAATTGGGAAGCACCGCCGGCGGTACAGAGCCGTCACCGGCGGAATCCAGCAGGAAGCGGTAGACCTTCAGGCGGCTCTTTTCGTATTCATCCTCGTCCAGAACCGTTTTGAAAAACCGCTGGTAGTATTCAAAGACCATCCGCTTCATTTTCACGGTCTGGCTGATGGACAGATTCTGGGAAGCCAGAGATCCCTTGGTCTTGACATAATAATAGATGGGAATCTGAATGGCGCGGAAGGTTTCCGCATAACGGATGTACTCCAGGTTGAACATGAAGTCCTCACACCAGCTGATCTCGGGATTCATCCGCAGATGGTGCGCCTCCACGATCGAACGCCGGTAGAGCTTGTTCCACAGAACGCCGTAGTAGAAGTCGGCTGGATTTTTCATCATGTGAGCGGCGAAATTCTCGCGGGTCATCATGCCGTCATCATCAATATCGCCTTTTTGGGAGACCCGCTCCCCCACGACCCGGTAAAAGTCGGAGATGACCATGTCGCACGGAGTGCTTTCCATTGCGCGTACCAGAGAACTGGTGGCATCAGATGTGATCCAGTCATCGCTGTCCAGGAACTGAAGATAGGTGCCCTTGGCCCGGTTCAGCGCCAGGTTCCGGCTCGCGGAGACGCCGGTATTCTCTTTGTGAAAGACCTGAACGCGGCTGTCCTTGGCTGCATATGCATCACAGATGGCGCCGGAATTGTCCGTGCTTCCGTCATCGACCAGCAGCAGTTCAAAATCGCAATATTCCTGATTCAGAATACTGTCTATACAGCGGCCGATGGTGCGCTCTGCGTTATAGACCGGGACGATGATACTGACGGTGGGACTCATAAACATACTCCTTTTGGGGAAATCTTTCTTTTATTCTAACATAGACGAAAGCGCAGAGCAAGATGCGGGGGATAAACCCGGTTCCTTTTTCCCCAACGGAAGACAGGCGCTGCGGAGCTTTCCATACCGGGTCGCTCCGAGTTGAGAAAACCGGGAAAACGGAGGAATATTGAAAGACCCGATGCGATGAAAGCGTACCGGGTTTGTTTTCGTGGAAGGCTGCATTACACCATTTTCTCCTGCTTGACCTTATGATCGATCACATGGCGGCTGGCCAGCTCCGCGCGTATGTCCTCCACCGAAATCCCCATCTGAACCATCAGCACCAGAACATGGTAAGCAAGATCGGCAATTTCATAGACGGTCTCGGCTCTGTCACCGGCTTTCCCGGCAATGATGACCTCCGTGCTTTCTTCGCCCACCTTCTTGAGAATCTTGTCGATGCCTTTCTGGAACAGATAAGTGGTGTAGGAGCCTTCCGGGAGTTCCGCCTTGCGGCCCAGCAGCAGCGCGTACAACCCCTCCAGTGAGAAGGGTTCCTCATCCTCCGGTTCCAGCACGGGGTTGGTAAAGCAGGAATCCGTCCCCAGATGGCAGGCGGGGCCGTCCTTCTTTACCCGCACCACCAGCGCGTCATAGTCGCAGTCGGCGGTGATGGACAGAATGTGCTGATAGTTGCCGCTGGTCTCCCCCTTCAGCCACAGGGTCTGCCGGGATCGGCTGTAAAAGCAGGTCAGCTTTTTCTCCATGGAGATGGCCAGACTCTCCCGGTTCATATAGGCCAGCGTCAGTACCTTGCCGGTTTCCCCGTCCACCACAATGGCAGGGATCAGGCCCTTTTCGTCAAATTTCAAGCTCTCGATATCCAGCATATCTCATAACCTCACCAAAATATTGTTTTCCCGCAGCGTCCGTTTCAGTTCCGGGATGCGCACCTGCCCGAAGTGGAAAATGGAGGCCGCCAGCCCCGCGTCCACCTTGGGCAAAGTCTGAAAAAGGGTTACAAAGTCCGCCTCGCAGCCCGCGCCGCCGGAGGCGATCACCGGCACATCCACCGCGCTGCTGACCGCATCCAGCATGGGCAGATCGAAGCCGCCCTTCACGCCGTCGGTATCAATGGAATTGAGCACCACTTCCCCGGCGCCGTTCGCCACACACCGTTTAATCCAGCCGATGGCCTCCATACCGGTGTCCTCCCGGCCGCCCTTGGCAAAAACCCGGAACTGGCCGTCCACCCGTTTCACGTCCGCCGACAGCACCACGCACTGGTCGCCATAGCGCTTGGCCGCCGCCGGAATCAGCGACGGGTTCCGGATGGCCCCGGAATTGACGCTGACCTTGTCCGCGCCGCACTTCAAAACCCGGTCAAAATCCTCCAGCGTATTGATGCCGCCGCCCACGGTCAGCGGGATAAAAATCGTCCGCGCCACCTCTGTCAGGATGTCCGTAAACAACCTGCGCCCCTCGGCGGAGGCGGTGATGTCATAGAACACCAGCTCGTCCGCGCCGTTGTCGCTGTAGTATTTCCCCAGCTCCACGGGCGAGGACACATCCCGCAGCCCCTGAAAATTCGTACCCTTGACCACCCGGCCGTTTCGCACGTCCAGGCAGGGGATAATCCGTTTTGTAATCATTTGGCCACCTCGATTGCCCGGCGCAGGTCAATCGCGCCGGTGTAATAGGCCTTGCCCACGATGGCGCCGTGGATTCCCATGGCCGCCAGGGCCCGCACATCCGCCAGCGAGGATACACCCCCGGAGGCAATCAGCTCGATGCCGAAGGCTTCTGTCAGTCTCCGGTACAATTCCAGATTGGCTCCCCCCATGGCGCCGTCCCGGGAGATATCCGTGCAGATGACCGTGGCCACACCAAGCCGCTCCATCCGGGCGAAAAACGCCTCCGCCGTCACGCCGGACTGCTCCGTCCAGCCCCGGATGGCTACAAAGCCGTCCTTCAAATCCACGCCCACGGCGATTTTACTGCCGTAGCGTTCCAGTGCCTGTTCCAGAAACGCCTGATCCGTCACAGCGGCGGTGCCCAGAATCACCCGCTGCACCCCGGCGGACAGAAAATTGGCCGCCGTTTCCAGATTGCGGATGCCGCCGCCCGCCTCCACGAAGCCGCCAAAGGCGGCAATCAGGCGGCGAATTACATTCTGATTGGCTGGCACGCCCTTTTTTGCTCCTTCCAGATCCACCAGATGCAGATGATCCGCCCCGGCTTCCCGGAACGCCCGCGCCACCTCCTCGGGATTGTCGCTGTAGACCGTCATTTGGGCATAGTCGCCCTGATACAGCCGAACGGCTTTCCCCGCGTACAAATCGATGGCAGGATAGATGATCATATTCGTCACACTCCCTTCCATTCCGCAAATGCGCGCAGAATTGCAAGTCCCACCGGGCCGCTCTTTTCGGGGTGGAACTGACAGCCGAAAATGTTGCCCTGCTCCACCGCGGCGGTGATGGGGATGCCGTATTCCGCAGTCGCCGCCAGGGATTCCCCGCAGTCCGCCGCGAAATAGGAGTGGACGAAATAGACGAAATCCCCCTCGGCGGTGTCGGCAAGCAGGCGGCTGTCCGGCCTGCACCGATGCAGCCCGTTCCAGCCCATATGGGGAATCTTCAGTCCCCGGGGCAGATAATCCGCCATGGGAACCACCCGGCCCCTCAGTAAGCCAAGGCCCTCATGCTCGCCGTATTCATAACCCTTCTCAAACAGGAGCTGCATACCAAGGCAGATGCCCAGCAGCGGCACCCCCTTCGCCGCCCGGTCGCGGACGAAATGATCCAGCCCCGTTGCACGCAACTTGTCCGCCGCGTCGCCGAAAGCGCCCACTCCGGGCAGCACCAGCCTGTCGGCCTGGGTGAGTGCTGCCGGGTCGCCGGAGACGAAGGTCTCCGCGCCGATGGCCTCAAAGGAGGATTTCAGGGAAAACAGGTTCCCGACTCCGTAATCAATGATCCCGGTCATTCCAGAACCCCCTTGGTGGAGGGTACCGCGTCCGGTGCCGACGCATCCATGGCCACCGCCGCCCGCAGCGCCCGCGCCACGGATTTATAAGCGCCCTCCGCAATGTGGTGGGAATTGGTGCCCGCCAATTTGCGGATGTGCAGGCTCATGGGGCAGCTTCGGACAAAGGCAAGGAAGAATTCCTCCACCAGCTCGGTGTCAAAGGCGCCAATTTTTTCCGTGGGGATCTCCAGTTGATATCCCAGGGAACTTCTCCCGGAGATATCCACCGCAGTCAGAATCAGCGCCTCATCCATGGGCAGCAGGAAGCTGCCGTAGCGGGTGATCCCCCGCCTGTCTCCCAGCGCCTGACTGAACGCCTTGCCCAGGCAGATCCCGATGTCCTCCACCGAGTGGTGGTCATCCACATCCGTGTCCCCGCGGCAGGTCACGGTCAGGTCGAACCGGCCATGGGCGGCGAACAGCGTCAGCATATGATTCAGGAAGCCGCAGCCCGTCGCAATCTGGCTTTTCCCGGTGCCATCCAGATTCAGTGTCAGAGAAATGTCCGTCTCCAGCGTGGTTCGCTTGATTTGTGCCGTTCTCATAGGTTCCCTCCTGTCAGAATTGTCTGAATGGTCTGCACCAGCAGTTCCATTTGCTCCGCCGTGCCGATGGTGATGCGGTTGAAGTCCTGAATCCGGGGCTTGCTGAAATGGCGCACCAGAATGCCCCGCTTTTTCAGTTCCAGATAGAGTGTCTCCCCGCCGATCCTGCCGGACTTGGCAAAGAGGAAATTGGCGCTGCTGGGAAGCACGGTAAAGCCCAACGCTTCCAGGCGCTTAGCCGTCCACTGGCGGACGGCAATAATCTCGGCGCATTTTTCCTGATAGTAGGCTTCCGCGTCCACCGTCATCTCACCCAGCTTCATGGTCAGGCGGTTGATGTTGTAAGGATTGGTGGAAAATTTGAGCTTCTCCAGGTCCTCGATCAGGCCGGCGGCGCCAATGGCGTAGCCCAGGCGGGCGCCCGCCATGCATCGGGATTTGGAATAGGTGCGAACCACCAGAAGATTGTCATAGTCCGCGATCAGCGGGTAGCAGCTCTGCCCGCCGAAGTCCACATACGCCTCGTCGATGAGCACCACGGAATCCGGGTTGGATTTCAGGATTTCCTCGATCTGTCCCACGGGAATGGTCATGCCCGTGGGGGCGTTCGGATTGGCAATGACCACCAGCCGATCCACGCCGCAGTAGTCCCGGTAGTCCAGGGAAAAATCCTCCTTCAGCGGCGCTTCCGCATAGGGCACCTGATGGAGCCGGGCAAACACCGGGTAAAACCCGTAGGTGATATCCGGAAAAACAGCGCCCTTTTCTCCCGAAAACGCCATAAACGCAAAGTTCAGAATATCATCCGATCCGTTGGAAAGGAAGATGTTCTCAACTTTCACCCCGTACAGCGCCGCCAGCTTCTCTTTCAGTGGCCGGCCCGTGGGATCAGAGTAAAGCCGAAGCTGTTCCACGTCCTGTTTTTGCAGCGCCGCCACCACGGCGGGTGCGGGCGGAAAGGGGGATTCATTGGTATTCAGTTTGAGATAGGCCATATCCCGGGGCTGCTCACCGGGAACATAGGCCTCCATTGCCTGGTACGCTTCTTTGAGATACCGGCTCATAACATCAGCTCCTTTGCCAGCCGGGCAGTCACGCCTTCTCCCCGCGGATGCGGGCGCTGCGGGCGTGCGCCTCCAGTCCCTCCTGACGGGCGAAATACGCGACCTGCGCCGAAACTGCGTCCAGCGCGTCTGCCGTGTAATAGGTAAACTGGCTTTTTTTCACGAAATCGTCCACGGACAATGGACTGGAAAAACGGGCCGTGCCGCTGGTGGGCAGCGTGTGGTTGGGGCCGGCGAAATAGTCGCCCAGCGCCTCGGGACAGCTCCTCCCCATGAAAATGGAACCGGCATTGCGGATTCCATTCAGGTAGTCAAAGGGATTGTCCACCATCAGCTCCAGATGCTCCGGGGCAATCTCGTTGGCGATGGCGATGACCACCTTCAGATCGTCCGCCACGATGATCTTGCCGTTATGCTCAATGGACGCGCGGGCAATTTCCGCCCGGGGAAGCAGCGGAATCTGAACCTCCAGCTCCCGCTGCACCGCCTCGGCCAGAGACGCGCTGTCCGTCACCAGCACCGCGCTGGCCATTTTGTCGTGCTCCGCCTGGCTCAGCATATCCGCCGCCACATGGACGGGGTTGCTTTTTCCGTCCGCCACAATGAGGATCTCGCTGGGGCCGGCGATCATGTCGATGGCCACCTGACCGAATACCTGCTTCTTCGCTTCGGCCACATAGGCGTTCCCCGGGCCAACGATCTTATCCACCTTGGGCACGCTTTCCGTGCCGTAGGCCAACGCGGCCACCGCCTGCGCGCCGCCCAGCTTGAAAATCCGGGTCACGCCCGCGATTTTGGCCGCCGCCAGAATGGCGGGTTTGATTTTTCCGTCCCGGCCCGGCGGCGTCACCATGACGATCTGCTCACAGCCCGCGATTTTGGCGGGGATTGTATCCATCAGCACCGTGGAAGGGTAGGCCGCCGTGCCGCCGGGGACATACACGCCCACCTTTTCAATGGGTGTGACCTTTTGCCCCAGAATCACCCCCGGCCCGCCGTTCATTACGAAGCTGCCGCGAATCTGCTTTTCATGGAAAGCCCGGATGTTCCGGGCCGCTTGCTCCAGAATCTCCAGAAACGCCGGCTCCAGCGTGCCGAAAGCTTCGTCGATCTCCTCCTCCGTCACCGCCAGCGATGGCAGTGACGCGCCGTCACACCGGTATGTATAATCATAAAGCGCCCGGTCGCCCTCTGCCCGGACGGTGCGGATGATCTCCGCCACCGCGTCCGATACCTGGTTCTGGGGAATCTCTCTGGCAAAAATCTCGCTGGACGGCAGCTTGTCATAGTCCAGAATCCGAATCATACTTTGTTCACCTGCTCCTCCAGACCCTGCCGGATGGCACGGATCCGATTCAATTTGAATTTGTAGCTTGCCACGTTGGAAATCAGTCGGGCGCTGATGGGGACGATGGTCTCCAGTACTTCCAGGTCGTTCTCCCGCAGGGTGGTACCGGTCTCCACAATGTCCACGATCACATCGGACAGGCCCAGAATCGGGGCAATCTCGATGGAACCGTTCAGATGGATGATGTCAATATCCCGGCATTTTCCGGCGTAAAACGCCCGGGCAATGTTGGGAAACTTGGTGGCGACCCGCAGGGTATCGCCCACCGGCTCCCGGAAATGCTTCGGGGCAGCCACGGCCATACGGCATTTCCCCATGCCCAGATCCAGCAGCTCATACACATCCGGGCTGTATTCCAGCAGAATATCCTTTCCCACAATGCCGATATCCGCCGCGCCCCGCTCCACATAGATGGCCACATCCGACGGCTTCGCCCAGAAATAGCGTACGCCCGCAGCTTCATTTTCAAAAATCAGCTTCCGGTTCGGCTGCTCCAATGTGGGGCAGGGATAACCCGCAGCCTTCAGAAGGGCGTAGGCTTTTTCTCCCAGGCGGCCCTTGGGAAGGGCGATATTAACCATTTCCGTCATCGCGTTTCCCTCCCCTGATTTCCACCACCCGGCTCCAGGAACGGTTTTGAGGCAGACTGGTGGTCACCAGCACCGTTCCGCGTTCGGCCGCTTCCTCCGCGGCCGCGGTCAACTGCGCCGGATCTGCTGTGCCATCATGGAGGATCACGGTGTCCACGTCAAAATTCTCCGCGGCTCCGTCCTGCCGCTCCAGCAGATCCAGATACAGGGCGAAGCCGATGGCGCGGCTGGCGCGCCCCATCTTCCGCATCAGCTTGTCATACTGCCCACCGGAGAGAATACCCGTTGGAATTCCGGCCAGATAGCCCTTGAACACCACGCCGCTGTAATACTTCATATCATTGCCCACGGAGAAATCAACCCGTACCGTCCCGGCAAATCCGTTTTCCGCCAGCAGGACGCACAGCGATTCCAATTCCGCCAGTGCCTGCAGGGCGGCGTCCGAGTTCAGCGCCGGCTTCAGCCGCTCCAGAACTTCTTCCGCCCGACCGCTCAGCTCCACCAGAAGCAGCAGCTTTTCCACAGCGGCTTCGTCCAGACCGGCGCAGGCCTCCCGCAGTTCATGGGCGTTTTTCTGTCGCAGACAGCGCAGAACCCGCTCCCGTTCCGTCACACCACACTCGTCCAGAACGGCGGCGATCAGACCCATGTGGGACAGGTCCAGAACGAATTCCCCGCCCAGGAGCGCCAGGCTTCTGGCGGCCAGCAGCACCACCTCGGCAATTTCATAATCACCCAGATCGCCCACGCATTCCAGTCCCGCCTGCATAATCTCCCTGATGTCCCGGCTGGCGCTGTCCGCCCGGTACACATTTTCATTGTAATACAGCTTCTGTACCGCGCCCGGCCTGTCCGGAGAATTCTTGATGATCGACAGCGTCACGTCCGGCTTCAGCGCCAGCAGCTTTCCATTCCGGTCGGCAAAGGTAATAATCTGGTCGGACACCAGAAAGTCTTTGTTGCGCACATAGAGGTCATATTCCTCAAAGCGGCTCATTTTGTACGGGAGATAGCCATACCGGCGGTATCGCTCCCGCAGCGCAAAAACAGCCTGCTCATCCTTTTTGAGATAAGGTATCGTCTGTATCACCTGGTAGTTTCCCCGCTTTCTTCATTCGTTCCAGAACCGTTCGGTAGCCGCTCCCGTATTGCAGGCACTTGTTGACCCGGCAGATGGTTGCCGAACTGACGCCGGTATCCTCATAGACCTCGTTGTAGTTTTTTCCCGCATCCAGCTGACAGGCTACCTGAAACCGCTGCGCCATGGCCTGTTGTTCCTTAATGGTGCAGATATCCTCAAAAAAGGCGTAACACTCTTCCACACTTTGCAGCGAGAGGATTGCTTCAAAGAGAATGTCTGTCTCCATGCTTCGCATTTGATTCATTCGGAAGCTCCTTTCCATAATCTGGTGGAATTTTATCACTTTATCGTGTTAAAGTCAAGTTACTTTTTCTCTGCGTGTTCTTTGGCTACCCCCTATATCGCATTCTTGTCCTTCTTTCCAAAAAAAAATGCTGTTGAACGGTGCCGGTTTTGTCGAATCTCAAAATTGACATTGCTCCCATGTTTTCTTATAATATGGTCATCACAAAGGCGTGAGGATGCAGGTCATCCCCACGCCCTTTTTTGGTGCTGTGTTTTTGCTCAGACAACACTCGTTTTTGTACGAAAAACGGAACACACATTCATATATACGGTATCCTATGCATATTATTCACGATTTTGTCCGTTTATTTTGCAATTTCGCCAAAAAATCATGCATTTCTGTTCAGATTTTTTGTGTGACTGGATGAAATCTCATACTTTACATTCTCTTTAGAACGTGGTAAACTACACATAATATTATGAAATAAGTGTTGGGAATCAAGGTTTTTCCCCTGAAGCCGCAAACTGTGACCCGGTTTTTTCATTTCTGCCGTTTGCCCCTGCCAACGCATTCCCCATCCGCCGTTGGAACGGGATGAAATTCTCCCCCTGCACGAGTTTCATTTTTGAGTTTGCAAATATTCGCCCCCCAATATTCTGTTTCCTATAATTTGGCATCCGCCATTTTATAGAACCGGCTTGTTGCAGGCCGGTTCGCGTATATCGAATATGAAAGGAATGATCACTATGAAAGCAACAAAAAGACTGCTTGCCATGCTTCTGGCCGTGACCATGATTCTGGCGCTGGCCGCGTGCGGCAAGACGCCCGCCACCGACAGCACCTCGGGTGCAGCCGTTCCCGGCGCCACGGGAGATGATGCGAATCCTGTCACGGAAAACGCCGTCTACCGGACGCTGTACGCCTCCGAGGTCACAACGCTGAACTATCTGATCACCGGTCAGACCAACGAGCTGTCCATTGCAGCCAACGTGGTGGACTGTCTGGTGGAGTATGACGCCTACGGCAACGTCAAGGAAGCTCTGGCCGAAAGCTGGGAGCAGAACGAGGACGCGACCGTCTGGACGTTCAAGATCCGTCAGGGTGTGATGTGGGTTGACAAGGACGGCAACGAGGTTGCCCCCGTCACCGCCAACGACTGGGTTTCCTCCGCCCGCTACGCCTGCGATGCCGTCAATGCTTCTGATACCTTCTACACCATGAGCGGCGTGATCGCCGGCGCCGACGCCTACTACGAGTGGACCGCCTACCAGATGGCGCTGGCCACCGCTGTGGACGGCACGGATGAAAACGGCAACCCCGTCAAGCTCATCACCAACGAGGATGGCGAGCAGGAGATTCTGGAAGAGGTTCCTGAAGCCTCCGCGGAGGACATCGGCGTCAAAGCTCTGGATGACTACACGCTGGAGTTCACGCTGGAAACCTCCCGTCCCTACTTCCTGTCCATGGTTTCTTTCGGCCCCTATATGCCCGTATACGGTCCCTTCCTGGAGGAGTGCGGCGACAAGTTCGGCACCAGCAATGAATACCTGCTCTACTGCGGCGCGTTCATTCTGTCCACCTATCAGCCCCAGCAGCAGCGGATTCTGACCAAGAACCCCTCCTACTGGGATAAGGATAACGTGTTCCTCGATGCCGTTCAGGCCACCTACAACGCTGAGGCTTCCTCCATTGCCGTCACCATGTATCAGCAAGGTGACGTTGACCAGGCTGACATCTCCTCCAACCTGCTGTCCGCCATGATGGCCGATCCCGCCACCGCCAGTCTGATTCATCCCACCCGTTCCGATACCTCCTTTTCTTATTGGTATCTGTTCAATTTCGATCCCAACTTCGACGCGGAATTTGAGCCTGAGAACTGGAAGATCGCCGTCAACAACGAGAACTTCCGCCAGTCCGTCGTCCACGCTTTCAACCGGATGCCCGCTCTGGCCACCAACGACCGCGTTGACCCCGCGTCTCTGAAGAGCAACACCATCACCCCCGCCGGCTTTGCTTCCGCCTCCAAGGACTTTGCCTATTACGGTGAGCTGGCCGCCTACACTGAGGGCGACAACTTTGACGAAGCTCTGGCACAGGACTACAAGGCAAAAGCCGTTGCGGAACTGACCGCCGCCGGCGCTACCTTCCCCATCAAGATGCTGATGTGCTACAACCCCACCAGCTCCAACTGGGCTGAGGAGTGCCAGGTTGTGGAGCAGACCATTGAAAATGTGCTCGGCACCGACTATGTGGACATCATCATTCAGGCCGGCCCCGAAACCGGCTTTCTGGGCGCCATCCGCCGCACCGGCAACTATGCCTTCATGAAGTGCAACTGGGGCGCGGACTACGCCGATCCCGAGACCTGGACCGATCCGTTCACCTACTACGAGAACGGCAACCAGTCCTCCTACAGCTTCATCTATAAGAGTGAAGATCCCGAGACCCAGGCTCTGTATGCCGAGTATATGGAGCTGGTTGACAAGGCCAAGGCCATCACCGATGACATGGAAGCCCGCTATGAGGCTTTCGCCGCCGCCGAGGCTTTCCTGCTGGATCACGCCTTTGCCGTCCCCTTCTCCATCAGCAGCCGCAGCTATCAGATGTGCAATCTGAACGTCTTTGAAGGCCAGTACGCCTCCTTCGGTCTGGCCAGCCAGCGTTACAAGGGTCAGCACCTCTATGATACCTCCATGAGTCTGGAGCAGTATCAGGCCGCTTATGCCGATTGGCAGGCCAAGCTGGCCGGCTGACCGCTGCGCTGCCGTACAAGTGAAACCCGGAGAGAAGTCCCCGTTTGGGGACTTCTCTCAATCCGCAAGTTGGGCACACCCGCTTCAAGAAAATGCTTCCCTTTTTCGGCAAAATGGAGTATAATAAGATTTTCGAAGTCTTTACCAGTGTCCCTTACCGTCAAGAGATAGTGGTATCGGTTTTGAACCACGCAATACGCAGGAGGCCTGTTCAATTATGGCAAAATACATCACCAAGCGCGTTCTGCGCTCTCTGATTACCATGTTCATCATCATCACCGTTCTGTTTGCCCTGCTGCGGCTGATGCCCGTTGAGGGCTATTTTGAGAACTACGACAAAATGAACGCGACCCAGGTGCAGGTAAAGCTGACCGCGCTGGGTCTGACCGACCCGCTTCCCAAGCAGCTTCTGAATTTCTATAAGCAGCTTCTTCACGGCGATCTGGGTGAATCCAACGTCTACCGCAAGGGTGTTGCCATCACGCAGATCATCACCGAAAAAATCCCGATTTCCCTGAAGCTGGGGCTGGTTTCGCTGGCACTTTCGCTGGCGCTGGGGCTTCCGCTGGGCATCATCATGGCGCGCAGCACCCGCACCCGCTTCAAAATCGGAGACCGGCTGGGCACGGTGTTTATCGTGCTGATTCAGGCCATGCCCTCCGCTGTTTATCACATTCTGATTCAGTTCGCCGGTTCTCAGACCTATATCGGCAAGGAGATTCTTGGCTTGCCCATGCTGTTTGACGCGGCCAATCTGAAAAGCTACATTCTTCCCGTGATTTCCCTTTCCATCGGCAACATCGCCTATTATGCCATGTGGCTGCGCCGGTATATGGTGGACGAGGCCAACAAGGATTATATCCGTCTGGCCCGCGCCAAGGGCGTCCCCAACGGCGCCATCTCCCGCAAGCATATCTTCCGCAATGCTTTTGTGCCGCTGGTTCAGTACATTCCCAACTCCATTCTGTTTACTCTGATGGGCTCTCTGTATGTGGAGTCCCTGTATTCCGTTCCCGGTATGGGCGGCCTGCTGGTCACCGCCATCAAGCGGCAGGATAATACGCTGGTTCAGGCGCTGGTTCTGATTTACGCGGTCATCTCGATTCTGGGACTTCTGCTGGGCGACATTCTCATGGGCATTGTCGATCCACGCATCAGCTTTGCCAAGAAGGAGGGAGCCCGCTGATGAAACACCTTGGTTTTCACACTCTTCGTGATCGGAAAACGGACGTGCTGTCCGATAAGCTCTCCCAGCAGCTCAAATCGGAGCTGAATCCCGCGCTGAGCGACGAAGAACTGTTTTCCTTTGCCGATTTCAACGCCGACCGCGCCGAGCGCGGCGGTTATTCCGGCTATTCCTACTGGGGCTCCACCCTGCGGGCCTTTTTTCAGAACAAGGTCGCTGTCTTCTTTTTGATCGTCATGCTTTCCGTGCTTACCTTCACGCTGATTCAGCCCTATCTGCCCGGTCAGAAGGACCCGCTGCTGATTCACAACGACCAGTGGGGGCTTCCCCTGAACAATGTGGCACCCTGCGGGGAATTCTGGTTCGGCACCAATGCCATCGGACAGGATCTGTGGGCGCGCATCTGGGCGGGCACCCGTACGTCGCTCTTTATCGGCTTCACCGTGGCCATGGTGGAAGCCGTAGTGGGCATTCTGGTCGGCGTTCTGTGGGGCTATGTCCGCAAGCTGGACTTCTTCTTCACGGAGCTTTACAACGTGCTTGACAACATTCCCCAGACGCTGCTGCTGATTTTGATTTCCTATGTGATGAAGCCCGGCGTTTCCACCATCATTTTTGCCCTCTGCCTGACGGGCTGGCTGGGCATGGCGCGGTTCATCCGGAATCAGATCATCATCATCCGGGATCGGGACTACAATCTGGCGTCCCGCTGCCTGGGCGTCCCCACCTGGCGCATCATCGTCAAAAACCTGCTGCCCTATCTGGTGTCCGTCATCACCATGCGTATGGCGCTGGCCATTCCCTCCGCCATTGGCAACGAGGTATTCGTCACCTACATCGGCATCGGCCTGCCGGTGGACACCCCCTCTCTGGGCAACCTGATTCAGACCGGCCGTTCCCTGATGACCGTAGCCTCCCTGCGCTATCAGCTCTTCTTCCCCGTTCTGGTTCTTGTGCTCATCACCACCTCCTTCTATCTCATCGGCAACGCGTTCGCGGATGCCGCCGATCCCAAGAACCATGTGAAGTAATTCCCCACCGCCTTTTAAGGAGTGATTCATATCAATCCCACAGAGAACAAAGTCATTCTCTCCATTCAGAACCTGAATGTGAAATTTACCCTCCGGGGTCAGGTGCTCAGCGCCATCCGGGGCGTATCTCTTGATGTCCATCAGGGCGAAAGCATCGCAATTGTGGGCGAATCCGGTTCCGGCAAGTCTGTATTTGTCAAATGCGCCATGGGTCTGCTGGATGCCAATGGGTATATTGAAAGCGGCTCCATTCTCTACAACGGGATGGATCTGGCAACGTTCAAAACCGACAGGGACTGGCTGAAAATCCGCGGGCATGAAATCGCCATGGTTTTTCAGGACCCCATGACCTCGCTGAATCCGCTGAAAACCATCGGGCAGCAGATCCGGGAAGCCGTGGAGCTTCATCAGGGTCTGCATGGCGAGGCCGCTTATAATGCCGTTCTGGAAGTGCTTACCGATGTGGGCATCAGCGAGCCGAAGCGCCGCTACAAGCAGTATCCCCACGAATTCTCCGGTGGAATGCGGCAGCGCGTGGTGATTGCCATTGCGCTGGCCTGCCGTCCCAAGATCCTCATCTGTGATGAGCCGACGACGGCTCTGGATGTAACCATCCAGGCGCAGATTCTGGAACTGATCAAGGCCATGCAGAAGAAATACAACCTGACCACCATTTATATCACCCATGATCTGGGCGTGGTGGCCAATGTGGCCGACCGGATCGCCGTCATGTATGCCGGTGATATTGTGGAAATTGGCACCTGCGACGAGGTATTCTACGATCCCAAGCATCCCTACACCTGGGCGTTGTTGTCTTCCCTGCCCCAACTGGGCGTGAAAAACGAACCGCTGTATTCCATTCAGGGCACGCCGCCGAACCTGTTTCAGGAAATCAAGGGCGACGCATTCGCCCCCCGCAATCCCAAGGCACTGACAATTGACTATTTGCAGCGTCCGCCCTTTTTTGAAATTACACCCACGCATAAAGCACGCACATGGCTGCTGGACCCCCGGGCGCCCAAGGTGGAACCGCCGGAGCACGTTCGCGCGCTGCGGGAGAAGGGAGTGAACCGCAATGGCTGATCAACGCAAAAAAATGCTGGAAATTCAGGATCTGACCGTTCAGTTCGGTTCCCGGCTCCATCCCTTTACCGCCGTGGATCATGTATCCTTTGATATTTATCAGGGTGAAACCTTCGGTCTGGTCGGTGAGTCCGGTTCCGGCAAAACCACCATCGGCCGCGCCGTCATCCGCATCCATCCCACTGCGGGAGGCAACATCATCTTTGACGGTCAGAAGATCAACGGCCGTATCTCCCGGTCGCTGGACCGGCAGATTACCCAGCGGATTCAGATGATTTTTCAGGACCCCATGTCCTCTCTGAACGAGCGCGCCAAGGTTGACTATATCGTCAGCGAAGGACTGATGTCCGGACACCACCACCTCACGGAGGCCCAGCGGCGGGAAAAGGTTGCCAAGGCGCTGTCCGACGTGGGTCTTTTGCCCGAGTTCGCCAGCCGGTTTCCCCATGAGTTCTCCGGCGGCCAGCGGCAGCGCATCGGCATTGCCCGGGCGCTGATTATGGAGCCGGACTTCATCATCGCCGACGAGCCGATCTCCGCGCTGGATGTGTCCATCCGCGCGCAGGTGCTGAACCTTCTGTCCTCCCTTCAGAAGGAACGGGGTCTGACCTATCTGTTCATTGCCCATGACCTTTCCGTGGTTCGCTTCATCTGCGACCGGATTGCCGTCATTCACAAGGGACAGATTGTGGAGCTGGCCGAAAGCGAGGAGCTGTTCGCCCATCCGCTGCACCCCTATACTCAGGCGCTGCTATCCGCCATTCCCCTGCCCGATCCCATTGCCGAGCGGCAGAAAAAGCTGCTCGTCTATGACCCCGCCTGCCACCATTACAGCCAAACCAACCAACCAAGCTGGCAGGAAATTCTGCCCGGCCACTTTATTCTGGCCAGTCAGGAAGAGCTGGACGCATACAAAAAGCAGCTTTAACATTCTCAGAGCACAGGTTTTCCTGTGCTCTGTCTGTAATCAGATCAAAACGAGGTGTTTTCCATGGTCATTCCCCAGCCTTTATCCCCCGGCGCCCGGGTCGCGCTGGTGGCGCCCGCCTCCGCCGTTCCGGAGGCAAAGCTTCAGCCCGCGCTGGACTTCGTCCGCAGTCTGGGTATGCAGCCCGTCACATACCCCTCCTGTTATGACGCAAACCGGGACGGCTATCTGGCCGCGCCGGACGCCCGGCGGGCCGCGGATATCAATGATGCCTTTTCCGATGATTCCATTGACGGAATCTGGTGTATCCGCGGCGGCTACGGCTCCCACCGGATTCTCCCCCTGCTGGATGCGGATGCCATCCGCCGCCATCCCAAGTGGTTCGGGGGCTATTCCGATGTGACGGCGCTGCACATCTTTCTGAACCAGGTCTGCGGTCTGGAAAGCTACCACTGCACCATGCCCTCCACGGAGCCAGAACCAAATGATTATACAATGGGCTATCTCAAGAAGGCTCTCTTCGGCGGTTTGTCCGGCCGCTTTCAGAATCCGGACGGCGAACCCATCGCCACGCTGGTTCCGGGAACAGCCAGCGGCGTTCTGTGCGGCGGCAACCTGTCGCTGATCGCCGCGTCTCTGGGCACCCCATGGGAGATTGATACCCGGGGCAGGATTCTGTTTCTGGAGGACATCGGAGAGAAAACCTACCGGCTGGATGCCATGCTGACCCAGCTTCGCAACGCGGGCAAGCTGGATGGCTGCGCCGGCATTGTGCTGGGCGCGTGGGTCGACTGTGTGCCCGAGCTTCCCGAACGGACGCTGGAACTGACCGAAATCTTCCGGCAGCTCATCGTCCCGACGGGCAAGCCTGCCGTCATGAACCTGGCCTGCGGCCACTGCGCCACCACCATGGCGCTGCCCTTGGGCAGAATGTGCACGCTGGATGCCGGGCAGGGCATCCTCACACTGGCAAAGGGGGACTGAGCCGCATGGAATCCGGCAATCTGGAGCAGCTTCTCCGGCAGACAATGGACGCTTTCCCCGCCAAATCCGCGCTTTATGCCGTTGACCTCACCACCGGGCAGCCCATCGCCGCCATTCGGCAGGACACCCGGGTGGTTTCCGCCTCCACCATCAAGGTCATGATTCTCTGCTGTGCCCTGCAGAAGGTAATGGACGGCAGACTTTCTCTGGAGCAGACCGTTCCCATCTCCGATGCGGACTACTGCGAAGATACGGAAGTTTTTGAACCGGGCTACCGGCAATACGACGCCACGCTGTGGGAGCTGCTGTACTGGATGATTGTATCCAGCGACAACACCGCCACCAATGCCCTGCTCACGCTGCTGGGGTTCGATCCCATCAACCGTTACTGCGCGGAGCTGGGGCTGACCCAATCCTGCGTCCAACGGAAAATGCTGGACTTCGCGGCTGTGGAGGCTGGCCGCAACAACTACACCTCCCCCGCCGATCTGTACCGGATTTTCGGGCTGCTGTACCATGGCAAAATTCTGACACAGCCTCTGCGGGACGTGGCCTTTGATTTTCTCGGCCGCAGCCGCAGCTTTGACGGCCTGCAGCGCTACATCCCCGATCCGGTGCCCGTACTGCATAAGCCCGGTGGGCTGGATCATCTGAATCATGACGCGGGAATCTTCCTGCTGGAAGGCAGACCCTACTATCTGGGCATATTCACCTGGGACGGCCCGGCGCTGGATGGCCAGCCCCAGCAGCTCCGGCTCATCGGCCGGCTGTCCCGGATGGTTTTTGACTACAGGAAGGGAGGTCTTACTCCATGAAGGCCATTGTAAACACCGCCGTCTGTCCCATGTACGGCGCGCCCACCCGGGAAAGCGCTCTGACGGACGAGGTTCTCTACGGCATGGTGGTGGATATTCTGGAATCCCCCGCGCCGGGCTGGTACCGTGTCCGCACCCATTACCGTTACGAGGGCCTGGTGTCCGCTCAGGATCTGATTGTTGACGGTGAAGCCGCCGCGGCATGGGAGAAGCTGCCGAAACAAGTTGTGCGGAACAAAAATTTCTGCGATGTGCTTTCCGTGCCCAAGGTTCAGGGCTGGCACCTGGCCGCACTGACCCGGGGCTGCGTCGTCTCCCCGGTGGGTCAGCCGGAACAGGGCTGGCAGCGGGTGCTGCTTGCCGACGGGCGAACGGGTTACGTGCAGTCCTCCATTCTGGACACATACCACATATCGCCCCTGTCCGGGGATGAAACCAGACTGCGGCAGGCGCTTGTGGATGCCGCCCTGCTCTACCGGGGCACCCACTACCGCTGGGGCGGAAAATCCCCCATGGGCATCGACTGCTCCGGTCTGGTGTCCATGGCCTATATGCTCTGCGGCATTCTGATCTACCGGGACGCGGATATCCGGGAAGGCTTCCCCATCCACGAAATCGCGCTGGACGACCTGAAGCCGGGTGATCTGTTGTTCTTCCCGGGTCATGTGGCCATGTATATGGGTGGAGGACGGTACTGCCACTCCACCGGCCGCAGCGGTGACGACGGCTTCACCATCAACAGCCTCGACCCCGCCGCGCCTGATTACCGGGCCGATCTGCCCGGCATGATTACCCACGTAGGCTCCTATTTCTGATTGAAAGGAAGGATTGATATGAAAATTTTCCTGAGTGCCGATATGGAAGGTACCTGCGGCATTGTCTCCTGGCCGGAGACAGAACGTTCCACCCCCTTTGATTACACCCCCGCCCAAAAGCAGATGACCCGTGAAGTCGCCGCAGCCTGCCGCGGCGCGCTGGCCGCGGGTGCCGATGAAATTCTGGTGAAGGATGCCCACGATTCCGCCCGGAATCTGGACCCCGCCGGCCTGCCCCGGGAAATCCGCATGAACCGCTCCTGGTCCGGCGACCCGCTGTCCATGATGAGCGGGCTGGACAGGGAATCTTTCGGCGCGGTGTTTTTCACCGGCTACCACGCCTGGGCGGGCTGCCCGGGCAATCCCCTGAGCCACACCATGAATCTGCGCAACGACCACGTCACATTGAACGGCGAACGGTGCAGCGAATTTCTGATCAACGCCTACACGGCGGGCTACTACGGCGTTCCCGTGGCCCTGCTCACCGGCGACAAGGCGCTGTGCGACTTTGCCAAGGCCCTGATTCCCGCCATCACCACCGTCCCGGTCAACGAGGGGCGGGGCGGCAGCGTCACCTCGCTGCATCCGGACGAGGCGGTCGCGCGTATTGAGGCGGCAGCCAAAGAGGCCGTTTCCAAAGCGGATCAGTGTCAGGTTCCCATGCCGGATCACTTCCACATGGAGATTGATTTCACCCGGCATCACGTGGCCTATTCCAAGAGCTTTTATCCCGGCGCGGTGCTGAAGGACGGCAAGATCGTCTGCTTCGACTCCGACGACTGGTACGAGATGCTGCGCTTCTGCCACTTTGTGCTCAGCGATGGCTGATTTTTTCCCCCCACGATGAAATCCGGAGGCTGCAAACCGCCTCCGGATTCTTTTTTTCGACGGGAAGAAAGAATTTTACTGACAAACCGTCTTTTTTATGGTATATTATGGGCATTATTTTGGGAGGTGCCGCTATGAATTTCCTTGAAGAACGAATACGCAAAGACGGAATTGTCAAACCCGGTCATATTTTGAAGGTGGACAGTTTTCTGAACCACCAGATGGATATCGCCCTGCTGGACGAGATCGGCCGGGAATTCAAACGCAGATTCTCCGATGTCCCGGTTACCAAGGTGCTCACCATTGAGGCCTCCGGCATCGCCATCGCCTATCCGGTGGCCCGGGAATTCGGCGTGCCCATGGTTTTCGCCAAAAAATCCAAGAGCATCAACATCGAAGGCGAGATGTATGTGGCCGAGGTGGAATCCTTCACCCATAAGAATAAGAATCAGGTGATTGTGTCAAAAAAGTTCCTCAGTCCCGACGACCATGTTCTGATTATTGACGATTTCCTCGCCAACGGCTGTGCGCTGCAGGGTCTGATTTCCATCACCGAGTCCGCCGGCGCTACGGTGGAGGGTCTGGGTATCGCCGTGGAGAAGGGCTTTCAGATCGGTGGAAAGATCATCCGTAATCTGGGCTACCGGCTGGAATCTCTGGCCATCGTGGACGCCATGGACCCGGAAACCGGAGCCATTACATTCCGGGAACAGCCGTGAGGAGGCGTCATGAATAAGCAGTTCTTATACACCCTGCTGGACGAAATGTCCGTTTCCGGGCATGAAATCGGCCTTCAGAAAAAGATTATCCGGGAAATGACGCCCTGCTGCGACAAAATCCTCACCGACTATACCGGCAATGTGATCTGCGTTCTGAATCCCGACGCGTCCTTCAAAGTCCTGCTGGCCGGTCATGTGGATGAAATCGGCCTGATTGTCACCCAGATCCGCGACGACGGTCTGATCCGGGTGGGGAAAGCCGGAGGCATCTACCCCAGCGTCTATCCCGGCCATCAGGTGGCGGTTCACGGCTATGCCCAGACCGTCTATGGCGCGGTTGTCCATTCCCGGGACACCGAGAAATCCGACCTGAAGGTCAGCGGTCTGCTGGTGGACATCGGCGCGAAAAACGCCGCCGACGCCCGCAAATACATCCGGGAGGGCGATCCCATTCACCTGAACACCTACCATCAGGAAATGCTGAACGGCCATCTCAGCGCCCGGGCAATTGATGACCGGGCAGGGGTGTTCATCGTGCTGGAGGCGCTGAAACGCGCTCGGGAGAGAGGCTGCGCCATCGGCGTCTACGCGGCCGCCACCGTGGGTGAGGAAACCACCAAGCGGGGCGCCCACTGGGCCGGAAGCGCGGTACGGCCCGATGTGGCCATCGCCGTGGATGTGACCTACGCCCAGGATTATCCCGGCACCGATTCCGGAGATTCCGGACAGGTAACGCTGGGTCATGGCCCGGTGTTGTGCAACAGCTCCATCGGCAACCGGAAGGTCAACGAGATTCTCATGGAGTGCGCCGCCAAACGGAACATCCCATGGCAGATCGAATCGTACATGGGCAGCACCTACACCGATGCGGACAGACTCCATTTTGCTGGAAACGGCATCGTGACGGCGCTGGTGTCCCTGCCCCTGCGGTATATGCACTGCCCCAGCGAGGTCTGCCGTCTGGATGACATTGAGAACACCATCGAACTGCTGACCGAATTTCTGCTCCGCGTCAACGGGCAGACCGACTTCGACCCCTTTCACTGACCGCTGCACAGCCCGGCTCCGGCCGGGCTGTTTGTCTGTTTTGTTCAGTCTATCCTCCAATTCCGGTATCCGGTTGTGCTGATCTCCAAAAATGGAAGAAAACGCAGATTGCACTTGCATCTGCGCACAATTGTTGTTACAATACGGACAACTGAATAAACTGTGTGACGCTTACAGGAAATTGCAGATGCAGCCGAAGGAGTAACGCTCTCAGGTGTCCGGGTTCCGGATGGGGACTGTAAGCCGACAGAACTTTGGAGAAACCCATTGAGTTGGGTGCCGAAGGTGCAAAGCGTGAACGCGCTAATCTCTCAGGCAAAAGGACAAAGCTGATTTTTCGGAAAAGATTTGTTTTTTGAGCGGATTGTGTGATTTCACGCAATCCGCATTTTTTGAATCAAAACGGGGAGGAAATTCAAATGTTTTTCGAAAAACTGGCTGAAATCAACGGGGTCATCAATGATTTTGTCTGGGTCAAAATCGGTCTGGTGCTGCTCATCGGCACCGGCATTCTCATGACCTGCTGCACGAAATTCTTCCAGCTTTCCCATATCCGCCACTGGTGGAAGCAGACCATCGGTTCTCTGTTCACCAAGGACAGCGCCACCACCAAAAAAACCGATAAAAAGACCATTTCCCAGTTTCAGGCGCTGTGCACCGCTCTGGCCGCCACCATCGGCACGGGCAACATCGCAGGTGTTTCCGCCGCCATCGTCATCGGCGGCCCCGGCGCGGTGTTCTGGATGTGGATTGCGGCCTTCTTCGGCATGATGACCAACTTCTCCGAAAATGTGCTGGGCATCTATTTCCGCCGCCGCAACCGGGACGGGGAATGGTCCGGCGGCCCCATGTACTATCTGAAGGACGGCCTCGGCCGCTACAGGCACTGCGGTAAAATCGGCAGCGTTCTGGGCGCGCTGTTCGCCGTATTTGCGATTTTCGCCTCCTTCGGCATCGGCAATATGGGTCAGATCAATAAAATCACCCTGAATCTCCAGTCCGCTTTCTTCAAGAATGTGTCTCTGGGCACGGTGGGCGGCATCAACGTGGTGAATCTTCTCATCGGCGTGGCGCTGATGATCGTAGCCGGTCTGATTATCATCGGCGGCCTGCAGCGGATTGCGGCTTTTGCCGAGCGGATTGTCCCGTTTATGGCGGTCGTCTACTGCATTGGCTGTATCTTCCTTTTCTTTAAGCACATTGGCTCCGTGGGCGCGATCTTCGCCTCCATTTTCCGCTTTGCTTTCGGCATCAAGGCCGTGGCCGGCGGCGCGGCCGGCGTGATGATCAGTCAGGTGATTACCCAAGGCTGCAAGCGCGGTGTATTTTCCAACGAGGCCGGACTTGGTTCCTCCGTGATGGTGCACTCCTCCTCCAATGTGAAGGAGCCGGTGATGCAGGGAATGTGGGGCATTTTTGAGGTGTTTTTCGACACCTTCGTGGTGTGCACCATGACCGCCATTGTGGTGCTGTCCTCCGGCTTCATCAATCTGGAAACCGGACTGGCTGTGGAGGGTGTCAGCGATGCCACGCTGGTGTCGCAGGCATTTGGCAGTGCGTTCGGCCCGCTGGGTGAAATCTTTGTCGCCATCGCCATGCTTCTCTTCGCCTTTACCACGGTTCTGGGCTGGTCGCAGTACGGAACCAAGGCAGTTGAGTATCTCTTCGGTCACAAGGGTGTCCGGATCTACAAGGTTATCTTTGTGGTGATGATCATCTCCGGTGCGGTCATGACTTCCTCTCTGGCGTGGGATATCTCCGACACCTTCAACGGCCTGATGATGATTCCCAACCTGATCGGCGTTATCGCCCTGTTCCCGCTTGTGACAAAAATTACAAATAATTATGTCAACCGCAAGATTCGGGGCGGGGATGAGGAGCCGGTTCTTTCCTACGATCCCGCCATACAGGATGAACTCAAAGCCACGCTGGATTGATTCCGCCCTTCCTGCAGAAAACGCCCGGAACCGGGCGTTTTTTGTATCTATCCACCGTTGCAATCGGTTTTGCAGAATGCTATAATGCAAAGAAAAAGAAAGAAGACATCCCATGTACGGACTTGGAACCATTGTCAACGCCCTCGCCATTGTATTCGCTGTTCTTTTCGCGTTTCTTCCCCTGAAAATCTGACACAGAGAGGAATTCCATCATGCGCATTGTAATCAAAATCGGCACCAGCACGCTGGCGCATCCCACAGGGCACCTGAACATCCGGCTGACCGAGCAGCTCTGCAAGGTCATCAGTGATATCAAAAACGCCGGACACGCGGTCATTCTGGTGTCCTCCGGCGCCATCGGCATGGGCGTTGGCAAGCTGGGGCTGCTCAGCCGTCCCGGCGACATCCCCACCAAGCAGGCCGCCGCCGCCGTGGGGCAGTGCGAGCTGATGTACACCTATGATAAGCTCTTCAGCCAGTACAACCACACCGTCGCCCAGCTTCTGATCACCGGTGCGGACGTGGCGAACGAAACCCGGCACGATAATTTCAGGAATACCCTGAACCGGCTGCTGGAGCTGGGTGTCATCCCGATCATCAACGAAAATGACACGGTGGCCACTGACGAAATTGTCATCGGCGACAACGACACGCTGGCGGCCATTGTGTCCAAAAGTGTAGGTGCCAAGCTGCTGGTGCTTCTGTCCGACATCGACGGCCTGTACACCGCCGATCCGCATCGGGACCCCAACGCCAAGCTGATTTCCAGCATCAGTGAAATCACCGAGGAAATCCGCCGCCTCGGCGGCGGCAGTGCTTCCTCCCAGGGCACCGGCGGTATGGCCACCAAGCTTCACGCCGCTCAGATGTGTATGGACTGCGGTTGCCGTCTGGTCATTACGAACGGAAGGCGGCCGGAAGCGCTGTATGACATTCTGGACGGAAAATCCGTCGGCACGACGTTTCAAAGGAGGCAGCCCCATGACTGAAATGCTGAAACAGGCAAAGGCCGCAAAGGCCGAAGTATCCATTCTGACCACCGGGCAGAAAAACCACGCGCTGGAGGCCATGGCCGATGCGCTGCTGGATCATCAGACGCAGATTCTCGCGGCGAACGCCGCCGATCTGGAAGCGGCTGCCGGTTCCGTCTCTCCGGTGATGCTGGACCGGCTGATGCTCAATCCCGCCCGGCTGGCAGGGATGGCACAGGGCATCCGGGATGTGGCGAAGCTGCCAGATCCGGTGGGGCTTCTGCTGGATACGCATACCCGCCCGGACGGTCTGGAAATTCAGAAGATATCCGTTCCCATGGGCGTGATCGCGATTATTTACGAAAGCCGCCCCAACGTAACCAGCGACGCGGCGGCGCTGTGTCTGAAAAGCGGAAACGTGTGTATTCTGCGCGGCGGTAAGGAAGCGTTCCGCTCCGCCGCCGCCATTGTGGACGCCCTGCGGGAAGGGCTGCGGGATGCGGGCGTGACGGAAAACGCCGTCAATCTGGTCACGGATACCAGCCGGGCCAGCGCCACGGCGCTGATGACCGCCAGTGGATATGTGGATTTGCTGATTCCCCGGGGCGGCGCGGGTCTGATCAACGCCTGTGTCCGGAACGCCACCGTTCCCTGCATTGCCACCGGCACCGGCATCTGCCATGTCTACGTGGAACGGAGTGCCGATCAGGAGATGGCCCTGAACATCATCGAAAATGCCAAAACCAGCCGTCCCAGCGTGTGCAACGCCGAGGAGGTTCTGCTGGTAGACAAGGCCATTGCGGCGGAGTTTCTGCCCAAGCTGTACAACCGTCTGGTGGTTAACCGGCAGAAGCCCGTGGAACTGCGGCTGGACACCTTCGCGCAGGCCATTATTCCCGGCACACCCGCCGGAGAAAAGGACTTTGATACGGAGTTTTTGGACTACATTCTGGCTGTCAAATGTGTGGAAAACGTGCAGGAGGCCATTGCCCACATTGCGGCCCACTCCACCGGCCACAGCGAGGCCATTGTCAGCCGGGACCCGGCAACCCAAAAGGCCTTCGCCGCCGGGGTGGACAGCGCGGCGGTCTACATCAACGCCTCCACCCGGTTCACCGACGGCGGTGAATTCGGCCTCGGCTGTGAAATGGGCATCTCCACCCAGAAACTCCACGCCCGGGGGCCCATGGGTCTGCGGGAACTGACCAGCTACAAATACGTCATCACCGGCAACGGTCACATCCGGTAAGGAGGAAGCGGATATGAAATACGGATTTCTGGGCTGCGGGAATATGGGCAGTGCCATTGCCCGGGCCATTTCCAAAAAAACGTCGGATTTCGCCGTCACCGACCGCAGCGGCAGGGCAAAGGCTCTCGGCTTTTCCTATACCACGCCGGAGGACATTGCCGCCCACGCGGAACGGATTTTTCTGGCGGTGAAGCCTCAGATGATGGCAAGTGCTTTGGAACCCCTGCGCCCCATTCTGGCGGCGCGGAAGCCGGTGCTGATTACCATGGCGGCAGGACTGACCATGGAAAAAATCGAAGCACTCGCCGGGGTGCAGCTTCCCATCATCCGCATCATGCCCAATACGCCCGTGGCCGTGGGCAAGGGCATGACGCTGTATTGTGCCAACGAGCGGGTGGATGCCGAAACACTGGCGGATTTTCTGGGCGACATGGAATGCGCCGGCATTCTCGACCCAGTGGAGGAGCGGCTTTTTGACGCGGCGGGCACCGTCTCCGGCTGCGGTCCGGCCTACGTATATCTGTTCATTGAAGCCATGGCCGACGGGGCGGTGGCCTGCGGTGTTCCCCGGAAGCAGGCCGTGGAATACGCCGCCGCCACCCTGGCGGGCGCGGCGGAAATGGTGCTGCAGACCGGCCAGCACCCCGGCGCGCTGAAGGACGCCGTCTGCTCCCCCGGCGGCAGCACCATCGCGGGTGTCAAGGCTCTGGAAGATTGCGGCTTCCGTGGCGCGGTCATGGACTGCGTCATGGCCGCTGCCAAGCGGAACCGGGAATTGGGAAAATAATGCCCATCGAATGGGTCAATCCGGCAAATACAGGCGAAAAAACACCGCAGCGCATTTTGCGTCTGCGGTGATTCTCTTACTCCGGGTGTTTCTCCGGCTCATGCGTCGCCAGACCGGCCACATCGGATACGGGCAGGGAAAAGGCGATGCCTTTGGCTTTTCCGGCCATGCCCATCCGCTGATAGATCGCGTTCAGCACGCCGTCCCGGATGGATTTTTCCACCACCATCATCAGAATCTCCTTCTCTGTATGCAGCGTGATGCCGAAAAACGCCGCGGCCTCCTGATTGGCCACACCCCGGGCATTCAGAATCGTGCCGCCCCGGGCGCCCTGCTCCCGGGCAATGTCCATTACGTCCTCGGCAAAGCCCGCGTCCACAATGGCAAAAATCACCTCATGATCGTTGGTTACCATGGTTATTTCCCCCTCTCCAAGCGGTTGTTACTCATAAACCGGTACAGATTCACGCCGATGATGCTGCTCAGCGGCACCGCAAAGGCTACCCCCTTGCCGTTGCGCACGGTATGGAATTTTTCCTCCAGCGTATTCAGAATCGGGCTGACCTGATCCTCCCGCGCCACACTCAGAATCACGGCCTTGGCGTTGTTCAGTCCCAGCAGCTCGATGATCTCGGAACTGGCTGTGCCCTTGCCAGCCATCACCAACTGGCAGTTGACCTGAAACTGGCTGATCACATCCAGATAAAAATCACCCTTGGGACGATCCACCACGGTGAAAATCAGCTTCAGCTTCTTAATCGCGGAATCATTTACTGTGTTGTCCAATCGCCGTCCCTCCTCACATAAAGTTGATGATCTGCTGGTCGTCCGCATCCAGAATGCGCTTCATGGCGCGCCGTTCGGCAATCCGTTCGGACACGATTGCCCGGAAGCCCAGAAGCTGAATGGTGATCAGCGGCGCCATGGCCACCAGCGCCACCACGCCGAAGGCATCCCGCAGCACCGCCTCCCCACCCTGCAGCGTCATGCAAGCGCCGACGGCAAAGGGCAGGATGAATCCTGAGGTCATGGGGCCGCTGGCCGTTCCGCCGGAGTCAAAGGCGATGGCCGTGTAGACAGGCGGCACAAACAGCGACAGCGCCAGAGAAAGGAAATAGCCGGGAATCAGATAATAGACCAGACTGAAATCAAAAATGATTCGGAGCATGGACAGGGCGATGGCTCCGCCCACGCCGATACACAGCCCCAGCAGCATGGATTTTTTTGTAATATATCCGCCGGTCACATCCTCCACCTGCCCGGTCAGCACATGAATGGCCGGCTCCGCCAGCACCACCAGCATTCCCACGGCCAGTCCGAATATGGTGAGAAAGCCCTCATTCCATCCGGCCAGTTCCCGTCCCAGCTTGAATCCGATGGGCATAAAACCCACGTTCACGCCGGTAAGAAACACCACCAGACCCAGATATGTAAACAGCACGCCCACGGCGATCCGTTGGAGCCGTTTGCGGGGCAGCTTCAGAAACGCGAACTGGCAGATCAGAAAAAACAGCACGATCAGTCCCAGCGCGATGGCCACCTCCCGCGCCGTATGGACAGCGGTATGGACAAATCCCTCCCAGATGTGGGCGTCTGCCGCATAATCCGGCACCTGATAGGTCAACGTCCGATCCGAGAAAATACCCAGAAGCAGCACCGCGGCCACCGGGCCGATGGAGCACAGCGCCACCAGACCGAAGCTGTTCTCCTGACTTTTCCGGTCGCCCAAAACCCCGGAGATACCCACGCCCAATGCCATAATGAACGGGACTGTGATTGGGCCGGTGGTGACGCCGCCGGAATCAAAAGCCAGCGGCAGCAACGCCAGATTGTCATTCACCGCAAGCAGCAGTGCCAGGGCAAACAGCAGCATATAAAACAGCATGAGAAGCTGGGAAAGGGGTTTTCGAAACACGATTTTCAGAACGGCGGTAAGCAGAAACAGTCCCACACCGATGCCCACGGTGTAAACCAGCACCGTGCCGTTCATCACCGCGCTCACCTGATTTGCCAGCACCTGCAGATCCGGCTCCGCAATGGTAATCAGCATCCCCAGCACAAAACAGACCGCAAGCAGAAGCCCCAGCTTTCGCTGCCTGGAAAGTCCCGCGCCCACATGGGTGCCCATGGGTGTCATGGCCAGATCCGCGCCCAGATTGAACATACCGATCCCCAGCACCAGCGCTGCCGCGCCGATGGTAAAGCTCCCCAGCTCCGCCCCGGAGAAATTGAACAGTGGGGTCAGCGCCAGAAGATAAACAATCGCCGTAACCGGAAGCGCCGAAACCAGCGCCTCCCTGATTTTTGCCCAAAGCGCGTTCAAATTCATCACCTTTCCCATTTCATTTCTTTCAAATCAATCATACCAGAAAAATCCGTTTCTGCATAGAACAAAAACGGATTTTCAAGGTCTATTCTGTTTTTTCCAATTTATCCGTTCCGATGTTCTGCTCCAGTGCGGCGCTGCCCTGTGAAATCCGTCTGCGCACCGATTCTTCGGAAATATCCAGGATTTTCGCAATTTCTGCTGTATTCAGGTTTTCCGCGTAGTATAAAACCATCACATCCCGGCAGTCAGGATTGAGGGCGCATACCGCGTCCCAGAGGGAGCTGCCCGGCTCCCGCTCGGTGTCCTCCGGATGGAGCTGCGCCATCTGGCGGCATTCCTGCAGGAGAATCTTCAGAATCCACGGCTTCACCGGCTCCAGCAGCCCCAGCTCTCCAATCTTCCCGCGTGCGCTGTGCAGCGCATTCCGGATTGCCCACTCGGTATCCGGCGAGTATCCCAAGATGCTGACCGCAACCGCGTACAGATCGTTTTTCAAAGCCGCCGCCCGGCGGCAGAACCGTTTTTCCTTTATCCCGTCAAACATGCCCGTCCTCCATGGAACCCCGTTTTCGAACTTATGTAAACCATGTATCAAGCATATCACAGGGCGCGTTCAGGTACAAGTCCCGCCGGATTAAGTTTTCTTTAATTTTCCCCCGTTGCAAAAAAGCGCTGTTCCGATTATAATGAATGGGTGTTTTCAGATCTTTTTCATCAAAGGGGCTTTCCTATGAAACTGCTGATTATTCGCCACGGCGACCCGGATTACACCATTGATTCCCTGACCGAAACCGGCTGGACGGAAGCCCGGCTGCTGTCCGCGCGCCTTTCCCGACTGGATGTAAAGTCGTTTTACTGCTCCCCGCTGGGTCGCGCCCGGGACACCGCGGCTCCCACGCTGGCTGCCATGCACCGGGAGGCTGAAATTCTCCCCTGGCTGCGGGAATTTGCCCCAAAGGTGCAAAAACCCGATGGGCACGGCTACGTTGCATGGGACTGGCTGCCTCAGGACTGGACAGCGCGGGATTATTTTTATGATAAGGACCGCTGGATGGAAGCCCCGGAGTTTCAGACGGCGGGAGTACCCGACGAATACCGCTGGGTCACCGGGGAACTGGACGCGCTGCTTGCCCGCCACGGCTATGTCCGGGACGGAAGTCTCTACCGGGCGGCGCGGCCCAATGAGGACACCCTTGTGTTCTTCTGCCATTTCGGGCTGGAATGCGTGCTGCTGAGCCGCCTGCTGAACATCAGCCCCATGCCGCTGTGGCACGGCACCTGCGCAGCCCCCACCGCCGTCACCACATTGGTCACCGAGGAACGGCGGCCGGGCTTCGCCAGTTTCCGCATGGGCTCGTTCGGTGACATTTCCCATCTGTACGCCGCCGGAAGAGAGCCGTCCTTTTCCGCCCGGTTCTGCGAAACCTACAGCCGCATGGATCAGCGCCACGACTGACAAAATTCGAGCCGTCCCGTTTGGGACGGCTCTTTTGATTTACTTGATTACCCGCACCCGGAGCACGCCGTTGATCTTTTTCAGATCTTCCACCACCTCGGTGGAGGCTGGCTGGTCAACGTCCAGCATGGTGTAGGCGAATTCGCCCTTGGAAGCGTTCTGCAGTCCCGCGATGTTGATATTGTCCCCTGCGATGACAGACGTAAACTGGCCCAGAGAATTGGGGATGTTCTTATGCAGAATGGCAATCCGTCCGGCGGTGGTACAGACGCCCATGTCCAGATTGGGATAGTTGACGGAATTGACGATGTTGCCGTTTTCCAGATAGTTCATCACCTGACGGACGGCCATCCTGGCGCAGTTGTCCTCCGATTCCTCGGTGGACGCGCCCAGATGGGGAATGGCAATCACGCCATCCAGATTGGCGGTTTTGTCATTGGGAAAATCGGTCACATAGCGGTGAACCTTACCGGAGGCCAGCGCCTGTTCCAGCGCGTCGTCGTCCACCAGGAGATCCCGGGCGAAATTCAGCAGAATCACGCCGTCCTTCATTTGGGAAAGGGCTTCGGCGTTGATCATTTTCCTGGTGGAATCCATCAGCGGGACATGGATGGAGATGATGTCGCACTTTTCATAGATTTCCTCCCGGGTTTTCACCCGGACAACGCCGCTGTCCAGATGCCAGGCAGCGTCAATGGAAATAAAGGGATCACAGCCGTAGACCTTCATCCCCAGCTTCATGGCCGCATTGGCCAGCGGGCCGCCGATGGCGCCCAGACCGATGACGCCCAGGCTCTTGTGGGCGATCTCATGTCCGGCAAATTTGCTCTTGCCCTTTTCCACCTTCTTGGCCACGTCGCCCTCACCCCGGATGGACTTGACCCACTCGATGCCGCCGACGATATCCCGGCAGCCCAGCAGCATTCCGCACAGCGCCAGCTCCATGACGCCGTTGGCATTGGCGCCGGGGGTATTGAACACCACCACGCCCTGCTCGGCGCACTTGGCCAGGGGAATGTTATTGACGCCCGCGCCCGCCCGGGCGACAGCCAGCAGCTTCTCCGGCAAGGCAAGATCGTGCATGGCAGTGCTGCGCACCAGCACCGCTTCCGCCTCGTCCAGATTTTCCGTGGACGCATAATCCTCCGTCCAGAGAGCCGTTCCCTTGGGGGAGATGTTATTCAGATATTTCACATGATACATGGTATCTGTCGTCTCCTTAACCGTTGTTTTTCTCAAATTCCGCCATAAATGCCACCAGCTTTTCCACGCCTTCGATGGGCATGGCGTTGTAGATGCTGGCGCGCATACCGCCCACGGTGCGGTGGCCTTTCAGATTCACGAAGCCCGCCGCCTCCGCTTCCCTGACAAACCCGGCATCCAGCTCCTTGTCGCCGGTGACGAAGGGAACATTCATGAGAGAACGATCCTTCTTCACCACGGTTCCGTGGAACAGCTTGCTTTCATCCAGAAAATCATACAGAATTTTCGCCTTCTGCTCATTGTACTGCTTCATGGCCTCCAAACCGCCCCGGGCCTTCAGCCACTGGAACACCTTGCCGCAGATATAGATGCCGTAGGCGGGAGGCGTATTGTACAGAGAGCCGTTATCGGCGTGGATTTTGTATTGCAGCATGGTGGGGGTGCCGGGCAGCACATCCTCGGTAATCAGGTCATCGCGGATGATGACAATGACCACACCGGCGGGGCCGATGTTCTTCTGAACGCCGCCGTAGATCATGCCGTACCGGCTCACATCCACCGGCTCGGACAGGAAGCAGGAGGACACGTCCGCCACCAGGGGCTTGCCCTTCGTATTGGGCAGCTCATGGAACTTGGTGCCGTAGATGGTGTTGTTTTCGCAGATGTAAACATAGTCCGCATTCTCGCTGATGGGCAGATCGGAACAGTCGGGAATGTAGGTAAAGGTCTTGTCGGCGGAAGACGCCACGGCGTTTGCCTTGCCGTACTTCTGCGCTTCCTGCCATGCTTTCTTTGCCCACTGGCCGGTGATGATATAGTCGGCAACCCGGTTTTTCATCAGGTTCATGGGAATCATGGCGAACTGCTGGGAAGCGCCGCCCTGTAAAAACAGGACCTTGTAGTTGTCGGGAATCCCCATCAGCTCCCGCAAATCGCTTTCGGCTGTCTCAATAATCTCCTGAAAAGGACGGGATCGATGGCTCATCTCCATCACGGACATTCCGGTGCCCCTGTAGTCCAGCATTTCCGCTGCGGCTTCCCGCAGCACCTCTTCCGGCAATACAGCCGGGCCGGCGGAGAAGTTGAATACTCTTGCCATTATGTTTCCCTCCAAATAAACTGACGAATTTTCCGGGCTTCACTTTGATCAAACCGCCCGGCGTGCGCGCATTTGCACCAGTCTTTTTTTCATGGACAAATGTGTTTTCAATATATACTATCATGATTTTACGCCAAAAACAACTGTCGTTCTTCCAGAATCTTGCCGGTTTTTCCCCCGTTTTCTGGGCAATCTGTCAAATTCTCAGTGATATGGCATCCCGGTTTTCCGATGGACTGCCAATTATACTATGCCACCGCCGTGCGGAATTTCACCCGGCAGGCGGGCATTGAATAAATATTCTTCTTTTTGTTCCTTTTTTGTTAATTTTGCCTAATTTCGCCGTAAAGCCAGTCCGCTTTTTCATCTTCGTGCCCATCTCCGCAACGGAATCAGCTTGACATCTTTCATATATTTCGGTATAATTTTTCTGGAAATCGTTGTTGTCCCGTGAGATGTTATGTCAGGAGCATTTAAGGAAGGAGCTTCCCCATGAAAAAGTATACCGGAAAAAGTGTTCTGCGTGTGGATGCCTATGACAAGGCCACCGGACGGGCCAAATACGTGGATGATCTGTGCCCCAAAGATGCGCTGATTATGAAAATCTGCCATTCCACCATTGGTCACGGCTACGTGAAATCCATCGACACCGCTGAAGCTGAGGCGGTTCCGGGTGTCATCAAAATCTTAACCTGCTTTGACGTTCCCGATATTCAGTTCCCCACGCCCGGCCATCCCTGGTCCACCGACCCCCACCATCAGGACCCCGCTGACCGCAAGCTGCTCAACCGCCACGTCCGCTACTACGGCGACGATGTGGCCGTGGTGATTGCGGAAAACGAAATTGCCGCCAATCAGGCAGTCCGGCTGGTGAAAATTGATTATGACCCGCTGCCCGTGGCGCTGGATGTGCAGGAGGCAATGGACCCTTCCCTGCCGCCCATTCACGGGGAATGCCCCGGCAACGTCATCAAGCATACGGACAGCCGCAAGGGTAATTACGAGCAGGCCATTCAGGAGCCGGGCCTCATCAAGGTCGAAGGCTGGTACGACACCCCCACCGTGCAGCACTGCCACATTGAAAACCACGGCTGCTACGCCTATGAGGAAAATGGCCGGATCGTTGTCGTTTCCTCCACCCAGATTCCCCACATCGTCCGCCGTATCTGCGGGCAGGCGCTGGGTCTGCCCTGGGGCAGAATCCGGGTCATCAAGCCCTACATCGGCGGCGGCTTCGGCAACAAGCAGGATGCCCTGTATGAGCCACTGACCGCCTGGTGCACCACCCAGGTGGGGGGCCGCCCGGTCAAATTCGAATGCACCCGGGAGGAAACCTTCGTCTCCAACCGTGTGCGCCACGCCATCCGCACCCATCTGATCTCCTATGTCCGGCCCGACGGCCGGATCGTGGCCCGGAAGGCAGAGCTGTTCTCCAACAACGGTGCTTACGCTTCTCACGCCCATTCCGTGTGCGCCAAGGCGCTTGGCTCCCTTCCCCAGCTTTACCCCTGCGACAATTTTGAGGGTGATGCCTACACCGTCTACACCAACCGCCCCGCCGCCGGCGCCATGCGCGGCTACGGTATGCCCCAGGCCACCTTCGCCATGGAGAGCCACACCGACGATATCTGCAAGGCGCTGCATCTGGACCCCATCGAATACCGCCGGAAATACCTGATGCCCGTGGGCTATGTGGACGGCTTTTCCAAAAACGAGTTATATGCCGACAGCTTCAACCAGTGTCTGGATGAGGCCATCCGGGCGACAAACTACTACGAAAAATACGCGGCCTACCAAAACCAGACCGGCTCCGTCCGCAAGGGCATCGGCGTTTCCGTGTTCTGGTACAACACTGCCGTGTGGCCCATCTCTCTGGAGTCCTCCTCCTGCCGGATGGTGGTCAACCAGGACGGCTCCATCCAGTTTCAGACCGGCGAAACCGAAATCGGCCAGGGCTGCGATACCGCCTACTCCCAGATGGTGGCCGACGCCGTGGGCGTCCCGCTGAACATGGTGCACGCCGTCTCCACCCAGGATACCGACGTGACCCCCTACGGCACCGGCGCCTACGCCTCCCGCCAGACCTATGTTGGTTCCTTCTGCATCACCAAAACCGCCAACGCCCTGCGGGAAAAGATTCTGAAGCAAGCTCACGAATACACCCGGATGCCCATTGAGATCCTCGATCTGGTGGACGGAGACATTGTGCGGATCACCGACGGCCGGAAGCTCATGACGCTGGGGGAGCTGGCCACCGAATGCCTGTATTCTCTGGAGCACTCCGAGCATCTGACGGCGGAGGAAACCGCCCAGGTCAAGTCCAACGCCTACTCCTTCGGCTGCTGCATCGCCGAGGTGGAAGTGGATATTCCCATGTGCAAGACCAGGCTGACAAATATCATCAACGTCCACGACTGCGGCAATCTGGTCAACCCCGCTCTGGCAGAGGCACAGGTGCACGGCGGTATGTCCATGGGCATCGGCTACGCTCTGTCCGAGCAGCTCCTGTTCGACCCCAAAACCGGCAAGCCCCTGAACAACAACCTGCTGGATTACAAGCTGTCCACCTTCCTGGATCACCCCCATCTGGAAGCCCGCTTCGTGCAGAATCCGGAACCCACCTCCCCCATGGGTGTCAAGGCGCTGGGCGAACCGCCGGTCTGCCCTGTTGCCTCCGCCATCCGCAACGCCATCCGCAACGCCACCGGCGTTTCCATCAATTGCTGCCCCATCACACCCCATGTACTGTACCGGGAATTCAAGCAGGCCGGACTGATCGAAGAGTAAGGAGTTGACGACCTATGTATGATATCGATGTACTTTATCAGGCAAAAAGCGTGCAGGACGCGGTCAAACTTCGTCTGGCCCATCCTGAAGCGGACATCATCGCCGGCGGCTCCGATGTGCTGGTGCAGATGCGCGAGGGCAAACGAGCCGGAAAATCCCTGATTTCCATTCAGACGCTGGATGAGATCCGTGGCGTGAAGCTGGAGGACGACGGCACCATCCGCATCGGCTCTCTGACCAGCTTCTCCCATATCACCCGGGACCCCATCATCCAGAAATACATCAACGTTCTGGGGGAAGCGGTTGACCAGGTGGGCGGTCCCCAGATCCGCAACATCGGCACCATTGGCGGCAACACCTGCAACGGCGTTACCTCCGCCGATTCCGCCTCCACTCTGTTCGCCTGGGACGCCATCGTGGAGCTGACCGGCCCCGACGGCATCCGCCGCCTGCCCATCAGCGAATTTTACATCCGGGCGGGTAAGGTTGATATCCGGGAGGGTGAAATTCAAACCGCCATTCTGATTCCAAAAGAAAGCTACGAGGATACCTGCGGCCACTACATCAAGTATGCCATGCGAAACGCCATGGACATCGCCACCCTGGGCACCTCCGTGAACGTCCGGCTGTCCGCGGATAAAAAGACCGTGCTCCGGGCAAGAGTCGCCTTCGGTGTCGCCGGTCCCATCCCGCTGCGCGCCGTGACCGCCGAGTCGCTGGCCGCCGGGCAGCCCGTCTCCATGGAGCTGGCCGAACGTTTCGCGCAGGCCGTCAAGGCGGACATTCACCCCCGGGATTCCTGGCGGGCAGCCAAGGACTTCCGGATGCACATTGCCGTGGAAAGCGCCAAGCGGGCCTTTATTGAGTCCGTGAAGCTGTGTGGAGGTGCGCTGTAATGGAAAAGCATATCACCCAATATCAAACCGTTCACTTCAACCTCAACGGGAAGGATGTGGAAAAAAACGTCGACGTCCGGGCATCTCTGACCGATATGCTCCGCAACGACTTCTCCCTGCACTCTGTCAAAAAGGGCTGTGAGGTGGGCGAGTGCGGCGCCTGCAACGTGATCATCGACGGGGAAACCTTCAACTCCTGCATCTATCTGGCCGTCTGGGCCGAGGGCAAGCACGTCCGCACCCTGGAAAGTCTCACCGGCCCCAACGGCGAATTGTCCGACATTCAGCAGGCCTTTGTCGAGGAAGCGGCCATTCAGTGCGGCTTCTGCACGCCGGGCTTCATCATGACCGCCGTGGAGATTCTGGAAAGCGGCAAGGACTACACCGACGACGAGCTGCGCAAGCTGCTGTCCGGCCATCTGTGCCGCTGCACGGGCTATGAAAACATCCTCCGTGCCGTCAAAAGCGCCATCCGCAAAACCCAGGCCCGCCGCCGGGAAGCAGCGCAGGAACCGTAAACGCCTTGTTTTCTGGGAGCCGCGCGTCCGGCTCCCAGGTTTTTCTTGATTTACCCCACCGGATATGGTACAATCCGAATACAGACAAATATGCTCATATAAGTACGCTGTGAATGGTGCGTATGTTTCTACGGGCCGCCGAAAGGCTCGCTATGAGTATCTGAGCCCAGCCTTTCCGTGGGAGCAGATACTCTTTTTCTTTTCCCGGAAGGACTCCATCTGAAAGAGGTGCTTATGTTATGAAAACAACCATTCTCAAAGGAACCGTCGTCTCCGCTCCCGCGCTGGGTAAACTGGACATCACCGAAAACGGCTATCTGGTGGCTGTGGACGGCATCATTCAGGGCGTGTATGAGACACTGCCGCCTCAATTTGCCGGTTGCGCCGTGGAGGACTGCGGCAGCGATCTGATTTTGCAGTCCTTCGCCGATATGCACCTGCACGCGCCCCAGTATCCCATGCTGGGCATGGGCATGGATCTGCCGCTGCTCAAATGGCTGGATACCTACACCTTCCCCACCGAGGCAAAATTTGCCGACACCGGCCTTGCCCGGCAGGTCTACCGCCAGTTGGCGGCGGAGCTTGCCAAAAACGGAACAACCCGGGTGTGTATGTTCTCGTCGCTGCACCGGGAGGCGACCCTGATCCTCATGGAAGAGCTGGAAAGCGCCGGCATCACAGGCTACGTGGGCAAGGTCAACATGGATCGCAATGGCGGCGTGAACCTGCAGGAAACCACCGAAGAATCCATCTGGGAAACCCGCCGATGGCTGGACGAATGCGGGGATTTTCCTCACATCAAGCCCATCATCACCCCCCGGTTCACCCCCTCGTGCACCGACGAGCTCATGAAAGCGCTGGGTGAAATTGCCGGAGCGCAGAACCTCCCCATTCAGTCCCACCTGTCCGAGAACACCGGCGAGATTGCCTGGGTTTCCGAGCTGCACCCCGAATGCGCCCAATATTGGGAAACCTACGCGAAATACGGTCTGTGGAACAGCCGAACCCTGATGGCGCACTGCGTCTGGTCGGACGAGCGGGAGCGCCGCGCCATCCGCGACGCGGGTGTCTGGGTTGTCCACTGCGCCGACTCCAACCAGAATATCCTCTCCGGCGTGGCGCCCATCTGGGTCATGCTGAACGAGGGGGTTCGGGTCACGCTGGGCAGCGATATTGCGGGCGGCGACCATCTTTCCATGTTTGATGTGGCCGCCGCCTCCATCCGGGCATCCAAGGCGCGTTCCATTCTGGACAACTGGCAGACCGATTTTCTGACCGTGGCCGAGGGCTGGTATCTGGCCACCTCCGCCGGAGCGGAATTCTTCGGAGAGAAGCCGGGCTTCGCCCCCGGCAATCCCCTCCACGCCATCGTCCTGCGGGATGACGCGCTGCCCGCTGTCCGGAAACTGACCGCCCGGGAGCGGTTTGAGCGGTGTGTCTACCGCCGGCAGGAAGGGGCTCTCCGCGCCGTCTGGAGCGCCGGCCGGAAAATCTACGCCGCTGAATAAACGTTTGGAGCCTGCGGCACACGCCGCAGGCTCCATTTATTCCGATTCCTGCTCCGCAGCATAATGCTGCACCACGAATTCCATAAACTCCCGGAGGCGGCGATCCCCCGCCCGCTCCGCCCGGTAGACCAGAAACAGCCTGCGGGTATTGGCCCATTCTGGCAGCTCGAATGCCAGCAGGCGCTTTTCCAGCAGAAAATTCCGCGCTGCCCGGGCCGAGACAATGGAGATGCCCAGGCCACCGGCCACCAGATTCTTGATGGCCTCCGGGTCGTTGATCCGGGCGCAGACCTGAAGCCGCTCCTCCGGAATACCCGCCCGCTCCAGAAACCGGTCCACGCTCTTTTTACTGCCGCTGCCCTTCTCCCGGAGAATTACCGGCTCCTGCAGCAGAATATCCACCGGAGAAGCCGCCCGCGCCTGCAGCTCCAGAAAATGGGCGGTCACCGGGGTAATCAACACCATCCGGTCCCGGCAGAAGCTGCGGCAGACCAGATTTTCCTGCTGGCAGGGCATTCCGGTCAGCCCCACATCGAACACCCCGTCCGTCAAGCCGTCAATCACGCCCTGACTGTCGCTCTGGTGTATGACAAAAAACGTATTGGGGTGAAGCCTGCCGAACGCGGGCAGGATCTCCGGCAGCACATAGGCGGAAGGAATTGTGGACGCGCCCAGATGGATGATCCGTTTGGCGCCGCCTGCGCTTTCCTGAAGCATCCGGTCCCGGAGCTGCAGAATGCTGACCGCATCGTCGTAGACCTTTTTGCCCGCGGCTGTGACCTCAATGCTTTTGGTGGTGCGCAGAATCAGGCGTGTATTCAGTTCCTCCTCCAGCGTCCGGATATGGGTGCTGACCGTGGGCTGGGAAATGTACAGTTCCTCTGCCGCCCGGGTGAAGCTGCCCAGCCGCACCACCGCCGCGAAGGATTCCAACTGCTTAATTTCCATGGCAGATCTCCTTCAGGGCATCCAGCGTTTTCTCCACCTGAGACTGGGTATTCCACCAGCCGAAGGAAAACCGGATGGTGCCCGTGGGATAGGTGCCCAGCGTCCGGTGTGCCGCCGGGGCACAGTGCAGCCCGACCCGGGTCTGGATGCCGTAAACCGTGTCCAGTTCGAATGCCGCCTGCGACAGTTCTACGGCCAGCGTCTGGATGCTGACCACCCCGGTGCGGTTTTCGCAGTCCTTTTTCCCCACAATTCGCAAAAGTCCCTCCCGTTCCAGCCCTTTCAATTCCGCCAGAAACTGGGCGGTCAGTTCCAGCTCGTGTGCCCGTATCCGGTTGATGCCGGTTTCCTCCAGCCATTCCAGTCCCGCCTTCAGCCCCAGAATGCCGGGCAGATTCATGGTTCCCGGTTCGAAGCGGTCGGGCATAAAGGGCGGGATTTCCTCCGTGTGGCTGACCGATCCGGTGCCGCCGGAAAGCAGTGGCTCCAGCAGCGGCACCATGTCCTCCCGGAGCACGAAACCGCCCGTCCCCTGGGGGCCCAGCAGTCCCTTGTGCCCCGTAAAGGCCAGCGCGTCAATGTGCATCCGCTCCATATCAATCGGCCAGACACCCGCTGTCTGAGCGCAGTCCACCAGGAATTTCAGCCCGTGGGCTTGGGCAAATTCCCCCACCGCATCAACTGGCAGCAGCGTGCCGCAGACGTTGCTGGCATGGAGCATGGCGATCAGCTTTGTGTTTGGCTTCACCATGCGCTCCATCGCGGTCAGATCCAGCTCCCCGGTTTCGCTGCAGGGAATCCGGTCAAAGCTGACGCCCTTCGCTTCAAGCTGGCGCAGCGGCCGCATCATGGCGTTGTGCTCCATGGACGAAACCAGCACATGATCGCCCGGCTTCAGATAGCCCTTGAGAATCACGTTCAGGCTCTCCGTCACGTTTTTGGTAAACACCACATTTCTGCAGTCGCCGCCGTGAAACAGCGCTGCCAGCTTCTGCCGGGTGTCAAACACCGCTTCCTCCACATCATAGGCGCTTTCATAGCAGCCCCGGTTGATGTTGCTCCCGGCAGTCGTCATATATTCGTAGACACTGCGGGCAACCCTGTCTGGTTTGGGAAAGGTGGTGCTGGCATTGTCCAGATAGATTCGGTCCATATCCCCGCCTCCTTTTCCCCGATCATAGCACAGATTTATTAAAAATACAAATAATTTTATCTGGATCATCAATAAATACTATTTCCGTTCCAATTCCGTCCGTGATATACTGAAATAGATCCAAAAAACAGATGGAGGTAGATTGGATGAAACTGAAAAACGAAAAACTTGCCATCATTCTGGCCGGTCTGGCCATCGGAGTCATTGCCGTGCTGCTGGTGCTGTTCGGCAATCCCACCAATATGGGCTTCTGCATTGCCTGCTTCCTGCGGGACACCGCCGGCGGTCTGAAGCTGCACACCGCCGCCGTCGTCCAGTACGTCCGGCCCGAAATTATCGGTCTGGTTCTGGGTAGCTTCCTGATGGCCTGCCTGAAAAAGGAATGGGCGCCCAAGGGCGGCTCCGCGCCTCTGACCCGGTTTATTCTGGGCTTTTTCGTCATGGTAGGCTGTCTGGCATTTCTGGGCTGTCCCTTCCGCATGATTCTCCGGCTGGCGGGCGGCGATCTGAACGCCCTGTTTGGCCTGCTGGGCTTTGTGGGCGGCATTCTGGCCGGTGTGTTCTTCCTGAACAAGGGCTATTCCCTGAAGCGTACTTACAGGCAGCCCAGACTGGAGGGCATGGCGTTTCCCATCGTTCAGGTGGTCATTCTGGTCATTCTGGTCTTTTTCTCCTCCCTGCTGGCATTCTCCGAGTCCGGCCCCGGCTCCAAGCATGCCCCCGTTCTCATCTCTCTGGCAGCCGGTTTGATTGTGGGCGCGCTGGCGCAGCGCACCCGTCTGTGCATGGTGGGCGGCATCCGGGACGCGGTGCTGTTCCGGGAAAGCAAGCTGCTGCTGGGCTTCATCGCCATCTTTGTGGCGGCGCTGGCCGGCAACCTGATTCTCAACGCCGCCACCGATACCACCTTCTTCAAGCTGGGCTTTGAGAGCCAGCCAATCTCCCACAGCGCTCAGCTCTGGAACGTGCTGGGCATGGCGCTGGCCGGCTTCGGCTGCACCCTGCTGGGCGGCTGTCCCCTGCGTCAGCTCATTCTGGCAGGCGAGGGCAACACCGACTCCGCCATCGCCGTGCTGGGTCTGATCGCCGGCGCGGCCTTCAGCCACAACTTTGGTCTGGCCGGCGCCGCTGACTCCGTGGTGGACGGCGTGTACAAGGTTGGCGGCCCCGGAGCGAACGGCAAGGTCGCAGTCATCGCGGGTCTGGTAATCGTCACCGTGATTGCCTGCGTCAACACCTTTGGCAAAAAGGAGGAAGTGTAAATGAAGCATCTGGACGCGAGAGGGCTTTCCTGCCCCGAACCCGTGGTCATGATCCGCAAGGCCATGATGAGCGGTGAAAGGGCGTACGAAATCGTGGTGGATAACGTCACCTCCAAGGAGAACGTCACCCGCTACGCCGAGCATCAGGGCTATACCGTTTCCGTCTGTCAATCCGGAAGCGAATTCACCCTGCAGATTCAGAAATAAGGAACACCGGTCATGACCTGTATTGCCACTTTTTTCTCCCATTTTGGAGCCATTCGCTTCAAAAAGCTCTGCCAGAATCGGCTCTGGCCTGCCGTTGTGATGCCGGTGCCCCGGAACTTAAGCAGTAGCTGCGGCACCTGTGTCCGCTATGAGGGAGATGCGCTCTGCCCCGCGGCGGAGATCCCGGAGGAAGTGGAGCAGATCGTGGAAATCACCGATCAGGGCTATGTCTGCCGCTACCGGGCATCGGACAGCTAGGAGGAACACCATGGAAACCCAAGTGAAACTGACCAAGCTGGCCAAGTGCGCCGGCTGCGGCGCGAAGGTTGGCGCCGGGACGCTGGTGCATATGCTGGAGGGCTTCAAAACCCACACCGACCCCCGGTTGATCGTGGGCTACGACAAGTCGGATGACGCCAGCGTCTATGTCATCGACCGGGACACCGCACTGGTGCAGACCACGGATTTCTTTCCCCCCATTGTGGACGATCCCTATCTCTACGGACAGATTGCCGCCGCCAACGCCCTGAGCGATGTATACGCCATGGGCGGCCAGCCCAAGCTGGCGCTGAACATTCTGTGCATTTCCGAAGCCATGGACGGCGCTGCCGTGCAGGAGATTCTCCGGGGCGGCTACGACAAGGCCTATGAGGCGGGCGCCATCATCACCGGCGGCCACACCATCCACGGTGCGGAACCGATCTACGGTCTGGCCGTCTCGGGCTTTGTCCGGCCGGATAAGGTGCTGACCAATTCCGGCGCCCAGCCGGGGGACGCGCTGATTCTGACCAAGCCCCTGGGCATCGGCATTCTGACCACCGCCGCCAAGGCGGGAATGGTGGAAAAGCCCGTGCTGGATCGGATCTACGCCCAGATGGCCACGCTGAACAAAACCGCCCGGGACATTATGGTTCAGTACCCAGCTCATAGCTGCACGGATGTCACCGGGTTCTCCCTGCTGGGTCACAGCTATGAGATGGCGCAGGGCAGCGGCGTGACGCTGCACATCGACGCGGCGCGGGTGCCCTATCATTCCGAGGCCTATGAATTGGCTGAAATGGGCTTCATCCCCGCCGGTGCCTACCGCAACCGGGAATACGCCGGAGCCGGTGTAAAAGTTGTCGGCGATGTGACCCGTGCCGCTCAGGATATCCTTTATGATCCCCAGACCAGCGGCGGTCTGCTGATCGCCATGCCCCAAAAGGACGCGGAAGCGTGCCTTGCCGAAATGCGGAACGCAATTCCCGCCGCTGCCATTATCGGCCATGTCACCGAGCCGCTGGACGCGGCGATCTATCTCACCTGACAAGCACCGACCGCACCGGCTGACAAAGCAGCAGCCCCCTGATGTCGTTTCCCGACATCAGGGGGCATTCATTTTCCGATCCGGTTTTCCCGGATATCGTCACATTCCACCCATTATCCGTGGGTTTTATTTCACCGCCACGCACTCGATTTCCACCAGTGCGTTCTTCGGCAGGGCGGCAACCTGAAAGGCGGCGCGGGCGGGGAAGGGGGCGGTGAAGAACTCGGCATAGACCGCGTTCATGGCGGCAAAGTCGGCAATGTCCGCAAGCAGAACGGTGGTCTTGACCACGTCCGTCATGGAATAGCCGGCCCCGGCCAGAATGCTTCGGATGTTGGTCAGGCTCTGGCGGGTCTGGGCAGCGATGTCCGCTCCGGCGAAAGCACCGGTGGCGGGGTCAATGGGAAGCTGGCCGGAGACATAGATGGTGTTTCCTGCCTGAATGGCCTGCGAGTAGGGGCCGATGGCGGCGGGGGCGTTTTCGGTGTGAATCGCGGTATTGCTCATAGTAAAAACTCCTTTTCATAAAATCAGGTTTTTGTTTTGACAAACTGGCCGGCGATGGCGCCGGTGGGTTCTCCGTTCTCCGCGGCCAGAACGCCGTTCACATAGACGTATTTAACTTGTCCGGCGGCCCGGAAGCCCTCGTAGGGAGTATAGTCCACATTCTGGTGCTGGTTTCCGGCAGAAATTGTCCAGGTTTGATTGGGATTCCAGACCGTGACATCCGCGTCGGAGCCGGGCAGCAGCGCGCCCTTCCGGGGGTACAGGTGGAACAGCTTCGCCACATTCTCACTCATGAGACGGGACAGTTCCACATAGGAAAGGGTATCCCGGAAGCTGGTGAGCATGAGCGTGGGGCGGTGCTCCACGCCGGGGCCGCCGTTGGGAATCCGGGTGAAATCATCCCGGCCAAGGGTTTTCTGCCCGTGAAAGTTGAAACTGCAATGGTCGGTGGCAATGGTGTTGATCTCTCCGTTTACAACCGCTTCCCGCAGCGCCTGCACATCGGACGCCTTGCGCAGAGGCGGACTCATGACGTACTTGGCGCCCTCGAAATCGGGCAGGCCGTACACGCTGTCCTCCAGCAGCAGATACTGGGGGCAGGTCTCGGCGTACACGGTCTGGCCGCGCTGCCGGGCTCTGCGCACTTCCTCCAGACCCAGTTCACTGGACAGGTGCACCACATGGACGGGCGCGTCCGCCAGTCTGCCAAGCCAGCACAGCCGGTCGATGGCTTCGGCCTCCACCTCTGCGGGGCGGCTGACGGGGTGCGCCGCCGGGCCGGTGTTGCCTTTGGCCAGCTCCAGCTTTTGCAGCGCGTTGACCACTGGGCCATTTTCACAGTGGACACCGATGATGCCGCCGATGGGCTTCAGGCTTTTCAGAATATCCAGCAGCTCGGCGTCGCTGACCCGCAGGTTGTCATAGGCGAAATAGGCCTTGAAGGAGGTGACGCCTGCCTCCCGCATGAGGGGAAGCTCGGCCTTTGTCCGGTCGTTCCAGTCGGTGATGGCCATATGGAACGCGTAGTTACAACTGGAGACTCCCTCCGCCATGCCTTTCCAGACATCCAGCGCGTGCATCAGGGTGCCGCCCTTATCCTGGGTAGCGAAGTCAATGATGGTGGTGGTGCCGCCGCAGACCGCCGCCCGGGTGCCGGTTTCAAAGTTGTCGGCGGTGTTGGTGACGCCGTTGTTCAGATCCAGATGGGTGTGTCCGTCAATAAAGCCGGGAAACACGATGCACCCGCCCACATCCACAGCCGTATCTCCGCTGCCGGCGGGGATATGCGCCGCAATCCGGGCGATTTTGCCGTCCTCCATGGCCAGATCCCCCCGGAACAGGCCGTTGGGTGTGACCAGAGTACCATTTTTCAGAATCGTCATCGGGAATACCGCCTTTCTGATAATCAGTCCGCCCACCGGAAGGGGTGCGTGGGCTGATGGAAATTACATATGAATTGAAGTACCGGTTCTGCCGGCAATGCCGTCCTTGGCCTTGTCCAGCAGGGTAATCAGCGCCGTACGTCCGGGCGCGGACTGGGCAAATTCCACCGCGGCCTGCACCTTGGGCAGCATGGAGCCGGGGGCGAACTCACCCGCGTCGATGTACTTCTGCGCCTGCGCGGGCGTCAGATCGGACAGCCACTCCACCTCCGGCGTTCCGAAGTGGATGGCAACCTTCTCCACGGCGGTCAGAATAATCAGGCAATCCGCGTTGAGCTGCTTGGCCAGCACGCAGGAGGCGAAGTCCTTGTCGATGACGGCGGCCGCGCCCTTCAGGTGATGACCCTCGGTGCGGAATACGGGAATACCGCCGCCGCCGCAGGCGATGACCACATGGTCGGACTCCACCAGAGAACGGATGGTGTCCAGCTCCACGATGCTCACGGGACGGGGCGAGGCCACGACCCGGCGGTAGCCCCGGCCGGCGTCCTCCACCACGGTATAGTCCCGCTCCCGCACCAGCGCGTCGGCTTCTTCCTTGCACATAAACGCGCCGATGGGCTTGGTGGGGTGATGGAACGCGGGATCTGCCGGGTCCACCTCCACCTGCGTCAGGACGGTGGACACGCCTTTGTTCAGCCCGCGGTCCAGCATTTCCTCCCGCAGGGCGTTCTGCAGGTCGTAGCCGATGTAGCCCTGACTCATGGCCACGCAGACGGACAGGGGACAGGGAATATATTTTTCGGGATTGGAACGGGTCAGCTCCGTCATGGCATTCTGAATCATACCAACCTGGGGGCCGTTGCCATGGGCAATTACAACCTCATGGCCTTCTTCAATCAAATCAACGATGGCTTTGGCGGTGTGCTTCACGGCCTGCATCTGCTCCGGCAGATTGCTGCCCAGCGCGTTACCGCCCAGCGCGATCACAATACGCTTACCCATTTTTACACCTCATATTATAGTCAGTCGGGATGAAAATAGCAATAGCCCGCACACAGCAACCTGCGGCGTGTACGGGCCATTTCGCCATTAAGCGGGATTACTTCTGAAACCAGCGGGGCGTGCCGCGCTCTTCCAGCGCTTTCAGGGTCGCCTGGGGATTCTTGACCTTGGCCAGCAGGATCATGGCGGCGATGATGTACGGCTTGAAGGAGGCTTCCTTGTACAGCGGGTCGCGGTAACGGTCAAATACGGAGGCTTCCACTTCGCCATCCACGCAGGAAACGCCGTTGATGTCGGCGGGCAGGCAGTGCAGATACAGCGCCTTGCCATTCTTGGTGGTGGCCATCAGCTCCTCGGTGCAGCACCAGTCCTTGTGCTCGGCGTTCTGCGCCAGCAGTTCCTTCTCCAGTGCCTTGATGCCGGCGGTGTCGCCCTCGGCGTACAGGTTGGTGCGCTTCTCCATGGCGGCGAAGGGCGCCCAGGACTTGGGGTAGACGATATCGGCGTCCTTGAAGGCCTCGGCCATGGAATTGACCTTGGTGAAGCTGCCGCCGGAAGCGGCCGCGTTCTTCTTTGCCACTTCCTCAACCTCGGGCATGACCTCGTAGCCATCGGGGTGTGCCAGAACCACGTCCATGCCGAAGCGGGTCATCAGGCCGATGACACCCTGGGGAACGGACAGGGGCTTGCCATAGGAGGGAGAGTAAGCCCAGGTCATGGCAATCTTCTTGCCCTTCAGGTTTTCCACGCCGCCGAACTCGTGGATGATGTGCAGCATATCGGCCATGCACTGGGTGGGATGGTCGATGTCGCACTGCAGGTTCACCAGCGTGGGCTTCTGCTCCAGTACGCCGTCCCGGTTGCCCGCAGTAACGGCATCCATGAACTGATGCATATAGGCGTTGCCCTTGCCGATGTACATATCGTCCCGGATGCCGATCACATCAGCCATGAAGGAGACCATGTTGGCGGTTTCCCGGACGGTTTCGCCATGGGCGATCTGGCTTTTGCCCTCGTCCAGATCCTGCACTTCCAGACCCAGCAGATTGCAGGCGGAGGCGAAGGAGAAGCGGGTACGGGTGGAGTTGTCCCGGAACAGGGAGATGCCCAGACCGGACTCGAAAATCTTGGTGGAGATGTTGTGCTCACGCATATAGCGCAGGGCGTCGGCCACGGTGAAGACGGCTTCCAGCTCGTCGTCGGTCTTTTCCCAGGTCAGGAAAAAGTCGCCGTTGTACATATCCTTGAAATTCAGGGCGTTCAGCTTGTCAATATAGGTCTGCAAAGTCTTATCCATGATTGAATCTCTCCTTTGTTTGAATATCTGTTACAGAATATCGTTGTTGGTCTTGCCGGCGCGGAACTCGTATACGTCCACCTTCTTGCTCTCATCGTACAGGTTGACGGCGGCCACATAGAGGGCGGCGCAGGTCACCAGATCCTGCTTCCAGGTGATTTCGTTGGGAGCGTGTGCCTGGCTCTCGGCGCCGGGGCCGAAGCCCACGCAGGGAATGCCGTAGCGGCCCTGAATCGCAACGCCGTTGGTAGAGAAGGTCCACTTGTCGGTCAGGGGACGGCCCACCCGATTGGAACGGGCAATCTCGTCGTTGGGGGAGATGCGCTCGTCGCCAAAGAGTGCCTTGTGGGCATCCTCCAGCGCCTTGACGTGGGCAGACTCCTTCTTGTTGATCCAGGTGGGGAAGTAGCACTCGGTCTCGTAGACCTCGCCGGTCCAGGAGGGACGGTCGTACATATACATGGACACCTTCACATCATCGCCGTACTTCTTCACGCTAGGCAGATCCCGGATCTCCTGCAGGCAGGAATCCCAGGTCTCGCCGGCAGTCATGCGGCGGTCAACGGAGATGGAGCAGGAGTCTGCCACTGCGCAGCGGGAGGGAGAGGTGTAGAAAATCTGGCTGGTGGTGCAGGTGCCCCGGCCCAGGAAGCGGGCGTCCTCATAGTGGTCGGGATTGTATTTGGGGTCGAGCATTTTCACCAGGCCCTTGATTTCGGTGCCTTCTTCGGCGTCGTTCTCGTTCAGCGCCCGGATGTCCTGCAGAATGTCGGCCATTTTGTAGATGGCGTTGTCGCCCCGGTCGGGCGCGGAGCCATGACAGGAAACACCCTTCACGTCCACCCGGATTTCCATACGGCCCCGGTGACCCCGGTAGATGCCGCCGTCGGTAGGCTCGGTGGAGATGACGAATTCCACCTGCTCCTTCCTGATGCCCTTGGCGGGGAAATACCTGTTGACGATGTACTGCCAGCACATCCCGTCGCAGTCCTCTTCCTGCACGGAGCCGACCACCATGATCCGGTAGCCGGCGGGAATCAGGCCCAGATCCTTCATGATCTTGGCGCCGTAGGTGGCGGAAGCCATGCCGCCCTCCTGGTCGGAGCCGCCCCGGCCGTAGATAACCTCGTCGGTCTCGTAGCCCTGATAGGGATCGGCCGTCCAGTTGGCGATGTTGCCGATGCCCACGGTATCGATGTGGGAGTCGATGGCAATGATCTTATCGCCCTGACCCATCCAGCCGATCACATTGCCCAGACCGTCCACCTCGACTTCGTCAAAGCCCAGCTTTTCCATTTCGGCCTTGATGCAGGCCACAACTTCCTTTTCCTCGCAGCTTTCGCTGGGGTGGGAGATCATTTCCCGCAGGAAGCGGGTCATGTCGGCCTTGTAGCCCTCGGCGGCTGCCTTGATTTGCTCATAATTCAGATTCTGATTGACCATGGATCATATCCTCCTTGAACATGGTGATTATCGTTTCGCGTTTGCGCGTGGTTTACACGGTGGCGTACTCGCCGCCCCAGACAATCTTCTTGTACTTGTCGGGGTCGGTATCTCCCTCGGTGGAGAACAACAGAACCTTGCTGTTTTCGTTCAGTTCCAGGGCATTTTTCAGCTCCGCATAGTCGGGATCGGTCATGATGGTCGCAATCAGACCCATGCCAACGGCGCCGGACTCGCCGGAGATGACGGCGGGATCGCCCTTGATGGGGGCGGCCAGCATCCGCATACCCTTGGCTGCCACCCAGTCGGGACAGGCGCAGAAGGCGGTGACATGGTTGCGCAGAATATCCCAGCAGACGATGTTGGGCTCGCCGCAGGCAAGACCGGCCATGATGGTCTGCAGATCGCCGCCCACGGTGCGGTAGTTGCCGTCCCCGGCCACCGCGCCGGCATACAGGCAGGCGGCAATGTCGGCCTCGGCAATGACGATCTTCGGGGGATTATCCCGATACTTGTTGACGATGTAGGCGGTGATGGCGCCGGCCATACAGCCCACGCCCGCCTGCAAAATCACCACATCGGGACGCTCCACGCCATAGTCCTCCAGTTGCTCCAAGGCCTCGCAGCCCATGGTGCCGTAGCCCTGCATGATCCAACTGGGAATCTCGGTGTAGCCCTCCCAGGCGGTGTCCTGCACGATGACGCCGTGCGGGGTTTCGGCGGCCTCGGCGGCGGCCATCCGGACGCAGTCGTCATAATTGACATCCTCAATGGTGACCTTGGCGCCCTCCTTGGCAATGTTGTCAAAGCGGGTCTTGGTGCTGCCCTTTGGCATATGGACGACAGCCTTCTGGCCCAGCTTGTTGGCGGCCCAGGCCACGCCCCGGCCATGGTTGCCGTCGGTGGCGGTGAAGAAAGTGGCCTGACCGAAATCCTTTTTCAGATCATCGCTGGTCAGGTAATCGTATGTCATTTCGGATACATCCCGTCCAAGCTGACCGGCGATGTATTTTGCCATGGCGAAGGAGCCGCCCAGAACCTTGAAGGCATTCAGGCCGAAGCGGTAGCTTTCGTCCTTGACGCACAGCGTGTCCAAGCCCAGGTAGGCGGCCATGCGATCCAGCTTGGCCAGTGGCGTAACGGCGTATTGCGGAAAGCTCCTGTGGAATGCCCGCGCCTTGGCGACGTTTTCCAGGGACATGATGCCCAATTCCCTGTCCTCGCTGCGCGGAAGGGTATTCAGTTTCCATTTGATTTTGGGTTCCATCGCGGCATAACCTCCTGAAGAAATCACTTGTTGCTAAAAAAAAGGATGAAGCAAAACTTTTTGTTTGGTCATCCTTATCATACCACGCCATGTCAGTTTGTCAAGCCTTTTTCATCGTTTATTTTGGAGAAAAAAGACAGGAAAATTTGTTGAATTTACAGTAATATTTCAGATAATAGGCTAAAATCCGCCCCACGTGGAGAAACGCGGTCCGGATGTCCCTCCCCGCCGGAACAAGCCTTCCCGGTGAGGCAGGCCTGCCGGAAAAATCCGCAAATCCAAACAAAAAGTTTGGTTGTTTTTCAGGAAGAATCCCGGCAGCGGCGCTGCCGGGATTGGGCTTCAATATTTGCCGGTCAGGACGCCGCGGGTGTCGATCAGCGCGCCCCGGGGGCAGTTCACGGCGCACATCCCGCAGCTCAGGCATTTGCCCTCCTCAATGACGGCCACATTGTTCTCCACATGGATGGCGTTGGCAGAGCAGATCTTTTCACACATCCCGCAGCCGATGCAGCTCACCTCGCACACAGCCCGGGCATCCCTGCCCTTATCCCGGTTGGAGCATTTGACTACGATGTAATTGGCACATTCGTGGATATGAATCAGATTCTGGGGGCAGTAGGAGACGCATTTCCCGCAGGCGATACACTTGGCCTCGTCCACCTCCGCGATGCCCAGATCGTTGATGCGGATGGCTCCGAACCGGCAGGCCAGCACACATTGCTCGCAGCCGATGCAGCCGTATACACATTTGGTGTCCACGGTTTTACTTGCCCTGCAGCCGCCGTTGCAGGCCACAACCGCCGCGCGGTAAGGGAATTTCTTTTTGATTGGCATACGTTCATTCCCCCTTCTTATTTCCGGTACGGTGTCCCGCTGATGGGCAGACTGTACCGCCGCTGTCCGTCGTACTGGTAGTAGGCCTCCGTAATGGCGGGCGCCGTGGGAATACTGGTAATTTCGCCGATGCCGATGGCGCCGCCGGCCACGTTCAACCCCGGCTTGTCCACCACAATGGCTTTGATTTCCGGAATTTCGTGGGCGCGGAACAGACCCAGAGCGCCGTACTTCCCGGTGGGTTTGCAGTTTTCATCCAGCGGATAGTCCTCCCGCAGGGCAAAGCCCATGCTCATGACCACGCCGCCCTCAATCTGTCCCTCGCAGGACAGGGGGTTCACGGCTTTGCCCACATCATGGGCGGCAACCATTTGTTCTACCTTTCCGGTCTTTTTGTCCAGAATGCACATCTGGGTGGCATAGCCGTAGGCCACATGGGATACGGGGTTGGGCACATTGGCGCCCAGCGGATCGGTTTTCGCCAGATACTCCCCATAGAATTCCCGGCCAACCAGATCGGCAAGGGCAACGCCATCCGTATAGGCCTCCATGAACTTCCGGCAGGCACGGATGCAGGCCTCACCGGTAATCAGGGTCTGGCGGGAGCCGGAGGTAGTGCCGGAATCCGGGGCAATCCAGGTGTTGGAGCGCTCGTAGACAATGTCCGCCCGGCTCAGACCGGTGTACTCCACCACATTCTGAACCAGCACAGTGCCCAGACCCTGTCCAATGCAGGAAGCGCCGGAGTAGATGTGCAGCTTGCCGTCCGGCTCCACGATCAGCTTGACCCGGCCGGTGTCGGGAATGCCCACGCCCACGCCGGCGTTCTTCATGGCGCAGGCCAGTCCAACGGGTTTCCCCGCAGCAACAGCCGCGTCATAATAGGGCTTGACAGCCTCCAGCGTCTCCACCAGGCCGGTGGAATCGTCCACAATCTGGCCGTTGGGCAGCACACCCCAGGGCCGGATGGCGTTGCGGCAGCGGATCTCCCAGGGGGAGATCCCGATTTTTTCTGCCATCATATTCAGCAGCGTTTCGGTGGCGAAGCAGGTCTGGGTCACGCCGAAGCCCCGGAACGCGCCGGCGGGGGGATTATTGGTGTAGTAGGCAGTGCCTTCAATCTCGAAATTCTCGTAGGCGTAGGGCCCGGCGGCATGGGTGCAGGCCCGCTCCAGCACGGGGCCGCCCAGAGAGGCATATGCGCCGGTATCAGAGGCGACTTTGGCCTTGACACCCAGAATTTTGCCGTCATGGTCACAGCCCATGGTGAAGTCCATGACAAAATGGTGGCGCTTGGGATGCACCAGCAGGGACTCCGCCCGGGTCAGATTCATCTTTACGGGGCGGTGAGTGTGGTAGACGGCCAGAGCAGCCAGATGCTGGACGGTCATGTCCTCCTTGCCGCCAAACCCGCCGCCAACCAGTGCGTTCTGTACCTTGATCTTTTTCGTGCCCAGCAGCAACTGGCACTCGTGGAGGGTCTGGTGGGCGGACTGGTCGGTGGAGTAGATGAAAATATCGCCGTCATCATCCAGAAACGCGGTAGCAGCCTCCGGTTCCAGAAACGCGTGCTCCGTCCAGGGCGTTTCGAAATGGGCGCTGATCACATGGGGCGCGCCGGCAATGGCTCCAGAGGCATCGCCCCGGGATACGTGCTTATAGGCCTGAACATTGCTGGCCTCCTCGTCAAAAACCAGCGGCGCGCCGGGGGCGGCGGCCTCCTCGATGCTGTGGACGGCGGGCAGTACCTCATAGTCCACCCTGATGAGCTTTTTCGCCTTCTCCACGGTGGCCATATCCTCTGCTATCACCAGGGCGATGGCGTCGCCCAGATAGTGGGTCAAACCGCCCACGGGAATCAGAGTGTACTGGTCGTGCTTCAGGTGGCCGATTTTGTTCTGGCCGGGAATGTCGTCGGCGGTCAGCACGGCCACCACGCCGGGCAGCGCTCTGGCCTTGGAGGTGTCGATGGCCAGCACCCGGGCGCGGGGATATTTGCTTCGCAGCGCCCCGGCGTAGGTGGTATGCTCGGGATAGTAGTCGTCTGGATATTTGCCGTAGCCCAGCACCTTTTCCTCCACGTCCAGCCGGTGAACCCGGGAGCCGACCTTCCAGTCGGTGGCGGATGCCTCGGGAATCCGGCCCTCCCGCCAGATTTGAGCCGCCAGCTTCACGGCAGCGATGATCTTCACATAGCCGGTGCAGCGGCAGTAATTGTTGCGCAGGGCATATTTGATCTCGGCCTCCGTCGGGTCGGGGTTTTTGTCCAGAAGCGCCTTGGTGCACATGACCATACCGGGGATACAGAAACCGCACTGGACGGCGCCCGCCTCGCCATAGGCAAAGGTGTAGACCTTGGCCTCCCATTCGGAAAGGCCCTCCACGGTGAGGATATTTTTTCCCGCAAGCCGATCGGTGGTGGGGACGCAGGCCTTGACGGTCTCACCGTCGATGATGACCGTGCAGGCGCCGCAGGCTCCCTGACTGCATCCGTCCTTGACGGAGGTCAGGCGCAGGTCATCCCGCAGATAGCGCAGCAGCGACTTCTTTTCGGTGACGGTATGGGTGACGCCGTTTACGGTAAAGGTGTACGCACTCATAGCGGTGTCCTTTCTGATTATGGGGTTGGGGCGGGGGATCTTCCCCCGCCCGGAAAGCAGTTTATTTCAGCAGATACGCATAATCGCGTTCAACGGTGAGGATCAGCTTCCGCAGATCCTCATAAAGGCCGCAGTCAGCGTCATGGGGATCATATTCTTTGACCATGGTGCCCAAGCGAACCAGAACACGGCCGTTTTCCAGGGGCAGGTAGCCGGCGTTTTCAGAATTCTCAAAGTCCCACTTGGTCCAGAACAGGGTAAACTTGTCCCGGTAGGGGCGGGAATCATAGGGGCAGAACACGGCGCAGTTGCCGCACTCGTTGCACATACCGTCCATGTGCAGGATCTGACGCTGGCGCTTGCCGGGAACCCGGATGGCCACGTTAGCCCGGTTGGGGCAGACGGTGGTGCAGGTCTCGCAGACCGTAGCGCAGCCAAGGCAGCGGGAGTCGGTACAGGTGTCGCAATCGGAGCACAGCTCGCCCCGCTTGCTCACAACCTTCTGGTAATCGGGGCGGATATTGGCATCAGCGAATTTGTCGAAGGAAATTCCGGCGATTGCAGCGGCAGCCTTGGCCGCGTCGGCAATACCCTCCACCACGGTGGCGGGGCCACGGCGGGCGTCGCCGATGGCGTAGACGTGGGCGGCGGTGGTGCGGTTGTTTTCGTCCACCACGGGGGTGCCCTTCCGGGTCAGCGCGGCTCCGATCTGCTCATACAGCCCGGTGTCCACCTTCTCGCCCACGGCGGTGATCACGGTGGTGGCGGGCAGCTCGATCTTCTTGCCGGTGTCCGCCACGGAGCGGCGGCCGGAGGCATCGGGGGCACCCAGCTCCATAACGGCGCAGGTCAGCACGCCGTTCTTCACGCCGACGGGCGCCAGCAGTTCCATAAATTCCACCCCGTCCTCCAGAGCCAGCGCCAATTCCTCTTCATCGGCGGGCATATACCGCTTGGTGCGGCGGTAGACCAGACGGACATTGGGCACACCCAGCCGCTTGGCGGCTCGGGCGGCATCCATGGCGGTGTTGCCGCCGCCGATGATCACCACGTCGCTGCCGAGATTCAGGGTTTCGGGAGCGTTCTTGGCCGCCTGCAGGAAGCGGATCACATTCATGGCTTCGCCGTATTCCAGATGGGCGTCGCCCGCCTTCCACGCGCCCACGGCGATGATTACATCGGTGTAGCCCTGAACCAGCAGATCGGTGACGGAGGCCACTTCGGTATTCAGCCGGAACTTGGCGCCGTAGGCTTTGCACAGCGCCACATCCTTGTCGATGGCCTGGGAAGAGATCCGGAATTCAGGGATTACGTGCCGGACAATACCGCCCAGAGCGCCGGTGCGCTCGAAAACGGTCACATCCACGCCGGCGCGGGACAGGAAGGAAGCGGCCGCCAGACCGGCGGGGCCACCGCCGATGACGGCGACCTTCTTGCCGGATACCGGCGCGGCAGGTTTCAGCGTGGCAATCACCGCGTCAAAAGCGCCCTTGGCTGCGGTCAGCTTGGCGTCACGGATTTTGACGGATTCCTCATAGTAATTGCGCATACATTTGTCGGCGCAGTGATGGGGGCAGATGGTGCCGGTGATGAAGGGCAGGGCGTTCCGCTCCAGAATGATGCGCAGCGCGTCCTCCAGACGGCCTTCGCCCACGGCGGCGAGATACCCGGGGATGTCCTGCTCAATGGGACAGCCGCTGCGGCAGGGCGCGCCGAAGCAGTCAATCAGGGGAACTTCCTTACCGTTGTGGCGGACGGGCAGAGGCTTAATGGGCTTGCGGTACAGCTTGTCGGATGCAACGCCCTCGTCCAGCGCGATCACCGCATCCACGTTCACACCGGAGAAGCGCTGATCACCGCAGTCGCCCAGCACCTGATAGATCTGGGTCATACGCTCATATCCGCCGGGCTTCAGGATGGTGGTGGCCATGGTGATGGGCCAGATACCGGCCTCAAACAGTGCCCTGATATTCCGGGCCTCCGCGCCGCCGGAGTAGGAAATGCGCATCTTGCCCCCGAACTGCTCGGAGATTTTCCGGGCAAGGGAGATGGTCAGGGGATACAGCGCCCGGCCGGACATATACATCTCGCTGCTGGGCAGTTCCCCGGCCGCCACGTCCACGGGGAAGGTATTGGTCAGCTTCAGGCCGAATTCCAGACCTTCCCTGGCGCACAGAGCCATCAGGCGCTCAAACATGGGAACGGCGTCAGCCCACTGCAGATCCTCCACAAAATGGTGGTCATCGAACACAATGTAGTCAAAGCCCAGGCTGTCCAGCCGCTTGCGGGCATAGTCGTAGCCCAGCAGGGTGGGATTGCACTTGATAAAGGTGTTCAGGTGCTTCTCGGTAATCAGGTAGGTGGCAATGCGCTCGATCTCGTCGGGCGGGCAGCCGTGCAGGGTGGACTCGGTGATGGAGCCGGACACCCGGGCGGGGATGCTTTCGACGAACCCGGCGTCCACGTGCCGGAATTTGTCCAGATTGGCCAGCGTCCAGTCCCTGCACTCCGCCCAGACAGCGGTGCCGGCGGCGTTTTTCATATCCTCGATATATTTGTCGATTTTGGGGGATTTGATACCGTCCAGGGAATATCCCACGGACATATTGAACACAAACCCATCGGGATCGCCCATGCCGAATTCCTTCGCCATCAGGTGGCAGGCCCACCAGGCCTTCACATACTCGTCAAAGGCCTCGGGAACGGTCAGCTCGGTGGACCACTCACAGTTGTAGCACTCGTCCCCGGCGGTGATGCAGGGTTTGCTGACGCAGGCGCTCAGCTCCGGTCCATCCATCACCTGAACGGTCTTGAGTTCGAAGAAGCGGGAGCCGGCGGCATAGGCCGCGATGATATTCTGCGCCAACTGGGCGTTGGGGCCGGCGGCGGGGCCGTAGGGCGTTTCAATCTTCTCGTCGAAGATGGGCAGCGCCTTACCGGTGGTATGGTGTACCTGCTTTGCTACACCGAAAACGCTTCCCTGTGTCCGGTTTTCGGTCAGAATCCAATTCATCAGCTGACCGAAGGGAATGGGTCTCATAATATCTGCCATGATCGATTTCCTCCAAATTCCTTAGTATACCCGGTGGTTCAGCTCGCCCCAGAGCTTCCTGCTCTGCTCCAGAACCCAGGCGTTGATGGCGTCCTCATCGATGCTGACGAATTCCCGGTCTTTATAGAGCACCTTACCGTTGATGATGGTGGTGCGGCAATTCCTGCCCATCATACCGAAGAGCATATGGCCGTCGATATTTTCCGCGGACAGCGGGGTAAAGGGCTTGTAGTCCATGACGATCACGTCGGCGGCAGCGCCGGGCTTCAGCACGCCCAGGGGCTTGCGGCAGTATTTGGCCATCATTCTGGCGTTATTCTGGAAGAGCATGGTGGTGCCCTCGCACCAGCCCACGTTGGGCAGACCCGCGTTGTGGCGCTGGATGGTCAGAAAAACCTTCAGGCTTTCCAGCATATCGTGGGTGTAGGCGTCGGTGCCCATGCACACATGAATTCCCTTCGCCATCATCTTCAGCACGGGGGCGCAGCCCACAGCGTTGCCCATGTTGGATTCCGGATTGTTGACCACCATGGTGCCGGTCTCTTTCACGATGTCCAGTTCCTTGTCGGTCAGGTGGATGCAGTGACCCAGCATGGTTTTCTCACCCAGAATGCCGCCGATGCGCTGCAGGCGCTCGATGGGCAGACAGTGGTGCTGATTGAGGGAATCATACACGTCGTTTAATCCCTCGGCCACGTGGATATGGAATCCGGTGAGGCCGTTGTTGGCCTCCACCATTTTTTCAAAGGTCTTGTCGGAGATGGTGAACAGGGCATGGCCGCCGAACATGGCGGTGATCATGTCGTCCTGCTGCTGCGCGGCCCATCTGGAGAATTCCACATTCTCCTGAATGGCCTGTTCACATTTTTCCATGCCGTCCCGCTCGGACACCTCGTAGCACAGGTTCGCCCGGATACCCAGCTCCTGACACACATCCTTGATGGCAAACAGGGAACCGGGAATTTCGCGGAAGCTGGCGTGGTGATCCACGATGGTGGTCACACCGTCGCGGATACAGTCGAGAATGGTGGCGTAGGCGCAGGCACGGGTGCCGTCCAGGGTCAGATGGCGGTCAATGTTCCACCAGGTTCCGTCCAGCACCTCCAGAAAATTGGTGGGATTGTTGCCCTCGATGGCAAGGCCACGGGCCAGTCCCGAATAGATGTGGGTGTGGGCGTTGATGAGACCGGGCATAATCAGCCCGCCTCTGGCGTCCACATATTCGGCGTTGGGGTATTTTGCCCGCAGCGCGGCCTGTGTACCGACCTCACGAATGGCTTCCCCATCAATTACGACCGCGCCATCCTCCAGATAGGGCATTGCCGGGTCCCGGGTGAAGAGTTTTCCGTTTCCTACCAGCAGCATAAGAATTGCCTCCTTTGGTTGAAAATAATATTCTCAGCCGGCCCGTGCGCGAAGCACTTCGTTGCAGCCCGCAGCTTTAACAAATATTTTGTTATTCTATCAGAATTTTTGTTGATATTTCCGTCTTTCATGATATAATGAACGCAGTATGCAGATAACCGAAAGGGGTTCCCGCCAATGAAAGAAAATGAAATCAGTTTCTGCGCCCAGCTTGCCAAAGCCATCGCCCGTCAGTTCGGCCCCAATTGTGAGGTTGTGGTACATGATCTGTGCGGAGCGGAGCCGGAGCATTCCATCGTGGCTATCGAAAACGGCCATATTTCCGGCCGCCGGGTGGGCGACGGGCCGTCCCACGTGGTATGGGAAGCGCTCAAAGCAGATCCGGGCAAGCTGGAGGATCGGCTGGCCTATCTGACCCGAACCGAGGACGGTAAAATTCTGAAATCCAGCACGGTGTTTCTGCGCGACGCGGACGGGAATGTGAACGGCGTATTTTCCATTAACTATGACATCACCATGATGAAGGCCATGGAGGATCAGCTTCGGGCATTCACGGAAACCGAAACCAGCGGCGCGGAACCGGAGACCATCACCCACAATGTCAATGACCTGCTGGACGAGCTGATCCGGCAGAGCGCCAGGCTGGTGGGAAAGCCTGTTGCGCTGATGAACAAGGACGATAAAATCAAGGCCATCCGCTTTCTCAATGACAGCGGCGCGTTTCTGATTACCAAGTCCGGCCTGCGGGTGTGCAATTTCTTTGGAATCTCCAAGTACACGCTCTACAGCTATTTGGATGAAGCCAAGGGCGAGAAGGAATAACCGGGTGGGGCAGCCTGATGGAAGCATCGGGCTGCCGTTTTCTGCGGCAGCTATGAATTTCTAACAAAAATTTTTTCCACCTAACAAAAGTATAGCATTCATTTGACAAAAATTCAAGGAGAAATCCATGCCAATCCGCCAATAATCCGATGAAGAAATTAGGCAGAATTGCTAATGGTTTTCTATGCTGGAGGAAATTGAAATGCTGGACTATCTGATTCGGAACGCGCGGATTGTGGACGGAAGCGGAAAGCCGTCTTATCCGGCGGACGTGGGCATCAAGGGCGACAAAATAGAACAGGTCGGAAATCTGGCCGGCGCGGCCGCGCACCGGGTAATCGATGCCGGGGGACGTTATTTGACCCCCGGTTTTCTGGACGTGCACCGCCATGGCGAGGCTGCGGCGTTCCGCCCGGACTACGGCAGGGCGGAGCTGGCGCAGGGGCTTACCGCTGTGGTCAACGGCAACTGCGGCCTGTCCCTGGCTCCGGTACTGGGGCCGTTCCGGCAGGATATTCTGGACTATCTGGCCCCCGTGGTTGGAAGAATGCCGGACGAATCCGGGTTTTCAACCGTGGCGGAATATACGCGGCAGCTTTCCCATACCCGGCAACGGATTCACAATGGTCTGCTGGTTGGCATGGGGACGGTGCGGGGCTGCGCCGCCGGGTTCCGGGCTGGTGCCCTGACGGAGGACGAATACCGCTTCGTCCACCGGCTTCTGGAGCAGTCCCTCGCCGACGGGGCGCTGGGCGTCAGTCTGGGACTGGGGTATGCCCCGGAATGCTTTTACGATACGCCGGGACTGATCAAAGCACTGGAGCCGCTGCGCTGTTCCGGGCGGATCATCACCGTCCATATGCGGCAGGAGGGCGACGGGGTCGTTCAGGCCCTGGAAGAAATGCTGGCCGTCGCCCGCGCACTGAAAACGCCGGTGCAAATCAGTCACCTCAAAGCCATCGGCAGGCGCAACTGGAACCGCTGCGTACCCCAGATGATCCGGCTGCTGCGCCGCGCCCGGGAGGAGGGCGTGGATGTGACCTGCGACGTGTATCCCTATCCGGCTGGCTCCACCCAGTTGATTCACGTGCTCCCGCCGGAGTTTCAGGCCGGGGGCATGGAGGCGCTGACCGCCGCTCTTCGGGAGCCGTCCAGCCGGGAAGCTATGAAGCTGCGGATGCAGACCGGGACGGACTTCGAGAATATCTCTCTGCTGGCAGGCTTTGAGAATATTCAGGCAACCTCGCTGCGAAGCCCGGGAAACCAGCTCTTTGAAGGGAAAAACATTCTGGAAATCGCCGAAATGCAGGGGAAAGATCCCTATGACGCGCTCTTTGATCTTTTGGCGGACGAGCACTGCGCCGCCTCCATGATTGACCGGATCACAAGCGAGGATGACATCGACCGGATTCTGAAAGAGCCCTATTCCTGTGTAATCTCCGACGCCACCTATCCGGAAAACGGCCTGATGCATCCCAGGGTATACGGCAACGTCCCCCGGCTGCTGGAACAATATGTGGCAGCGCGGCATCTGCTGTCCGTTGAGGAAGCGGTGCGCAAAATCACGGCGCTTCCCGCCGAACGGTTCGGCCTGACAGCCAAGGGACGCATCGCGGCGGGAATGGACGCGGACCTGTGCCTGTTTGACTTGCATAACATCCATCAGACCGGTACCTGGCAGCAGCCGGATCAGCTTGCGGCGGGAATGGACGCGGTATTTGTCATGGGAAAGCCCGCGCTGGAGGACGGGCGGTTTACCGGCCATTTCGGCGGCCGCTGCCTGTAGGGCAGCAAAAGAGGAGCGGCACCGCTGACACGGCGCCGCTCCGGGAAAACAGCCTGATTCGAATTGAGAAACCATCCCATCCCCTGCCGATCCGCATGGCTTCCCCGCGGTTTATTCCACGAAGAACGCCGCGGCAACGGCGCCGGGGCCTGCGTGCACGCCCACCGTGCTGCCCACCACCGTTGAGGGAAATGTCCGTCCGCCCCAGTAGTCCACGCTCTCGGCGATGTACTTCTGAAGCAGCTCGTCGCTGCAGCCGGTATAGCCCAGCATCACAGGCTTGCTGAAATCAACCTTGCCCAACTTGTCGATTTCCTGATTCATCACGGCGTTGGCCTGCTTGTTGCCCCGCGCCTTGTTGATCATTTTCAGTTCGCCGCCCGCTACGCTGATTACCGGCTTGATGGACAGCAGGCCGCCGGCAAAGGCAACGGTTTTGGAAATTCTGCCGCCCTTGCGCAGGTATTCCAGCGTATCCACCACGGCCACCAGATACACCTTGCTGCGAAGCTTCGTCAGCTCCGCGGCAATCCGGCCGGCCTCCATCCCCTGATCCGCCAGCTTCAACGCATATTCCACCAGAATACCCGCACCGATCGCCACATTTTCGCTGTCCACCACGAAAATCTTTCCGGGGTAGTCCTCCGCCGCAATCACCCCGCTCTGGTATGTGCCGGAAAGACCGGAGGCAATGGTGATAACCACCGCCGTGTCTCCCGCCTCCACCGTTTCCCGGAACAGCTTTTCAAAGGACGCCGGGGTTGCCTGGCTGGTTGTGGGCAGTACGCTGCCGCCGGATAGCTTCCGGTAGAATTCGTCGGTGGTGATGGTCACACCGTCAATATACTCTTCCTCTCCAAAACGAATGGACAGCGGAATCACGCCAACCCGGGCGCGAACCTCCGGAGTCAGGTCGGATGTGGAATCGGTTATTATTCTGACGCTCATATCGTTCCCCCAAAATCACTGTTCTTCCAGGCCCTCATCACTGATGACCTGCAGATTGGCCGCGATCTGATTCAGCGCGGCATAAAAAACCTCCCGCTGGGCATCGGTCAGTCCGGCGCCCGCCTTTTCCACCGCGAAGCGCGCCCGGGCATCCACCCGCTGAGCCGCTTCCCTGCCCCGGGCAGTCAAGCGAAGCGCTGCCCGGTAACGGCTGCCGTTGACATCCTCCCGTTCCACCAGTCCCTCGCGCTCCAGCTCTGCCACCGTGCGGGAAATGGCCGCCTTATCCTTGTCGCAAACCTCGCACAACCGGCTTGCCGTAATGCCCTGGGGATAGCGGCTCATGGCCAGAAGGCACTGGGCGTGCGGCCCCTTCAGACCGTATTTTGCCATTTCCACCCGCTCAATTTTCTGAACATGGTGAAAAATGCAGGAAACCGAGGAACAAAACTGTTCAAATCGGCTGACCATTCTTTTCACTCCGTTTCTAACGTTGATGTATCAACTTTTGGTATCTTATCACAGTATTGTTGAGATGTCAACATATATTCGGCGCCTCCGTTTTTCATTTTCCCACTTTCTGCGGGTGTTTCGTCAAATTCCGCTGACCATCCTGACCCGATTCCGGTGCTCTTCTCCGGCAGCACCTGGCGGCACCGCTGAATTTCCGCCGCAGCATTTCGGGCGTACCGAATCCGGTACGCCCGTTGTTTTTATTTTCCGGCACGAACCTGAATCAGTTGCGCCGCAATGCTCACCGCAATCTCCGCCGGCGTCTCGCTCCCAATGGGAAGTCCGATGGGGGTGGTCAGGCGGTTCAGGTCATCCTCCTCAAAGCCCTCGGCCAGCATGGTCTCCCGGACAAATTTCACCTTTTTCCGGCTGCCCACCACGCCGATATACTTTGCCTGCGTGCGCAGCGCGAAGCGGATGCAGTCCGTGTCCGCCAGATGCCCCCGGGTGGCGATCACAATGTAATCCTCCGCCGTCACCGGCTCCCGAAGCGCGGCAAAATCCACCCGCCGGACGGCCTGCGCCCCGGGAAACAGCACCGGATCGGCAAATTCCGCCCGGTCATCCAGCACCACGCAGGAAAAGCCCACATGATTCAGCAGGGGCTCCAGCTCCTGAGACAGATGGCCGCCGCCGAAGAGGTATACCTTCCCGTCAAAGTGAAACTGCTCGGCATAGTAGCGTGCGCCCTGCTCCGCATAGCCGAACTGCCGTCTCGCGCCGCTCAGATTCTGGCGAATTTGGGGTTTTCCCGCTTCCAGAGGCAGAAGCATCCAATACATCTGCCGCGCCGTTTCCCGTTCCAGCGCCTTCCGGGCAAATTCCAGATCCGCCGGGCAGTCCGCCCGGAAACAGCGGTACAGCACCTTCGTCTGCCCGCCGCAGATCATGCCCAGACCCGCCGCCGTATCGTTGGACAGGTCGTACGCTTCCAGCGCGTTTTCCGTCCGTTCCAGCAGCGCCTCCGCGCGGCGTGTGGCCTGGTATTCCAGATTCCCGCCGCCGATGGTGCCATAGACGCGCCCCCGTGCCGTCACCAGCATATAGGCTCCGGCGCTCCGGGGGGAGGAGCCCTTGGCTTCCACCGTGGCCACCAGCATTCTGTTTTCACCCGCTTCCAGCGCACGGCACAGATTTTCAAACAGCTTCAGCATATTTACCCTTCCTTTCCGTTCAGCGCGGCGCAGACCTGCTCCAGCACGGAACCGGCAATGCACCGGGCTTTATCCGAAATCGTAAAGCAGTTGGCCAGCTCTCCCAGCCGGGGGTCAATGTCGGCGATCTTAAAGCCGGACGTCACGTAATACCCCTCCCGGATCAGCCCCCGGAGAATGCCGGGAATGGTAGCGTTTACCTCCACACAGCCGTCCGCTGACTCCACCCACGCAATCCGCTCCCCGGCCGTCACGGTATCACCGATGGCGCGGACGTTGTGAATCACGCCCGCCGCCGGGGAATGGATCACCCGCTCCACCGTGTAGCCGCCGATATTGCCGGGGCGGCCGGTGTTGGGCAGCGCCGTACCGCTTTTGATGACCCGTCCCAGATTGTGCCCCCGGCTGGTCTCGATGACCACGTCCACGTCCACCCCGGCGGTAAAACCGGGGCCAAGGGCGATGGTAAAGGGTGCCATGCCCCGATGGGTGCCCAGATTCCGCTTGGCGATGATGGCATCCACCACCACGGCGGGCTTGACTTTGGAAATGCTCTCGCCCGCCGGGTCCACAAGCAGAGGCACCCGTCCCGCCGCCCAGACCGCTTCCGCCTCTGCGGCATCGGCAATTCGTACCGCGGTCAACCCCTCCACGACAGCCTGTCCTTCGTAGACCGCCTCGCACAGCGACACCTGCCGCCGGATGGCGGCGGGGTGCGCCGCTTCCAGCACCAAAACCCGGAAGCCTGCCGACGCCAGTCGGTGAATGGTTCCGGTGGCCAGATCGCCGCCGCCCCGCACAATAATCACATCATGGTTCATTCCGCATTTCTCCTCTTGCCATCCGGTTGATCTTCTCCCGTTCCGCGCTGTCGAAGGCGGTCATCACCACCTGCGGCAGCCCCAGCCGTGCCAGCCGGGCCGCGATTTCCTCCCCCGTCCGGCGGCGTGCCCCATCGTCACACTGATTCAGAACCACCGTATACGCCCGTGTTCCCACGCCTTTTCTGGTTCCCATGGGCGAGGACAGGATCTCCGCCGCGTCCTCCGCCGTCAGAATATGCCCCGGCTCCACACCCAGCAGCTCTTCCGCCGCATCCGGGCGGAAACAGGCCTGCGCCAGCGGATTTCCCACGGCGGACAGCCCGAACACGCCCAGCACCACATCGCTCTGCGGGTGCAGCACCGGCTCTCCGGCGCGGGGCACCTTGCAGGGGCGGTGTTTCGCGCCGTCGGCTTCGATGAACGCAATGTCCGCCCGTTCCAGCATCCGTCTCAAGAATCCATCCTCCGGGGCGGCCAGCTTCCCGGTTCCCGGCAGGGGGGTTCCGATTACGGCGAATTTTCCTGTGTCCCAAAGGCATTCCGCCTCCGCTTCGTCGCGGGCAAATAAACTCCCGTCCGGCGCGTAGATACGGGTGGTGGTGGATATCAGAACCCGCCTGCCCTGCCGGGCGCAGTAGCCGGCCAGAAAGTACATGAGCGTGCTTTTTCCGCCCCCGCCCACCAGAGAAACCGTATGTCCGTTCCGGGTCAGAAAGCCCAGACTCTCCCGCAAAGCCCAGGATGTTTCGGCAAAAACACGCATGGAACCGGCTCCTTTCTTTTTTCTATCATACAAAATTCTCCGTTGTTTTTCAAGGCGCGATTTCCAAATGGGTTTATTTTCCCTTCTGTTTTGACTGATTTTCTGTTGACATTACTTTTTTTCCGTGGTAGAATGGTGAAGATACGAAATACCGCCCCAAACAGGATCGGTAAACGCAGCAACAGATGCAATGGATGTCTTGCCGATCAACGGCAGGACTTTTTTTATGAAAAGGAGCGCAATGATGAAGGCTAAGATCTATGAAACCGCCCTCGCACAGGATTTTGGGGTCAGTGTTTCAAATCTGATGATGTCCTCTGGGCTTCGTATTTTCAATTCTTCCCGATATGCTGTTTTTCCCGGCTTTTGCGATGTACACGTACATTTCAGAGAGCCGGGATTTTCTTATAAAGAGACCATCGCCACCGGTTCTGCCGCCGCCGCCCGGGGCGGCTACACCGCCGTGTGCACCATGCCGAACCTGAATCCGGTGCCGGACAGCGCCGAACACCTGAAACAGCAGTTGGACATCATCCAATCCGATGCCTGCATCCACGTCTACCCCTACGGCGCCATCACGGTGGGCGAAAAAGGGGAAACACTGGCTGCTCTGGAAGAAATGGCGCCGCTGGTCTGCGGCTTCTCCGACGATGGCCGGGGCGTCCAGCGGGATGAGATGATGAAAGCCGCCATGCAGCAGGCCAAGGCTCTGGACAAGCCCATCGCCGCCCACTGTGAAGTCAATGAGCTACTCCGGGGCGGGTACATCCACGAGGGCCAATACGCCGCGTCCCACGGCCACCGGGGCATCTGCTCCGAAAGCGAGTATGCCCAGATCGCCCGGGACATTGAACTGGTCAGGCAAACCGGCTGCGCCTATCACGTGTGCCATGTGTCCGCTCAGGAGAGCGTTGCGCTCATCCGCAAGGCCAAGGCTGCGGGCGTGAACATCACCTGTGAAACCGGCCCCCACTATCTGGTGATGAACGACATGGATTTGCAGGAGGACGGCCGTTTCAAAATGAATCCCCCCATCCGGGGAGAGGAAGACCGCCGGGCGCTGCTGGAAGGCGTGCTGGATGGAACCATCGATATGATCGCCACCGACCACGCCCCTCACACCGCCGAAGAAAAGAGCCGTGGGCTGGAAAAGAGCCTGTTCGGCGTGGTTGGTCTGGAAACCGCTTTCCCGATTCTGTATACCTATCTGGTCAAGCCCGGTATTCTCAGCATGGAGCGGCTGCTGGAGCTTCTGGTGGAAGCGCCCCGGAAGCGCTTCGGCCTTCCTCTGGGACTGGACTTCTCCATCTGGGATCTGGAGGACGAATACGAAATCGACCCCGCCGAATTTGTTTCCATGGGCAAGGCAACCCCTTTCACCGGCTGGAAGGTAACGGGACGCTGCGTAGCCACGGTCTGCGGCGGCAAGGTGGTCTACCGCCGGAAAGGAGCAAAGGTACAGGATGAAACAGAGTCTGTTTGAAATCATTGAAAATATACCGCTGACGAAGGATGTCCATCAGATGAAGCTGTCCGGCAACACCTCCGCCATCACGGCCCCCGGCCAGTTCGTGAACATCCGGCTGGACGGACTTTTCCTGCGCCGTCCCATCTCCGTGTGCGACTGGGATGACGGTGCCCTTACCATTGTCTACAAGGTGGTGGGCAAAGGCACGGAAGCCATGAGCTGCATGGAGACAGGCAAGCTGGACATTCTCACAGGACTGGGCAACGGCTATGATATGACGCTCAGCGGCAGCAAGCCCGTTCTGCTGGGCGGCGGCGTGGGCGTGCCGCCCCTGTACGGCCTGGCCAGACGGCTGCGGACAGAGGGGAAAGATGTGTCCGTGATCCTCGGCTTCAATACGGCCAGCGAAATCTTTTATGCGGAAGCCTTTCAGGCGCTGGGCTGCGCCGTGACGGTCGCCACCGCTGACGGCAGCTACGGTGTCAAGGGCTTTGCCACCACGCCTCTGACCGGCATGGACTACACTTACTTTTACACCTGCGGCCCCGAGCCGATGCTGAAAGCCGTTTATCAGGCCACGAATACCTCCGGCCAGATGAGCTTCGAGGCGCGGATGGGCTGCGGCTTCGGCGCCTGCATGGGCTGCACCGTGCCCACCAGGGACGGATACAAGCGGGTCTGCAAGGACGGCCCCATCCTGTACAAGGAGGAAATCGTATGGTGAACCTAACCGTGAACTTGGCGGGCGTGGAGCTGAAAAATCCCATCATCCCCGCCTCCGGCACCTTCGGCTACGGCCGGGAGTACGCCGAGCTGTATGACCTGAACGTTCTGGGCAGCTTCTCCTGGAAGGGTACCACCGGGGAGGCCCGCCTTGGCAATCCCCAGCCCCGCATCGCGGAGATGACCGGCGGGATGCTGAACGCCGTGGGCCTCCAGAACCCCGGCGTGGACGCCGTCATCGCCGAGGAGATCCCCAACATGGCCAAGCTGTTCCGGGGCCCCCTCATCGCCAACGTGGGCGGCTTCACCCTGGACGAGTACGCGGAGAACTGCCGCCGTCTGGGCGAATGTGACCAGGTGGGCATTCTGGAGGTGAACATCTCCTGCCCCAACGT
>JALFLH010000027.1 GCA_022774865.1 Clostridiales bacterium
TCAAACTTCGCACCCCTAGAAATTCCAACTTTTTAATCAAAAATCCGATCAAAAATCCGAAATAAAAAAGCAGTGCAGACCCAATGTATGGTATAATGTAATCGCTACACAACACCAAACACATACAAGGGGTCTGCACTAAGGGAGACGAAGAAATGTCTCGTTCCTTTATTTTGACTCGGTTGGTTAACGAATTGGGCTATTCTCCTGATCGAATTGAGATAGAACATGAGTATACCGCCGGACGTCCTCATACCAATACAAATCGGATTGACATTATTGTTCGAGATAGTCTGTCAATATTCAATCCGAGCGGTGGCACTGCTCAATCCGGGCGGTGCCATTGCTCAATTTAAGCGGAACGACTGCTCAATTCCGCCGGTCGAGGTGATCCCGGGGGGCGGTGTACGCAAGTTTATTACATGGCAGCAGCCATCCACACAGAGATCAAGCCCGGCAAGTGTCAATCACCTGTCGGGCCTGTCCATATTTAGTTCAGCACCGCATTCCAGTGGATTTTCACGCTTCTGTTATAGTACGCGGACAAAATCATGCCGTTTGTCCTCCAAAGAAAACTTCCGCGCGCATTATCCCTTATTCATGATGTGTGCCACCAGGCGAAGATTTCGCTCGACTAAAATGTTCCGGGCATCCAGGTCGCCCTGTGCAGCCAGCTCCAGATAATGACGCTCCTCTGCCTCCGTCAGGGGCTTGGGAAAGGTTCCGGTGGATAATTGAAGCGAATACAGCAGACTGCTCAGCATCAGCCATGCCGCCGTGATCATGAGCCTCACCTCCACTTTACTTTATTCCCGCCGGCTCGTCCTTTTTCCACAGACGCGTTCGAAAATCGTGTTTTCGATAAAAATGCGGCTCCCGCCTTTGTGAGGCAGAAGCCGCGTGTATTTGGGGTCGGGTAAATGCGCTACTACTGGGCTGCATCGACGTTTGGGCGCCTTTACAGGCTGTGCACCAGCTTTACAAGGGCGCGTGGATCGGCGGCTCTGAAATAAGCCGAACCGGCAACCAGCACGTCGGCACCGTTGTCCCGGCAGACGGGGGCAGTGGCGGAATCCACGCCGCCGTCCACCTCCAGCAGACAGCCCGGATTTGCAGTATGGAGCATAGTGCGGAGCTTCTTCAGCTTTGGCATCATGTTTGCCATGAATTTCTGACCGCCGAACCCCGGCTCCACGGTCATGACCAGAATCATGTCGCATTTGGAAAGGTATGGGATCGCGGCCTCGGCAGGGGTTCCCGGTTTCAGCGAGATGGCCGCCCTGCAGCCCAGCGCGTGAATCCGATCCAGCGCATCCAACGTATTCTGGGGCTGATCGGCCTCAATGTGAAGGGTGAGCCAGTCGGCACCTGCCCGGACAAAATCCTCCACATACCGGATGGGGCGGTCAATCATCAGATGAACGTCCAGCGGCAGACCGGTGATGGGGCGGATCGATTTGACAACGGGAATTCCGATGGTGATGTTCGGTACAAACAGGCCGTCCATCACGTCGATGTGAACCCAGTCTGCACCGGTATCCTTCAGGCTGCGGATGTCCCGCTCCAGATTCACAAAATCAGCAGACAAAATGGAGGGCGCAATTTTCGCCATAATGCAGTTCTCCTGTTTGATAGATTTCGCGGCGGGAATTTCCCGCCTTGGGAAGGGCATAACCAGGAAGCTTTTTCTCCAGACATCATACCACAGGAATCCAAAAAATGCAATGAATTGGTATATTTTCCATGACTGTTTTCACAGCGCGGGGTCATACTAATTCCGAATTCAGATAAAGGAGGAAACCAGTATGAACTGCAACGCCAACAAGTGTATCGAATGCACCGTGCAGCAGTGCGCTTATCACTGCGACAGCGAGAACTACTGCTCCCTGGATAAAATCCTGGTCGGTACGCATGAGGTCAATCCCACCGTGGATCAGTGCACCGATTGCAAGTCCTTCCGCAAGAAGTAAGCATGAAGCGCGGCGGCAGAAATGCCGCCGTGTTTCATGTCGGGGACTTGACGCGTGCGGAAATTGCCGGTATGATAACAAGGAAAACAGGTTATGACGAATGTTAAAAAAACGTTTTGCCAGCGTACATATTTTTTTCACAGATGGCTTGTAAGATGAAAGAAAATAAATCCAGGGAGGAAAAAACCATGGAAGATTTTGAAAACGAGCAACTCCATTCGGAGCATCCATATCAGGAAGAACCCACTGCGCAGCCCCAGAATGAACCCATTTCGGAGCAGCAGCCCTACAGCGGCGAGGGCGTCGGGAGAAAGGAATCTCCCTTTGCCGATTCTCCCTATGTGATGAACCGGAACACGACCACCAGTTTCGGCGCAACACCACCGGTTCCGCCCCGTGAACATCCGGCAAGGGCACATAAATCCGGCAGAAAGGGCGGCAAGGGACTCAAGCGTGTGCTGGCGGCTGTTTTGGCTCTGGTTGTGGTTGCGGCAGGCTGCGGTATCACGGCCATTGCGGTGAACAGCCATTGGGAAGCGCGCACGGCTCAGATGAAGCAGGATTTTGACCAGCAGATTTCCGCGCTGCAGGAGCAGGTAAAAGCCGCGGCCAAGGCTGCGCAGGCCGGCGCATCGGTTCCCACGGTTGTGGATATCGCGGGCAACATGAGCGCAGGGCAGGTCTATGCCAGCAATGTGCAGTCTGTGGTGCTGATTACCTGCCAGGTTACAACTACCTCTTATGGCAGAACCATGAGCGGTACTTCCGCCGGCTCCGGCTTTGTACTGACGAAGGACGGATACATCATTACCAACCACCATGTCATTGAGAACGCAACCTCCGTCAAGGTTTCCACCTATGACGGAACGGAATACGACGCGCAGATCATTGGCTCCGATTCCACCAATGATGTGGCGGTTCTGAAGGTTGATGCTGAGGATCTCAGCGCCGTGACCATTGGGTCCAGCGACGATCTGGTTGTGGGCGATCAGGTTGTGGCCATCGGCAATCCGCTGGGTGAGCTGACCTCTACGCTGACCGTGGGCTATGTCAGCGCAAAGGATCGGGATGTGACAACCGAGGGCACCATTCTGAATATGATTCAGACGGATGCGGCCATTAACTCCGGCAACTCCGGCGGCCCCTTGTTCAACATGAAGGGCGAGGTTGTGGGCATTACCACCGCCAAGTATTCCGGATCTTCTTCCTCCGGTGCATCGATTGAGGGCATAGGCTTTGCAATTCCCATTGACGACGTGATGCCGCTGGTGGATGACCTGATCAACTATGGTTATGTTAACAGTGCGTACCTGGGCGTGATGGTTTCCAACATGGACGAGGAAACCGCTGCTTATTACAATCTGCCCATTGGCGTCTATGTTCAGGAAGTGACCCCGGGTTATGCGGCAGAAAAAGCGGGCGTTCAGGCCAAGGATATCATTGTGGCACTGGGTGACTGCAATGTGAGCAACACATCGGATCTGACCAGACTGCTTCGGAATTACAAGGCCGGGGACAAGACCACCCTCACGGTATATCGCAGCGGCGCAAAGGTTGTGCTGGATATCACGCTGGATGAAAAACCGCAGACCACAGCGGAAGAGAATACGCAAACACCTTCTACCGAGAATATGCCTGAGGAGGGCAATTTCGAGGACTGGTACAATTACTTTGCACCGTTCTTCGGCAACGGGAACGGCTGAGTAACCAGGCACCGGGACTGCCGGCGGCAAATGCCGCCGGCAGTTTTCGTGCGTTCAAATATGGGATAAACTGGAAAAAACAGAATTGTCGAAAAAAAGCGATTATTCGTGGGTAACAGATGAATTGAAAAATCACGATTTCTGTGTTATCTTATAATCACCCGGATACACAGAGAGGCGGTTGAGACGAAAAATGCTGAAATTGCTGATTGCGGAGGGATCTGAAGAATTCCGGCAGGCTCTGGCCGAAAAATTGATGGGTGCGTATCTGATCCGAGTATGTGTGGAGGGAAAGGACGCACTGGAGACAATGCGCAGCTTTCGGCCGGATCTGATGGTGCTGGATTTAATGCTGCCCGGCCTGGATGGGGTCAGTCTGCTTCAACGCGCGTCCGAGGAAGCAGATCCTCCCACGGTACTGGCTGTATCCTGCTTCTTTAACGATTATATTCTGGAAGCATTGACCAGACTGAACGTGGGTTATGTGATGAAAAAGCCCTGCGACATCGACGCGACCATTGCGCGGCTGGCCGATCTGAGCGGGCATATGAACCGGACTGCGTTTGCAAAGCCGGACCCCGGAACGGAGGTGTCCAACCTGCTGTTGGCGCTGGGCTTTTCTACAAAGCTGCGGGGCTATGCCTATCTCCGTGACGCCATTCTGGAGCAGATGCGCAATCCCGGCTGCATGATGACTAAGGAGCTCTATCCGGCAGTGGGAAAGTCTTATCGCGCCAATGGAGCGCAGGTGGAGCGTTCGATCCGAAGTTCTATTGAAAAAGCCTGGGACGGGCGGGACGAACAGCTCTGGAATCTGTATTTCCAACCGGACGCAGCCGGAAAACAGCGCAAACCGTCCAACGCGGTGTTTATTTCAGGACTGGCAACGCGCCTCCTGCTCGGACGGGAAAAGGACACCGAGTAAGCACAGCTTTGAAATCATTCAATATTTCGGATAACAAACCCGAAATTCGTGCAAAAAATAAAAGAAAAACTTAATAATCATCGTCAAAATGACACTGGAAATTTGAGGCGGAATCGAATATAATAGCCTCACGTATGAAAAGCTAATCCAATTCAGGAGGCAAAGAAATGGCAAGGAAAAAATCGAAAGACAGCTCCGGCACGCGAACCGTGCTCAGTGTGCTGTGTGTGATGCTGGGATTGATCCTCGCGGTGATGCTGAGCGGCACTGTTTACGCGGAATATCTGCTGGGAAAAATGAATTACGTGGCTCCGGATGAGACACAGCCCCGGCTGTCTCAGGAAGAATATGACGCCATGAAGGAAACGGAAGAGCACGATCCGGACTTCACCGGCCCGCAGATGAACGGGGATGATGTAACACTGGATGACCCCAATGCCCAGATCGGCGGAGAGGGACAGAACATCGTGAACATTCTCCTGATCGGGCAGGACACGACCAACGGAACGCGGGCGAGATCCGATTCCATGATTCTGGTGACCGTCAACAAGGACAAAAACACCATTACCATGACTTCGTTTTTGCGGGATCTGTACGTGAAGATCCCGGGCTATAAGAAAAACCGGATTAACGCATCCTATGCCCTCGGCGGCATGACGCTGCTGGATGAGACGCTGGAGACTAATTTCGGTGTCCATGTGGACGGCAATGTGGAGGTGGATTTCAACCACTTCACGGAGATTATTGACCTTCTGCATGGTGTCACAATTGACCTGACGGCAGCGGAGGCATCCTACATCAACAAATGGGTTCCCGAGGAAAAAGCGGTGGAGGGCGTGAATCGCCTCAGCGGCGCGCAGGCGCTGATGTACGCCCGGAACCGGCATGATGCCCGGGGGGATTTCAACCGCACCAACCGGCAGAGAACCCTGCTGAACGCCTTGATTGAGGAATATAAGGACACCAGCCTGACCACCATGCTGGGAATGCTGGATGATATCCTGCCCATGATCACCACGGATCTGACCAAAAAGGAAATCGTGGGTTATGCGCAGGAGTTCCTGCCCATGCTGGCCAGCGCGGAGATTGTGACCCAGCGGATTCCCGCCGACGACTGCTATAAGATGGCGATGATCGACGGAATGTCCGTTCTGGTTCCGGACATCAATAAAAACGTCCAGATTCTGGTTGACAGCTTAACCGAATCAGACGGTGTGGGTTGAACCGAACATACGGAATCCCGGATATCCTCACGGATATCCGGGATTTTAATATCAGGGGAATAGGGGCTCATTCAGATATTGCTCCCAGAGAAGCGGTTCCTGTGTGTTCTCCAGTTCAAAAGCCTCCCGGATGCCGAGGCAAAGCTGCCGCAGCTTTGCCTGCATGGTGGGGGATTGGAAGCAGTAGGTATTGTCAGGCATCATGGCGTATTCCATAATGCGGGCTCGATCCTCCTTCGGAAAGCTCATGGAATAGGTATCAATAAATGCCTGCTGTTCGCCGTTTGTCAGATTGCAGTCCTCCCGTGAGGCGTTGGTGACGTAGTCATAGTCATATTCAAACCCCGGGGGATTCAGCGCTTCCCAATCGTCATAGGCGGTGCTGCCGCAGAGCACCCGGCTGTCAATGATGTGGAACATCTCATGATAGAATGTGGAATTGATGGAATCGCCCAGCGCCAGAGCCAGGTATGCATCGCCGGAATCGTCCCAGTATTGCAGTCCATTGGCGTCGGTAATCACATCGGCATCCGGGTTTCCGGTGATGGCGTGAACCAGACAGATGTGAATCACGCCGCTGGTGGTGCTTTCCGCGGCCTCTTTCAAAAATCCATCCGGATAATTGGACAGTGCCTGCGCCAACTGGGCGAGACGGTAGCGGATGACGGGGACCCGGTATTCAGCATCCAGAGAAAAATCCCAGGGCTGATAGGCTGTGGCATCCATCCAGATCCGGATATCCACGCCGTATTGCGCGGAAAGGTCTGCGGCCTCCGCGGCGCAGGCGGACAGACCATCCAGATCCGGGCTTTCAGCGGTATGGCGCACGTCCAGATAGACGGCAGTGTCATTTGCAGGCGTTTTGGTCAAATCCCAGCGGCAGATCACATCGGTTTCCTGTTCTGCGTCGTACAGCATGAGCCAGAGCGAGGAGCCATCGCCGGCAGGCTTCAGATTCCATGGACTGTACCGGGCGGGAAGCCCCAGTGTGGCACTGCGCGTCCCACGGGAAAGGTCGTAGTAGTTCAGAACTGTGGGGTCATCCGTGTCGGAATGGTCGATGGTGACAGCGCCGCACATCTTCGGGACAGGATACACGTTAGATTGATAGCCGTCAATCAGCAGAACCGAAGGGGAGGCCGCATCACAGCCGGTCAGGTATTCCCGGTAGTCTCCCACGGCATTGACAGCCAGGTAGGTACTGCCTGAGGTCCAGAGGGTGAGATCATTCTGGGTATCATACAGCGTCTCGCCGTTTTCCGTAGAAATGAAAAGGGTGTGCCAATTGCCGTAGTCATCCTCAAAGCCGCATTGCAGGACGGTGTCATTGCAGTGCAGCTGACTGACGACCTGATAGGAATAGCGCATCTCCCGCAAGAGCCGGTTCAGTCCGGTATCCAGTTCCAGACAGCGCAGGGCACCATCGGTGCAGTAGAACAGCTTCTTCCGGTCGGCGGAGATAACAGGGCTTCCGGTCATGTCCTCCGGCACGGGGGTGCGGCTGACTTCTTTCAGCGCGGTATCCAGATAGACCAGCGCGCGATGGAACTCATCGTAATAAACCACGCCTTTTTCGCTGACCAGTGTGGAAGTGTCGTCGGCATAGACCGAACAGTCCAGATTGGCCACGGCGGATATGTACAGGCTGCTGCCGCTGAGCTTGGTGATGGTGGTGAATTCACTGCCGGAGAAAATCAGCAGATCCTCTCCCATGACGGCAAATCCCTGACAATCCGTACGGGCCAGCGGGTAGCAGCGGACTGCGCCGTCCGTATCCGCTTCCAGACTGCTCTGGGGGTCGTAATAGCCGGTTGGCTCCGTCGGCGCGGAGGTCACCGGCGGGAGCGTTTCGGTCGGGGCGGTCTGAACCGGATCGCTGCCGCAGCCCCACAGAAGAAGCAAAACCAGAAAAATCGGAATCAATCGTTTCATCTTACTGCCTCCTTGCGAGGGTATAGTCGTCTCCCTGCCGGTAATAGGGACAGCGGGATTGAGGCGTGGCGAAAAAGCGGTAGACTTCGTCCTCGTCCAGATCCATCATGCAGAAGTATTCGTCGTACTCCTCGTCATAGTCGTAGTACCAGCAGGTTTCACATTCGCTTTCGTTCATTGCTGCTCCTCCCAGATGCGGAACCGGAACTGCCCGTTTTCGTATACCATACAGCTATGGCTCCCGTCCTTGGGGATGGACACACTGCCCGGATTCAGGCATCGGATGCCGTTTCGTGTTTCGTCCAGCTTGATATGGGTGTGACCGGAGAGAAACACGGTGCCGGATTTCAGAGGGGGAAGGTGATCCGGATTCCATAGATGGCCGTGGGTCAGGTAGAGTTCCAGACCGTCACAGGAAACCAGCGCGTAGTCCGCCATGCAGGGAAAGGGAAACACCATTTGATCCACCTCGGCTTCGCAGTTGCCCCGGACGGCCAGGATTCGGTCGGCCAGACCGGACAGCATGGGAATCACCTTTTTGGGGGCATAGTCCCGGGGCAGGTTGTTGCGGGGGCCATGGTAGAGCAGGTCTCCCAGCAGGATAATCTGATCGGGGCTTTCCTGCTCGATGGTTTCCATGAGCTTCCCGCACCAGTAGGCGGAGCCGTGGATATCGGATGCGATGATCATTTTCATAAAATCAGTATACTCCTAAAGCGTGTCGAGATATGCCGAAATATCGAAGGGCTTCAGTTTTTCATCCTTTTTCAGATAAAGCGGGTGATGGGGGTGGCCTTTCTTGGTGATGGCGCCGGCGCAGTACCACTTGGCACCGTATTCCTGCCCTACGGCCAGCATATCCCGGAGACAGTCGGCCAGGTAGCTCCGCTTTTCGATGACCGCCCCCCAGGCAGCCCAGACGGCAGGCGTGTCTGAAATGGAGAGCACATAGCGGAAAGCCTCCAGATTCTCCCGGTGGAGCAGGGGATTGCATATTTTTTCCATGGCGTCGGGATTTGTGGCCCGCTGGGCGTAGACATTAAACATGATAAAACTATCAAACCCGTTGCCAAGGGCGATCCGTTCCACGGATTTCAGCGTATTGTCCAGCCTGTCCGGCTGGGCGGTGGAGGGGTTGATGCCGATGCAGATCAAAGGCTTTTTTCCGCGGGTGCCCAGAATGTATCGGTACTCGGAGTAGAAATTGGGAGCATAGATCCATTTGCGGATGTCATAATCCGAGCTGGGCGTATTGGCGGCGGCCAGCGCCTGCTGAAAGGTCACCAGCTCCAGCTCTGCGGTGGTTCCCTTGGGAATGTGCTGCATCGTCAGTCCTCCATGGGCGGGAACCAGCAACTGTTGGACGGATCATAGAAACTGCACGCTTCCGGCTTGCGGCCGGTCTGGCGGCACCATCCGGCAAAGGCGATGTCCAGAAACGGATAGACGCCGATCATACCGGCCTGCAGACTCACATTTCGTCCGTCGGTCAGATGCAGCTCGATGACGGTGTTGCCGCTGACGGTGTAGAGCTGCTGGGACTTGATTTGTCTGTAGGAATAGGTGGCGCTTTTTTTCCCAAAGGTGGTCAGCACAAAGCTGTCCGCGTCATAGAAAATACCGAAGGTCACATAGTAGACGAACAGGCAAATCCCAATGACGAGAATCAAAACGCCGCCGGCAAGCAGCAGCCAGGTGCCGGAAAGCCCTGCAAATATGGCGGCAAGTCCCAGAACGAACAGAATCGCGCCGAAAGCGGCATAACGCTTATTGACCCGGACGGACAGCCCGGATTTGTGCTGGGGCTTGTTCCGGAAAAACTTCTCAAACCCCTTGTCAAACAGAAAGCAGACGCCGAAAGTCAGCGCGGCTACAATCAAAACGGCGATGTATTCCATGGCTTTTCTCCAGTCCTATGCCCACAGCACGCAGTCCACAGGCACGTCAAATTTTTCCGTTTCCAGATGCTCCACCATCTGAAAGTCATAGCACAGTGCCAGCGTGGGGTGGCCGGGTTCCCGGGCGAGGAAGCGGTCATAAAAGCCGCCGCCGTAGCCAATCCGGTGCCCTGCCCGGTCAAAGGCCAGTCCGGGCATCAGCACCAGCGCGGTGGGATTCCGGGCTTCGGGGCCGTCGTCGATTGGCTCGGGAATTCCGGCATAGCCCTTTTCCACCCGGGTCAGATCATCCAGATAGATGAATTTCATCTCGTTGCCAAAGCATTTGGGAACGGCAATGCGCTTGCCGTCGGCTCTGGCCTGCTCCAGCATGGGCACGGTGCGCACCTCCTGATTATACGGGAGGTAGCCATAGATGGTGTCCGCTTCTTGATACCAGTGGGAGGCCCGGAAAAGCTGCCCGAGCCGGACGCTCTTTTCAGTAATTTCTTCCTCGGTCATGGCGCGCTTTCTGGCGCGGATTGCCCGGCGCAGTTCGTCCTTAGTCATTTTGCGCCTCTTCCTGCGCAGCGGGGGGCTGCTTTTCTCTGACAGGCTGGAACAGACGGAACCAGAGCAGAATGGCTGCCTGCCCGGGCAGACCCAGCAGGTACAGCTTCCACATATTAAAGCGGAGGAACAGCAGCAGCGTCATGTGAATGCAGGCAAGAATTCCCCACATCATGACGGAGATCAGAATCCGGTTCCACCGGAAATCGTGCCACGCCGAGCGCAGGCTCAGCAGGACGATGGCGTTGACCGGCACCGCATACAAAAAGGCAAGACCGCTGTTGGGAATGCTCAGCGAGGAGAGAACCACGAAAACCAGCAGCGCCACAAACCAAACCAGAATGGAGGAGAGGGCAAGAATAATATTTTTATTGGCTTTCCGCTTCAGGGTTTTCTCGGATACCTGCGCCATGGCCTTTTCCAGCGTGTTCAGGTTGTCGGGCAGCGCGTTCGGATCGGCCAGCAGATCATTCACCGTGATGTCAAACTGATTGGCAAGCTGAACCAGTGTGATGACATCGGGCACCGATTCCCCTCGCTCCCACTTGGAAACGGCTTTGTCGGAATAATTGAGTTTTTCGGCGAGTCCGGCCTGCGTCAGATTGGCGCGCTTGCGGTACGAGGCAATGTTGGAGCCGATTTGCAGCTTCAGCTTTTCGTCGTCCATAGTTCCCCTCCAAAACTTTTTCGTCCATTATATCAAAATTCCCATCGGTTTGCAACCGCGGATTCAAGAAAACCGGAGCGTACCGATCAGGTACGCTCCGGCTGTGCGGTGTCAATCCTCAGGGAAAAGCCGCTGCTGGCAGTATTTGATAATGGCCTTGCGGGTGACGATGCCGATGAACGCATCCTTGTCGTCCACCACGGGGACGAAATTCTGGTGGGTGGCACGTTCCACAAGATCGTGCATGGAGGTGGTAACTTTTACGGGAACGTTGTCCTTCCGGCGGGAAATCTCCATGATCCGGTGCGCTTCCGCCTGACGCATATCCATGTAGCACATATTTTTGATTGCCCAGAGCAGATCGCCTTCGGTGAGCGTCCCGCGGTATTCACCGCGTTTGTTCAGAATCGGAAGCGCGGAATAGCCCGCAGATTCCATCTTTTCCAAAGCCTGACGGAGGGTATAGTCATCATACAGGTATGCACACATGGCCTTGGGCGTCAAGAAAAACAATATATTATTCATAGGTTCTCCTTTTATGGTGCCTTGTTCAGGGGGCTTCCTGCCTCCTACTTTATTATAGCACAGCCAGAACCGGAAAGTATGAAAATTATTGTAAAATTGGTGGTACGACCGCCAAAAAGATTAACTCGATTTTGTGCAGAATAAACAATTACTTCCCAAAGTGAAGGCCGGAAATGTCCAATGTGGCGAAATAGTCGGCCGGGGTCTCCGCACGGCGGATCAACCGGAAGGTTCCATCGGGGTGCAGAAGAACCTCAGCGGAGCGGAGTTTTCCGTTGTAATTGTAGCCCATGGAATGGCCGTGGGCACCGGTGTCGTGGATGACCACAATGTCGCCGGTCTGGATTTCCGGGAGACTGCGTTGAATGGCAAACTTGTCGTTGTTTTCGCACAGGCCGCCGGTGACATCGTACACGTGATCCAGAGGCGCGTTTTCCTTTCCGAGTACCGTGATATGGTGGTAGGCGCCGTACATGGCAGGACGCATCAGATCGGCAGCGCAGGCATCCAGCCCCACGTATTCCCGGTAGATATGCTTGAAATGCAGTACGGTGGACACCAGATGGCCATAGGGTGCCAGCATATACCGGCCAAGCTCCGTGAAGATGGCGATATCGTCCATTCCCTCAGGGGTAAGGATCTGCTCATAGCGCTTCCGGACGCCTTCGCCGATCAGGCCGATGTCACAGCGGGGCTCCTCGGGACGGTAGTCCACGCCCACACCGCCGGAGAGATTGATAAAGGAGATATGGCAGCCGGTGGCTTTATGCACCCGCACGGCAAGGCGGAAAAGGATGGCGGCCAGCTCCGGGTAGTATTCGTTGGAAGTGGTGTTGGAGGCGAGAAAGGCATGGATGCCAAAGTGCTTTGCTCCAAGCTCCATCAGGCGGGAGACGGACGAGATCATCTGCGCTTCGGTCATGCCGTATTTGGCATCCTGGGGCATATCCATAATGGCATTTCCCAGCGTGAAGGACCCGCCGGGATTATAGCGCAGGCAGACGGTTTCCGGAATGTGGTGGTCGGTGACCCGATCCAGAAAATCCACATGGGTGGCGTCGTCCAGATTGATATAGGCCCCCATTTCATACGCCTTGCGCATATCCTTCACAGGGGTAACGTTGGAGGAGAACATGATGTCGTGTCCGGTTACGCCCACAGCTTCCGCCAGCAGCAGCTCCGTATAGGACGAGCAGTCGCAGCCGCAGCCCTCTTCCTTCAGGATCTGAATCAGATAGGGATTGGGTGTGGCCTTGACTGCGAAATACTCCCGATAGCCCGGATTCCAGGAGAATGCCTGCTTCAGGGCTCGGGCATTGGCACGGATACCTGCCTCATCGTAGATATGAAACGGCGTGGGAATCTGGTCAATAATCTCTCTGGCCTTGGCCAGCGTCAAAAATGGTTTTTTATCCATTGGAAGTTCCTCTTTTCTCTCTGATGGGAAATCCCGGCCGAACCGTGAAAAAGCGCCGGGGAAAATGCAATAAATCCTAATGATTGTATCCCACGGGCGACTGTTTGTCAACAAAATTCCGGTTCTCCCGAGGGGAGAAATTGCCCTCTCCGGCGGGGAGAGCGGGCATGGCGCGATGGTAGTACCCAAAGCCGGCAGTATGTGGTATAATGGCAGCAGCAAAACGAAAGGCGGAAACCCTATGAAAAAACGAATCAAACTGGCCGACCGGCTCCTGCCGGACTACTCCATCGGCGAGGAACGGATGAATATGATTACCCACATTGTGGGCGGCGCGCTGGGCATCGCGGCACTGGTGGTGTGCGTTGTCCGGGCGGCGCTGCATCACAATGGCTACGGCGTGGTAGCCTCGGCCATTTATGGTGCGTGCATGATCGCGCTGTACACCATGTCCAGTGTCTACCACGGTTTGCGTCCAGGCATGGGCAAGAAGGTCATGCAGGTGATCGACCACTGCACCATCTATTTTCTCATTGCGGGCACCTACACGCCCTTTGCGCTGTCGGCCATCCGGCCGCTGAATCCGGCTCTGGGCTGGGGCCTGTTCGGATTTGAATGGGCGCTGACTGCCGTTTCCGTAACGCTGACGGCCATCGATCTGAGAAAATACCGGGTGTTTTCCATGATCTGCTACATTGGCATGGGGTGGGCGATCATCCCCTTTGCCGGTGCGGTCATCGAGGCGCTGACCATGCCGGGCTTCGTGCTGCTGCTGTCCGGCGGCATTGCCTACACCATCGGCGCGGTGCTCTATGGCATCGGCGCCAAAAAGCACTGGATGCATTCGGTATTCCATATTTTTGTGGTGCTGGGCAGTGTGCTTCAGTTCTTCGCGGTGCTGTACGCCCTGTGACAGAATGAAAAATGGGAACGGGTGTGCATGACCCGTTCCCATTTTTTATCCGTTTTCTGTTTCGTCCGTATTTTCAAATCCGTCGAACAGCGAGGTGGAGGAGCCTTCGGCGATTTCCTTTCCCTCCATACAGGCGGAGAACTGTTCGCCGGTCATGGTTTCGTGCTCCATCAGGTAATCCACAACCCGCAGCAGCTTGTCCGTATCTTTTTTCAGAATGTCCGTACACTGCGCGTACGCCTGATCAATGAGCTTTTTGACTTCTTCGTCAATGGCGCCGGCCACGGATTCGGAGTAGCTCTTGGTCTGCTGATAATCCCGGCCGATGAACACCTCGCCGCCGCTGAGGTAGGACACGGTGCCCAGCTTCTCGCACATACCGTAGCGGGCAACCATATCCCGCGCCAGCTTGGAGGCGCGGTCTATGTCGTTGGAGGCGCCGGTGGAGATGTCGCCCAGGAACAGCGCCTCGGCTACCCGGCCACCCAGCAGTCCCACAATCTGCTCATACATCTGATTCCGGGTCAGGTGGCTGGAATCCTCTCTGGGCATACTCCAGGTCAGGCCCAGTGCCTGCCCCCGGGGAATGATGGAGATCTGCCGCACAGGATCGTGGGTGGGCAGGTTGTACATCGCAACAGCGTGGCCAGCCTCATGGATAGCGGTGGCGCGAAGATCCCGTTTCAGATTGACCCGGCTCTTTTTCTCGGGGCCTGCCATAATTTTCATCATGGCTTCGTTCAGATCATCCATGTTCAGCGCGGGACGGTTGTTTCGGGCGGCCAGAATCGCGGCCTCGTTGAGCAGATTGCTCAGATCCGCGCCGGTAAATCCGGCGGTGGCCATGGCCACGGTTTTCAGGCTGACGGAGTCGTCCAGACGTTTGCCCTTGGCGTGCACCTTCAGAATGTCCTCACGGCCCTTTGCGTCCGGCGCGCCCACATAGATCTGCCGGTCGAAGCGGCCGGGGCGCAGCAGCGCGGGATCCAGAATGTCCGGCCGGTTGGTGGCGGCCATGACGATCACGCCCTCGTTGCGGCCGAAGCCATCCATTTCCACCAGAAGCTGATTCAGGGTCTGCTCCTTTTCATCGTGACCGCCGCCCAGACCGGAGCCGCGCTTGCGGCCCACGGCGTCAATTTCGTCGATGAAGATGATGGAGGGGGCGATTTTTTTGGCCTGCTCGAACAGGTCACGAACACGGCTGGCGCCCACACCCACATACATTTCCACAAAATCGGAGCCGGAGATGGACAGAAACTGCACCCCGGCTTCGCCGGCCACCGCCCGGGCAAGCAATGTCTTGCCGGTGCCGGGAGGGCCGACCAGCAGCAGGCCATGGGGAATCCGCGCGCCGATTTCCGTGAATTTCTCGGGGTTTTTCAGGAAGTCCACGACCTCCTGCAGCTCGGCTTTTTCCTCGTCCGCGCCGGCCACATCGTCGAAGGTGACCTTCTTCCCGTCGGGTACGCCCAGAACCGTCCGGGCTTTTCCGAAATTGTTCAGCGGGTTATTGGCCGCGCCATTGATCCGTCCCATCATCATCGCCCATGCGAACAGCAGTACCAGACCCACCAGCAACAGCGGCAGGAACAGGTCAAACGCGGTGGCTTTCTTCTCGGCGATAAAGTCGTAGCCCTGCAGCACACCGGCGTCCGCCTGCTCCTGAAACAGGGCTTTCATATCCTCCCGGAATCCGTCGGGATCGGCCAGCTTGGTGGAAATGGTGGTTTTCCCGTCGTAGGGGTTATACAGCGACATGGTAATCTGGTCACCCTGTATCAGAAAGCTGCGAACCTGCTTTTGCTGAAACAACTCCACAACCTGGGAGTAGGGAACAGCGTTCCCGGTGCTGGTAAACAGGCCGGACAGCCAGGAAAAGAGCAGCGCCAGAACAACCAGATAGAGTACCACGGAGATTATTTTTTTAGCTTTCAATTGACTGTGTTCTCCTTATGATTCGTATGCTTCGGGCTTAAGTACGCCCAAAAAAGGAAGATTGCGGTAGTGTTCGTTGAAATCCAGACCGTAGCCGACTACAAACTGATTCGGAATGACGAAGCCGGTGTAATCGGGCTTGACGGTGATGCCGGGTGCCCGGCGCGCGGGCTTGTCCAGCAGGGTGCAGATTTTCAGGGAAGCGGGCTGCTTCTCCAGCAGATGGTGGTAGGTATACTCCAGAGAGTGGCCCGTGTCGAAAATGTCCTCCAGAATGACCACGTGCCGTCCTTTGAGATCGGCGCTGACATCCTGCTTAACGGTCATTTTCCCGGTGGAATTGGTACCGGCATAGGAGGAAATCCACATGAAATCCATCTGGCATGGTTCGGTAAAATGCTTGATGAAGTCGGCGTAGAACACCACAACTCCCTTCAGAACGCCCACAAAGACAGGGTCTTTCCCGGCGTATTCCGCGGAAAGCTGACGGGCAAGCTCCCTGACCCGCGTCTGAATCTGCTCCTCGGACAACAAAACCTCATTGATATCGTCGAACATAAGCTAACCTCCGTTATGTTTTTTGTATCTTTCACAGCACTGGGCTGGATGCGGCAGTTTCATCCGGCAGATCAAAATCAATCCGCACGGCAGGCAGGGCCTGCGCGGCCCGATCCAGGTTGACGCCGATGCCGGGAATTCCCAGAATTCCCCCCTCGTCACAGAGAATGGGAATCAGGTTACGCTGGGAGGCCGGGAGCTTCCGGTCGATAAAGAGCCTTTTGATGCTTCTGGTGCCGCCGGACAGACGAATGGTGTCGCCGGGCAGGCGGCTTCGAATACGGATTTCCCCTTGGGGGACTACCGTGAAGGTGTGTGGGGTGTTGACAATGGCGGATGCCGGGGAACAGGTAAACCGGACGCTGCCCGACACTGCGGGCTGGGGCGCCTTTTCCAGAATGTTGTAATTCCGCCGGATGGTCACACTGCCGGGGAAAGCTGCCCAGGCGGAGGGACAGTCGGAAAAGACGAGGGCTTCGGCCTGGGCGATATGGGCGGCCTCCGGCTCGGTTACGCCGCTGTCTTTCAGAAACCGCTCCAGTGCCCGCGCCCGGACGGCAGGGGACATCCTGCGCAGAGTATCCACCCGGGGCGGCTGCTCCACCCGTGCGGCGGCATCCGCCAGCGCCTGTTCATCCAGCCGCAGCCGCAGCGCCATGGCGGAGAGATTCCGGGAAATCCGGGGATTTTCCTGACGCAGAAGGGGCATTACCTCATGCCGCAGCCGGTTGCGCAGAAACGCGTCGGAACCGTTGGAGCTGTCCTCGACGTGGGGAATACGGTATTCTGCCAGAAATGCTTCCACATCCGCCCGGGTGACATTCAGCATGGGACGGATGATTCTGCCGTTGGCCGGGGCGATGCCGCCCAGCCCTTTCAGACCGGTACCCCGCACCAGATGCAGCAGAACCGTTTCGGCGTTGTCGTCAGCGGTGTGGGCGGTGGCGATTTTGCCGGGGAGGGTATTGAGAAACGCGTACCGCGCTTCCCGGGCGGCGGCTTCCAGTCCCTTTTTTCCGGGGATGACCCGGGCGGAGCCGGTCTGAAGCGGAATCCGGTAGCCGTGGCAGAATGCGCGGACGAACGCCTCGTCCCGGTCGGATTCCTCTTCCCGGAGACAGTGATTAAAATGGGCGGCCGAGAGCCGGAGCTGCCATTCCTCTTTCAGCAGATACATGGCCCAGAGCAGCGCCATGGAATCCGCGCCGCCGGAAACGGCGCAGACGACCGTGTCGCCCGGTTGAATCAGACCATATTTGCGGTTGAATTCCCGCAGCTTATTCAGCATGCTTCCACTCCCGGTCGGCAAACGCCTGATATTGGGCGATCCACTGCATTTTGATGGCGCCGGTTTCACCGTGCCGGTTTTTGGCCACAATGCACTCGGCAACGCCCTTTTCCTCGGTGTTTTCGTTATAGTATTCGTCCCGGTACAGGAACATCACGGAGTCGGCGTCCTGTTCAATGGCGCCGGATTCCCGCAGATCAGAGAGAATCGGACGCTTGTCGGTACGGCTTTCCACCGCACGGGAGAGCTGGCTCAGGCAGACCACGGGGACATTCAGTTCCTTGGCCATGATTTTCAGCGCACGGGAGATTTCACCCACCACCGTCACCCGGTTTTCGCTGGCCTTGCCGTAACCGGAGCTTTGCATCAGTTGCAGATAGTCGATGATTACAAGCCCCAGATTGTCCAGCCGGCGGCATTTGGCGCTTATCTCGGCAACGGTGATCGACGGATTGTCGTCAATCCGGATGTCGGTCTGGCTCAGAGCGGCGGAAGCCATGCAAAGCTTGCTCCACTCTTCCTCACTGAGTTTGCCGGTGGCCAGCTTTTTACTGTCCACAAAGCTCTCGTTGGCCAGCAGGCGCATAACAAGCTGCTCCCGGGACATTTCAAGATTGAAGATGGCTACGGTTTTTTTGTATTTCTTTGCCACATTCAGACCAATGTTCAGGGCAAAGGCGGATTTACCCATGGCCGGACGGGCGGCAACCAGCAGAAGGTCGGAATTGTTCAGACCATTGATCTTCATATCCAGATCGTGCAGCCCCGTGGACATTCCGGGAATGGCGGAATCGGACAGACTCAGTTCTGTCAGCCGGTCAAAGACCTTGTGCAGAATGGTGCCGATGTGTTCCAGAGAATCATTGCGCTCGCCTTTCCGCAGCGCATAGATCTTCTTTTCGGCGGATTCCAGCATCTCGGCGGGCGTGCCCACCTCTTCGGATACCATTTCCTGAATATCCGTGGCGGCCTGAGACAGACCGCGGAGCATGGATTTCTCCCGGACGATGTTGGCGTAGCGCACCACGTTGGCGGCGGTGGGGGTGATTTCCATGAGCTGGAGAATATAGTCCCGGGAATTGTCGTGGTGGTAGCCCAGTTCCTTCAGCTTGTCCAGCACGGTCACCGGATCGATGGTCTGGGAGAAGTTGAACATGGTATAGATTGTTTCGTAGATTTCCCGGTTCTGCTGAAGGAAAAAGTCATCCGGGGTCAGGATGCCTACCACATCGGCAACACAGCGGCTGTCGATGAGAATGGAACCCAGGACTGCCTGCTCGGCCTCCAGCGACTGGGGCGGCTGTCGCTGCAGCAGTTCTTCATCCATAGCCATATCCGTTCTCCTCTCTTTCTGGTTTTGAAAGCAGAGCCAATCAGCCCTCGACGATCTTCACGGTCAGGGGGGCGGTGATTTCGTAGCCCAGCTTGCAGGTCACGGTATAGGTGCCCACATTCTTAATGGGGTCAGCGATGACGATTTTCCGCTTGTCCAGCTTGATGCCGGCTTCCTGCGCCAGCGCGTCGGCAATTTCCTGATTGGTGACGGAGCCGAACAGACGGCCGGCGCCGCCGCCCTTGGCGGTAACGGTCAGCGTCATGCCCCGCAGCTTTCTGGACACCTCCATGGCCTCGGCCTTTTCACGGGCAATGCGATCCTGCGTCGCTTTGTCGTTCATTTTCATGGTGTTGATGGCGTCGGGGGTGGCCTCCACGGCAATTTTCCGGGGCAGCATATAATTGCGGGCGTAGCCGTCGGAAACCTCCAGCATCTGCCCCTTCTTGCCCTTGCCTCTGACATCCTGCAGTAAAATCACTTTCATACGATCTTCTCCTTGTTATGGTGGGAATGTGTATTTTGACTATTCCTCGTAAAATTTGTCAATGGAATCAATAAGCTGATCCAGCACGTCCTTGACGTTGGCGTTTTTGATTTGGGCACCGGCGGTGGCTGCGTTGCCGCCGCCGCCCAGCGGCTCCAGAATCATCTGCACATTGGCTGAGCCGATGCTCCGCGCGGAGACGATCACCATATCCCCATCCGGATACAGCACGAACGAGGCGGTGATGCCGGAGATGTTCAGCAGCTCGTCCGCCGCCTGGGCGGCCAAAATCCGGGAGGTGGTGGAATTCAGGGCGGCGATGGCAATTTCCTGCCGGTAGAGCCGGGCGGACTTGATGATCTGGTACTTGGCCATGGTGTCCTGAAAATCATTCTGCAGCAGCAGCTTGACCTCCGTGGGGTCGGCGCCCATGCGGCGCAGGGTGGCAGCGGCCTCGAAGGTGCGCTCACCGGTGCGGACGTTGAAGAACTTGGTGTCCAGACAGATGCCGGCCAGCAGACTCTTGGCTTCGATGGGCAGTACGTCGCTCTTTTCCACGGCGTACAGCAGCAGCTCCGTGACCAGTTCGGAAGCGGAGGAGGCGTAGGTCTCGTGAAGATTTACCACCACCGGGTTGATGTAATCCGCGGCGCGGCGGTGGTGATCCACCACGCAGACCTTGGAAATGGCCTCCAGCAGGGGTTTGCATTCCACCTGATCCGGACGGTTGGTATCCACTACAATCAGAATGCTGCGGTTGTCGCACATCAGAAGCGCGTCCTGACCGGAGATGAAAGCATCCCTGTATTCCGGCGTGGCGCGGATCTCATCGAGCAGCTTCTGGGCGGAATTATGATCCAGATCCAGAACAATGTTGGCTTTTTTCCCTTTTTTGCGGCACAGGCAGCTGATTCCCATGGCGGCGCCGACGGAATCCAGATCGGCGTTTTTGTGGCCCATGATGAACACCTGGCCGCTCTGGCCGATCAGCTCCATCAGAGAATTGGCGGTGACCCGGGAACGAACCTTGCTGCGGTAGTCGGCTTCCTTATTCCGGCCGCCGTAGAACGAGAAGTTGAACCGATCCTTGATGACGGCCTGATCACCGCCGCGGCTGAGGGCCATTTCGATGGAGAGCGCCGCGAAATTGTAGCTTTCCTCGAAATTGGCGCCGTCCACGCCCAGACCGATGGACAGGGAGGCGGGCAGTCCGGAAGGACTCATGATCTGGTGAATCTGCTCCAGCAGCGAGAACTTTTCCTCCGTAGCCCGGGACAGATCCTTTTTTTCAAAGACAAACAGGAACCGGTTTCGTTCCAGCTTTCGAAGCAGTCCGTGGTAGCTTTCCGTCCATTCGGTGATGGTGTCGTTCAGCTTGGCGTTCAGGGCGGAAATGGCACCCTCGGTCAGATTCTTGGTCAGCTCCTCGTAGTTGTCAATCAGGATAATGGACACCACGGGCCGGGAGCGGACATATTCGTCCCGCACCTGATAAAGCATGGTCAGATCACTGAAATAAAAAACGCCCAGCATACTGCCAGCAGGATCGTCCGCGCGGAGTGAGGTGCCATAGACCCGGTAACGCCGGTCACGGATGGTCACATCGTAAGGCGCCTCATTTTTTCCGGCGGTCAGCCAGTCTGTGGCGAAGCCAGGCAGCACATCGGTCAGATTTTTATCCGCCATCAGATCGGAAAACCCGGTAATGGACACAAACTTGTCGTTGGCCCAGATAATGCCGCCGTCGGCCAGCCGGGTCATGACGGTGGGGAAGGGGCTTTCTCCCTTGCTGACGGATTCAATGGTATTGGGGGAGGACTGGATATATTGCTGCAGCTCCTGCCGTCGAATTTTTCGCTGGAGGTTGTAGCACAGAAACAGCATCAGCGTGATAAAAGCCTCCAGACCGGCCAGAAGAAATTCATTCATCAGAATTGCAGCCAGACAGAAGCAGGCCATGACCGCGAAATAAACGCCCATGCCGGGTTGGATCAGCCGTCCCAGTTTTTTATTCAACACCCTCGCCTCCCACATTTTGGCATACAAGTCCATGATATGGATACTATACCCGCTATTATAACAAACCGGGCGGAATTGTGCAACTGCTTTTCTGAAAAATCGTGCTGTTCAGAATGGGTGCGTACAATTGACAAGTATATGTATTTTTGATATGACGATCATGAAACACTTCTATCATATGCGAAAACGTAAAAAGGAGGATTTCTCCATGGACAGGAAAGCAGTCGGTTTCTCCTTGGGCCGGCTTTCTTGATATCTTCACGAAAAAAAGAGTATACTTTTTGTGCAAAATGTGTTATACTATATTCCGTAAGCGCCGGGTGGGCAGACCCGGGCAACCAAAACTGAACAAACCAGCAGGCGTCTTGCCCCTCAAAACGGCGATACAGGGTCGAAAAAGGGGAAAATGGCTGCCTGTTTTGCTGTGCCTGTAATCAGGCATTTTACGAAAGGAGTTATTTTATTTGGCAGAAAAACTGAGAATTATCCCCCTGGGCGGTCTGGATGAAATCGGCAAGAACATCACCGTCCTGGAATACGGCAAGGACATGATCGTGGTGGACTGCGGCGTGGGCTTCCCGGAGGAGGATATGTATGGCGTGGATCTGGTGATCCCCGACTTTTCCTATCTGGTGGCCAACCAGAAAAAACTGCGGGGTATGTTCATTACCCACGGCCACGAAGATCATATCGGCTCCATTCCCTACTGTATGCAGCAGGTGAATTGCCCCATCCATGGCACCGCCATGACCAATGGGCTGATCAAGCTGAAGCTGGAAGAGCATCATCTGGCCGACACGGTCAAGCTCGTCACCCATAAGCCCGGCGATGTGGTCAAGGCCGGCTGCTTCACCGTGGAGTTCATCCATGTGAACCATTCCATTGCCGACGCGGTGGCTTTCGCCATCAAAACCCCGGTGGGAACCGTGGTGTTTACCGGCGATTTCAAGATTGATCCCACTTCTCAGGACGGGATGATGGATCTTGCCCGGCTTGGACAGCTTGGCAAGGAGGGCGTGCTGGCGCTGCTGGCCGATTCCACCAATGTGGAGCGCCAGGGCTATACCCCCAGCGAAAATGTGGTGGCGGAGAGCCTGGACCGGCAGTTCCGCAACTGTGACAGCCGCATTATTGTGACGACCTTTGCTTCCAATATGCATCGGATTCAGGCAGTGCTTGCCACAGCCCAGCGCTATGGCAGGAAGGTGGCCGTAACCGGGCGGAGCATGGAGAATATGCTCAAGGTTGCCCAGGAGCTGGGCTATCTGAAGGTGAAGCCGGGCGCCATTGTGGATCTGGCGTCCATCAAGAGCCTGCCCAAGAACAAAATTGTCATCGTGTCCACCGGTTCGCAGGGAGAAAATATGTCCGCCCTGTATCGGATGGCTTTCTCCACCCATAAGCAGGTGGATATCATGGCCGGAGACCGGATTATCATTTCCGCCTCTGCCATCCCCGGCAACGAAAAGGATATCTCGAAAATCATTAACGAGCTGTTCCGCAAGGGCGCGGAAGTGGTCTACGAAAAGAGCGAGGGACTGCACGTTTCGGGGCACGCCTGCCAGGAGGAGCTGAAGATCGTCCATGGTCTGGTCAAGCCCAGGTTCTTCATCCCCGTCCACGGCGAGCAGCGCCATCTGCAGCTCCATTCCAAGCTGGCGCAGAGCATGGGCATGAATCCGCGCAACATCCATATCGGAGAAATCGGCACCGTGTTTGAGCTGACGGCCAAGACCTGCAAGGAGGCCGGAACCGTGACGGCCGGCAAGGTATTCGTGGACGGCAGCGGCGTGGGCGATGTGGGCAGCGTGGTGCTGCGTGACCGCAAGCATCTGGCCGAAGACGGCATGGTTGTGGTGTGCGTGAACCTGAGCAGTCAGGACGGCAGCGTGATCACCGGCCCGGACATCATCACAAGAGGCTTTATCTACGTCAAGGAATCCGAGCAGCTCATGGAGGAGCTGAAGGAGGTGGCGCTGGAGGCCATCATGCGCTGCCAGCGCAAGCGTTCTCTCGACTGGTCCACCGTCAAGTCCGCCATTAAGAACGATTTGAGCGGCTACCTGTATAAAACAACCAAGCGAAATCCCATGATTCTGCCCGTGATCATGGAAATCTGATTCGGAAGCCGCCCTTGCGAAAGGGCGGCTTTTCAGGTTGTCGGAAAACCCCTTCAGAAAATGATGCCGTCAGAAAGGAACAAATCCATGCGCCATTATTTTGCCCCAATGGAAGGACTGACGGACAGTGTGTTCCGCCGTCTGCATCATCAGTTTTTTCCCGGACTTGACCGGTATTATATGCCGTTTCTGTCGCCCACCATCCACAGAACGCTGACGCAGAAGGAGCAGCGGGAGCTGCCCATGGCGGACAGCGTGCCTTTTACGGCCATTCCGCAGATTCTCACCAAAATCCCGGAGGATTTTCTCTGGGCGGCGCAGACTTGCGCGGAGCGGGGCTACCGGGAAGTGAATCTGAATGCGGGCTGCCCCTCTGGCACCGTGGTTGCGAAAGGGAAAGGGGCGGGACTGCTGGCGAATCCCGACGGGCTGGATCGCTTTCTGGATGCAGTATTTTCCGCGTCGCCGCTGCCCATCTCCGTCAAAACCAGGCTGGGAATGACCAGCGCCGAAGAATTTCCCAAGCTGCTGGACATATTCAACCGTTATCCCGTTCGGGAGCTGATCATCCATCCCAGAGTCCGGCAGCAGTTCTATGACGGTGCTGTGGATATGGCAGCGTTCAGGTACGCACTGGCAAACAGTAAAAATCCCGTCTGCTACAACGGCAATCTGTGTACCCGATCGGAACTGGTTGCCTTTGAGCAGGCGTTTCCCCAGGTGGAGGCGGTCATGATCGGCCGCGGGCTGATCGGGAACCCGGCTATGCTCGGCCCCGCCGCATCTGCCCAAATGCTGGAAGCGTTCCATGATGCCCTGCTGGAGGAGTATCTTACGCTGTTCGGCGGCTCGCGAAACGCGATGTTCCGCATGAAGGAAAATTGGAGTTATCTCATCTGTCTTTTCGAGAACGGCGAGAAGCTGGGGAAAATGCTGCGAAAAACCACGGATCTGGCGCAATACCGTTTGATTACCGCCCGGATTTTTCGGGAGCTTCCTCTGCGGGACGATCCGGTTCCCACATGGTAGCAATCCGGATCATACGTACGGAACGCCGGAAAGCCAAGGCTTTCCGGCGTCTTCTGCAGACATTATATCAAAACAGGCTCCCGGCGGGAGCCTGTTTCATTATAATTCGATTCCAAAACAGAAGTTCAGGTAGGCATCGCGCCGGTTCGTGGCGGTGACGCATTTGGGACAGAGGTAGCCGGTATTGAACATGGCGCTTGGCACCACGCTTTCCTCCGTGGGCTGGCCGCAGCGGGCGCAACTGTCTATACGTACGACTTTCTTCTGATAAATCCAGTAGAGACGGGCGTTGGGCGCGATGGTCTCCAGATCGAAATATCCGGTGATGTGGCCTTCCAGCTTTTTGTAGTTGAACAGATTGGAATCCCGCACCTGCAGCTTGAGGCCGTCCTTGGTCTCAATCAGGTTGTGCAGCAGCAGGTAGTGGCCGCCCCGGGTCCAGAAGCCGTAACGCTGAAGGGTGACAACCATATAGCCGTCCTCCAGCGCTTTTTGGACGGTATCGTAGGACTGGGTTTTTTCAATCAGATAGAAGCCCCGGTCGGTGGGAACCTCGCTGAACATGGTGTGGGCGGTGCCGGAGTCGGAACAGTATTTGCCGTACAGCGCGCACATTTCAGGCGGCGTCCATTCCTCATCCGTCATGTAAGAGGTGAGCATGGCCATGGTGGTCACGCCGCAGCCGTATGTACGCAGGGGGTATTTTCCGTACATGGTGTCGGGGTAATCCTGCTGGAAGTACAGCGGCGCGGAGGGGAAGCGTTGATGGGCAATGTCGGGAAACAGAATCTCGTCCACCCGGATGGGCAGGGAATCACCCTGCGCCAGTGCCAGATGCACGGCGGAATAGTTCACGGTCATGGGGTAGGCTTCCCGGGCCGATTCCATCTGCGCGCACAGAAGCGAGGCCTTCAGATCCTTCTGTGCCTGATCGTACCAGATGTCAGTCGAACCGCTGAAATAGAGAATATGGTAGCCGGAGGCTGTCTTGAAAACGGCGGTATCACCGGTCTTTCGGGCCGGATCAAAACACCACTGATCCATTTCGCCGGTCAACTGTCCCTGCCGGATTCCGCTGTACAGGCCGCCGCTGCCGTTGGAGCCGGTGTCGGCGGAATTGGCAAAAGCCAGCTCCGCGAAATTGGCCTCGGTAGCGTTACGCTTCCATTTCCCAAGCAGCGAATTCGCGGCTGATTGGCAGGTATTCCATTCGCTGTCAGAATAGGTAACGGTGCCGTCGGCTGCTTTTGTGCCGTTTTTGGGTACGACCAGAATCTGGCGGATGTTTACGTATTTCCCGCTGTCTTTGGTGATGCCAGCCTGGGTGTAAGCGTCCTCATGCGCGTGAAAATAGGCCGTGATGTCCTTCTCGGAGGGTTCAATGTAATAGCTCAGCGTGGTGGCGAACATATAGCCCTTGTTGAGAAGCTCGGCATAGTGGAGCATATAGTCGGTGGAAGTGCCGGGGCCTGCCAGTTCCTTAACCAGGGAGGACAGAGAGTCAAAGCCGCGCTCTTTGGCAAGCTGATCCAGCATGGTGGGCAGCTCGTCCAGATAAGCCTGATGGTCGTCCGCAATCTTGTACTTGGAATTGTATCCGTACAGGACATCCAGATTGTAGATTTCCTCTTTCAGATTCTCCTCGTGCTTCTTTTTGTCGGGTTTATAGGCTTCCTCGGTGGGGGAATTGTAGTTCTCACTCATGGAAACCAGCGATTGCAGGCTGTGCCAGGTATCCAGCGCCTGCTGCAGGAAATATTGCTGCCAGGTCATGGGGCTTTCGGACAGCGGACAGGTCTGCGCGTCCAGCGGCTGGCTGAAATCGGGTTCCAGCTCATGGGCGGCATCCCGGTAGGTGTTGACCGCCATCCAGTAAAAGATCTGCAGATCGGCGTTGGTCAACTGGTTTTCACCAATGGACGCCACGATCTCGTGGGCGGCAACAATGGCTTCGTTGTCCGAAACGGTATAGCTGCCCAGCACGGTTACATCGTCCGGGTTTCCATCCGGCGGGACGGTGGAGACGGCAGGCTCCGTCTCGATTGCCACCGGCTGGGTCGGTTGGCTTGGCTCGGTGGGAACAGATGTCGGAGCGGCGGTTTCAGACGGCGTGGGCGCTTCCGCCAGCGGGTTCCGGCAGCCTGCCAGAAACTGCGGCATCAGAAGCGCGGCAATCAGAATCAAAAAGACCGGTGTGCGGAGGCGGCGCGCCGCACTTCGATTTTTTCTCATGAAATAATCAACTTCCTTTTTTCAAATTATCTGTCATATTTTATCATGCATCCGGTTTTCTTTCAAGAGGAATTTACGGAAACTGGACAGAAAGCCGAATTTCTGGAAAATCGGCTTTTTCCGGAAATTCCTCTTGTATCTTACCCGAAAATGTGATAAACTGAATCAGATCGGATTATTCAGCTTTGGAGGCTTCTATGCGTTTTCATTTTCCCCCCTAGACATTCCCTTCGCCAGAATGAATTTCAGAAAGAGGAGGGAACCTCATGTCAGAATTAATTGAAGAAATCAGCCGCCGCCGGACATTTGCCATCATCTCCCACCCCGACGCCGGTAAAACAACCTTAACCGAAAAATTTCTGCTCTACGGCGGCGCCATCGCGCAGGCCGGCGTGGTCAAGGGCAAGAAAAATTCCCGCGCCGCGACCTCCGACTGGATGGAGATCGAAAAGCAGCGCGGCATTTCCGTCACGTCCTCCGTGATGCAGTTCCAGTATCAGGGCTTCTGCATCAACATTCTGGATACCCCGGGCCACCAGGACTTCTCCGAGGATACCTACCGTACTCTCATGGCGGCGGACTCCGCCGTCATGGTCATCGACGGCGCCAAGGGCGTGGAGCCGCAGACCCGGAAGCTCTTTAAGGTCTGTGCCATGCGGCATATTCCGATTTTTACCTTTATCAACAAAATGGACCGGGAGGCAAAGGACCCCTTCGACCTGCTGGACGAGGTGGAGCGGGAACTGGGAATCGAAACCTACGCCATGAACTGGCCCATCGGTTCCGGTAAGGATTTTCAGGGCGTGTATGACCGGGAACAGAGCCGGCTGCTGTTTTTCTCCGGCGTCAACGGCAAGGCAAAGGCAGACAAGCTGGAAATTGACCTGTACGATCCCAAGGTTGCCGAGCTGCTTGGCAGTGAGGCGAAGCACCACCAGTTGATCGACGACGTGGAGCTGCTGAGCGCCGGACGGGAACTGGATTTGGACGAAGTGCGTCACGGACAGCTCAGCCCGGTGTTCTTCGGCTCCGCACTGACCAACTTCGGTGTGGAACCGTTTCTGGAGGAATTTTTGAAGATGACGCCGCCGCCGCTGCCCCGGGTGGCGGACTGCGGGGAAATTGACACCTTCAGCCCGGATTTTTCCGCGTTTGTGTTTAAGATTCAGGCGAATATGAACAAAGCTCACCGGGATCGTCTGGCCTTCATGCGCATCTGCTCCGGCAAATTCTCCCGGGACGCGGAGTATTTCCATGTACAGGGCAACAAAAAGATGCGCCTGTCCCAGCCTCAGCAGCTGATGGCTGCCGAACGTGAAATTGTAGATGAAGCCTATGCGGGCGACGTAATCGGTGTCTTTGACCCGGGTATCTTCTCCATTGGCGATACCATCACCACGCCGGGCAAGAAATTCAAATTTTCCGGCATCCCAACCTTTGCGCCCGAGCATTTCTGCCGGGTGTCCGCCAAGGACTCCATGAAACGCAAGCAGTTCGTCAAGGGCACCGAGCAGATCGCCCAGGAGGGCGCCATCCAGATTTTCAAGGTGCCCGGCTCCGGTATGGAGGAAGTGGTGGTTGGCGTGGTCGGCACACTGCAGCTTGATGTGTTCCAGTACCGGATGAAAAACGAGTACGGCGTGGAGCTGCGGATGGAGATGCTGCCCTATGAGGAAATCCGCCTGATTGACAGCTACCCCGGCGATCTGTCCGACATGAATCTGGGCAGCGACGCCGAGCTGCTGGAGGATTACCGGGGACGCAGCCTGCTGGTGTTCTCCAGCTTCTGGGCCATTGACTTTACCTGCCGCAAGAATCCCGGACTCCAGCTTTCCGAGATTGTGGTATCCGAAGGATAAAAAACGGGAACCGCGCGAAATTCGCGGTTCCCTTTCCTTTCCCGGAAGCTGCTTGCATTCCCGCCGGAAAAGAAGTATCATGCAGAAGAAGAGGAGCGTGACCGTATGAAAGTCTGGCAGCATTTGAAAACCATCACCCACCACAGGCATCTTGTGATGCTGGGCTGCTTCAAAGTGGGGCTGTACAAACAGGGTCTGCTCCACGATCTGTCCAAATACGCACCCACGGAATTTCTGATTGGCGCCCGGTATTATCAGGGAAACCGCAGCCCCAACGCTGCGGAGCGGGACGAAAAGGGCTACTCCGAGGCGTGGATGCACCACAAGGGGCGCAACAAACACCACTATGAATACTGGACGGATATGAATCTGGCGACCCACCGCTATGAGCCGGTGCCCATGCCCCGGCGGTATCTGGTGGAAATGGTTATGGACCGGCGTGCCGCCTGCATGACCTACCAGGGGAGCAACTATACGAGTGCATCACCGCTGAATTACTTTCTGACAAGCAAAGAGCGGGCGCTGATGCACCCGGTCACCCAGCGGGAACTGGAGTATGTGCTGACCATGCTGCGTGACCGGGGAGAGGTGGAGACATTTGCCTTTCTGCGGCGGCTCCTGAAGGGAGAGCCGTTCCCGTGGGAGCAAAACGACGCTCCGGAAACCGCAAAAAAGAATGGAAACGCTTGACTTTTCCGCAAAACTGCATATAATAAAGGCGTTGCATTCAGAGGATTTGTGTAACGGTAGCACACCGGACTCTGACTCCGTTTGCGGGGGTTCGAATCCCTCATCCTCTGCCACAAAAAAGGCCACATTTGTCTACCGGACAACTGTGGCCTTTTTCAATGAAATAAATCCCTTCCGGGATTTGTGAAATGCCCTTCGTGCGCGAAATATGGCTTCGCCATGTGAAATGCCTGCGGGCGCGTGTGGCACACTTAACTTCTCGTTGTGCGAACCACAATGCTTCACAGCGGCATCGCCGCTGCTTCACTTGGCGAAGCCAAACTTCACCAACCATTGCAAATCACAACAAATTAAGGTATAATCAATTACACAAACTTGAATTTGGTGGTCAGGCAGTGAGCGCTTGCCTCTCCCGATGGGAGAGGTACCCGCAGGGCGGAGAGGGCCCTCTCAGTCAGCTTCGCTGACAGCTCCCCCATGGGGGGAGCCAAGGCGTTTCCGGGAATTCATTTGCCCACCAAATTCCAATTTGTCTAACTGATCAGCACACTACTTTTGCCTACTTTTACCTCAATTCTGCTCCGCTTGGTTACTCTTACGCAAAATACCTAACCATAGCTGTGGTTAGGTATTTTTTATGGACCATCAAATCACGTAGTCGTCCCCAACCGTGTTATGTTCCATCAGA
>JALFLH010000004.1 GCA_022774865.1 Clostridiales bacterium
AGCCTGACCTTCCGGCAGGTTTTCGATCAGGCCCGCGCCATCGGCTCCCGGCTCCACAAAGCAGGCTTGGAAAAGCAGCCGGTGGCTGTGTTGATGGATAAGCATCCCCGCACCATCGCCGCGTTTCTGGGCGTGATTTTCGGCGGCTGTTATTACATTCCGCTGGATCGGGAAATGCCCCGTGTCCGCCTGGAGATGATTCTTCAGGCAGCCCAGCCAGGAATCCTCATCTGCGATGAGACAACCCGCCCCCTTGCGGAGTCGATCAAGCAATCCGCCCGGGTTTGTCTCTATGCCGATCTCGCCTTCGGCGCCATCGACGAGGCGGCTCTGACCCGGATACGGGAGCGGCAGCTTGATATTGACCCCATCTATATCGTGTTCACCTCCGGTTCCACCGGCGTTCCCAAGGGCGTTACCGGCTGCCACCGGGCCGTGATCGATTATATCGAGCAGCTCTGTCCGGTACTCGGCTTCAACAGCTCCACCTGCTTCGGCAATCAGACCCCGTTGTATTTCGATGCCTGTCTCAAGGAAATCCTGCCCACACTGAAATTCGGTGCGTCCATGCACCTGATTCCCCGGCAGTTTTTTCTGTTTCCCCTGCGGCTCATGGAATACCTGAATTCCCACCGGATTAACACCATCTGCTGGGTCGCTTCGGCGCTCTCCATGGTTTCCTCTCTGCACACCTTCGAAAAAATCGTGCCCACCTGCCTGAAAACCGTCGCGTTTGCCAGCGAACCGCTCCCTGCCCGGCAGCTCGCCTGCTGGCGCGCCGCCCTGCCCGGCGCACGCTTTCTCAATCTCTACGGCCCCACAGAGGCCACGGGCATTTGCTGCTACTATGAGGTGAACCGGGATTTTGCCGAGGATGAGGCGATCCCCATCGGCCGTCCCTTTCCCAATACGCAGATTCTGCTGCTGGATGAATCCAATCAGAGCCCTGCCCCCGGCGAGCCGGGAGAAATCTGCGTGCGGGGCACCCGGCTCACACTGGGCTATTACCGGGATTCGGCGCGGACGGCAGCCGCCTTCGTCCAGAATCCGCTGAACCCGCTCTACCCGGATATCATCTACCGCACCGGCGATTTGGGCAAGTACAATGACCGGGGCGAATTGGTCTTTCTGGGGCGGAAAGACTGCCAGATCAAGCACATGGGACACCGCATTGAACTGGGCGAGATTGAAGCTGCCGCGTGTATGCACCCGGAGGTGCGCGGTGCCTGCTGCCTGTATGACAGTGCCCACGGAAAACTCCTGCTCTATTATGCGGGCACGCCGTCTCCGGCGAAGCTGCTGGATTATCTCCGCCAAAAGCTGCCCCGCTATATGCTTCCCCATTCCGTCTGCCAGCTTGACGCCATCCCGATGACCCCAAACGGAAAAACCGACCGAAATTTATTGCTGCAAAGGAGCAACTTTCATGGATAACCTGCTTGCGATTCTGTCCGGGCTTCACCCGGATGTGGACTTTGAAACCGCCAATGACCTGATCGACGGCGGAATTCTGGATTCTTTTGACCTTGTGACCATCGTCTCGGAAATTGATGAGCAATTCGGGGTGGCCATTCCCGCCGAGGCACTGACCCCGGAAAATTTCAATTCCGCCCACGCATTGTACGCGTTGGTGGAGCGGCTGCTGGACGAATGACATGAACCTGATATCCATCCGGTTTGTGATTTTCTCAGCCGTCCTGCTGGTGCTCTATTACCGCATCTCTCAGAAATGGCAACGGATTGTGCTGCTGGCCGCCAGCTTCTGCTTCTACCTGTGTGCCGGAACCGAGTCCCTGTTTTTCATCCTGTTCACCATCCTGACCACCTACTTCTGCGCCCGGTGCATCGGGCGCAATCAAGCCCGGCTGAACCGGTTTCTCTCCGGCCATCCCGCGCTGACCCGGGAGGATAAACGTTGCCGCCGGGACAAAACAAGGCGTCAAAACCGCCTGCTTCTGGCACTCTGCCTGACCGCAAACTTCGGCCTTCTGTTTTTCTGCAAGGCCTGCCTGATACAGCCGCTTCATCAAGCGCTGTCAGACGGACGGCTGTCCTTTCTGACGCTGGCGCTCCCCCTCGGCATCTCGTTTTTTCTGTTTCAGAGTGCGGGCTACGTGATCGATGTGTACCGGGGAACCGTCCCGGCGGAACGAAATCCCTGCAAATATGCCCTGTTCGTGTGCTATTTCCCTCAGCTCATACAGGGGCCGATCAGCAGGTTTTCCCCGCTCTCGGAGCAGCTTTTCCGTGGGCACCCCTTTGACGGAAAGGAGGTTTCCTTTGGACTGCAGCGGATGCTCTGGGGCTATTTCAAGAAGCTGGTGGTTGCCGACCGGATTGCCCCCGCCGTGGCCGCCCTGCGCCAAAGCGAATATACGGGCGCCGCTTTCGGCGCGCTGACCCTGTTCTACGCCATCCAGATTTACGGGGATTTCACCGGCGGCATCGACATTGCCCTGGGGCTGTCTCAGGCGCTGGGCATCCGGCTCCCGGAAAACTTCCGCCGTCCCTTTTTCTCAAAAAGCACCGCCGAATACTGGCGGCGGTGGCATATCACGCTGGGGCAGTGGATGAAAGACGATATCTTCTTTCCCGTTTCCGTCAGTGCGGGCGTGCGAAAGCTTAGCCGGATTTCCCGGAGCCACTGGAACGGCTTCGGAAAACGCCTGCCGGTCTACGCCGCATCCATCGTCACGTGGCTTGCCACCGGCATCTGGCATGGCCTGACGCCCAATTTCGTGCTCTGGGGGATGCTGAACTGTCTGGTCATCGTGGTTTCAGAGGAGCTGACCCCCCTGTACCGGCGCTTTCACAGCCGTTTTGCCCTGAAGGATAAACCGTGGTATGGTCTGTTTGAAATCATTCGAACCTTTCTTCTGATGAATCTCATCCGCGCCTGCGACCTGTTTCCCCATGTGGGGGACTACTGGAGCCGGGTTTGCTCCCTGTTTACCGGCTTTCACCTCCGGGTTTTCTGGGACGGTACGCTGATGGGTCTTGGGCTGACCGGACTGGACTACCTGATTCTGGCCGGTTCGGCCGCGCTGATGCTGGCTGTCAGCCTCATTCAGGAGAAAACAGGCAGCGTTCGGAAGCTGCTCTGGCGCTGGCCTGCCCCGGTGCGGCGGGGTCTGTTGTTTCTGCTGGGACTGGCTGTGCTGCTGATGGGACACTACGGAATCGGCTATCAGGCATCCAGCTTTCTCTACAATCAGTTTTAGGTGACAATCATGGGAAAAATCAAATTCTGTGCTCAGCTTGGATTTGCTCTGGCCATTCTTCTGCTTCTTCAGGCGCTGCTGATTCCGAAATACATGGAATCTACCCAGGAAGGCGCGCTCATCGGCGAATACTACGCCAACGCCGGAGGCAACGATGTCATATTCATCGGCGACTGCGAGGTGTACGAGAATTTCTCCCCCATTACCCTGTGGAATGAATATGGAATTCCATCCTGCATCCGGGGCAGCCCCCAGCAGACCATCTGGCAGTCCTACTACCTGCTGGAGGAGACGCTTCGCTATGAAACGCCCCAAGTCGTCGTATTCAACGTTCTCTCCATGAAATACGACACGCCGGAAAGCACCGGCGACCCAACCCGGCGGGAAGCCTACAACCGGTTGACGCTGGACTCCATGCGTCCGTCCGTTTTCAAATGGAAAGCTGTGCAAGCCTCTCTGACAGCCGACGAACGGGCGCAGGACGCTCAGTTTAGCTATCTGTTTCCGATTCTGCGTTTTCACGACCGTTGGTCAAAGCTGATGGCGGAGGATTTTACCTACTGGCTGAAAAAAGACCAGGTCTCCCACAACGGCTATCTGATGCAAACCGGAATCAAACCCATGACAGATGCCCACCCGGCGCCGGCGCCCGCCGGCTATCAGTTTGGAAGCGCCAGTTGGGATTATCTGAACCGGATGGAGCGTCTGTGCCGGGCGCACGGAATCAAGCTGGTGCTGATCAAAGCGCCTACCCTTTATCCCGTGTGGTGGAAGGAATGGGATGCGCAGATCCGCTCCTACGCCCAGGAAAAGGGGCTGCTGTATCTCAATATGACCGAATCGCTGGATGAAATCGGCATTGACTGGAACAGGGATACCTATGATGCCGGACTGCATCTGAATGTCTGGGGCGCGGAAAAGGCAGCATTCTGGTTTGGCAGGATTCTTGCCACGCAATGCAGCCTTCCGGACCGGCGGGACGATGATGCCCTCTGTGCGCGCTGGGCTGCAAAAACGGACATCTACGAACAACAAAAGCAGACGCAATTGGCGTCTGCTTCCTGAAAGGAGATTCTACATGAAAAAAATATGCGTTTTGTTACTAATTGTCTGCACAGTTCTCTGGATATGCGGCTGCAGCGCGCCGGCGCCCCAGCCTGCGGAATCCGGCTTCGTTCTCACGGTTGCGGACTGCACCATCACCATGGGCGCGGAGGCCGCACCCATCCTGGCTGCCCTCGGAAAACCTGTCACGGTCACGGAGGAGGCAAGCTGCGCCTTTGACGGTACGGAAAAGACCTATCGCTACGAGCATTTCTGCCTGACCACCTGCCCTGTGAACGGTGCGGAAATCGTCTGCCGGGTCTGGTTTACCGACGACAGTCTCTCAACGGCGGAGGGCATTCGAATTGGTTCTTCCCGGGATGCGGTTGCGCAGACCTATGGAGGGGATGTGTTCAAGGATGACGGACTGTGCGTTCTGAACCGCGGCGAAAGCAGCCTGACAATTCTGCTTACCAACGGCGCTGTGACATCCGTGCAGTATGCGTTGATTATCAAATAATGCGTACTGAACAACCAAATGTCGTCCTTATTCCGCCGCGCTGAAAAACAGCCGTGTTTTTCCATTCTCCTGCACGGCATAGCGCCGAACTGAGAACACATTTTCAATAATCTGCTGCCGGAGGCACTCCTCCTTTGTCCCGGAAAAGCGGATGGTTCCGCCGTCGAGCACCACCAGATCATCCGCAAACGCCGCTGCCAGCGTCAGATCGTGCAGAATCAGCAGGAAGGTTTTCTTTCTGCGTTGCTTGAGCTGATTCAGCCGGCGCAAAAACGCAGCCTCATGTGCCTGATCCATATGTGCCGTGGGTTCATCCAGCAGGACGATGGGCGTATTCTGCGCCAGAATCATGGCCAGATTAATCCGCTGCCGCTCGCCGCCGGACAGGGTATCCACAAATCTGCCCTCCAGCTCCCGGGCATCCGCATCCTCCAGCGCCTGTCTGACCGCCTCCCGGTCTTTTTCTCGCAGGCGACCGGTCAAATCCAGATAGGGATTGCGGCCGAAAGCAGCCTGCTCCCACCCCGTCACATGGGGAACCGGCATGGTCTGCGGCAAAATCGCCACGGTTCTCGCCCGTTCCTTCGGGGATAAAAAGGCCAGATTTTTCTCCCCATCGGTGATTACGCCCGTATAGCTAAGCTCCTGATTGACACAGCGCAGCAGCGTGGATTTTCCGCTTCCGTTACGTCCAAGCAGCACGGTCATCCGGTGGGGACGCAGGGAAAAGGAAACCCGATCCAGCACCTGCCGGTTGTCGAAGCGGACGGATATCTCATGAAAGGTCAGCATATTTCCTCCTACGGCACAGCAGAACCAGAAAATAGGGCGCGCCCACCAGACTCATCAAAATGCCCACCGGAAGCTCCGAGGGCGCGAACAGGGTTCTCCCCAGCAGATCTGCCAGCACAACCAGAATCCCTCCCAGCAACGCAGCCGCCGGGAGGAGCCGCCCGGGGCGATCCCCCACCAGCCGCCGCGCGATGTGCGGAACCACCAGTCCCACAAAACCCAACAGCCCGGCATAGCTGACCACAGCCGCCGCGCCGGCAGCCGCGCAAGCCAGCGCCAGAATCCGCAGGCGCCGCACCCGGATGCCCAGCGCAGCGGCGGCGGAATCTCCCAGACACAGAACGCCCAGCCGCCCGGACAGCAGCAGGGCGCCGGAAAAGGAGAGCAGAATGATCACAGCCGGCAGCACCAGTTCGGACATCCGCACCCCCTTCAGGCTGCCCACGGTAAAATGATTATACTGGGCAAGCACGCCTTCATCCAGCAGGGAAAGAAACGAAATCGCGGCGTTCAAAAGGGTTGTCAACGCGATTCCAATCAGCAGAATCGCCGTGCGGGAACCGGAAAGCCGGTTGGCCACGGCCAGAATGCACAGCGCCGTCGCGAACGCACCGGCAAAAGCAGCCAGCGGGAGAATCTGTCCAGCCTTTGGCGCCAGTGTCAGTGTCAGAATCACCGCAAGCCCCGCGCCGGAGTTGATGCCGATGATATTGGGGCTTGCCAGCTCATTGGCTGTTACGCTTTGCAGCAGCACGCCCGCCGTGGACAATCCCACCCCGGCCAGAATCCCCGCCAATACACGGGGCAGCCGCAGGCCATATAGTATCAATTCATGGGTTACCGTGCCCCGAAAGGTCAGCGCGGCAAAAAAATCCGCCGCAGACAGCTCTGCGCTGCCAAAATACAGTCCGGCTGCCGCCGAAATCAGCAGCAGCACCGGCATCCAAACCCAAAGTCTCCCGTTTTTCATGGCTCTTCTCCGTAGAGCAGGCTGCTCAGATAGGCATATGCCTCATCCCAGCGGGCATTCGGCTTATACTGAAACAGATCTTTCGGAAGCTGGTAAACCCTGCCTCCCCGAACTGCGGAAAGCGTACTCCACACGGGATCGGCCAGCAGGCTCTCCATGTATGCCACGCCGCTTTTTTCATCTCCCATGGTGGTGTAGAAAATAAAGTCCGGATCTGCCAGCAGAATCTCCTCGGTGCTCAGCCCGTCCAGAAGAACCGGCGCGGTGTCCGCAATATTGGTCGTCCCCAGCTCGTCCAGCATCCGGCAGGCAAAATGGGTATCTGCGGTTTTCGCCTTGGTGTACCTGGCGGAAGAACCGGCCCGAACAAACAGGATGCTGGGCTGTTCCGCCCGGGTTCCGGCATCGGCAATCAGCTTCTCCACGCGCTGGGCAACCTGATCGCCATAGGTTACAGCCCGATCCGGGCAGCCCGTCAGTTCGGTGCAGATATCCAGTATCTTCAGATAGTCCTGAAAGCAATCCACCAGGAAGCCAGCCGTTGGAATGCCCGCCTCCCGCAGCGCATCCGCGCACTCCGCCTGACCGGCTATGTCCGGGGAGTAGATCACCAAATCCGGTTCGGATGCCAGCAGCAGTTCCAGATTGATGCTCTTTCCCGCTCCCTCATCCACCAGAACGGCGGAGTCTGCGGCAAATCCCCGCTGAACCGTTTCGCCCACTGTAATATCCACCCGGCCGCCTGCGGTGACCCAGAGGTCAGCCAGCGAGGACAGAAGCACCGCAACCTTCTCCGGTTTTCCTTTCACCGTGATGGCTGTTCCCGTGGAATCCGTGAACGTATAGCCCTCTGTCCGGGTTGTGGGTGCGGCGCAGCCGGCCAGAAGCAGCAGGCAAATCAGCAACGCAAAGGCGCGTGTTTTCATCTTTCCAGTCTCCTCCTGGGTTGTCATTTCATTTCCTCCCGGCACGGCCGGTTCGGAACCTGTCTGCTATTATATCATTTTTCAGGTAAAAAACAATCCCCGTATAAAGTTTGGCGGAACTTTCCAGCAAAGTTCCGCCATTTCCCCTTTTATTCAACAATCAGCCGGTATTCTATGCTGACCACCGTATCATTCTGCACAATAATGGACAACTGCGTCCGTCCGCTGGTGTATAGATAGGCGTTTCCGTCCAGCTCATAATCTTCCCCGAAGGCTTCCGTCACCTTTCCCGCCTCGTCGCCCAGCGTCAGTCCCTCCGGCGTCATGGCGGACGGAGCCAGCAAATAGATGGAATAGATCACTTCCCCGCTTCCATCGTCAAAGGCGGTCAGTTCAAAGCTTCCGTAATTATACACGTTGTCGGTTCCTTCAATGGCGCAGCTTGGAACCTGCGTTACGGACTCCGGCTCGGGCAGTTTTGCCGCATCGAACGCCGCACCGGGAGCCAGCTCAGTTCCTTCAAATACAAATGCATACGGCCCGCCAGCCTTCACAGCCAGCGTGTTTTCCAGGCTGTCCCCAGCCTCCGTCTCCGTCACCGCCGCGCCGCGCGTGATCACATAGTCCGCATTGGTCTGCTCTTCCGCGCCGCAGGCAGTCAGCGTCAGCAGCATTGCTGCCGCCATCATTCCGATTATCCATTTTCTCATATTCTCACCTTATTTTTATTGATTGGCTTCCAGATCATAAAGCCGCAGTTTTTCGTCGTATACCGCCGCGATGGCAGGATCCTGCCGGTGATCCTCCAGACCATGCTGCCCGGACAGAATATCCGCAAAAAAGGCAGACAGCTTGGTGGCACCGGAAAGGTTGAGGTGCAGGCCGCCGTCATAGGTATCCGTGGAATAGTCGATTCCAATTTCCTCCGTATAATCAAGAAAATTGTAGAATTTCAGACCGTTTGCCTCTGCATAATCTTCAATCTGTGCATCATACTCGTCGTACCAGTAGGGATATACGCTGGGCGCTTTGATCAGAATCAGTTCTGTTCCGTTCTGCTGGCAAAGCGTGCGGATTTTGTCCAGATACGTGTAGCAGAGATCGCTGAACCGGTAATCCGCCAGTATCCGCTTGGCCGGAAGATTCTCCACCGGATTGACCGCTTTGTTCATCAGGTGTCCGTTCCAGGTGTTGTCTCTGGTTTTGAACAGGTAAGCAACGTCCTCCCCGGTCAGCTCATCAAAACGGGAATGATAGCGCAGAATCGGAAACACATAGGACCAGAAGCTCTCCTCCTCCGTCATGGAGGCGCAAATAATTCCGATTTTTTCGTCCGACCAGCGCATTTTGTCAATGGTCAGCCGGTTATAGGCTTCGCTGACCGGCGCGTCGTAGCGCATGGCGTTGACATTGTATACCACAGCCTTTGGCGTCTCATATTGAAAGGTCTCTTTGAGGATGTAGTAGGACTGCCAGATGAGCTGCTGGGGTGAGCCACGCACATAGGCGGTGATTCCCGCCTCCCGGTACATCTCCATGGGTGAGAAATTGGCATACACCTCACAGTCACCCAGAAAAACCACATCGTGTCCGCCCGCTTCCCGATAGTATTGGGAGATCATGCTTCCTTCCACCAAACTCTCCATATATTTGGGCTGAAGCAGCATGGTTGCCAGACTCAACAGCATCAAAAATGCCAGCACCACCGCCGTCACGGACAGCACATTTTTCAGAAGCTTCGCTTTCATCCCGGAAATCCTCCTAAAATCTGCTGTAAATGAAAGCGCCCGCGTCAAAGCCAATGCCATACATTCCAAAAATCAGAACGGCCAGACCCAATGCGCCAATCACCGCCACCCGCCCGGCAGGGCAAAGTGTGTAAAAACGCCGGTTGATCCGATTTCGGAGGCCATCGTAGGCCCAGAGCAGGCCAGCGCCGGCAGTCAGCACGATCCATTCGCCCAAATTCAGCCCCAGCGTACCGATTCCAGCAAAGAACGCGCCATAGTTCCAGGTGGTAAACAGGGAGCCGATCATCTTCAGTGCCGTCATGGAGTCCGGCCAGATGAAAAACGACCACAACAGGCTTACCAGCAGGAAGGTCGCGGCCCGGTTCAGCGTTTTCCACCGGGTTTTGCACTTATCACCCAGCGCCACGAAAATGCCGTTGAACAGGCCCCACAGCAGATAGTGCACGCCATGCCACAGGCCTGACACCAGAAATGTCACAATGACGTTGATTGTTTTTCGGGCTTTCCCTTTCCGATTGCCGCCCAATGGGATATAGACATAATCCCGCAGCCAGCTTCCAAGCGTCATATGCCACCGCCGCCAGAATTCCCGGAAGGACTCTGAAAAATAAGGCGCGTCAAAATTTTCGCTCAGGCGGATGCCCAGCATCCGGGAAACCCCCAGCACGAGATCGATGCCGCCGGAGAAATCCGCGTAAAGCTGAACGGCGTACAGGAGCATCGCAGCCAGTGCGTAGGCGCCGCGGAACTGTTCCGGATCGCCGGAAACGGCGGAGACAATCACCCCCGCTCGGGCGGCAATGACCAGCTTTTTGAACAGGCCCCAAAGGAGCCGGGCTCCGCCGCTTGAAACGCCGTCCCAATCGATGTGACGCTGCTCAAAAAGAGCCGGTACCATTTTGTCATAGCGCTCAATGGGACCAAGAAAAATGTGGGGCAAATAGGTTACAAACAAACCGTACCGCAGCAGGTTTCGCTCCGGCTCATATTTTCCCCGGTAGACATCCACATGATAGGAAATGATCTGCAGCGTAAAATAGGAAATGCCAAGAGGCGCCATGAATTCCATTCCGGTCAACGGCTGGAGCTTCAACACCAGCAGCGCCACCACATTGAACATGACACTGATCCACAGCACCCAGGGGTGCTTGGGAATCAGCCGGCCAGCCAGGTAACTCAATCCCGTCACCGCCAGAATATACGCCAGACCGGAAAGCCCGTATCCGGCATAGATGGCCAGTCCGGCCAGGAGAATCAGAAAATTCACTATCATAATCGCTTACTCACAGGCCGGCCACTGGGTTGTGTCCCAAACTCTGCCGCTCAATGTCTCCAGCCGCTGCGTATCGTTCATCAGGCTGTATTTGCCATGCAGCCTGCTGGGCGTTGCGTCAATGTGCTTCCAGCCATCGCCAATTTTTACGATCAGCCAATAGTGGGTTTTGTTGGTGACCCAAATCAGCCGGCTTTCAATGCCCTTGCGGTCAAAGATAGCCTTCAGGCACTGAGCGTGTACATAGCAGTTCCCGCCATGGGTGGTAAATCCGTACCATACGGGGTCATCCCCGCCCCATTCGTGATTGTAACTGATTTTGCGCCTGACATAGTCCCGGATCGTTTCCGGATCGTTGCTGAGGCTGTCCGAAATGGATTGCACCAGCGCCGCGGTATCCTCCGCATCGTGCTGTACCACGACCTTACGCTTCACCGTTCTCACGTTCCCGGATTTGTCGGAGGAACGGTAGGTAATATAGTAGGTTCCGGCCACATCCAGATTCAGGGAGCTGGTGTCACAGGTCACTTTGCAGTTGCCGTCCACCTCATCATAAGCCGTGATACCCGCCAGAAAATCGGGGTTGCTGTGTTTTTCCACCGTCAAAGTCCCCAGGTCGCCTTTGATCTTCGGCGGGTTCTTATCGTCCGTCACCCAGAGTGTTGTCTCCGCTCTGGTTACGTTGCCGCAGGTGTCCTTCGCCTCCACCACCACCGTATAGGTGCCCTTGGTGCTCACGTCCAGTTCCGTAACCAGATACACTTCTGCCACGCCGGAAAGATCGGAAACGGACTCTACGAAATCCTCCAGCTTTGCCTGCTTTCCGATCATCCGCTGAACCGTTCTGAGTACCAGTTCCGGCCCTTTGGTATCCTGAACCGTAACGGTGCATTGGATTTGCTTCGCTTCGGTTTCACTGCTGACGGTATACGTGCCCAGACCGCCCGCGTTTATTTCATCCAGTACCGCCTGATCCAGAAGCGGCTCATCCCGTTCCGGATTCAAAAGGAGCGCCTCTTTCGTCAGTGTATCGCCCAGCTCCAGCGAATAACTCTCCCGCAGCCAGCAGAACGACAACCGGCACTGCCCCTGGGTCGTGTTTCCGCTTTCGTCCTCCGCAACAACGGTAACCGTCTCATCCCGGTAATCAATGGGGATTACCGGCTCATTCAAATAAGAAATCGATACCCGGGACGCGTCCCGGACATCTGACACCAGCGCATTTGCCTGCGGCAGTCCCGCATCGGCCATAACCCGATACTCGCTTGCGAACGTAACCGTGGGCGCCGTGGTATCCTCAATTGTCAGCGTGACCGTTTCCTCCGCGCTGCCATTCCGGAGCACCAGAGAGATGCTGCCAGTTCGGTTCAGATCCACCACTGCGGGATCGGTGACAAAGGCTACTTTTTTTGCATTGGCATACTCCGTCATAAAATCGCTGATTTGAACCGCATCCGTTCCCAGTTCGATGGTAAGATCATGAAATTTCGGTTGCCTGGAAAGCCAGATCTCATAACCGCCCCATGCCGCCGCGGCCAGCGCAAGCACCCCGGCAGCCGCCATACAGGCGATTCCTTTCCCGGATTTCAGAAACTTCCCGGCCTTGTCCGTCCATGCGCTCCATTGAAAAAAGCTTCCGGCCTTATTCATCCAGATTTTGATTTTCTCTTTCATCTTTTCTCTTCACTTTCCCGTCTCAGAAATGCTGAAAAAAGCAAAATTTCTGCTTACAGATTATCACAAACCGCAATTGATTGCAACAGAGAAATGGGAAATGTGGGAAAAAATGTCGGTCTTCCGTTCAAAAAAAGCGGACGTACCACAAGCTGTGCAGTACGTCCGCAGTCGTCTACCTGGTTATCACATAACCGTTTTCGTCAAAGGAAAACACGGAATCTCCGATTGTCACCGTCTCACCGGTGTAATACGTCCCTTTTCGGGTGCGGTACTTCCATCCGTAATCATCCGCCATCCAGCATTCGGCACTGACTCCATGATATATTGTGGGCAGTGACAGGCTGGCCCTCGCCTCATTATCCTGAAAATGCCACCATTCGGATATCAGATCGCCAAATCCGGCTCCCTTCATTATTTTTGCCAGCGTATTAGCCCCGCTGTTGTTTTGGCTCAAGACGGAATAACAGCTCAGATCATGAATGGCGGTCTGCATGGTGATCTCCCGCCCGGTAGCCAAATCCTCCAGCGTCAAATCCAGCGCGATGCCCAAATTGTGCATGGAGCGTCCCTTGGCCAGAAAATAATTCAGGCCATATTTCCCGTTGGTCATCACCATGTGGTAGGTCAGAACCTCACCATCTTCAGGTTCAGGGAGCTTCAGTTCATCCGTCTGAACGCCCGTATAGGTCTGCTCCGGCACCGGGTCCTCCAGAATCTTTTCCGTCAGTTGGTAGATCTGCTGGGTTGCCTTGTTGGGTCGGAAGCTGTCATAGATTTTCAGACGATATCCCTGCTCCACGGCCGCCTGCCCGGCCGAAGCCAGTTTTTGGGCGGTTGGGTACAGCAGCGGCACCAGATAGCTTCCGTCGGACAGCCTCACATTTTCATACCCCGCCGTGACAACACCCGTTACGTCGGGAATTTCAAATTCATGTACCATGTAGATGGAGGCCACGCTGTTTGTGATCTCATAACGGCAGAGCGTGCCAAGGTACTCCGAAAGATTGATCAAGCAATAACTGCTGTCAATGTAACAGGTTTCCCCATTCAGCCGGATGCAGAACATTCCATCCTGTTCCCCCAGAACACAATAGGCTGTGCACGCATTCACGGTTCCCATCGATTCTGTCCGTCCTGAATCCCGAAACGCCTCCAGATCCTTCACTGGCCAGATGGTTGCGAATACGGCCGATGCCCCGGACGCATACGCGATCTCATCGGAAACGGCCGCGTAGGGGCTGTCCTCCATTGTCTGGCCGCCAACGGCTACCACCCGATAAGTAAAATTCCCAAAGGGCGCCAGATGGGGACTGGTGTAGCGCCGTTCTCCGTCTCCGGCGATTTGCGCGACCGTCTGCCACTGGATCGAGTCGGTATCCAGAAGCTGAACCTCATAATGCTCTCCCTTTGTCTCGTCCCAGGTCAGTGCGAATACATTGTTACCCTGATCCACACACTGCAAATTCAGATTGCGATCCAGCAAATCATCCCGCGTTACCGTCAAACCGGCGGACTGGGTACCATAGAATTTCAGCCCCGGTTTCTCCCGCATGGCCCGGAAGGACAGCGTACAGCATTCTCCGAACTCCGGAACCGGAAGCGCTCCGTCATCACCAAAGTGAAGCTCCAGAGAGCCCGTGTCCACCCTTCCCAACTCCGTTCCTTCGCCATCTGAACCCACCAGATCATAGCGGCAGGAATCTCCTTCGCGCATTTGGAAGGAAATACTGACGGTGTCCGTATCCGGGTCTGCCGTCCATTGCAGATTGGTAATCACAGGAATCTGGAAATCCGTCGTGACCTCCATCGCCGGATCGCTGACTCGAATCCGCTTCTGCCCAAATACCCGGTACTCCACCTCCGCGCAGACCCGCATGATCAGCTCCCTGTTTTCCGGGAGCCGCGGCAAAACGCATTCGGTACTTCCGGTGAAAAAGTTCCGGTATACCACTTCCGGTTCCGCATCCTCCGTTTCAGCGGGCAAAAGGAATTCCAGACGGTAGCGATCCGCCTGATCCGCCTCGGGCCAATGGAGCACCAGTGTTCCGTCTTTTTGCTGTGTAATGATAAATTCGCCTGTCTGAGGCATGGCGCTTCCCGCGCCCCGATAGGGAAGGTAAACACCGAACGCAACCACCGCAATGCTGATTACCAGTGCCGCGGCAATCCCCAGCAAAACCCATTTCCTGTACTTAGCCATTTCATCCCTCTATTTCTTCCGCCTTCCCGATACCGGCTATTCGGAAATCTCAAAAACGGCACAGGACATCCTGTGCCGTTATGAGGCTAAAATCACTCCATGTTCGCAAGATCCTCAGCCGAAGCCGGAGTTCTGCCGGTTCGAATTGCCAGATATCGGATCACCAGGGTCAAAATCACGGCAGCAGCAATGCAGCTACCCATAACGCTATAGGCAAACAGCGCCTGGTTACCGTGACGCTGCACATAGTATTCCATATATCCGGCCACACCCAGCAGTCCGACGAAGCCGACCCAGAGCAGGAAATGGTAAAATCTCAGTCCACCGTTTTTCACCATCCGTACGGAAAAAACGATCACCGCAAGCACCAATGCCACCGCGCCGAGAATCTGGACAATGCTGATGAAGCCGTTGGAGCGCATAAAGAGGGAATCATAGCGGGTGCTGTCAAATACAATCTGGCTTCCGCCGTAGGCTGCCAGAAACATCCAGAAAATATCCCCGTCCTTCGGTTTCTTCTTTCTGCATCCGCAAACCACCATATAGATGAGCAGCCCCAGCACAATCGCGCCCGTTACAATGGCCTGCAGCATAAAAGTCGCAAGCCGATTCTCCACCACGCCGGAAACAGCATTGGTGACGGGATAGGCAAAGGGCAGGCCGATTCCGTCCGGCATAATCAGTCCCCGGTCGGAGCTGTTGAAAAACGATGCCAGTCGACCCACCGCGATTCCGAATCCGCCAGCCACCGCCATGCAGTCCAGCATTTCCGGCAGATTCTTACTGATTTGAAGCAGACGTAACAGGCAGGCTGTCAGGATGCAGCCCGCAAATACACCCATCAACGCATACCCGCCCCAGGAATAATCAGCCAGCGCGGATTGCATACTGGGATAGCTGTCCGCCCGGCAATACCAGTGAATCAGCCGTGCGAGGACGGCGGAAATCACCGCCGCCACCGGAACCGCGATGGCAACTGCCAGCAGATTCCCGTTTTTATAAAGGTACAGCGCGGCAAAAATCGCGACCGCTGCAGCAACGGCCAGCGTCAGAATCACGGAACTCCAATAAATGAAAGTGCCGCCGCTGATACACGCAATTCTCTCCATATTTCAACCTCCGTTCGGCAGCGCCGTTGCAAAATAGATGATATCGCTGATCCGGCGCTGGGTTCCGAAATCAGGGTAGCTGATCAGATTGCCATCCATGCAGATCACCGTGGTCTGCCCGCCATCCAGCGCATACGCCTTCTGAACCCCCATGGCTTCCAGATTCCGGGCAAACGCATTGACCGTATCCCGGGAATCAAAGCCCCGACGGGGTTCACCCGTCAGATTGACAAACAGGTAATGCAGCGCATCCATCTGACACAGGGCGGCACGGGAGTATTTCTCATCGACCTCACCTACGGGATAGCGTTCAATGGTTCTTGCCTTTCCGTTTTCCACCAGCACCGGGCCAAAGGCCAGAGAGAAGCGTATGTTGTTTTCGTCCACGAACTGCTGTGCCTGCTCCTGACTTTTCAGATCGCCCCGATAGGCAAACAGGAGATTGCCGTCTTTGTCGATGAAGCAGGTATCGAGCTGCTTTCCTTCAAAGCGCTGCACCTTTCCGTCGTAGACTACAACGCCGTACCGCCGGAATTTGTAAAAATCTCCCGAAGTGGCCACCACCGCATTGACGCTGGAAGCCATTTCGGTCGTCACATACTGCTTATCAGAGCCAAATTCCCCACCGGCCAGAAAGCGGCGGAACTGGGATGGATGCGCCGCCTTGATCTCTGAAATGGTATGTACGCAGCCGTCAATGATCTGCTTCCATGTGATTACCAGAAGCGTTTCATCATAATAATAGTAGATCTTGTCGCCCTTCCAGACGGGAGTATCCATGCCGAACAGCAGTTCCTGCCCTTCCAGCAGATCCCGGGATTCCTCCAGCAGCCACTGAAGCTCCTCCGGGCTGGAAGCCTGACCGTAATGATCGTGATTTGGCTTCGGCGCAACCAGATCACTGTCGCTGAGCCAGTACACCTTCTTGATTGACAGCACACCGTCCAGCGCGTTGCTGATCTCATTGGTCATGACCATGTCAAATTTGTCCATAATGTTTACGTCAGTAACCGTTGACTGGGCGCGTCTGGATTCCGACCCGCCGGAAAGCAGCAGCCTCCACAATAGAATCCCCGTAAAAACCAGACTGACCATCGCAAGCACGGCACAGAAAACCCGGTATCCCGGTGATTTTGTCCGTCCGCCGGATTGGACAGGCTGTGACATATCCACAGGCTCACCGCCCTGATTCTGAATCATTTCGGGCACGGGACACCCTCCCTTAATACAGGATACCGCCGGAAACGGCATCCAGCAGTTCACTGTCAGCAATCACCCACCAACGGCCATCCTGATATTTGAGATTCAGGGTCAAGGAGACCGTCATGCTGGCGGAATCCTCCCGCAGCGCCTGCTCGGCCGCGTCATATAGGACATTCATTACAAAATCTTCCCGGTATTCGTTGTTCTCGTCATAAATTTCGGACGTGTCCTCGGCAGCCTGCACCCGCTGCTCCAGCAGCGTCTGGGATCGCTCCCGTAAATTTGCCGTCACGCTGGTCACATCCAGGCAGGACATGGTCACATTCTGGGCCAGACCGTCATCGGTGGCATAGCACGCGCCCTCCAGTTGGTAGGTAAGGCTGTCAATGAAAGCATTCCAAATCAGAACGCCAACCCGGTCGGATGCCTCTCTGTCCACACCCAGACCGGGATTTCCCAAAATATATGTACTCGCGCGCTCATAATCGCCTTGGCAGATGGCATCCATCATGCCGGTCACCCGATTGGTTGCCGCGGTGGGCGGTGTGAGCAGAACCGGAGTGGAATTGCGTGCCGACAGGCTGAAATATACCCCGGCAGCAGCCGCAAATAAACCGATAATCGCGCAGACAGCGGATAATACTCTCTTCAATTTCATAATACTTCTCCGAAACTCCCATCCTGAAATGGACGTTATGATGGTTTTATTATATCAATTCACTCCGGCATTGTCAATTTATGCACAGGTGAATTTCATTAAGATTTCCCTAAATCCCGCCCACAAAAGGAGAAGACCCGGAACCTGCCGTTGGGCAGGCCCGGGTCTCGGATTTACCTGGAAACTTCACAATCCCAAAGCGACTGCTCAGGGCAGCAGAGCCTCGTTGATGTTCCAGCAGACGTAGTAAGTACCGATCTGGCCGGCGACCACAAACTCGGTGGGATACTCCTGCTTCAGAGAAGCGATCTCGTTGGTGGGAACATCGTCGATCAACTGCCAAGTGCCGTTCTTGAAGTTGGTCAGCATATTGTTCGCATCGTCGGACAGATAGAACTTGATCTCGTTCATGGTGACGGAGTCCGCATCATGATAGTTGGGGTTCTTGGTCAGGGTAATGACGGAGTTGTGCTCCCAGCCGGTCATGGTGTAAGCGCCGTTGGACACATAGGTGGAAGGATCGGTCGCCCAAGCCTCGTTGGCAACCACATCCTCACGGACGGGGAAGTAAGCGGGGAAGGCCAGCAGCTCGTTCCAGTAAGCAACAGGTTTGTTCAGGGTGACGGTCAGGGTCTTGTCATCGGTGGCCTCCACAGCCAGATCGTCGGGATAGCCCTTGACGACCTCGAACATATAGCCGTAGTCGGCAGCCAGCGCGGTAGAAGCAGCGCGCTTCCATGCGAACTCGAAGTCCTTGGCGGTCAGATCCTGTCCATCGGACCACTTCAGACCATCCACCAGCGTGTAGGTGTAGGTCACAGTGCCGTCGTCATTGGCAACCGCCTCAGGCAGTTCCGTGGCGCAGTCGGGCATGATGACCAGGTTGCCGTTCTCATCCTGATCCCACTTGGCCAGGCCGGCGAACAGGTGAGAGGTCAGGGTGGCGCCGTCAACGGCGGAGTTCAGAGCGGGGTCGATGGTATCAGGCTCGGAAGCCAGGCAAACGGAGATGGAATCACCAGCGCCGTTGACCGTGGTCTTCTGGAAGTACTTGTAGCCGAGAGGGTTGGAGAAGAAGCCCTCCACGGAATCATCCAGCATATAGATGTCAGTGTAGAAGTACAGCGGCACAATGCAACCGGTGCTCATCAGCAGATCCTCAGCCAGATGCATCAGCGCGTAACGGGTGTCGTTGTCGGTGCAGGTCTTGATGGTGGCGATCAGCACATCATAGGTCTCAGCCCAGGTTCCGTTCTCAACCTTCACATCGTAGCCATAGGGGGTCAGATCCATGTCATAGATCGCCAGATCAGCGTTCGCGCCCTTTCCGAACTGCACGTCGTTGTTGCCGGAGTTGGTAGTCCACATATCCAGGAAGGAAATGGGATCGTTGTAGTCGGCCAGCCAGCCGTTACGAGCGACGGAGTAGTCACCGTTCTTACGGGTGTTCAGGAAGGTGTTCCACTCCTGGTTCTCCAGGTTCATGGTGATACCCACGCCGGCCAGCGCACTCTGCAGATACTCGCCAATAGCCTTGTGGCCTTCGGAGGTGTTGTACAGGTAGGTCAGGGTCGGGAAGTTCACCAGCATACCGTTCTCGTCCACGTCGTAGTACTTGGTCAGAATCTCGTAGGCCTTGGCGTAGTTGTCCTCGTAGGAATCCTTGGACACATCGTAGTAGCCGACATAAGCGTCGCTGTGACCGGCATTCTGATAGAACTCGGAGCCGTCCGCGTCGGTCATGCCCATGGGCACGAAGGAGGAGGCGGGAACCTGTCCAGCCTGGCCGATCTCGTCCACGATGTAGTTGCGGTCAAACAGCAGGGAGATGGCATAACGGATCTCCTGCTCTGCCTTCGCCTTCTCTTCGGCAGTCATGCCAGCGGGTTCCGTCGCGCCGGCTTCGGTGGGCGCCGCGCCTTCGGTGGACTTGGCAGGCTCTTTGGAGCCGCAGGCCGCCAGGCCCAGAACCATGACGGCAGCCAGAAGCAATGCAATCAGTTTCTTCATTTTTCATTTTCCTTTCATAATATTGATTCAATTTATTTCATACCCATCCACACCGGTACGGCATACCGGAACGGGCAGGTGTGAAGTTTGGTAAAAGAGGGAATCAGTTAATCCGATCCACATTGTGGCAGGCAACGAAATGGCCTGAGGAAGCCTCCTTGAACGCCGGCATGGATTCCGCACAGGCATCAGTTGCATAGGGGCAGCGGGTACGGAAGGGGCAGCCGGAGGGAGCATTCAGTGGGCTGGGAATATCGCCGGAGAGCACGATGCGCTTGTTGTTCCGCGCTTTCTGGGGATCGGGCAGCGGAACGGCGGACATCAGGCTCTTAGTATAGGGGTGCAGCGGAGGGTCATAGATCTCCCGGGCATCCGCAAGCTCCACCATCTTGCCAAGATACATCACGGCAATCCGGTCGGAAATATGGCGCACGACCAGAAGATCGTGGGCAATGAACAGGTAGGTCAGCCCCATCTGATCCTGCAGCTCGTCAAACATATTGATGACCTGTGCCTGAATGGACACATCCAAAGCGGAAACAGGCTCATCGCATACTACAAATTCAGGATTCACCGCCAGCGCCCGGGCAATGCCGATCCGCTGCCGCTGGCCGCCGGAAAACTCATGCGCATAGCGGTTTGCGTGTTCGGAGTTCAAACCCACCTTGGCCATCAGGTCGAGAATCTTTTCCTGCCGCTCCTTCTTGTTGGCATACATCTTGTGCACGTCCAAGGGTTCGGCGATAATGTCCGACACCGTCATTCTGGGGTTCAGGGAGGAATAGGGATCCTGGAAAACCATGGCGGATTTCTGCCGGTATTCCTGAATGTCCTTCTTGGTTACGATCTGCTTTCCGTCAAACCAGATCTCGCCGGCGGTAGGCTTGTACAGATGAAGCAGGGTACGGCCGACAGTGGTCTTGCCGCAGCCGGATTCACCAACCAATCCCAGTGTTTCGCCCTTCTTGATTGAAAAGGACACATCGTCCACAGCCTTCAGGGGCTTGGAGGTAAAGACGCCGGTATTGATGTTGAAATACTCCTTCAAATTCTTAACTTCAACCAGAGTCTTTTTTTCGCTCATTCGGCCTCACCGCCTTCCTTTTCGGCCAGTTCCTTCACGTTCACCCAGCAGGCAGCCTGGTGGTTTTCATTGATCTGCATCCGCTGGCAGCGCTGGCGCAGGCAGATCTTCATTGCCGCGTCGCACCGGGGCGCGAAGGGGCAGCCCTCAGGCATATTCAGGAGGTCAATGGGCGTACCGGTAATCGGCTCCAGCTTCTTGCCGTCGCTGTCCAGTGTGGGGATGGAACGCATCAGGCCCTTGGTATATTCGTGCTTGGGATTGTAGAAAATCTCGTCCGCAGTTCCCTGCTCACAGATGGAACCGGCATACATAACGATGACCTCATCGCACATCTGGGCGACCACGCCCAGATCATGGGTAATCATAATGATGGCCATGCCCAGTTCTTTCTGCAGGCTCTGCATCAGTTCCAGAATCTGCGCCTGAATGGTCACGTCCAGCGCGGTGGTCGGCTCGTCGGCGATCAGAATATCGGGCTCGCAGGCCAGCGCCATGGCAATCATGACTCTCTGGCGCATACCGCCTGAAAACTCGAACGGGTACTGCTTCATGCGCTTTTCCGGCTCGTTCACGTTGACCAGCCGCAGCATTTCCACAGCCCGATCGTAGGCCTGCTTCTTATTGCGGTCGGTGTGCAGCAGAATTGCCTCCATCAGCTGGTGGCCAATGGTATAGGTTGGATTCAGGGAGGTCATGGGATCCTGGAAAATAATGGAGATTTTGTTGCCTCGAATGTGCTTCATGGCCTTCTCCCCAGCGCCCACCAGTTCCTCACCATTGAACTTGATCGAGCCGGAGATAATTTTGCCGGTCTTTTCCAGAATCTGCATGATGGAATAAGCCGTCACGGATTTGCCGGAGCCGGACTCACCCACAATGCCCAGTACCTTGCCCTGATCCAGATTAAAGGAAATGCCGTTGACCGCTTTCACCTCGCCCGCCGGGGTAAAGAAGGAGGTGTGCAGGTCTCTTACTTCTAACATTGCCATAGCTGCCGCCTCCTCAATTCTTCAGCTTGGGATCGAACGCGTCCCGCAGGCCATCGCCGAACAGGTTCAGAGACAGCACAATCAGGGAAATGGCCACGGCGGGAATCAGCAGCCGGTAAGGATAGCTGGTGATGCCGTTCAACGCGTCGGATGCCAGACTGCCCAGAGAAGGCATGGGCGCGTTGACGCCCAGACCGAGGAAGGACAGGTAACTCTCCGTAAAGATTGCGCTGGGAATCTGCAGTGCGGTGGAAATAATGACCACGCTGATGCAGTTGGGAAGCAGATGCTTGCGAATGATCCAACTGGGCTTGGCGCCGGTGGACTTTGCGGCCAGCACATACTCCTGCTCTTTCAGCGACAGGATCTGGCCCCGGATCTGCCGGGACATACTGACCCAGTAGAGCAGGGCGAAAATGATGAACAGGGAGATGATGTTACTGCCGATCTTTGCCAGAACCGTGCCCTCGATGGCCTTGTCCAGACCACTCTGCTTGAGCACGGAGGCCAGCAGAATCACCATCAGCATATCGGGCAGCGAATAGATGATATCCACGATTCGCATGATGATCAGATCCACTTTGCCGCCGCAGTAACCGGCAACGGAGCCGACCAGCATACCGATGATCAGCACGATGATACTGGCGAAGAAACCAACCGCCAAAGAAATCCGGGTTCCGTAGACCACGCGGATGAAATAGTCACGTCCGGCGGAGTCGGTGCCAAACACATGGGGGAAAACCTTTTCGCCTTCGGCAATTCGTTTCTGCTCCGTCTCGCCGTACTGGAAGGGAGCCAGATTGTTGTAAGAGGAATCCACGGGCTTGCCGGGCCGGACGCCCAGCATGGCGTCATACTTGTACGGCCAGAACATGGGGATGAGAATCGATGCCAGCGTAATCAACACAATGGCGATCAGGCTGATGGTCGCGATCTTATTCTTGAACAGACGCTTCATACCATCCTTGAAGAAGGTGGTAGAGGGACGCATCTGTACCATATATGCTTTTTCCTCGTCCGATGCGGGAAGGAAATCGTCCAGATCCACATGGAGCGTGAAGGGATTCTTATTCATCTTGCTGCCTCCTTACTCCAGGTTGATTCTGGGATCGACGATCTTATAGAGAATATCACTGACCAGATTCATTACAACGATCAGCGTGGCCAGCACAATGGTGGTACCCATGATCAGCGGGTAATCACGGCCGGTGATGGAGCTGACGAAATAGCGTCCGATTCCGGGAACGGCGAAGATCTGCTCCACCACCAGAGAACCGGTGACAATATAAGCCAGCATGGGGCCAAAGTAGGTAATGACCGGGATCAGGGAGTTCTTCAGCGCGTGACCGAAAATGATCTTCCACTGGGACACGCCCTTGGCGCGGGCGGTACGGATGTAATCCTGACCCAGCACGTCCAGCATGGAGGAACGGGTCAGCCGGGTGATATTGGCCATGGGCGACAGGGACAGCGTGATAATCGGAAGGATCAATCCTTTTGCGGTTTCGCCGTTGGCCGGGAAAATTGCAAGCTGCAGCGCAAATACCAGTAGCAGCAACGTGCCCATAATGAACGAGGGCATGGAGATACAGGCGGTGGTCAGCACCATGATGACCTTATCGATCAGCTTGTTGCGGCGCAGCGCGGCCGCAGCGCCCAGAACGATCCCGCACACCAGCGCAATGCCGGCAGCAGTCAGACCCAGCTTTACGGATACCTTCATGCCGTCCACAATGATGTCCAGCACCTGGCGGCCGCGCAGCTTCAGCGAGGGGCCGAAGTCAAACCGGGTAACAACATCCTTCAAATAGGTAAAGTACTGTTCCATCAGCGGCTTGTCCAGTCCGTACTTTGCCTCCAATGCAGCCTGCGCACTTTCGGTGATGGCCTTTTCCCCAAGGAACGGGCCGCCGGGAACGGCACGCATGACAAAGAACGTGACGGTAATCACGACCCAAACGGTCAGCAGCGCCAGCGCAATTCGCTTCAGAATGTACATGAGCGTTTTTGTATTCATCTGAATCTTTCCTTTCAAATTTTCCGGCGTCCCCGCCTGAGCAGGTTACTGTTTTGCTGAAGCGATCGCTTCAGCAAAGCGGGACGTCCCGCTTCCACCGTCCGCCGTGCCGAAAAGCCCGGAATGGGGTGATTTCAAAAGTCTCCTATAGTAAGGATATAGGAAGGAAACAACAATTTTGGTTTCAATTATACTTGCCTTTCCAACCGTTTTCAACTGTATATCTATCCGAAATCTCTGATCTTGGGCCGACCCGTTTTGTGACTTTTGACAGCGGTCATTTATCCACATCCCATGAACACCCGGTTATTTGTTTTCTGCGGGTGTATGTCAGTGTGTGTCTGGGATACACCCGCGGTTTTTGGCATATTTTCTTTTTTTCGATTTATTCATTTATTCAGTATACCATGCACATTTGTCTCATTTTCCCGCCGGGTGTGTCTTGCATCCGGCGTTCGGCTGTGTTAGAATAGGACTGAATTCGACATAATTCCTTTCAAAGTGAGGCAGCCAACGTGAAACAGAAACATCCATTCCGGCTGGCGGGGCTATTTCTCGCCGTCTGCGCCGTCGCAGCCATTTTGGGCGGCTGCCGCGCTGTCAAAGCCGACGGCTGGGACGTTCGGACGGACGGTACATACTATCTGGAGCAGGGTGTGCCCCTGACCGGCTGGCAGGAGCTGGGCGGACAGCGGTACTGCTTCGGCTCGGACGGCGTGATGTACACCGGATTTCAGCAAATAGACGGAGAAACCTATTTCTTTCTGTCTGACGGCACAATGGCAGATGGCTGGCAGGAAATACAGGGAAGCCGATTCTATTTCCGGGAAAACGGCACCCTTGTGACCGGCTGGCTTTGTCTGGACGATGGGCAGTTCTATCTGGACGCCGACGGCGCCGCCGTATCCGGCCCAACGGATGTAAACGGCACGGTGTACCTGTTCAACGGTGACGGGCGCCTGACCTCCGGCTGGGTGGATCTGGACGGGAAGCGCTGCTATGGGGACGCGGACGGGCGGCCGGTTACCGGCTGGCAGGATCTTGACGGCGGACGCTTCTGTTTTGACGAATCCGGCTATCAGATCACCGGCTGGCTGGATTATGACGGTTTCCGGTACTACTATCTGGATAACGGGCTGCCCGCACAGGGCGCGGTCAGTGTGGACGGGGAAGCCTGCTTTTTCTCCGCTTCCGGCCAGCAGATCATACTTGCCAACCCGTGGAACCAGATCCCGGCGGACTATACCGTGGAGCTTCAGTCCATTGACGAAAACCATCAGGTTGCTTCCATCGCATACGCGGATTTTCAGGAGATGATGGCCGCCTGCCGCGCGGCAGGACTGCGCCCCGCGGTCTGCTCCTCCTACCGCACACAGGAATACCAGGAAAAGCTGTTTGCAAGAAAGGTAGCCTTTTACACCCGCAAGGGCTACGCGGAGGACGAAGCCCGGGAACTGGCCGGGCGTTCCGTCGCGGTGCCCGGCACCAGTGAGCATCAGCTTGGCCTTGCGCTGGACATCGTCGATAACGGAAACTGGAAGCTGGACGAAAGTCAGGCAAAAACCGCCACCCAGCAGTGGCTGATGGCGCACAGTTGGGAATATGGCTGGATTCTCCGTTACCCGGAGGGCAGCAGCGAGCAGACCGGCATCATCTACGAGCCGTGGCACTACCGCTACGTCGGACGGGAAACGGCCGCCGACCTGCACAGCAGAGGCGTGTGTCTGGAGGAATATCTGGATTTGCTCACCGCAGTTGGATAGAACGCACAGGCTCCGGGTCAAATCCGGAGCCTGTTTTTGTAAAATTCTTTCTTTTGCTGGACAATTTTCCAAATCCCGTTATAATAAAACCATACCGGCGTACCCCGTGTCCGGACTCAAACGGAAAAGAGGAATTCACCAATGAAACTCAACACCAAGCGAACCATTCTGGTTGGACTGGCGTTTTTGTCCATCAGCGCCTTCTGGCAGATGTACGACAGCGTCGTGCCCCTGATTCTGGCAAACAATTTCCGGCTGGATGAAAGCTGGACCGGCGTCATCATGGCTGCCGACAATATTCTCGCGCTTTTCCTGCTGCCGCTGTTCGGCGGGCTCAGCGACCGGGTCAACACGCCCATCGGCAAGCGGATGCCCTTCATCCTCTGTGGAACGGCAATTTCCGCCATTCTGATGAACATCCTGCCCCGTCTTGCCAATGCCTATTACGGCTCTCCAGCCCCCGGCACGCTGGTCGCCTTTATTCTGGTGCTGGGTCTGCTGCTGGTTTCCATGGGCACCTACCGCAGCCCTGCCGTCGCCCTCATGCCTGATGTGACTCCCAAGCCTCTGCGCTCCAAGGCGAATGCCGTCATCAATCTGATGGGTGCCATCGGCGGAATTACCTATCTGGCCATCGCCGCCCTGCTGTATTCCGACAGCCGCATTGCCGGCCACTACACGCTGGGCAGCATTGCGGGCGAAGGAGGCATCCCGGTTGCCGTGGTGGATTATTCCACATTGTTCGCGGTGGTTTCCTGCATCATGGTAGTCGCCATCGCCGTGCTGTACATCACCATCAAAGAGCCGAAGCTGGCAGCCCAGAACCGGGCATATGAAGCCGCCCACCCAGAGGAAAACCTGACGCAGACCGCCGCCGACGGCAGCGAGACCCTGCCCAGGGAAGTAAAACGCAGCCTCGCCTTTTTGCTGCTGTCCATCTCTCTGTGGTTCGTAGGCTACAATGGTGTAACGACCTGGTTCTCCACCTACATCAGCCGGGTCATGGGCGAGGGCATCGGAGGTGCTTCCACCTGTCTGCTGGTTGCAACCGCCGGCGCTATCGTCTCCTACATTCCCATCGGTACGCTGGCCTCCAGAATCGGCCGGAAAAAGACCATTATGGGCGGTGTGGCGCTGCTGGCCATCTGCTTCTTCACTGCGTTCCTCGTTACCGTCAATGCAACCGCCATCACGCCCCCCATGTTCATTCTCTTTGCGCTGGTGGGTCTTGCCTGGGCAGCCATCAACGTCAACAGTCTGCCCATGGTGGTTGAGATGTGCAAGGGCAGCGAGGTTGGCAAATTCACCGGCTATTACTACACCTTCTCCATGCTGGCCCAGGTGGTCACACCGGTGGTGGCCGGTTCCCTGCTGAAAACCGTGGGCTATAAGACATTATTCCCCTATGCCGCTTTCTTTGTGGCCTGCTCCTTCGTAACCATGTGCTTCGTCCGTCATGGCGATAACAAAGTAGCGGCCAAAAAAGGGCTGGAAGCCTTTGACGTAGAAGATTGATCCAATTACCGGGCAGGGTTTCCCGCCCGGTTTATTCCACCGAAAGAAGTGTTTATCATGATCGTATTCCTTCTAATTCCGGCAGGACTGTGCCTGCTGTATCTGCTGGCCGTGATGGGTCGCCGGAACCACCCCGGTCTATCCCGTCTGCGGGGCTGGAACTATGCCCACCGGGGTCTGCACGACGATACCCGGCCCGAAAACTCCATGGCCGCGTTCCGGGCGGCGCTGGAAAACGGCTATGGCATGGAGCTGGACGTGCACCTGCTGTCTGACGGAAATCTGGCGGTGATGCATGACTCCGCTTTGAAGCGCACCACCGGTGCAGAGGGTACCATAGAAAATCTGGTCACCGGCCAGCTTACGGATTACCGGCTGGGCGGCACGGACGAAACCATCCCCCAGTTCCGGGAAGTTCTGGAACTTGTAAACGGCAAGGTGCCCCTGATTATTGAGCTGAAAGCCACGGGAGGCAATTACGCCGCGCTGACGGAAGCAGTCTGCAAAATGCTCGAAACCTATCCGGGAGACTACTGCCTGGAATCCTTTGATCCGCTGTGCATCTTCTGGCTGCGGCGGCACCGCCCGGACATCATCCGGGGGCAGTTGACGGAGGACTACTTCCAGTCAAATGCGCCCATGCCCGGCATTCTCAAGTGGGTGCTGAAAAATCAGGTGTTGAATTTTCTGACCCTGCCGGATTTTGTGGCTTACCGGTTTGAACACCGCCAAACCGTCAGCAACACCCTCGTCCGCAAAGTCTGGGGCGTTCAGGGCGTTGCCTGGACGCTGCGTTCCAAGTCGGACTACGACACTGCCGTCCAGGAGGGCTGGATTCCCATTTTCGAAAACTTTCGTCCCTGATACCGCATAAACCCCATGGGCGATGCCCATGGGGTCATTTTTATCAGATGCATCTGCTGCTGTTGCAGGTCAGATAGATGATCTGTCTTTCCCGTGCCAGCTCCTGCAGAAGCCGCAGCGCCTCGGCAGTGTGACCGTCATCCAGATTGACAAAGGGATCGTCCAGAATCACGAAGGGCTTTTCCCCGGTGAACAGCGCATCCACCAGCGCCAGACGCAGACACAGCATGACCATATCCGTCTGTCCCGCGCTGAAGAATGCCAGCTCCCGCGCCTGTCCCATCCGCTCCAGCTTCACTTCCAGATCCGGTGTGATCAGAATCTTCCCACGCGCTTCTCCCGACAGCCGGTTCAGGTAGTTTTCAAAGCTCCGCCGGATGGGGGCAAGATAGCTGACAGTCAGGCTCTCCCGCGCCTTTTCCAGATACTCCATCGTGTCGTCCAGAATCCGCGCCCTGCGCTGGTTCTCGTTTTTCTCCGCCTGCAGCCGTTCCAGCTCATCCTGCAATGCCGGAATCCGGTCAATCTGCTCCCGCAACGCGCGTTCCCGCTGCCGTTGCTCCAGAATGGCCCGAGTCAGCTCGGTGGTCTGTCCCGTAAGCTGTTCCTCCCGGGCTTTCAATTGCTCCATGTCCGGCGACTGCTCCGCCACAGGCTGGACAAGCCGGGGCAGGTGTTCCGCCGTAAAGTCATCAATTGTCCGGTTCAGCTTCTCCAGTGCCGCCGTCCGGTCTTCAAAGTCCTTCCGGTCATCCCGCAGTTGCATAAGCTGTGCCCGCAGATTCCCGCCGGGGATTATGCCCGCACTTTCAAAGAACCCGTCCAGTTCAGCGGCACACTCCGCCGTCTCCCGTTCATTTTGCTCCCGGCGCCGCCGCCACTGTGCCATTCTGCTTTCCGCCTGTGCGTAGGTTTCGCTGTCCCGCTGCAGTCTGGCCAACAGGGTCTGAAACGCGCCGGGCTGCACATTCTCATAGTATCTGCCCAGATACTCCGCCGCCGCGCGCGCCCGCTGTTGACTTTGGGCCAGCAGCGCCTCCTTCTCCCGCTGTCCGTCCTGCGCCTTGTCCCGCAAATTCAGGAAACGTTCTCTGGCAATGCGGCGGTTCAGGATAATCTGGTCAAAATGATCTCCTCCCAGCTCCCGGCGCAGGGAATTCTCCAGCCTCCGCAGTTCTTCCGCCGCCTGCTGCCGCCGGACAAACAGCGTGTCATTCCGGGCGGCAAGCGCAAGGTATTCTTCCCGGTTTTTCTGGATCTCCCGGAGTGCGTCCGTCGCCGGCCGGGTTTGGGTATAGCGACCGGTGAATTCTTCCACCGCCTGCTCCAGCGCGCGGATTCTGGCGTGCGCCGCTTTGGTGTCCGCCTGTCCCCGCCGAGCCGCGGCAGCTACTTCCCGGGATATCAGCAGCTTTATGCTGGCAATGGCAGCCCCCAGCATGACTGCGGCGCCTATTCCCAGACTGATGCCACCCCAGACGGTCTGCTGAACCGTAAGCATCACAATGCCCAGCGCAATTCCCACCGTGCCCAGCAGCAACAGGCCGACTGCGGCCGCCGGATTGCCATCCCGGGGCGTTGGCTGTGCCTGAGATTCTCCCCATTCCCGCTGCAGCCGCTGGGCTTCCACTAAATCCTGCCGCCTGGCCAGGATCTCTTCCTCGGCGGGAATACCGGCGGCAAAATAGTCCTTCAGCGCCGCCATTGTCTGCTGTTCTTCCCCGGAAAGGGTCAGGTTTTCCCATTCGTTCCGTTTTTTTTGCAGGTTCCGGTTCAGCCCGTCCAACCGCGCCAGCGCATCCTCCGCAAGCGCGCCGCTTTCGTACAGCGGAAGCAGTTTTTCGTACTGGGCCTGTTCTGCCCCAGACAGCCCCGCCTGTTCCGCCGCCGCCAGAAGCGAACGGTATTCCTCGCACCAGCTCCGGCATTGTTCCAGTTCCGCCGCCGATGGCAGCCTGTTTTCAAACCGGTTCCGGTTCTCCGCCAGAAAGGCAGCCGCATCCTGATCCTCCCGGTCGTCTTCCCTCTGCCGGGCAAGCAGCGCCGCCCGATCCGCCGTCTGCCAAGCCGCGTCAATCCGATCCGGTTCCGGCAAGCCCTTGGGATATTTTTCACCCAGCTTTGCCAGTTCCGTCTGCAGCTTGTGCTGCTGCCCGGTCAGCTCGTCAAGCTGCCGGTGGGCGGCGGCCACCGCTGCCGCCTCCGCGGCCATCGTAATCTCCCGCCGCGCCTGCGCAAGCGCCTCTCCATTGGCCTGCTGTTCCGTTTCCAGCCGGACAATCTCCGTCCGGCAATTCTCCAGTTCCGTCCGCTGCGCCTCCGTCCGGGACAACTCCTGCTGCAGCCAGGAAATCTGCGCAGATGCTTCTGCCACGGCGCCGCCATTGCCCCGGAAGGGAATCAGTGCGCTGCGTCTGGCTCGGAGGGTGTTCATGGCCTTTTCAAAATTACCCACATCGTTGGTGTCCTCCACCAGATCGCCCAGCTTCGCCCGGATGCTGTCGGTGGTCAGGCTTCCGCTGTCGTGGCTCTGGGGCAGATAGGTGCTGCGCTCAAAGGAATCCCCGTCCAGCCCGAACAGCTCCACGCCGATCTCGGCGGAAAAGCGGCTGCTCTCCCGCCCCGTATTCAAATCGATCAGGTGAAAGGTATCGCTCCGGGGCGTGGCGCCGAAAGTTCGCTCTATGCGGTAGCGTTCCGTTCCCAACTGGAAGGACAGGCTGCCGCCGCATTTGCCGCCGTTCCACGGCAGATATTTCTGGCGTTTGCTCTTGTCCAGCGTTTTGGTTTTCCGGGGGAAGCCGTAAAACATGGCACGGATGAATTCGGCCAGCGTGGTCTTGCCAAACCCGTTCGGCTCCTGCAGAACAGTCAGCTCCCCGGAAAAGTCCAGCGCGTACCGGCTCAGACCGCCAAAATTCTCGATATACAGACTGACCAGCTTCACAGCGCCACCTCCTCCCCACTGAGCGCCTGGATGCCCCAGAGGATCATCTGCTCTTTATCCTCCGCGCTCTTGTCGGAAGCAAGCACCATGCGGATGAATTCACCCTTCAGGGAAATGTCATGCTCATAGTCTGCGCGTTCCATGATCAGCCGACTCTCGTCCTTTATCTTTGTAAAGTAGAACCGGGAAGCAAGGGATTTCTGCAAAAAGCGCAGATCCTTCTGCGTATCCAGCGTATAGCCTCCCGTCAGTGTGAACTTCACCAGGCTGGTTTCAGGCACCTTCTCCGCGGCCTGCTCCATGGCATCCAGCATCTGGCTGACCGTTGTGAGGTTGGTGATGTCCACAGGCACCTCCCAGAGTGTCCGGGACGCAAAGGGTACGAATTCCGCTTCCACCCGGTGACCGTGCACATCCAGAAGGACAAAGCCCTTTTCTCCGCACTCATCGAATCCCCGTCCCTCCAGGCATCCGCTGTAGCAAAGCGTTCCCCCGTCATCCAGCGGCCGCCGCTGAAAGCTGTGCAGATGCCCCAGCGCCAGATAGTGAATGCTGCGGTTTTTCAGCAGCGGGACGGCGATCTGTTCCTCGCCCGGCTGGGTGGACACCTGACCATGGAGCATGACAATGTTGGTATCCTCCCGCCGCAGCTTCAGGCTGTCATACATGGAAAGGCAGTTGCTGCCATTCATCTCCAGCCCCGCCACCGTCACTTCCCCATAGTGGAAATACGTCCACGCCGAGCCAAAGGTTTTGAAATTCTCCGGCAGCGTCTGCCCGGCAAACGCGTCCCTGTTTTCATCGTGATTTCCCCGCAGATAAAGGAAACTCACATCCTTCGCGCTTCGGATCTGATCCATGACATAACCCACCGTCCGGGCGGACACCCGCCGCGTATCAAACAGGTCGCCGGCAATCAGCACCGCCGCCACACCGTTTTCCGCGGCGTAACGAACCATACGGGCAAAGGTATTGCAAATCTCCACACCCCGCTCCCTGGCTTTCTCCGGCGGAAGATTGCTTTCCATTCTGGAATCCAGATGAATATCCGAGCAGTGGATCAGCTTCATCCCAATCCCTCCTTCTGCATTCTGATATCTGGCAAAATCATACCATATTTCGTCCCTTGTTTCAAGCCGCCGCAGGAAATCCGGCGCGGATCGGGCGTTTACGGCCGCAGGCCGCTCTGACTGCCCGTGCCCGCCTGCGCGGCAAACGCTCTGGGGCTGATGCCATACTCGCTCTTGAACGCCCGGTAAAAATTCGCGTAATCCCCGAAGCCGCAGCTCTGATATACCTCGCCCGGGGTCTGTCCCGCGGCAATCATTTCCCGCGCCTGAAGCAGCCGCCGGAAGATCACATACCGGTGAACGCTGGTGCCGACCCGGTGGCTGAATTCATGGGACAGGTGGTATTTGCTGACATAGAACTCCCCCGCCAGAGATTCCAGCGTGATATTCTCCTGAAAATGCGCGCCGATATAGCCCAGCACCTGGCTGACCAGATCCGCCTCCTCCCGCTTGGCCGTCTGACTGGACGGCATCCGCGCCAGACGGTTGATCTCCACCATGAACTGAATCAACAGGCTCTGCGCATAGGCAAAGCTGCCCATTTCGCTGCTGTAATACTCCTGTGTCAGCCGCTCCAGAAGCTGGCTCAGCGCGGCGCGCTGCAGCTTGGTCGGACGGAGCAGATTGGTGTGGTCGGGATCTTCGTTGTCAAAGCAGGCGCTCAGATCCGCCGCCGCGCCGCGGCATATTTCCGCAAGATAGCCGCGATCCACCCAGAGCACAATCCGCTCGTACAGGGTGTCCGGCCCGATTTCCGGCTGGTGCAGCTCCTGAGGATTGATCAGCAGCAGATCCCCCGGCTCCAGGCTGTAGGTTCTGCCCTCCACCCGGAAGGTCACCCGCCCGCTGACAAAATAGTATACCTCATAGAAATCGTGATGGTGCAGTCCCACATTGCTGAGCTTTTTGTCCCGGTAATGGAACACCTCGAAGCGTTTGTTTTTCATGCTCTGACGGCTGTCAAAGCGCTGGGCGTTGATGGGCATGGGCTTTTCCCCCTTTCCTTACAAGATTACAGCAAGATTCGCAATGTGTCAAACAATATTTGCAATTTTGATTGCAAATCATTTCTGATATACTGTAAATATCCACAAAAGAGTGGGCGGCAGCTCCCGCGCCGCCCCGTCATGATCCTGTCTGCTCTTTTCTCTGGCTGTTTGGAGAAAAGCAAATATAAAAATGGAGGAATTCTTATGCCAATGCAAATGGGTTTCCGTTGGTACGGCGAGGATAACGACAATATTTCCCTCTCCGATATCAAGCAAATCCCCGGCGTTTCCACCATCGTCTGGGCGCTGCACCACAAGCTGCCCGGCGAAGTCTGGGAAGAAAGGGAGATTGCCGAAGTGATGGCTCAGCTCCACGCGTATGGCTTCAACGGCGATGTTGTTGAGTCCGTCAACGTCCACGACGACATCAAGATTGGACTGCCCACCCGGGATCAGTACATCGAGAACTACAAGCAGACCATGCGCAACCTGAGCAAATTCGGTGTCAAGGTCATCTGCTACAATTTCATGCCCATTTTCGACTGGACCCGTTCCAATCTGTTCCACCCCGTCGGCGACGGTTCCACCGCCCTGTATTATGAAAAGAACATGATTCAGGACGACTACAATGCCATGGCAAAGTACATCCTGGATTTCACCGAGAAGTACCATATGTCCTTCCCCGGCTGGGAACCGGAGCGGATGGCCAAGCTGGACGAGCTGTTCAAGGCCTATGAGGGCGTGGATCACGAAAAGCTCTGGGCCAACCTGAAGTATTTCCTGGAAGCCCTGATGCCCACCTGCGAGGAGACCGGCATCAAAATGGCCATCCACATGGACGATCCCCCCTGGGACATCTTCGGCCTGCCCCGTCTGCTGACCAACGGCGAAAACATTGACCGCTTCCTGAAGATGGTTGACAATCCCTACAACTGCCTGACACTCTGCTCCGGATCTCTGAACGCAGATCCCAACAACAATGTGGCAGACATTGTGCGCAAGCACTGCGACCGCATTGCCTTTGCCCATATCCGCAACGTCAAGCACTTCCCCAACGGCGACTTCTCCGAGGCCTCCCACCGGGACTGCGACGGCGATACCGGCATTCTGGACATCCTGAAGGCCTATCACGACTGCGGCTACGAAGGCTACATCCGTCCCGACCATGGCCGCCATCTGTGGGGCGAAGGCCCCGGCACCGTTCGTCCCGGCTACGGCCTGTATGACCGCGCCCTCGGCATCATGTATATGCTGGGTGTCTGGGATATGCTGGACAAGCTGGACGGCAAATAAGCAAGCTAAGGATACTCCTGAAGCCCTTTCCAATAAATTTCATCTGGAGGTATTTTATTATGATGGATCTTCCCCTGAACATTGATTTTTCCGGCAAAGTCGTGGTCATCACCGGTGCCGGCGGCGTCATCTGCGGCACTATGGCACGCGCGTTCGCTCAGGCCGGTGCAAAGGTCGCCGCGCTGGATCTGAACGAAGAGGCCGTTAAGAAGCTGGCCGACGAGCTGAAAGCCGAGGGCTTCGTGTGCGAAGGCTACAAGGCCAACGTACTGGACCCCGACGCGCTGAAGGCCGTCCACGAGGCAGTTCTGGCCGATCTGGGTCCCTGCGACATTCTGGTCAACGGCGCCGGCGGCAACAACCCCCGCGCCACCACCGACAACGAGTACCAGCACGAGGCCAAGCCCGGCGGAAAGTCCTTCTTCGATCTTGACCCCAGCGGCGTGGATTTCGTATTCAAGCTGAATTTTCAGGGCACCCTGCTGCCCACTCAGGCTTTCGCCTTCGACATGGTGGAGAAGCACAGCGGCTGCATTCTGAACATCTCCTCCATGAACGCCTACATCCCGCTGACCAAGATCCCCGCCTACTCCGGCGCCAAGGCCGCCATTTCCAACTTCACCCAGTGGCTGGCAACCCACTTCGCCGGCACCGGCATCCGCTGCAACGCCATTGCCCCCGGCTTCCTGGTGACCAACCAGAACCGCGGCCTGCTGTTCAATGCCGACGGCACGCCCACCGCCCGCTCCGCCAAGATTCTGAACGGCACCCCCACCCACCGTTTTGTGGACAGTGAGGAGTTGCTGGGCGCCACCTTCTTCCTGTGCGATGACAAGGCCGCCTCCGCCATCACCGGCGTGGTGCTGCCCATTGATGCCGGGTTCTCTGCCTATTCCGGGGTGTAATTTCCCCAGTCGGTTTAAAGGATCATTGTATGCCCGTGCGAATTCTTAAGAAGCTGGATCAATGATATCTTTTGCAGCATCTTTCTTCCTATTTTATCATCGAAAGGAACCTGCAATATGCGTACAATGACCGCAACGGAAAGATTCGCAAGCTCTGTCGTCGTCCCTGTCGTTGTCTTGGATGAGGTTGAGGACGCCGTTCCCACCGCCATGGCGGCCGGCGGCGTCATCCCCTCCAACATCAAGGAAAATGCAGACGCTCCCTTCATCCACACAGCAGACGGCAGTTGAGGCTGCCCCAAGGCCGCCGGGAAACCGGCGGCCTTGTTCGAACGAAAGGAAACGTATGATTACAACTGTCTTATTTGATCTGGACGGCACGCTGCTGCCCATGGATCAGGATGAATTCGTCAAATACTATTTCGGGCTGCTTGCCAAAAAAGTCGCACCGCTGGGCTATGACCCCAAGACCTTACCCGGGAACATCTGGAGCGGCACGGCCGCGATGGTAAAAAACGACGGCTCCTGCACCAACGAGGCGGCATTCTGGAAGAGATTCGCCGCGATCTACGGCGAAGATGTGCGCAAAGACGAGCCGGTGTTCCGGCATTTCTATGAAAATGAATTCAACGGTGCCCGCGCCGCCTGCGGCTTTAATCCCAAATCCGCCGAAACAGTGGCCGCCATTAAGGCCCGGGGGCTTCGGGTCGCGCTGGCTACCAATCCCATCTTTCCGGCGGTTGCCACGGAGAGCCGCATCCGCTGGGCCGGGCTGCAGCCCTGTGACTTCGAGCTGTACACCACCTATGAAAACTCCTGCCACTGCAAGCCCAATCCGGCCTATTTCCAGGATGTGGCCGCTGCACTCCGGGTTCTGCCCACAGAATGCCTGATGGTGGGCAACGACGCTACCGAGGATCTGGCAGCCGAAGCGCTGGGTATGAAGGTGTTTCTGCTGACGGACTGCCTCATCAACAAGGATGGGCGGGACATCACCCCCTACCCCCAGGGCAGCTTTGATGACCTGCTCCGCTATATCGACTCCCTGTAAAAAAGGAAGCCTGCCGCGAAACAAATCAGCGGCAGGCTCTTTTCATGCGATATTGGCAATCAGGAAAGCACCAGCTTATCGTCCACCTCGTCGGAGCCGCTGGCCTGACTGAACAGGTTCAGAAGCTGCTCTACCGTGAGGTTCTTCTTTTCTTCGCCGGAAACATCCACCACAACACGGCCGTCGTACATCATCACCAGCCGGTTGCCGTGGGCGATGGCATCGCGCATATTGTGGGTAATCATCATGGTGGTCAGATGATCCTTCTGCACGATCTTTTCCGTGGCCTCCAGCACCTTCGCGGCGGTCTTTGGATCCAGCGCGGCAGTGTGCTCATCCAGCAGCAGCAGCTTGGGGCGCTGGAGGGTAGCCATCAGCAGGGTCAGCGCCTGACGCTGGCCGCCGGACAGAAGCCCCACCTTGGCAGTCATCCGGTTCTCCAGTCCCAGTCCCAAAATCTTCAGCTGTTCCCGGTACTGTTCTCTTTCCTCCCGGGTGATTCCGGGGCGGAGGGTACGGCGTTTGCCCCGGCGGGCAGCCAGCGCCATGTTTTCTTCGATCTGCATCGTCGCCGCCGTGCCCATCATCGGGTCCTGAAATACCCGGCCGATATACTTCGCCCGCTTGAACTCCGGAAGATGGGTCACATCCACACCGTCAATCAGGATCTGTCCTTCGTCCACATTGAAAACACCTGCGATCGAATTCAGCAGGGTGCTTTTGCCCGCGCCGTTGCCGCCGATGACTGTAACAAATTCACCGGGCTGCAGCGTCAGGGAAACACCGTTCAGGGCGCGCTTTTCATTGATGGTACCCGGATTGAAGGTCTTGTAGATATTTTTGATTTCAAGCATGACGCTTCTCTCCTTTCCGGCCCTTGGTGAAGTATTTTCCCTTCCAATAGGGAACGGAGAGGAAAAACGCTACCACCAGCGCAGTCAGAAGCTTCAAATCCGTGGATTCCAGACCCAGCCGGAGTACCAGTGTGATGACCATATAATAGATCGTCGCGCCAATCACACAGGTTCCCAGCTTCATGGCAAAATTGCGGAACAGCTTCCCGAACAGCACTTCGCCAATAATCACGGCTGCCAGTCCGATCACGATGGCGCCGCGGCCCATATCCACAGCGGCGCTGCCCTGATACTGCGCCAGCAGCGCGCCGGACAGAGACACCAGCCCGTTGGAAATCACCAGACCCAGCACCTTGCCAAAGTTGGTGTTGATGCCCTGCGCACGCGCCATATTCTGATTGGCGCCGGTTGCACGCAGGGAGCAGCCCATCTCAGTTCCGAAGAACCAGTACAGAATCCCGATTACAGCCAGTGTAACAATGGCTAACAAAACCAGTGGGTTATTCAGTTCCAGAGACCGGACATACCGGGAGGAAAGAAGCAGCGGCTGGGTATCGACGTTCAACGCCACCGTTGCCTTGGTTTTTGCCGTGCTGCCGATACCCATAATCCGCAGATTGATGGAGTACAGCGCAAGCTGGGTCAGAATACCGGACAGGATGGCTGGAATCCCACAGGCTGTATGCAGCAGGCCGGTCACCAGCCCCGCCAGCATACCGGCCAGCACAGCCAGCAGCAGCGCAGCCCAGGGGTTCATTCCCATGGAAATCGCCACGGCGCATACCGCGCCGCCCGTGGCCAGAGAGCCATCCACCGTCAGATCCGCAATATCCAGAATCCGGTAGGTGATGTATACGCCGATAGCCATAATACCCCAGGCCAATCCCTGTCCGACCGCACCCGGCAGCGAGTTGAAAAATGAGAAAATAACGTCCATGAACAATCCTCCAAATCAGGGCAGCCTGAAGATTTGCCCTGTTTATCAGAAGAAAACAGCGGAAAAGGGAAGATTTCCGCTGTTTTCAAAGCGATATCCTGTTATGGCCGGCATCAGCCGATGGGCTCATAACCGTCCGGCGGCGCAATGCCCAGCGCCTCGCAGTTGGCGGCGTTGTACATCTTGGTAACCTGAGGCGCGTACTGAACGGGCAGGGTGGAAATATCCGCCTCACCGGTCAGAACCTTGGCAGCCATTTCGCCGGTGGCGTAGCCCAGATCATAGTAGCTGATGGACAGCGTAGCGACACCGCAGCCGGAGCAGATACCGGACTCACCGGCCACCACGGGAACCTTGGCAGGAAGCACCACGTTGGCAATGGTTTCTGCGTTGTTGGCAGCCGTATTGTCGGTGGGAACATAAATGACATCGGAAGCGTCACAGGCGGTCTGGGTCACGGCGGACAGCTCATTGGCATCCGCAAACGCGAACTCCTGACAGGTATAGCCCATATCCGTCAGATAACCCTCCATGACCTGAATCTGGTAAACGGAGTTCGGCTCAGCGGAGCAGTACAGAAGGCCAACGGTCTTGGCATCGGGGAACAACTCCTGAATCATGGCTGCCTGCTGGTCCAGCGGCGCCAGATCGGAGGTGCCGGAAATATTTCCGCCCACAGTGCCGCTCCAGTCGCTGATGTTCAGTGCCGTGGCATAATCGGTAACAGATGTACCCAGAATGGGAATGTCAGCAGTGGCGGAAGCAGCCGCCTGCAGCGGATAGGTGGCATTGGCCAGAATCAGATCAACCTTTTTGGACACGAAGCCGTCCACGATGGTGGCGCAGTTGGCGAATTCGCCGCCGGCGTCCTGCTGGTCAAATGTGACCTTATCCTCACCCAGTTTTTCCACCAGAGCATCCTTGAAGCCCTGCGTCGCCGCATCCAGTGCCGGATGGGTCACAAGCTGGCAGATGCCAATGGTGTATTTGCCTTTCGCGGAAGACCCACAGGCGACCAGGGAAAGCAGCATCACTGTGGCGCATAAAACTGCGATCAACTTTTTCATTTTCTTTTTCTCTCCTTTTGTTCATGTCTCACAGAACTTTGTACGCTGTCTGTGGATCACTTGATTGTCATACTATAACACCTACCCACGCCAATTGTCAATGCATTTGCACAAAATAATCATAGATTCTTTGTCACATTTTCAGACTCCATCCTGTTTTTGGCCGTGCATTTCTGCCTGTATGCCCGTTCGCATTAAAAAATCCCGGGAAACGAATTGACTCGTCTCCCGGGATCTTCCGATCCTGCATACGTCCTGCTCACAGAACGCCCATTACATTACGGCTCTGCGCAAGGCCGACTCTGATTTGGCTAACCCCCTTGATGGTGTCCTCCCGCTTCACGGAAATCCACGTACACCCGGCAAAGACCTCTTCGCCGCCGCTGCGGGACACGGTCAGCGCAAACGGCTCGGTGGGATCGGCCGGCTCGCTGGTGCCGGGCGGCAGCAGTTCTTCCATGGTAAATTTCCATTTCGCATCGCTGATTGCAGCCGTGTTCTCATCGGTACTGCGCTGTGCGGAAAAACGCACAACCCGGTTCATCGCCTGCTCCCCGATCAGAATGGAAAAGCCCGGTCCGCCGGACCAATCTCCCTCCATAGCCGTTCCAAAGAACCGGACATCGATTTCAATATAGAAAACGTCCGCCATCTCGTCGAACCGGCATACATCCTTGACACAGGTAGCCCCCATATCCTGCAAGGCATCCACCGCCCGCAGCGCGGTCGTCTCGCATACGCCTCCGCCAGCGGCCGCCGGACTCATGATGATAACCTCCACCGACGTGGTACGTACGGAGCGGTCAACCTTTCCTAACCGCACCGCTGCTACCGCACTGGTCAACGCCGGAATGCGGCCGCCCGGGTAGGCTTCATCCGCCCGGATGTCCACTGCCTTCAGCGCATCGATCACCTGTCCTACGATTGTCTGCCCCACGTATCCTCACCGCCCTTTTCCACGCACATTCCCCAACAGTATACCGGGCTATTCGCGTCCCGAATCAATTCCGTCCGCCGCAGCCAGTAATCTTTTCCCCCCACCGTCAGGGCGTCCCCCGCTTCCGCCGCCGGCTCCACCGGCCCAATGTATACATATTGCCCCCGGGGAATTTCACCCAGAGGGGAATAATTCCCCTCCAGATATTGCCAGCTTTTGGAGCGCACCGGCTGAAAAAAAGCCCGCAATTCATAATCCGTCCCGCCGTGGCGCAGGGTCACCGCCGTGCCGTAGGCGTTCAGGATTTTTTCTACCATCCGCTGCATATCACACCCCCAGGAATGAAAACCGGTCTTTCAGGTACGGCGCGATCATCAGCTCCGCTTGTGCGCGCAGGCAGTTCGACGCGGCATCCGTACCCTGCCTGCGGATGGAAAAGTCCCCGGCAGTGATCTGCTCCGTCCGGTTCTCTTTCTCCACGCTGCTCAGCGCCGCCAGTGCCAGCAGGCTGGCCGCCGCGATAAAATCCGCCTTGCAGTCCTCGGGCGTCAGTCCGTCCCGAAGTCGGGCTTCCAGCGCGGTACTGGATGCACAGCACAGGGCATCGAGTATTTCCGTCTGCTGGTCTGACAGTTCGCCTGCCAACAGCAGCGCCTGTGCCATCACCTGTTCCTTCAGTGTCATACGTTCAGGACGCAGGCCGCGCCGTCGCAGATCTTGGCGAAGCCGGCGATGGAGGTAATGGCCGCGCGTTCGAGCTGCTGGTCAATGAGCTTATCGTATTCCACCAGCACCTCGCCGGCCTTTACCTGCTCCAGCGCATAGCGGTTGTCCAGTCCGATGATCATGCCGTCCGTGACCGCGCCGGTGCGGTGAAGCTGTGCACCCAGCGGGGTGGTCAGCTTGCCGGTACCCTGGAAATTCAGCCCGGTCATGGGATTCTGCAGTTCCGGAATCTTCAGCATTTTGGTCATGGTCCCGGTGCTGCACAGGATGGTATTCATGGTATAGGGATCAAACTGCCCCCAGAATTCCACCAGTTGGTCGTAAGCCAGGGTGCCCTTGGTACCGGAGATGGGAGAAGTCCCAACGGTAAAGCTGGCTGCCGCGTTGCTGTTGCCGTCGCCGGCAGTCAGCACCGTTACCGCGTCAGCAAGCTGCTGTTTCTGGATGTACGCACCGATCTGCCGCAGCATCACGCCGAACAGATCCAGCTTCTGGAACCGAATCGCCTCATAGGACGCCACCAGCATTCTGCCCCGTTTGGTCAGGCTCACCAGATGCTCTTTGGTTTTGACTTCGGTGGTGGGAATGGACGCGCCCTCGGCCACATCCTTCAGCGCCTTGTCATCGTCCGTGGGAACGGAGTAGATGGAGCGGTAGTCCATCGCGTCGATAATCGTGGTAGTTGCCACAATGGAGGGCAGGATATCTCCTTCCTCCATACCCTGCCGCACGGTTCTGGCGATGTACTCAGGAAAGAGTACCGCCGAATCCATGGTTGAGAAAAACTTCTCCACCGGAGAAGAACCGGCGCCCTTGGCCCGGATGCCGAAGCGCTTGAGCTGCCGCTGAAAGGCATCCGTACCCTCCAACGCGGTGCCGCGGTAGTTTTCGCTGGGGTCCAGCGATTCCAGCACCTGGGTAAAGCTCATGCCCTGCTGGCGGTACATCCCCTTTTCCAGTCTCAGATTGTCATAACCCATTCAAATTTACCTCCTGAAAAATATATGGTTCCCGGATCTTTCCGGCAACTTCCCGTCAAATCATGTATCCGCTTTCGATGATGTCTCCCTTTTCCGGGGGAGTTCTCAACTGCGTCTGCATGGGCATACATTCCGCCAGCCGGGCATCCAGCGCCGCCTGCAGCTTGAGCAGCTCCTCCGTTCCAGCTTTCTCCACCACAGCGCGCAGCGTTGGCTCCTCCACGCCCAGCTCCAGACACAGGCACAGCCGCACCACATCGTCCTGAATCTGCTTCCGGAATTTCTGCCCCAGTTGGGCTTCCCGGAACAGCGCCCGGTATTCCGCCTGGGCGCCAAATTGCTCCGCCAGTTCCTTGAGACTCCGCTTCCCGTTTCCCAGCCCTTTCAGCACCCCGGCCTCCGGTTGGGCGGGCACCGCCACGAAGGAGAATTCATAGGCATCCATAGGCTCCTTCAGAATGGCGCAGCACAACTGTCCGTTGTAGTATTCGCCCTTTTGATGGCCGCAGGTACCGTAATCGCTGCCGCAGACCGAGCATACCGCCCGTCCCATGGCGCACCCAACGGATACCTCCTTTTTGATGCCAGCCTCGATGTCCGCGATAATCTCATCGGCCGCACCGCCCCGGCGGATATAGGCCCACGCCTTGATGTAGCTGACCCGCTCTTCCCGCACCACTTCCGTGGCAAAGATCCGGGCCACCTGGCTGTCGCTGCTCCACCGGTGATCCAGAATCCCGGTTTTTCCAATGAACAGCTTGGCAAGCCCCGATAGCGCCGCTGTATCGAACCGCTCCCCGTCCCGGTCGATCTGGTCGTCGCACAGCCGCAGGGAAAATACATACACCTGTTCGGGCGTCAGCTTTGCCCTCGCCTGCGCGTTGATTGCCCCAAGCTGGGCTTCCGTAGGCACGCCGCCGGTCAAGGCCTCCGTTGCTTTTTTGATTTTCATGGGTTAACCTCCTTTTGCCTCCGCACGGGCTTTTTCCGCCTGTGCGCGATATAGATCCGCCTTCGATTCCTCCGTGATATCCTGCAGGCTGATGTCATCCCAAAGTATCTCCACCCGATTATCCAGCCCCTCCAGCGCCAGATACGTCCGGCAGATTTTCTGCACAGCCGGCTCCACTGTCCGCCGCAGCGCCCATAATTCGGAGGTCAGAATATCCGCCTGCTGGGTGCTCATCCGTTCGGTGGTGCTCCAGTTCAGGCCGAGCAGGAAGGGCGGCAGCCCGGTTTTCGCAATCAACTGCTCCAGAATCTGCCGCACGGGCACCTGGGAATCCAGAATCGGCGCTTCTCCACCGATAACCTTGATCTCCACATCCCCCACCGCCACGAAATCCCGCACGGTGCCGTTTTTGCTGTCCTCCATGGCCTTTACCCATTCCTGTGCCATCTGTCTGCCCCGCTCCTGTGCCATGACGGGGTCAAGCTCCTCTCCGCCCTTGCAGATGACGCTGTAACGGACATTTCCCGCCCGCTCCCAGTTGGTGCCGATGGTCTGGTAGATTTTCATGAGAATATCCGCCAGGAATGGCATTCCCCGGAACATACTCACGCCGTATGGGTGGGCAGGTTCCGGATTCAGCGCGGTAAACAGCAAAAGCTGCTGGAAGGGCAGCGGCCGGAGCCGTCCCTGCTCGTCCGGCCCCCAGATCACAGTTTCCAGCGGGTTGTCCCCTTCCTCAATCCGCAATGCCGTCACATCGCCCCAGCACACCGCCCGGAGCCTTCCGCCGCTCACCACCAGTTCCCCCACCGCTCTGCCATACGTCAGCATACTGTCCAAATACCCCGCGAGGAAACTGTTGATTCCCACCTGTCCATGTCCGCAGGGCATCCGCTGCAGAAAACCCTCCAGCCTTTCCTGCGCCGCCGCGTTTCTGCATTTCACCTGAAAACCGCCGGTCAGCCGCACCAGCTTTCCCACCGCCGCGTCCAGTACCGGAATGGCCTCCCGCAGCTCCTGATAGATCCGCTCCTCTCCGATACCCGCCGGCAGATATCCCCGCAGCGCGCCAAAGGGATGGGCGTTTCCGCTTCGAAGCTGGCAGACCGCCGCCATTCCGTTCTTGTCCTTTTTCCGCCATTTCAAGTTGATCAAACCTCCTGTTTTGCATTTTTCCGTCCTCATGCCGTTCCCCGCCGCGCCACGCTGCAGGCCAGAAAACCCGGATTCTTCTTCCCAAGCACCGTTGCGACGAAGTATCGCATATCGTCCATTGCGTGGTCGTGCTCCTTGCGCACCCGGTCTTTTGCGCCGCTGTCCAGATCCCACACGTATTCATCCATCTCCCGGATGCAGTCGGTGCAGCCCTCGCAAATTACGATTCTGCCCGCCTTCAAAGCATCGCTGGTTAATCGAATTCCGGTCAGCACATCGTTGTCCGCCTTCCGTACCCTCCAGCCTTTTCGCCGCAGCACCTCGATGAAGCTGGCCGCGGATGGGTCCACAATCACAGCCTCCGTCTTTCGGCCGCCCACCAGTTCCGCCAATGCCTGCGCGTATTCTTCGTCCGTCATCTGCCGTTGCCTTGCCCGGGAATCGAAATAGAATTCCTTTACCCGGTACCATACCCCGCCCTGCAACCCCCACAGCCCCATGGAGGTTGGATTCACCGTCCCATAGTCACAGGACACATACCACTTCTGAAACGCTCCCTCCGGAACCGGCCGAACCATCTCCGGCCCGAAAAAATCATATATCCGTCCCTCCGCCTGCGCCCATTCGCCGAGAATATACCGCCGGTAGAAAACGCCACTGTAAAGTCTTTCATACCGCTGCCGGATCTGCGGTGACAACGACGGATTGTCCTCCATGGTAAAATGCAGACGCAGGCAGTTCCTCTTTTCCGCTTCCAGAATCCAGGTTTTGTAAAACCAGTGGGATGGCCCCGCCGGATTGCAGTTAAACCAAAGCCGGCTCCCAGCCACGGAGCAGCGTGCGCAGGCCTGCTCCACAAAGCTGCGCGGCATCAGCGCCACCTCGTCCATCAGAATCCCGGCAAAGGTAATCCCCTGAATCAGGCTGGCCGAGCTTTCATCCCGCCCGCCGAAAATGTAAAACTCATTTTCATGCCCTTTGAAGCGTACTGTCACCCGGTTTTCCGTCCGCCGCTCCTTCCAGTGCGCCCCCAGTCCCTCCAGGCGGGGCAAAATCTCCGACAGCACATTTCGCCGCAGTGACTGAATGGTCTTTCCGCACACGCCGAATTTCCGGTTGTGGAACCCAATCATTGCCCAGATGAAGAACCCCAGCCCCATTGCCAGCGTTTTCCCCGATCTGACCGCCCCGTCGCACACGATAGCCTCATATCCGCTGTACGGATTTCCCGGCATCCACCAGTTCAAAACCATCCGCTGCTTCGGGGAAAAGCCCGTGTAGTTCACGTACACGCGCCTCCGCCGCTCAGTGCCTGCAAAAACTCCTCCAGCTCCTCCGGTTTTTCACCGGTCACCGCCGCCAATTGCTCCAGCGCCTGCAGCCGGTCAATCAGCTTTACCTCCACCGTTCCCTTGTCGTTTCGTCTGACCTCGCTGAGCAGGCTCAAGTCCAGCCGCCCCACTTTCGGTTTTTCCTCCAGTGCCAGCCGCACACAGTCATTGGCCTTGCCGAAGGCCAGCTCCGCCAGACGCCGCGTGACATCCTCCTGGGTGATTTTGCCCGCCCGAATCCGTTTCTGTAGTTCCTTGTCTCCCGATATCCGGTTCATAGCTTTCCTCCCTTTCACCCATGGGTTTAGAAACAAAAAAGGTTGCATCTTTCGATGCAACCTTTTCTTGTGCCGCGTTAAAACTTCTCCTGTAGTGCCATAGCGCCCGGTTTCAGGATTTCTTTCGCCTCATTCCCGAGGATTTCCTCCAGCAGTTCATATTCCGTAAGGCTCCCATGGGGCACTGCCCATGCCCCGGCATCCGTCCCCACAGCAAGCAGGCCACCCATATCCGAGAATGCCTTCACATTCTCCCGGGCGCTTTCCAGAATCCGTTCCACCGCGTTTTCGTTGAAGCGTCCTTTTCCCCGTAGATTCCCAATGGTGGAAAGCGTGGGGCACCAGATTACATTGTGCTCCTTCATCGCGCACAGCGCCTCCCGATTCAGGTACGCCCCATGTTCCACAGAATCCACCCCAGCTTCGGCGGCCGCCATTACGGTTTGGGTGCCGTTGGCATGCGCCATAACGGCAAAACCCGCATCATGGGCAATGTGAATTGCCTCCCGGATATCTTCCGGCCTCATACCATCCTCCGTGAGGACGCCGCAGGAATTGAAATCCATCAGCCCGGAGATCATGATCTTGATAAAATCCGCGCCTTCCTCCCGGTTTTCCCGAATCAGATTCCCGTAATCGCTCCAATTTTCGTATGTCTTACCAATAAAGCTTCCATAGTGTCCGGCCATGCACAGCGGAGAGAGGGGTGTCCGGTAGATGATTCCGTATTCCGGTGCCAGCTCCCGCGCTTTTTTCCCCACGCCCCATTTGTCCCCGCCGTCCCGCAGATAGGAAAAACCCTCGTCCCGGTATTTTGCCAGTGTGCGCCGAATCCAACCGGTATCCACGCCGCCGCGATGCCTGGAGATGGCCGCTTTCCAATCCACGCCGTCCAGTACCATATGGATATGTCCGTCATAGCGCATATGACCACTTCCTTTCCCGCTTACTATATCAGATTCTCTCCCATCCTGCAAGAATCCATCAGCTCCCTTCGCGCCAGAACGCTTTTCTTTTCTCTGAGTGTGCCTTCCTGTTTTGTTTGTTTTGACAAAGCGGCGCCCCCTTTTTTTCAGCAAAATAGTCAGAACGGAAGTATTTGTAAACTTTTATTTTCTTCCCTTGCATCCCGCGGCAGTCTGTGCTAGTATCTTATGTAGCTTGCTACATTTTTTGTTCAAGGGGTGATTTTTCTGCCGTCACATTATGGTCATCTGATTCGGATTCTGCACAGTCAGACCGATCAAACAATTACCAACGCGCTGGCCGCCATGGAACTGACCAGCTCGCAGGGGCACATCATGGGTTATCTGGCTCACTGCGTCCAGGCGCCCTGTTCCCGGGACATTGAGGAGGCGTTTCATCTGAGTCATCCCACCGTTTCGGGTCTGCTTTCCCGTCTGGAGAAAAAGGGCTTCATTGAATTCCGCCCGGACAAGACCGACCGGCGGTGCAAGCGGATTTACATCCTTCCGAAGGGTGCCGCCTGCAATGAAACCATGCGCAAAACCATCGATGACAGTGAAGCACGGATCGTCGCCGGTTTTTCCCCGGAGGAAAAAACGCAGTTTATTCTGTTTCTGAACCGCGCAATCCGGAATCTGGAAACGTGCCCCGGAAAGCACCAGCAAAAGGAGGAAAAAGCGAATGATTAAACAATTGGCCCGGTGCATCCGAGAATATCTTCCCGCCACGCTGCTAAGCCCGCTGTGCATGATCGGCGAGGTCTACATGGAGGTTCAGATTCCCCTGGTACTGTCCAGAATTGTGGATTTGGGCGTACAGGTGGGGAATATGAGCGCCGTGTGGAAATACGGCTTTCAACTGATGCTCTACGCCCTGATCAGCCTGATATTCGGCGTGGCATCCGCATTTCTGGCATCCTATGCCGCCACCGGTTTTTCCCGGAATCTGCGCCATGATATGTATTATAAAGTGCAGACCTTTGACTTCTCCAATATTGACAAATTCTCCACCTCCAGCATTGTCACCCGTCTGACCTCGGACGTGGCCAATATCCAGATGTCCTTCCAGATGATGATCCGCATGGCCATCCGCTGCCCCATGATGCTGATTCTGGCAACGGTCAACGCATTCTCCATCAGTCCGAAACTCTGCGTGGTCTACTGCGTGATACTGCCTCTGCTGGGTCTGGGTCTGTATCTGATCATGAAGAGCGTGCTCCCCATCTTCGACCGGGTATTCAAGACCTACGACAAGCTGAACAACGTGGTGCAGGAGAATATCCACGGCATCCGGGTGGTCAAGTCCTTCGTTCGGGAGGATCGGGAAACGGAGAAATTCTCCACCGTCTCCGGTGAAATCTACAAGGACTTCTGCAAAGCTGAGCGCACCATGGCCTTCGGCAATCCCCTGATGCAGTTGGTGGTATACATCTGCATCATCACCATCTCCTATCTGGGCGCCACCATGATCGTCCAGTCCGGCAACAACGAGGCCATGGGTCTGACCACCGGCCAGCTCACCTCCATGTTTACCTATACCAGTCAGATTTTGAATTCTCTGATGATGCTCTCCATGGTCTTTGTCATGCTGACCATGTCCCGCGCCCCCATGCGCCGCACCACGGAGATTCTGGCCGAGGAGCCCGCCCTGCATAATCCCTCCAATCCTGTGACCGAAGTAAAGGACGGCTCCATCGACTTTGACAGCGTCACCTTCCGCTACTCCGCCGCCGCAGACCGGGATTCTCTGGAATCCATCAATCTGCACATCAAGCCCGGCCAGACCGTGGGTATTCTGGGCGGCACCGGCTCCGGCAAATCCACGCTGGTTCAGCTGATTCCCAGGCTGTATGATGCCACGGAAGGCTCCATCCGGGTGGGCGGCGTGGATGTGCGGGATTATGACGTCACCGCCCTGCGGGACAGCGTTTCCATGGTGCTTCAGAAAAACGTCCTGTTTTCCGGCACCATCAAGGACAATCTGCGCTGGGGCAATCCCAATGCCTCAGACGAGGAAATGGTTCATGCCTGTCGTCTGGCCTGTGCCGATGACTTTATTCAGAGCTTCCCCGACAAGTACGACACTCACATTGAGCAGGGCGGCACGAATGTCTCCGGCGGGCAGAAGCAGCGGCTGTGCATTGCCCGGGCGCTGCTGAAAAAACCCAAAATTCTGATTCTGGACGACTCCACCTCCGCCGTGGACACCCATACCGACGCCATGATCCGCAAGGCCTTTGCTGAAGAGATACCCGATACCACCAAGCTGATCATCGCCCAGCGTGTGGCATCCGTCGAAAACGCGGATCTGATTCTGGTTATGGACGGCGGCCGGATTGTCGCTCAGGGAACCCATGATGAACTGTTGAAAAACTCTCCGATTTATCAGGAGGTCTACCGTTCCCAGACGAAAGGAGGAAGAGCGTAATGCCCCCTGTCAGAATGCGCGGTGACGGCCGCAAGGCAAAAAATCCGAAAAAAACCATTTCCCGGCTGTTGTCCTACCTGAAGCAGTATAAAAAGACCATGATCGTGGTGGTGGTCTGCATCTTCCTCAGCGCCATTGCGCAGGCGGTCAGCTCCTCCTCTCTCGGCACGCTGGTAGATAACTACATCCAGCCCATGCTTGCTGGCGAGCAGGTCAATCTCATCGGCTTTCTGTGTCTGCTGGCCGGCATTTACCTGGTCGGCATGGTCGCGTCCTTCCTGTATAACTATCTGATGGTTCGGGTTGGTCAGGGCACGCAGAAAACCATCCGCGACCAGATGTTCACCCATATGCAGACGCTCCCCATCCGCTATTTTGACACCCATCCGGCCGGCGATATTATGAGCCGCTATACCAGCGACATCGATACCCTGCGTCAGATGATCTCCCAGTCTATCCCCCAGTGTATTTCCTCGGTTGCCACGCTGGTGGTTGTATTCATCGCCATGCTGGTCACCTCCCCCATTCTCACCGCTGTCCTGCTTCTGACCGTGTCAGCCATTATCTTTGTCACCAAGGTCATCACCGGCAAATCCGCCGTTTTTTTCATCGGCCAGCAGCGCTCTCTGGGCGCGGTCAACGGCTATGTGGAAGAAATGATCAACGGTCAGCGTGTTGTGAAGGTATTCTGCCACGAACGTACCTGTGAGCAGGAGTTTGATGAAATCAACGAAAAGCTCCGCCGGAATGCATTTCGTGCCGGAGCCTACTCCAACGTCATGGGGCCCGTAAACAACAATCTGGGGTATCTGCAGTATGCCATTCTGGCCATTGTGGGCGGCTATCTGGCCATTGCCTCCGGCGGCAGCCTGCTGACACTGGGCAAGCTGATATCCTTTCTGACGCTCTCCCGCTCTTTCAATATGCCCATCTCCCAGGTTTCCAACCAGATCAACTCCATCGTTATGGCGCTGGCCGGTGCGGAGCGGATTTTCAACCTGATGGATGAGGCTTCCGAGGAGGATCACGGCTATGTCACGCTGGTCAATGCCAAAGAGGATGAAAATGGCAATCTGGTGGAGTGCCCCGAACGCACCGGCCGCTGGGCGTGGAAGCATCCCCATCAGGCTGACGGCACCGTCACCTACACGGAGCTGAAAGGCGACATCACCATGCACGATGTGGACTTCGGTTATGTGCCCGAAAAGACCGTGCTGCACGACGTAACCCTGTACGCCAATCCCGGGCAGAAAATCGCCTTCGTCGGCGCCACCGGTGCCGGCAAAACCACCATCACCAACCTGATTAACCGGTTCTACGATATTGACGACGGTAAGGTTCGCTACGACGGCATCAACATCAACAAAATCCGCAAACCGGATCTGCGCCGCAGTCTTGGCATCGTTCTGCAGGATACCAATCTGTTCACCGGAACCGTGATGGACAATATCCGCTATGGCAAACTGGATGCCACCGACGAGGAATGCATCCACGCCGCCAAGCTGGCCAATGCCCACGATTTCATCACCCGGCTTCCCCACGGCTACCAGACTGTCCTCACAGGCAACGGAGCCAGCCTGTCACAGGGGCAGCGTCAGCTCATTGCCATTGCCCGTGCCGCGGTGGCAGATCCGCCGGTCATGATTCTGGACGAAGCCACCTCCTCCATCGACACCCGCACCGAGGCATTGGTACAGAAGGGGATGGACGCGCTGATGCAGGGCAGAACCACATTTGTCATTGCCCATCGGCTCAGCACCGTCATGAATTCCGACTGCATCATGGTTCTCGACCACGGCCGCATCATTGAGCGCGGTACCCACGAGGATCTGATCGCCCAGAAGGGCACCTACTATCAGCTCTATACCGGCGCTTTCGAATTGGAATAAAACCGCAAAACCGGGAGGCAGTTTGTATGCCCCCGGTTTTTCATATTTTCTTTCCAATTCTGGCATAGCCCGTTCATATTATCCCGGTATACCAGAAGTATCCAATATACCACACAGGAGGCATTTCTATGAAGCGAATCATCCCTCTGTTTCTGGCCGTTCTTCTGCTGGCAGGCTGCGGCGGGACGCCCGCAGCGCAGCCCACTCAGACAGTCCCCGTGTCTACCCCTTCTGAGACGTACGCTCCACTGATTTCACCTGACGCTGGCGAGGTTCCCTTCACCTCCCGCTTTTCATCCTAAATTCCACAAGAATTATCACATACATTCTCTTCAGGAATGGGCAGGTCAAGAGCTTCAAAAATGGAACGCTGGAGTTTCGTAAGAGGATTCATCAAAGACGGCTTTGCGTTGGGGGTTATGGAAACGCAGCGTAT
>JALFLH010000015.1 GCA_022774865.1 Clostridiales bacterium
TAGTGCAGACCCCTTGTATGTGTTTGGTGTTGTGTAGCGATTACATTATACCATACATTGGGTCTGCACTGCTTTTTTATTTCGGATTTTTGATCGGATTTTTGATTAAAAAGTTGGAATTTCTAGGGGTGCGAAGTTTGAGTAATTTATCACCAAATATATTGCATTTTATTTGGTTATGTGCTATATTTCTAAATTGAGGAATTATGAATTTTACAAATCAAAAGGAGAGCAGATTTTATGCCATCTCAGGAAAATATTCGCAATATCGCCATCATTGCCCACGTTGACCACGGCAAGACCACCCTGGTGGACGAAATGCTGAAGCAGGGCGGCATCTACCGGGAGAATCAGCAGACTGTGGAGCGGGTCATGGATTCCGGCGATCTGGAACGGGAGCGGGGCATCACCATTCTGGCGAAAAACACCTCCGTCTACTATAAAGGCACCAAGATCAACATTGTGGATACCCCGGGCCACGCCGACTTCAGCGGCGAGGTGGAGCGGATTCTGAAAATGGTCAACGGCGTTATTCTGCTGGTGGACGCCGCCGAAGGCCCCATGCCCCAGACCCGCTTCGTGCTGCAGAAGGCGCTGGAGCTGGGTCACAAGGTCATCGTAGCCGTCAACAAGGTTGACAAGCCCGACGCCCGGGTTCATGAGGTTATGGATGAAATTCTGGAGCTGCTGCTGGATCTGAACGCCACCGATGAGCAGTTCAATTCCCCCACTGTTTTCTGCTCCGGCCGTCAGGGCACGGCTTCCTACAGCCCCGATGAACCGGGCACCGATCTGACGCCTCTGTTTGAGACCATCGTCAAGTATATTGATCCGCCTCAGGGCGATGTGAACGCGCCCATGCAGCTTCTGGTCTCCTCCATTGACTATAACGATTATGTGGGTCGGATCGCCGTGGGTCGGGTGGAGCGCGGCACCATCCGGGTCAATCAGGATGTGGTGATCTGTGACTACCACGATCCCGCTTTTAAGGAAAAGGGCAAGGTTGTGGCGCTGTACACTTTCGACGGTCTGACCAAGACCCCCGTGCAGGAGGCCTCCGCCGGTGAGATTGTGGCGCTGTCCGGCATGGCGGACATCACCATCGGCCGTACCCTCTGCGCCCCCGAGGCTGTGGAACCCCTGCCCTTCGTGAAGATTTCCGATCCCACCATTGAAATGACCTTCTCGGTGAACGATTCTCCCTTTGCCGGCAAGGAGGGCAAATATGTCACCTCCCGGAACCTGCGCGACCGTCTGGAAAAAGAGCTTCTGAAGGATGTATCCCTGCACGTGACCGAGCAGGGCACCGATTCCTTCAATGTAGCCGGCCGGGGCGAGATGCATCTTAGCATTCTGATGGAGACCATGCGCCGGGAGGGCTACGAGTTCGCCGTGTCCACTCCCCGGGTGCTGACCAAGGTCATCGACGGCAAGGTCTGCGAGCCCATCGAGCGGATGGTGGCCGACGTGCCGGAGGCGTGCATGGGCGCGGTCATTGAAAAGATGGGCAAGCGAAAGGGCGACCTGCTCTCCATGACCCCCATGGGCAGCCGCTACCGTCTGGAGTTCCTGGTTCCCTCCCGCGGCCTGTTCGGCTACCGGAACGAATTTCTCACCGACACCCGGGGCGAGGGCATCATGAGCTCCGTGCTGGAAACCTACGCTCCCATGAAGGGCGAAATTGAACGCCGCCAGTATGGTTCTCTGGTCTCCTTCGAGACCGGCGAGGCCTGCTCCTACGGCCTGTTCAACGCCCAGGAGCGGGGTGCCCTGTTCATTGGCCCCGGCACTCCGGTCTACGCCGGTATGGTGGTAGGTATGTGCAGCCGGAACGAGGACATGAACGTGAACGTCTGCAAGAAAAAGCAGCTGACCAATATGCGCGCCGCCGGTTCCGACGACGCCCTGCGTCTGACCAGCCCCCGGATTCTCTCTCTGGAGCAGTGCCTGGAATTTCTGGCCGACGACGAACTGCTGGAGTGCACGCCCAAGAGCCTGCGCATCCGCAAGCGGGAGCTGGATCATGCCGCCCGGATGCGTGCCGTCATGAAAAAGCGCGCCCAGGAGGAAAGCAAATAATCCAAACTCTGTCCGCAGACAAAGACAAGACCATGAGGATTTCCGATGAACAAACAGGTAAAACAAATTCTTCTGATCGTCCTTGCCGTCCTTCTGATCGGTGAACTTGCCTTTCTGGGCTTCCGGGCTCTCCGCGGAGAAGAACCGCATCAGCCCGATCTTCCACCGGCCGCTGCTTCCTCCCCCACCGTGGAAACAATGGAAGCATTCGCTTCCTCCGCGCCATCGGAGGTGTCCGCCACGGAAGTCTCCGAAGCACCCACCGAAGCTTCCACGGAGCCAAAGGAAAGCCGGTATGTGCTGACCTTTACCGGCGACTGTACCTTCGGCTCCACCGCCGAAAAATGGAGCAACGGCTACGGTTTTGTCAAAACCGTCGGTGAGAATTACAACTGGCCGTTTGAAAATCTGCGTCCCTATTTTGAAGCGGACGACTTCACCATCATCAATCTGGAGGGCCCTCTGACCGACAGCGGAACCCCTGCCGATAAGCAGTTTGTCTTTCGCGGGTTGCCGGATTACACCCGGATCATGACGGGCGCCTCGGTGGAAGCCGTCACGCTGGCCAATAACCATGCCCGGGACTACGGGCAGACCGGCTACAACAATACCGTGCAGGCGCTGACCGACGGGGGCATCGCCTATGTGGAGCGGGACGGGACAGCCCTGTACACCACCGAAAGCGGTCTGACCATCGGCCTGTACGCCGCCTCCTTCAGCTTCCGGGAAAGCAGCATCCGGGCCGCCATTTCCGGATTGCGGGAGCAGGGCGCGGAAATCGTGGTCTGCGCGTTCCACTGGGGCGACGAGGGCACCTACCGCCCCAACGGCAGTCAGGAATACTTCGGCCGTCTGGCCATCGAGGCCGGGGCGGATATCGTCTGGGGACACCATCCCCATGTGCTGCAGAAAATCGAGCGTTATGGAAACGGCGTGATTTTCTACAGTCTGGGCAACTGTTCCTTCGGCGGCAACACCTATCCGAAGGATTACGACTCCGCCATCGTGCAGCAGGAGGTTATCCGCGGCAGCGACGGCACCGTCCGGCTGGGAGAGCTGACTATCGTTCCCATTTCCCTCAGCTCCGTCAGCGGCCGGAATAACTATCAGCCCACACCCCTCCAGCCCGACACCGAAGCCTATGCGCGGGTGCTGAGCAAGCTGGACGGGAGCTTCCGGGGCGCTGATCTGATATCCGCCGAAACGGCGCCCCCCACCCAAATGCCCACCGTCCCGGCGGAAACCGGGGAGACAGGCGTGCCGGAAACCGCCGCGCCGGAAATCCCCACCGGGGAAATTCCCGGCTCCACTGGCGCAGAATCCTGATTTTTTTGCCGCTGTCCGGCTTTTTCGGAAAAATCCGAAAAAAATGTTGACCTGAAAGATATTTTCGGTTACAATGTTCGGGTATGATCGCAAGATCAGTTAGAATGTGTTGCTGCGGCCATTTTGGCTGTCGAGCATATTGATTTTTAACAGGAGGTGTATTTTCATGAAGCGTACCTATCAGCCCAGCCGCCGTCACCGTTCCAAGGTGCATGGTTTCCGTCAGAGAATGGCTACTTCCAACGGCCGCAAGGTTCTGGCCCGCCGCCGTGCAAAGGGCCGCAAGGTTCTGTCCGCCTGAGCGTGACCCGTGGGTCAATTCCGAAGCGGAATACGCGCGTAAAGCGAAACGGGAGCTACAGCGGGGTGAATGGCAGATTCGCCCCGCTCCCTTTTTAGGGAGGTTTTTCATGAAATTCTCACGCAGTCTCAAACTGAACCACATTTTCCAGCGTCTTTACCATACCGGCGGCCACGCCAACAGCTTTCTGGTTCTGTACGCGCGGCGCAACCGCTCCTGCACCAATCGGGTGGGCATTACCGTCAGCAAAAAGCTGGGTCATGCCGTGGTACGCAACCGGGTTCGCAGAAGACTGCGGGAAATCTACCGTCTGAATGAGGCGCAGTTCCAGCCCGGCTGGGACATTGTGGTGGTGGCACGGACAAAGGCCGTCCACGCCGGCTTTGGCGAGTTGACGGAGAGCTATCTCTCCCTGGCCCGGAAAGCCGGAATCCTGCGTGCGCCGGAAAGTTGATGCCATGAAACGTCTGATGCTCTGTCTCATCCGCTTTTATCAGCGGGCGATTTCTCCCTTTACGCCAGCCTGCTGCCGGTTTTCTCCCACCTGTTCCCGCTATGCCTACGAAGCCATCACGAAATACGGGGCCTTAAAGGGCGGCTGGCTTGCCTTCAAACGGCTGCTCCGCTGCCAGCCCTTCTACAAGGGCGACTGGTATGACCCCGTGCCCTAACCCGAAACTTCAAGGAGGTATGTCAATGTTCCTCGCGTTTCACATCAGCGACATTATTACCATTCCCTTTGGTTATCTGCTGGACTGGCTGTACCAGTTCACCTCCAATTATGGTATCGCGCTGATCCTCTTTGCGATTCTGGTCAAGCTGATTCTTTTCCCCATTCAGGCCAAGTCGAAAAAGAGCATGATGAAAATGTCCCGCCTGTCTCCTCTGGTGCAGAAGATTCAGGCACGCTATCCCGACGATCAGCAAAAGCAGAACGAAGCCCTGCAGCAGCTATATAAAGACGAAGGCGTCTCCATGACCGGCGGCTGCCTGTGGAGCTTTGTCCCCCTGCTGATCCTGCTGCCGCTGTACCAGGTTGTCCGTCAGCCCATCGTCTATATGCTCCATGAGAGCCTCGATGTGGCGGAGCAGATCATTGAGATCATCAAAGCCGCCAATTCCGAGTATTTCGGCGGAAATCCCTATTACCACCAGATGGTGGCCGCCCGGTATCTCCCCGAGTTCGCCGAGGCGATCAAGGAGGCCATTCCCTCCGTGTCCGCCAATACCCTGGCCGGACTGAATTTCGATTTTCTTGGCATTGATCTGGGCGCGGTGCCCCAGTTCAATGTATTCCGGTGGACAACCTGGGACTGGGCGCATATTGGCGCGTTTCTGATCCCCATTCTGTCCGCGGGCAGCCAGGTTCTGTCCATGTTCATCTCCCAGAAGATGAACGATTCCGTCATTACCAACGAAAAAGGCGTGCAGGATAAGGAAACCGCCAAAAACTCCCAGCAGAATCAGACCAACATGATCATGATGTGGATGATGCCCCTGATGTCGCTGTGGATCGGCTTTACCGTGCCCGCCGCACTGAGCCTGTACTGGTTCATTCAGGGTATTGTCTCCATTGTGCAGGATGTATTTCTGACCCAGCATTACCGCAAGATCTATGACGCCGAGGATGCCGTCCGGCTCCAGAAGGCCATGGAGGAAGAGCGGCTGGAAGCTGAGCGGGAGCGCGTCCGCGCCGAGCGCCGAGCCGCCAATCCCGACGGGCAGACCCAGAACACCAGCAAGAAGAAAATGCAGAAACAGCAGCAGCTGGCGGAGGAAGCCGCCAAGGCCGCCGCTGCCCGGGAATACGCCGCGAAAAAGGGAATTGTTGTGGACGAGGAAGCCGCTCCTGCGTGTATGTCCGGCATCCCCGAACGTCCTTTCTGCAAGGGCCGCAACTACAATCCCAACCGCTACAGAAAACATACGGAGGAATAAACAATGGAAAAGACGATTGTTGTCACCGGTAAGACCATCGACCTGGCCATTGAATCCGCGCTGAACCAGCTTGGCCTGGACCGGGACAGTGTTTCCGTTCAGGTTCTACAGCAGGCCAAATCCGGTTTTCTCGGATTTGGCGCTCAGCCTGCCAAGGTTCAGGTGACTTATGAAGCACCCGACCCCGTGCCGGAAGCGCCCAAGGTGGCGCTGTCCTCCGCCTCCCGTTCCAAGCCCAAAACCGCCAAGAAGCCCGAGGAATCCAAGACCGAGCCGGTTAAGCAGGAGCCGCAGTCCGAAGCCGCCAAGGTGGAGCCGCCCAAAGCGCCTGCGCCCAGGCAGGAAGCCCCTGCGGCCGAGAAGCCCCGTCAGCCCAGACCCGAGCGCCGCTCTGACACCCCAAAAGCGCCCAAGCAGCCCAAGTCTGAGACCACGCCTAAGCAGCCGAAGGCTCCCAAAACCTTTACGCCTGCCGCTCCCGGTTCCGTTGAAGAAAAGATCGAGGTCTTTATCAAGGGTCTGCTGGAGAAAATGGACTCCGACGCCGTGCCTCACGCCTGGAAAGACGCCGACGGTAATTATCAGGTGGAACTGACCGGTTCCGATCTGGGTTATCTGATCGGACGCCGGGGTGATACGCTGGATGCCATTCAGCATCTTGCCAACTACACCATCAACCGGGGTATGGAGGGACATATCCGCATCACCGTGGACGCCGAGGACTACCGCCAGAAGCGGGAGGAGAGTCTGCGCCGCTACGCCCGCAAAAAGGCGCAGCAGGTGCTCAAGGCACGCCGCCGCACCACGCTGGAGCCGATGAACGCTTACGAGCGGCACGTGATCCACGCCGCGCTGCAGGATATGGACAATATCACCACCCATTCCACCGGCACCGAACCGAACCGCCGGGTCGTCATTGAGTACGTCCGGTAAATTCATCCATAAAAAATCCTCCGTATGAAATGACCATACGGAGGATTTTTTTGCTTGTTAACCTATGGGGGACGGGGTTTTCATCCCGCACATCCCATCCGATTCCCCATTGAGCAGATCCTGTTGCGTGAACTGCTCGATGGGGAGGTCAAATACATCGCTGATGCGTTTCAGTTGACGGTGAGTAAAAAAGGGAAGCACCCGCTCCTCCTCAAAGTCCCGCAGGGTCAGGACACTGATTCCCACCAGCCTGGAAAGTGCCCGCCGGGAGACCCGGTATTTTTCCCGCAGATAGCGGATATTCCTGGTGCATACAAAATCATTGAAAACCACGACCATATAATCACCCTTTTCCCATTTGGTAATATTGTATCCTACTTTATCGGATTAGTCAATATTCGATAATACTGAATGCTATAATATCGCCGAGGTGAGGAGCGTGAAACCACTAAAGGAAAAGATCAGCATAACCATCGACAGCGATTTACTGGCCAAACTGCGGGAGAAAGCAGAGGAAGACGACCGTTCCGTTTCCAGTTTCATCAACCTGATTCTAAAAAAATATCTGGAAGAAACAAAAGAATAACCACGCGATCATTCCGCCGAAAACGGTTTGGCACCCCAACAGGCCAAATGGAGTGCCTCTCCCAAAAACCGCGTTTTGAAAACCCTTCCCGAATGCCGGGAAGGGTCGATTTTTACTTTGTGGGAGAGGTGGAGCGGAGGGTAACGTCATGATAGCCGCCCTCCACGATGGAGACGGAGGATACCAACGTCAGCTTGGCGTCCCGGTGCAGGTCGGGAATATTGGTCACGCCCACGTTGCACATGGTAGAGCGAACCTTGTACAGGGAGCTTTCCACGTTGTCATGGAGCGGGCCGGCGTAGGTGACATAGGAATCCACACCCTCCTCAAAACTGAGCTTTGCGGAGCCGCCCAGATCGTAGCGCTGCCAGTTCCGGGCACGGTTGGAGCCTTCACCCCAGTATTCCTTCATATAAGCGCCGTTGACCATGACCTTGTTGGTGGGAGATTCGTCAAACCGGGCAAAGTAACGGCCCAGCATCAGGAAATCCGCGCCCATGGCCAGTGCCAGCGTCATGTGGTAGTCGTGGACAATGCCGCCGTCGGAACAGATGGGCACATAAATGCCGGTTTCCCGGAAATACTCGTCCCGGGCCGCAGCCACCTCAATCAGGGCAGTCGCCTGGCCGCGGCCGATGCCCTTGGTCTCCCGGGTGATGCAGATGGAGCCGCCGCCTATGCCGACCTTCACGAAGTCCGCGCCGGCCCGGGCCAGAAACAGGAAGCCGTCCCGGTCAACCACATTGCCCGCGCCGATTTTCACGGTATCGCCGTAGTGCTCCCGCACCCAGGCGATGGTTTTGGACTGCCAGCAGGTGTAGCCCTCGGAGGAATCGATCACCAGACAATCCACGCCCGCGTCCAGCAGGGCGGGAATTCGCTGGGCATAGTCCCGGGTGTTGATGCCCGCGCCCACCAGATAGCGTTTCTTCGCGTCCAGCAGCTCCAGAGGGTTTTTCTTGTGGGTGGCGTAGTCCTTGCGGAATACGAAATACATCAGGTGGTCGTTCTCATCCACGATGGGCAGGCTGTTGAGTTTGTGTTCCCAGATGATATCGTTTGCTTCCTTCAGCGTGGTTTCCCTGGGTGCGGTGACCAGTTTTTCCCGGGGGGTCATGAAGTCCGCCACCTTATCGGTGGGGTTCATGCGGGAAACCCGGTAATCCCGGCTGGTGACGATGCCCAGCAGCTTACCGGTTGCGCTGCCGTCGTCGGTGATGGCCACGGTGGAAAAACCGTTCTTTTCCTTCAGTGCCAGCACGTCCGCCAACGTATGCTCCGGCGTCAGGTTGGAGGCGGACACCACAAAACCGGCCTTGTAATTTTTCACCCTGCGCACCATTTCCGCCTGGTTCTCAATGGTCTGGGAGCCATAGATGAAGCTGATGCCGCCCTCCTTGGCCAGCGCAATGGCCAGCGTATCGTTGGACACGGACTGCATCACAGCGGAGGTCAGGGGCACATTCAGGCTGATGGCAGGCTCCTCGAAGCCCTTGCGATACTTGACCAGAGGCGTCCGCAGAGAGACACGGTCGGGAATACAGTCTTCCGAAGTATAGCCGGGAATCAGAAGATACTCGCTGAAGGTGTGGCTGGGTTCCGGATAATAGTACGCCATTGGGTGTTTACCTCCTGTATTGGAAATGAATATATGTGAAATGACGAACGAATTCGTTTATACGGCTTTGCCGTCTCCCTTGTCCAGCAACTGCTTTTCCTGCTGGCCATGAACATCGATCTTTGTGAAATTGCCCATTACCTCATTGACCTGACTCATCACGGCAAAGGTATGGGGATACTCCCGGATCAGGGCGGACAGGGATGCCACCTGTGTTTTATTCACGATGCACACCAGTATGCTGACCTCCCGCCCCAGATACATCCCCTTTCCGGGAATCAGCGTGGCGCTGTGGTGGAGCCGGTTGATGATGGCGTCGGAGATCTGCTCCGGGTAATTGGTGATAATTTCAAACCGGACGGCGCTGCGCACGCCCTTGGTCAGCCGTTCGGAAACGGAGCTGGACATGAACGAATACATGATGCACAGCAGCACCGGCTCAATCTGGAAATCGTAGACAAAATAGGAACACACCGCAACAGCCGCGTTCATCACAAAAATCAGCCAGAAGATGCTCTTCTCCGGGTGGGATTTATGGATGATGGCAGCGACAAAATCCGTTCCGCCGGAATAAGCGCTGGCCTGTATCAGCAACGCGTAGCAGCCGCCGTTGATGATGCCGGCAACCAGCGGCCCCAAAATAGCGCTGGTTCCGTTCTGGGTATAATAGACAAAGGGCGTCAGATTCACCCGGTCCAGCAGAAGCAGACACGTGGAAAAGGTCAGCACATACACCATGCTTCTGACGGCCAGCGGCTTACTCACGGAGAAATAGACCCAGATGGCCAGGGGTACATTGATAATCAAACTCAGATAGCCCACGCTGATGCCGAAAACATACTGGATCATGGTGCAGATACCATTGAGTCCCGCCGGGGCAAAGCGGTTCGGAAAAACAAACAGCTCATAGTTCATCGCGCAGACCATGGCAAGTCCCACCACCACGGCATAGGTCAGCAGCTTTTTGGCAGTTTTCATGAAAAAATCTCCTGATAGCCTGTCTGATTCAATCGGCGGCGTTCCGCTTTCTAATTTTGTATGATAGCATACCTTGCGCGGCGGGTCAAGCTGGCATTCCGACGTTTTTTCCGCCCCGGAACCGTTTCCAGTTATGCTATTTCTTTTATTTAATTGTATATCTACAATTTACCCTTGTTTTTTCACGTTTCGTATGATAAAATTTAAGTTGAGATATTTTGCGCCGGAACGCGGATTCTGCCGCTTTCAGGCAGTTTTTCAAGAACAGAAAGGAGCCGCGCCATGTATTCTTCTGCCTACGTCTGGGCAAAAGTCCTGAGCCATATGGAAGAGCGCCTGGGCGCCGTGACCGTGTCCGCCTGGTTTGATGACGCTGAAGTGGTGGAGCTGAATGAGGAACATCTGATTCTCTATTCCGCGTCGGATTTCCGCCGGGAGATCATCCGCCGCCGCTGCACCGATTACATTCAGGACGCACTGAAGGAAATTTTCAATTCCGATGCCAAGCTGATCGTCTTTGGAGACGAGGAGCTTGCCGCTTTCAAATCCAAGGGCAAAGCCACTACCTCCATGGATTTCAACCCCCAGTTTACCTTTGATAATTTTGTGGTTGGCCCCTCCAACCGCTTTGCCCACTCCGCCTGTATCGCCGTTACCAACACGCCCGGACAGGTGTACAACCCCCTGTTTCTGTATGGCCCGCCCGGCGTTGGCAAAACCCACCTGCTGTATGCCATCGCCAACGGTATCCGCAAGACCAATCCCAATGCCAACATTGTCTACATCAAGGGCGACCAGTTTACCAATGAGCTGATTGCCGCCATTCAGAGCGGCAAAAATATTGAATTCCGCAACAAATACCGGGAAGCCGACCTGTTTCTCATCGACGACGTGCAGTTTATCGCCGGCAAGGAATCCACCCAGGAGGAATTCTTCCATACCTTCAATAAGCTCTATGAGGAACATAAGCAGATCGTCATGACCTCCGACCGCAAGCCCAGCGATATGCTGACGCTGGAAGACCGGCTGAAAACCCGGTTTGAATGGGGTCTGATCGCGGATATCCAGCCGCCGGACTATGAAACCCGCATGGCCATTCTGAAAAACAAGGCCAAAAGTCTGGGGCTTCAGCTCGACGACGACGTATGCAACTACATCGCCATCAACGTCACCAACAACGTTCGGCAGATTGAAGGCACAGTGAAAAAAATTCTGGCCTACCGGGATCTGAACAATATGCCCCTGGATCTGCCCAATATCTCCCGCGCCATTGACGATATGTTCAAGAAGGAGGGCAACGCGGTGCCCACCCCCAGCCTGATTATCAGTCAGGTCTGCAAATACTATTCCATCGACGAGGCGGTGCTCCGGGGTACCCTGAAAAACAAGGGCACCACCGAAGCACGGCAGATGGCCATTTACCTGATCCGCAAGCTGACCAACCTCAGCCTGCCGGACATCGGCAAGGAGTTCAACCGGGATCACTCCACGGTGCTCTATGCCATCCGCAAGGTGGAAGCGTCCCTGAAAAGCGGCGACGCCGCGATTCAGGACAAGGTGCGCGACATCACCGCCAATATCAACTCCTGCCTTTAAAAGATTAGAAGATATGATCGTCTGGAGTGAAGATCATTTACTCCAGAAAATTTCCACAGCACCTGTGGAAAGTGGAAAAACAAGATGTGGAAAAATGATCGCTGATTTTTGCTCCACAACGGCTGTTGAAAAGTTTTGAAAACTTCACATCCGGCTGTGGATGAATTTTACTTGCGGCTCTAAGACAAAACCCACTTTTCCACATAAATTTCCTCTAATACGGTTATTACTACCTAAACTTATTTATGGATATCAATATCTAACAGATTGAAAGGAAAGGAATCTGACTATGCGCTTTACCTGTGAAAAAAATATGCTGGTTCAGGGACTGAACATCGCCAGCCGCACCGTTTCACCGAAAAGCTCACTGACTGTCATCGAGGGTATCCTCTGCCAGGCCGGGACGGGGCTGTCCCTTACCGGCTACAATATGGAAACCGCCATTACCTATCTGATTGAAGCGGAGGTCAGCGACCCGGGCGCGTGCATTCTGCCCGCCAGACTGTTCGGTGACATTGTCCGCCGTCTGCCCGAAGGGCCGGTCACCGTGGTAGTGGATGAAAACTTCAAAGTCTCCATCCGGGCGGGCTTTGCCTCCTTCACCATTTCCGCCGAGAGCGCCGACGACTATCCCGATCTGCCTGACGTCAACACCGGTCACCCCATCCGGATTCCGCAGAACGCTCTGAAGGAGCTGATTTCCGGCACCATTTTCGCGGTCAGCGAAAACCAGGCCCGCCCCATCCACACCGGCGTGAAATTTGAAGTTTCCAACGATTCCGTCTCCGCCATCGCCGTGGACGGTTTCCGTCTGGCGCGCCGCACCTACCATCCAGAGACTCCCACCGAGCGGGAGATGAGCTTCGTGGTGCCTGCCGCCAGCTTGAAGGAAGTGGAAAAAATTCTGACGGATACCGACGATATGGCCTCCTTTACCCTTGGACCCAAGCACATTCTCTATCAGATCGGCAGCGCCACCCTGGTGTGCCGGCTGCTGGAGGGTGAATTTCTGGATTGGAGGCGGGTGGTGCCCTCCAATTGCCCGGTGAAGCTGGTTGTCAATGTGGGTGATCTTGCCTCCTCCGTGGAACGCGTCGGTCTGATTGTCTCAGAAAAATACAAAAGCCCCGTGCGCTGCGTCTTTTCCGATCAGGTGCTGCTGATGCGCACCTCCACCACCATCGGCGCGGCGGAGGATCGCTGCGCCATCGCGGGCGACGGCAAGGAATTGGAAATCGGGTTCAACGTCCGCTACCTGGCTGACGCGCTGCGGGTCGTTCCCAGCGAGGAGGTTACGCTGGAGCTGACCAACAGCCTTTCCCCCATCGTGCTGACCCCGGTAGACCAAAAACAGGATTTTGCCTATATGATTCTGCCTGTTCGGATCAAGAACGGCGTGTAAATAAGGAGTATTATGAGAATAGTCGTGAAGAAAAAGACTCCCGGCGCGGAAATACCCGTGGAAATCCAGACGGAGTTTATCAAGCTGGAAGCCGCGCTGAAGCTGGCAAACGCCGTACCCTCCGGCGGGATGGCCAAGAATCTGATTCAGGAGGGGCAGGCAAAGGTCAACGGAGAGGTATGCACCATGCGGGGAAAAAAACTGTACCCCGGCGACCGGTTCGAGTTTCTGGGTCAGGCCTATCTGATCTGCGGCCATGCGGCTCCTTGATCTGAAGCTGCGGGATTTCCGCAATTATGAGTCGTTGGAGCTGGAATTTGACCCGGGCGTGAACCTGATTGTGGGCAGCAATGCCCAGGGAAAGACCAATCTGCTGGAAGCTGTCTGTTATGCCGGTTCCGGCCGGAGCTTCCGGACACAGAAACAGGGCGAGCTGATCCGGTTTCACGCGGATTTCGCGGAAATTGAGGCGCAGGTACACGCCGAGGAGCGGCAGCAGTCGCTCCGGTGGGTATTGTTCAGCGGGGCCAGACCCCGGCAGATCTACCGAAACGGCGCAAAAAAGAAAAGCGCGTCGGAAATTGCAGGGGTGCTGCCTACGGTGCTGTTCTGCCCGGAGGATCTGATGGTGCTGAAATCCGGCGCCGCCGCCCGGCGGCGGCTGGGAGATCAGGCGCTTTGCCAGCTTCGACCGAATTATGACGCGGCACTGACGGAATACAACCGGATTCTCGACCAGAAAAGCCGCATTCTCAAGGATCATTTTGAATATCCCGGCGTGCTGGAGGTTCTGCCGGAGTACAATGCCCGGCTGTGCCAGGTGGGTGCGCTGCTGATTTCCTACCGGGCGCGGTTTTATGACAGTCTTGGCAGGGCAGCAGCCAGATACCACAGTCAGTTTTCCGGCGGCGCGGAGGAATTCCGGCTGGAATATCGGACGGTTTCCACCGTGAAAGACCCTTTTGCCCCGGTTGCCCGGCTGACACAGGATCTTTATGACCATCTGGACAGCCATTACCGGGCGGAATTGGAATCCGGCCAATGCCTGACCGGCCCCCACAAGGACGATTTTGACGTTTCCCTTTCCGGCATCAATCTGAAAGCCTACGGTTCCCAGGGGCAGACCCGTACCGCCGCCATCAGCCTGAAGCTGGCCCAGCGGGAGCTGATGGGACGGGAGTGGGGCGAAGAGCCGGTACTGCTGTTGGACGACGTATTGTCGGAGCTGGATCAGAGCCGGCAGGACTTTGTTCTGAACCAGATTGTCTCGGGTCAGGTATTCATCACCTGCTGCGAACCGGGAAGATTTACCAGGCTGGGAAAGACAATCGAAATTCAAAACGGAAAGGTGAATAATCTTTAGACAGGAGTAAATTTATGTCTGACGAAACAAAAGTGACACAGGAATATGGCGCGGAGCAGATTCAGGTTCTGGAGGGTCTGGAAGCGGTGCGGAAACGCCCCGGTATGTACATCGGCTCTACCTCTTCCTCCGGACTCCACCATCTGGTGTATGAGATCGTGGACAACGCCATTGATGAGGCGCTGGCCGGGTACTGTAAGCATATTACCGTCACCATCAACCCCGGTGATTCCATCACCGTCACCGATGATGGCCGCGGCATTCCCGTGGATATCCAGCCGCAGACCGGACGGCCTGCCCTGGAAGTGGTTTACACGGTGCTCCACGCCGGCGGTAAATTCGGCGGCGGCGGCTACAAGGTCTCCGGCGGCCTGCACGGCGTGGGCGCGTCGGTGGTCAACGCATTGTCCGCGTGGCTGCGGGTGCGGGTGCATAAAAACGGGAAGATCTACGAAATGAAGTTCGCCCGGGGCGCCATCACCCAGGAAATGAAGATCGTCGGCACCACCGACCATACCGGCACCGAGGTCACTTTCCAGCCCGACCCGGAGATGTTCGACAGTCTGGTCTATGACTATGAGGTTCTGCACGAGCGGATGCGGGAGGAGGCGTTTCTAAACGCCGGACTGTCCATCCAGATCACCGATGCCCGGGGCGAGGAAAAAATCAGCGATACCATGTGCTACGCCGGTGGAATCCGGGAATTCGCGGTCTGGTGCAATAAGAACAAAACCCCCGTCCATGAGGACGTGATCTATATGCGCGGCTCCAAAGGCGACGCTTCCGCGGAAATCGCCGTGCAGTATAACGACGGATATTCCGAATTCATGATGTCCTTCGCCAATGATGTGCGCACCCCCGAGGGTGGTATGCATGAGACGGGCTTCAAGACGGCGCTGACCCGGGTGCTGAACGCCTATGGGGTGAAAAACGGCATCATCAAGGGCGACGACAAGGTTTCCGGCGAGGACTGCCGGGAGGGCATTACCGCCATCATCTCGGTCAAGCTGACCGACGCCCAGTTCGAGGGTCAGACCAAGGCCAAGCTGGGCAACGCCTATATCCGCACCCTGGTGGATCAGGTGGTCAATGATCAGCTTTCAATCTATTTTGAGGAGCATCCGGCCACGGCAAAAGCCATTCTGGAAAAGGCCATGATGGCCAACCGGGCCAGAGAGGCCGCCCGGAAAGCCCGGGACTCCATCCGCCGCAAGACCGCCCTGGGCGGCGCGGCCATGCCGGACAAGCTCCGCGACTGCAACGAGTCCGATCCCTCCCTGACTGAAATCTACATCGTCGAGGGCGACTCCGCAGGCGGCTCCGCCACCCAGGGACGGGATTCCCGTTTTCAGGCCATTCTGCCCCTTTGGGGTAAAATGCTGAACGTGGAAAAGGCACGGGAGGACAAGGTCATCGGAAACGACAAGCTCCAGCCCGTGATTACGGCGCTGGGCGCGGGCATCGGCGAGGACTTTGACCTGAACAAGCTGCGCTATCACAAGGTTGTCATCATGGCCGATGCGGATGTGGACGGCTCCCATATCCGGACCCTGCTGCTGACCTTCTTCTTCCGGTTTATGCGGCCGCTGATCGAAAACGGCTATGTTTACGCCGCCATGCCGCCCCTTTACAAGCTGGTGCGGGGCAAGACCACCCGCTACGCCTTCTCCGACGAGGAGCGGGATCGGATCTCCGCCGAAATGCGCAGCGACAATCCCAACGCCAAGGTGGACATCAGCCGGAACAAGGGCCTTGGTGAGATGGACCCCCACGAGCTGTGGGAGACTACCATGGACCCGGAAAAGCGCACCCTCAAGCAGATCAAGCTGGAGGACGCCGCCCGCGCCGACGAAATTTTCACCCTGCTCATGGGCGAAAAGGTAGAGCCCCGGCGGGAATATATCGAAACCAACGCCAAATTCGCCCAGAATCTGGATTACTAAGGAGGAGCACCTTTGGCACAACACAAGAAGGATTACAAGCCCGAGGACATCATGTATCCGGATCAGCAGATCATTCAGTCCGAGCTTGTTCATGAAATGAAAACCAGCTACATCGAGTACGCCATGTCCGTCATCGTGGGACGGGCGCTGCCCGATGCGCGGGACGGTCTGAAGCCCGTCCACCGGCGGATTCTGTACGCCATGTACGAGGATAACCTGACCTCCGACCGGCCCTTCCGCAAGTCGGCCACCTGCGTGGGCGACGTGCTGGGCCGCTACCATCCCCATGGCGACGCCTCTGTTTATGACGCGCTGGTCAGACTGGCGCAGGATTTCTCCATGCGCTATATGCTGGTGGACGGCCACGGCAACTTCGGTTCCGTGGACGGCGACCCCCCCGCCGCTTACCGTTACACGGAAGCCAGAATGTCGAAAATCGCCAATGAAATGCTGCGGGATATCGACAAGGACACCGTGGACTGGGACCCCAACTTCGACGAAACCCGGAAAGAACCCCGGGTGCTGCCCAGCCGGTTTCCCAATCTGCTGGTCAACGGCTCCTCCGGCATCGCCGTGGGCATGGCCACCAACATCCCGCCCCACAACCTGACGGAGGTCATCAACGCCTGCATCTGCGTGCTGGATGACCCGGAGGCCACGTTGGCCGACCTGATGCAGCATATCACCGGCCCCGATTTCCCCACCCGGGGCATTATTCTGGGCCGGGCGGGAATCCGGGCTGCCTACGCCACCGGCAGAGGCCGGCTGACCCTGCGGGCCAGAACCCATTTTGAGGAGTTCGGACAGAACCGGCAGCGGATTATCGTCACCGAAATTCCCTATCAGGTCAATAAGCGGATGCTGATCAAGAACATGGCCGATCAGGTCAATGATAAACGGCTGGACGGCATTTCCGATATCCGGGATGAGTCCGACCGCACCGGTATGCGCATCGTCATTGAACTGAAAAAGGACGCCAACGGGCAGGTGGTGCTCAATAAGCTCTTCACCCAGACCCAGCTTCAGACCACCTTCGCCATCAATATGCTGGCGCTGGTAAAGAATCAGTCCCAGCCCAAGGTGCTGTCCCTGCGGGAGTGTCTGGATGAATATCTGACCTTTCAGGAGGAGGTCATCGTCCGGCGCACCCGGTACGATCTGCGCAAGGCGCAGGAGCGCGCTCATCTGCTGGAGGGTCTGCTCATCGCCCAGGACAACATCGACGAAGTGATCAAGATCATCCGCAGCTCCTACGACAACGCCAAGGAAAACCTGATGAACCGTTTCGGCCTTTCCGATGTGCAGGCCCAGGCCATTCTGGATATGCGCCTGAAGGCGCTGCAGGGCCTTGACCGGGAGAAGCTGGAGAACGAGTACAAGGAGCTGGAGGCCAGGATTGCCTACTATCAGCAGGTTCTGGCCGATCCCGCGCTGGTGCGCGGCATTCTCAAGGACGAGCTGACCGCCATCCGGGACAAGTACGGCGACGAGCGTAAGACCGAGATTCAGGATGTGGAGGACGAGATTGACATCGAGGATCTGATCGAGGAGGAGACCTGCGCCTTTACCCTGTCCAATCATGGCTACATCAAGCGGATGCCGGTAGACACCTACCGCACCCAGGGCCGGGGCGGCCGGGGCGTGAATGCCCAGAATCTGAAGGACGAGGATTTCGTGAAGTCACTGAACATCGCCTCCACCCATGACCATATTCTGTTCTTCACCAACATCGGCAAGGTGCACCACCGCAAGGGCTACCAGATTCCAGAGGCCGGCCGCACCGCCCGGGGAACCGCCATGGTCAACGTGCTGCCGCTGGAGCCGGGCGAAACCGTCACGGCCATGGTGGTGACGCGGGAATTTGACGACAATGAATTCCTGATGATGGTCACCCGGAACGGAACGGTTAAGCGGATTCCCTTTATTTCCCTGAAAACCAACCGCAAGGGCGGTATCCGCGCCATCACGCTGGACGGGGACGACCATCTGATCAATGTGATCCGCACAAACGGAAACGACAACATCCTCATCGCCACGGCGGGCGGCATGGCCATCTGCTTCAACGAGAACGATGTCCGTCCCATGGGCCGGGATGCCGCGGGTGTCCGGGGCATTTCGCTGGGCAGCGGTGATTACGTTGTGGGCGCGGAAAAGGCAGAAGAGGGAAAAACCCTTCTGACCGTCACGGAAAACGGCTACGGCAAGCGCACCGAGCTTCAGGAATACCTGCGCACCGGCGCCAATGGGGAAAAGACCGCCCAGAGCCGGGGCGGCAAGGGTCTGAAAAACTACAACATCACTCTCAAGACCGGCGCGGTGGCCGGCTGCTGCGTGGTGGGCGAAAACGACGACGTGATGCTGATTGAAAACGGCGGTGTCATCATCCGCATTCCCGCCAGGGATATTAACGTGTACAAGCGGGATGTACAGGGCGTGATTGTCATGCGCATCGAGGAAGGCAACAAGGTGGTCGGGATTCAGGGTGTGACCGCCGAGGACACGGAGGAAGCATGAAAACCGTGACCCTCTATACCGACGGCGCCTGCTCCGGCAACCCCGGCCCCGGCGGCTGGGGTGCCATTCTGAGCTACAATGGATTCCAGAAGGAGATGTCCGGCGGAGAACCCTCCACCACCAACAACCGTATGGAGCTGACCGCCGTGATCCGGGGTCTGCAGGCGCTGAAGGAACCGTGTGTTGTGGAGCTGTATTCCGATTCCAAGTACGTCATCGACGCGCTGGAAAAGGGCTGGGCGTGGGGCTGGAAAAAGCGGGGCTGGGTGAAATCCGACAAAAAGCCCGCTCTGAATTCCGATCTCTGGGAGAAGCTGCTGGCGCTGACCCAGATCCATACGCTTCATTACCACTGGGTAAAAGGTCACGCGGACAACCCGAAAAACAACCGCTGCGACCAACTGGCGGTGGCGGAATGGAAAAAACTGAAAGAAGAGTGAAGCGCGCGTCTGATTTGGAGGAATGTTATGTATTTATCCATTGGGAACGACATGGCGGTGCGGGCGTCGTCCATCATCGGTATTTTTGATTTGGACAATACCTCTACCTCCAAACGCACCCGGGAGTTTCTGGAGAAGAACGAGAAGGAGGGACAGGTGGTGCCCTGTGACGATCTGCCCAAGTCCTTTGTTTTGACGGAGGAATACGGCTTCGACCGGGTATATCTGACCTCCCTGAGCGCCGGAACGCTGGAAAAGCGGCTGAAATGAGAAACAGGGGCAGCTCTCTGAATGAGACTGCCCCTGCTTTTTTCCAGTTTTAAGTTTACATAAATAATCTCATAATTCCTTTTTTCACGGTCTCCACAGAAGTTTTCCACATTGTCCACAGGTTTGTCCACAGACCGCTCATGGAAAAAACCTGAAAACAGGGGGATAATTGAGGAATCAAAGGAAAATCTCCACAGCCATGCACCATGCTGTGGAGATTTCAACAGTTGACAGAACACCGGGTTTCACAGAAGCGTTCTGGCGGAGAAAACCCTGCTTTCGGAGCCGTCCGGATTTTTGCGGGTGGCATCCACCTGCATGGTATCGCCGCCCAGAATATCCCACTGGAGATTCAGTGTATCCCCTTCCAGCGCCTCCGTGTGGTAGCAGATGGTGAATTCCCGGAAGGGATGCGCCTCGTGAAATTCGCTGGGCAGAAGATCATCCATCCAGTCGAAGTAGCGGGTATTGTTCATGTGGCCGTTGCGGTCCAGGTCGGTATAGCGAACCACTCTGTCCATGCTGTGGGACATGGGCTTGGGCACCAGCGCGCCGGGAATGGCCAGCTCCGAGCCGAGCAGCGTCCCGTCCACCTGCACGCCGCTTCTGGATGGCAAAATCATGGCGCGGGTGTCCAGATTCATCAGCACCCAGACGCTGATGGCGCGGAAAACCTCCTGCCCCTTTTCATCGTAGGCAACCACGCTCCGGGGAAAGGCGACCTTGGTGGTTGGCATGGGCCAGGTTTCCACCCGGATGGTCTCGCCGCGCATGGGCATACGGGTGACCTGAACCCGATGCCGGGTCACGGCCCAGAACATCCGCCGCTGGGCAAGAGAATCATAATCCAGCGACAGAAGATCACAGTGCTTGCCCGCGATCTCCTGGGCGTAGAACAGAATCATGGATGGCTTCAACCGGCCGTAGCGGTCCACGGCGGCGTCGTTGATCTGAAAATTTTGGATATAAATGGGTTCCATGCTGATATTACCTCGGTTTTGATAAGTTTATCCTTTGGATTCGGCCAGCTTCAGTTCCAGGTTGTACTGCATACCGGCCCGGTAGATACTGACCTTGACGGTGTCGCCCGCCTGATGACTGTACAGCGCCGTGTTCAGACCGTCCATATCCGTGATGCGGGTGGAGTCGATGCTGAGCAGAATGTCGCCGGGCTGAATGCCCTGCTGGGCGGCATCGCTGCCGCTGTCCACTTCCGTGATATAGAGTCCGGCGGGGAAACCGTAATAGCGCATATAGAAGCGGGAGATGCTCTCACCGGTGATGCCCAGCGTCGGGCGGCCGGAGACATAGCCCTGACTGATGAGCTGATCCACAATTTCCTTCACGGTGGTGCTTGGAATGGCAAAGCCCAGCCCCTCCACGCCCGCGTTGTCCACAAAGGTGCTGATTTTCATGGTATTGATGCCGATAACCTGACCGTAGCAGTTGATCAGAGGGCCGCCGGAGTTGCCGGAATTCAGCGCCGCGTTGGTCTGAATCAGAGTCAGGGTGCGTCCGCCGGTGGTCACGTCCCGGTTGATGGCGGACACAATGCCGTTGGTCATGGTGCCGTGGAATTGCGCGCCCAGCGGGTCGCCGATGGCCACCACGCTGTCGCCCACCTGAAGCGCGCCGGAATCGCCGAATTCGGCGGGGGACAGATCCGTGGCGCTGATGCACAGCACGGCCAGATCGGAAACCGCGTCCGACCCGATGAGCATGGCGTCAAAGGCGCGAGCGTCCGTCAGGCTTACCGAGATGGCCATGGCGCCTTCCACCACGTGGCAGTTGGTGACAATATAGCCGGACTGGCTGATGATGACGCCGGTGCCGCTGGTCTTGCCGCTCTGCAGGGTGCAGGTGATGGAGACCACCGAATTGATGTTCTTCTGGTAGATTTCCTGCAGGGAAAGGCCGCCTTCCTGCGGAATGTTGGGCAGACTTTCCGGGGTGGGTTTCAGCTCAAAGCCGGAATTTTCCGCTCCCGCCGCCGCGGGGCGGGTCTGCTGTGCCAGCGTGGGACTGGAGGCTTCCGTCTCCGGCGGCTCCGTCTCACTGACGAAGGAAACAGGCTCCTGTCCGTCCTCACCTGACCGGTTTTTCAGCTGGGTAAACAGCTTTACGTTCAGAACGCCCAGCGCGCTGACAATTCCGCCCAGAATGATAACAACCACCAGCAGCGCGGCAATCAGCCCGCCATGGTTTTTCGGCGGCCGGGTTCGCCCGGTTTCATAGATCCCATCATCCCAGGGATCTGTTCGATTGTGCCTGTGTTCGTCCATAGAAAACCTCGAATAAAAAAGAGTTGACCGTTGAAAACCGAAGAGCAAGAGCGAATCTGATCACTTTTAATTGACCAGCGGCATGGTGAACGTGAATTCCGTCTTGCCGTCGCGGCTGGTCACGCTGATATTCTCCCCGTGGCTGCATACGATGGTTTTGACGATGTACAATCCCAGTCCCCAGCCGTCCCGGTTCTGGGAGCGGGATTTATCCAGCTTGTGGAACCGGTCGAATACCAGCGGAAGCTCCTCGGGGGGAATGGTGTCGCCGTCGTTGGACACGGAAACATAGACCTTGCTGCCGCCCTCTCTGATTTTCAACCCCAGAGTGCCGCCCGCGGGACAGAACTTCACGGCGTTGTCAAGCAGATTGTAGATTACCTGAGTTACATAGTCCTCACAGGCCAGCGTATACACCGGGTGTTCCGGCATATCCACATCCACGTTCAGCTTCTTGCCTTCAATTTTCTGCTCGAAGGTAATGAGCACCTGACCCGCACATTCCTCCATGTCGAACCGGCTCTTTTTCTCCTCCGGAATGCCCTCCTGATCCTGCAGCCGGGAGATGTCCAGCATACTGCGCACCAGCCGGCTCAGGCGCTTGGTCTCGTCGGAGACGATCTGCAGATAGTGCCGCTGCTTTTCCGGCGGGATGGTGCCATCCAGAATGCCGTCCACATAGCCGGAGATGGTGGTCATGGGGGTTTTCAGCTCGTGGGACACATTGGCCACAAATTCCTTGCGCTGGTATTCGCTTTTCTGCAGCTCCTGTGCCATATTGTTGAAGGCCAGCGCCAGATCCTCCACTTCCTCAGGGTAGCTGTCGTCCAGCTTGACCCGGGCCTCCAGATCCCCGTGACCAAAGGCGCGGGCGGTGGAGGCCATGACTTTCAGCGGATTGGCCTGCCGCCGGGCAAAGATGCTCATGGCCACAAAGGCAATCAGCGCGGTGAGCAGGGAGACGAAGATAAACATATTGGAAATCCGGTGCAGAATTTCACTGGTTTTGCCCACGGGGCGGGAGACAATCACGATACCCAGATCAGCGCCCGTCAGAGAATCGGTGATGGGCGAGGACACCACATAGCGGGAGTCGGAATACAGACCTTTGATGATCCCGGTGGCCACATCGCCGCCGTTTTGAAACACCTTGTTCAGGTAGCCGGAGTCCACCCGCATACCCTGGTGGTTGCAGCCGGTGAGCGCGTCGGAGCAGAGCACCACCCGACCCCGGGCGTCGCAGATGACCGCGTCGGTTCCGGTGACTTCCGATACCACGTCCAGATTGACCAGAAATTCCCGGCTGCTGAAGGAGCCGTCGGAGCAGTAGGCCGCCGCCAGATCCGCCAGAGAGGAGCTGTTCTGCTGGAGCTGACCCACGGCGTTGTCCGTCAGATAGTCCCTGACCAGCGCCTGAAAGGTAGTGCCCACCAGCACCAGAGCCAGCAACAGGATAATGGCCGTCGTTGTAAGGTTGCGGCTGAAGGTGGTTTTCATGGGTTACAGCACCTCGAACTTATATCCGACGCCCCACACGGTTTTCAGACTCCACTGGTCGGAAACGCCCTCCAGCTTTTCGCGCAGGCGCTTGACGTGGACATCCACGGTACGGGAGTCACCGAAATAGTCAAAACCCCAGACCTCATCCAGCAGTTGGTTGCGGGTGTAAACCCGGTTGGGCGAGGAAGCCAGATAGTACAGCAGCTCCATCTCCTTGGGCGGGGTATCCACTTTTTTCCCGTTTACGGTCAGTTCGAAGGCGTCCATGTCAATGACCAGCTTGTCAAACACCAGCCGCCGGGCTTTTTTCTCGGCGGAAACGCCGGAACTGCGGCGCAGCACCGCCTCAATCCGGGCCAGCACCTCTTTCATTTCAAAGGGCTTGGTGATGTAGTCGTCGGCGCCGGATTTCAGACCCGTTACCTTGTCGTCGGTCTCACCCTTGGCGGTCAGCATGATGATGGGGGTCTGAGACTCGGCACGGATGGCCTTGCAGACGCTCCAGCCGTCCATCACGGGCATCATCACATCCAGCATGACCAGGTCGGGCTTGATGGCCCGGAATTTGGAAAGGCCTTTGCCGCCGTCCTCTGCCACGGTGACGGCGTAGCCCTCCTTTTCCAGATACATCTGAAGAAGCTCCGCGATATTGCGATCGTCCTCAACAATCAGAACAGATACGGCCATAGCAAAATCCTCCATTTTTCGTTTCGTTAGTCTTTTTCACCATTATATCGCAAAATGAGACGGTAAAGTGAACAAATTGTAAAGAGTTCAACCGTAATTTGTGAACGGGCAAGTTGTGCTTGCAAATACGGCGGATTGGGGGTATGATAGGGGTGTCAATGAACAAAAAGCCACCGGACGGCAGGCAAAAAAGGAGTATCGTATGTTCGAGATGATCGAGATTTTAAAGGCCATTCTCTTCGGCATTGTGGAGGGAGTCACCGAATGGCTGCCCATTTCCTCCACGGGCCATCTGATTCTGCTGAACGAATTTGTCAATCTGCAGGTTTCCGAGCAGTTCCAGGAGATGTTCGATGTGGTGATTCAGCTGGGCGCTATTTTGGCCGTCATTGTGCTGTTTTTCCACAAACTGAACCCTTTCTCCCCCAGCAAATCCGGGCCTGAAAAGAAGCAGACCTGGGAGCTGTGGTTCAAGGTGATCGTGGCCATCATCCCCTCCGGTGTGGTGGGCGTGCTGCTGGACGACTGGATGGAGGCGCACCTGCACAACGCCGTGGTGGTGTCCATTGCCCTGATCGTCTATGGTGTGGCGTTTATTCTGGTGGAAAACCGGAAACAGGGGAAATACCTGCGCTTTGCGGGGCAGGACGGCCCCACCGCGGTGTACGTAAGGCGAAAGCCCATGGAGCGTGTGTATGACATCGGCTTCAAAACCGCCATCGGCATCGGCCTGTTCCAGTGCCTGAGCCTGGTGCCCGGCACCTCCCGCTCCGGCAGCACCATTCTGGGCGCCATTTTGCTGGGCGTGGGCCGCAGCGCCGGCGCGGAGTTCAGCTTTTTCATGGCCATTCCCACCATGCTGGGCGCCAGCGCCATCAAGGGACTGAAATTTCTCCTGTCCGGCGTGGGCATCACGGGACTGGAAATCGGAATTCTGGTAGTGGGCTGCGTGGTGAGCTTTGTGGTGAGCCTGCTGGTGATCAAGGGCCTGATGGAGTACGTGCGCAAGCACTCCTTCTCCGCCTTCGGCGTGTACCGCATTGTTCTGGGTGTGGTCGTGCTGGCCTATTTTCTGCTCATGAAATAAAAATAACGCGGGAGGAATGACATATGGAATACACCATTGAAAACGAGTATCTGAAAGTCACCGTCACCACCTGGGGCGCGCAGGTCAAGAGCGTGGTGCGCAAAAGCGACGGCGTGGAGCATATATGGAGCGCCGATCCCACGGTCTGGGGCTATCATGCCCCCATCCTGTTTCCCTATACCGGCCGTCTGAAGGACGGAAAGCTGGAGGCGAAGGGGAAAACCATCGAAACCGAGCTGCAGCACGGCTTCGCACGCACCAGCGAACACGTTTTTGTACGGCAGAACGGGAATACGGTGGTAATGGAGCTGACGGACAGCCCGGAGACGCTGGCGGTGTGGCCGTGGAAATTCCGCCTGGTTTCCACCTTCACGCTGGAAAGAGACACCCTGCACCATACCCTGACCGTGGAGAATACCGACTCGGAACCCTTCTCCTTCGGCATCGGCTTCCATCCGGCTTTCGCGGTGCCCTTTGATTCAGCTCACAAGGCCACGGATTACGAGCTGCGCTTCGATGAAATGGAGTCGCCCCTGTGTCTGGAAACCGCGCCCAAGGGGCTGGTGAACGGAAAGTGCTACTATCTGGGCCGCAATATCCGCGCCATTCCCATTGAGGCGGGGATGTTTGACAACGACAGCCACTGCATGGTCAACCTGACCTCCAAAACGCTGGGGCTGTACGAGAAAGGCACGGGCCGGGGTGTGGTCTGCGCCATCCGGGATTTCCCCTACTGCCTGATCTGGAGTAAGCCGGGGATGCCGAAATTTGTCTGCATCGAGCCGTGGAACAGCCTGCCCAGTTCCGAAGCCGGCGGCTATCGGTGGGAAGAAAAACCTGCCGCCGCAGCCGTTCAACCCGGTCAGCGGTGGAGCACCACCCTTTCCACCGCCTTTGTGCGATAAAAAAGATGAGCGGGGCAGGCGCCCCGCTCATTTTCGGTTGATTGTTCAGGATGTTCTTTCGTATATCACGTTCTGATGATTCTGGGTCAGAACCAACCGACTGCCATCCAAAACGCAGGGAAATTCCCAGACCGAATCCCCGTCAAACGAGATCCGGAGAATGCCGTCGGAAAGCGTATACGTAAAGTCGCGCTCATGGGAGGTTCCGTTGACAATCTGGGTTTCTTTTCCGGTCAGATCCGCTTCAAAGCGGAAGATGACCCGGTTGTCTGTCGGTTGATTCTCCGAGCTGCCAAGACTGGCTGCTTTTGTCTCCCAGCTTCCGACAATTCCCTCTTTCTGTGCGCAGGCGCCAAAGCACAGCAGACAGCACAGTGTCAGTGCAGCCAAAATTATTTTCGATTTCATACGTATCCTCCTTTCATTTCACTGCTGGGCTGCTTGCAATGCGCCAAAGAAGCCTTTCTTTCCTGTTATCGTTACGCATCTCACGGAAAGACCTCCTGACAGTGACATAGATGGAGAAAAGGGGGCAAGCGATTGCCCCCTTTAATATCGTAATGGATTACTTAAAATACCGCTCCAGCAGGCCCTTGAGCGCCTTGCCGTGACGAGCCTCGTCCCGGGTCATCTCGTGGACGGTTTGCAAAACGCAGCCTTTCAGGCAGCTTATTTGCAGGGTGTGGATGGCTTTTCTGCCTTAATTATAGCAGAAAACAAAAGAAATTGCAATAATCTTTCTTGCATCTTCAGTACAAGTCTTGTACGACTCCCTAACATCTTTCTAACATCTTTGGTACAATTTTAGTACAAGATTTGGAGGTAGTTATGGCTACGAATAGTACAGGCGTGTACCAGAAGGATAATGGGTACTGGGAGTACCGCTTTGTGATGATGGTGGACGGCAAGCAGATCAACAAGAAGAAATCTACCGATGCCTTTGGCAATAAGCTGAAAACCAAGAGAGAAGCAATCAAGGCAAGAGAGGCCGCCATGCTTGCGGCTCGCACGGTCAGGGAGGAAAAGCCCAAAACCACCCGCCGCACAGTCAAAGATGTCTATGAAGAATACTGCGAAAAGGGGCGGAAGGACAGGGCATACCAAACCATCCGCAAACAGGACAGCATTTGGGAGAACCACCTGTTTGCTAAATTCGGCAAAGCTTCCATTTCTTCTTCGGGAGTGGTGTGGAGAATGATGTAGTCTCTCATGTAGGCATAGGTCAAGCCCTTGTAGACCTTCTTGCCGTCGTTCTTTTTAATTTGACGGGTGACAACGGTAAAAGTGGGGTAGTCCCGCCGCACACTCTGAAGATGGGCGTATTCTTCACTGCTGGTATCGGTGCACTTCTTGGCAAACAGGCGGGTCATCACAATCTGGTTCTTCTCAAAGTTAATCATCAGTGCGTTCTTCATAATTCATTTCCTCCAAAATTCAAGTTCTTCAGCTTCAGGGGTGTTTTCCTGTTCTTTATGTCTTAATTATATCAGGTGTTTTTGCAAACCAGTCGTTTTATTGGTACTGTGCTCAAGCAGCAACCAGTTTGGCGCAGTTTTCGTGGTACTCTCGGATGGCAGGGAACTTGTTCAGGAACCACTTCTTCATTTCGATGTAAGAATGGGCTTCAACCAGATTCTCCTTGGCTTCGTCGCTCAGGCCACGCAGCATCAGATATTCAGCCATGATGGACTTTTTCTCGTCATCATGCATCTGGATGTACATTTCCATGTAGTCGTAGGTCAGCCCCTTGTAGGTGTTCTTCTTGGCTGCGGGCTTCTGGCTGACGGTTGCGACAGAGAAAGTGGGGTAATCCTTGCGGGCTTCCTGAAGGTTTTTATACTCGGTGGTGCCGAACTTGGCAGCAGCCTTGGCTTCCTTCTTGCTCAGTTCGATGGTGTGCTTCTTCTCGTTGATAAACATAGTAAATTCCTCCAAATTTTGATTTTTTATCAGGTGTTGTCCTGTTCTTTATGTCTTAATTATACCAGTCGGTTTTGTAAATCGGTCGTTTTACTGGTACTTGTTTTCAAGAGGAGGAAGCATTTTCCCTGTTGTTTGGGAGGTCTTGTGTTCCTCTCTCTTTGTACTTGTATTATAGCATTCTTATTTCTGGGTCGGTCGTTCTATGATGACTTGTTACCCCCCGAAAACAAAAGAAAAGCGAACCTTTGACGGGTTCGCTTGAGCGGGGGGCGGGGCTTCTTCAAAGGCCGCCGCAAGTCTTGTAAAAAGATGTTAGAAAGATGTATGATTCTTCTTTGAAACTTGCTTGCTTCTGGTATAAAAGTTGAGAAAAAGTTTGCAAGATGTCCATTATAACCTTGTTTCGTGAACAATCCATCTGATATACTAAATGCACAAAATGGTACAAGATTTAGGAAGTACAATTTTGGGAGAAAAAAGCCCTTCTTGAGAGAGCTTCACATGGTACAAGTACAAGAAAAGTACAAGGCAGTTGGGTGGAGATACCAAAAAAGAAGGAGCGGAAAGTTCCGCTCCCTCTTGGAAATGGGCTGTATTTCTTACTTGAAGTAGCGCTCCAGCAGTCCCTTCAGAGCCTTGCCGTGACGGGCCTCGTCACGGGCCATCTCGTGAACGGTGTCGTGGATGGCGTCCAGACCGTTCTTCTTGGCGCACTTGGCCAGATCGAACTTGCCGGCGGTAGCGCCGAACTCGCAGTCCACACGCCAGGCCAGATTCTTCTTGGTGGAGGCGGTCATGTTGGGCTCCAGATCCTCGCCCAGCAGCTCGGCGAACTTGGCGGCGTGCTCGGCTTCCTCGTAGGCAGCCTTCTCCCAGTACAGGCCGATCTCGGGATAGCCCTCGCGGTGGGCAATCCGCGCCATGCACAGGTACATACCAACCTCGCTGCACTCGCCGTTGAAGTTGGCGTTCAACTGCTCAAAGATGAACTTCTTGTCCTCCTCGGAGATGTCGGGGTTGTTCTTCACGGTCTTGGCGTAGACACCAAACTCATGCTCGGCAGCCAGCTTGCCCTCTTCCATGACCTTGAACTTGGAGCCGTCCACCTTGCAGACGGGGCACTTGAAGCCTTCGGGAATGGAATCGCCTTCATAAACATAGCCGCAGACGGGACATACAAACTTTTTCATAATAAAATCCTCCTGTAAATTTGAAAATTGATTGTTGAGAGATTACTCGTCGACTTCCTCGAACATATCGGCGCCGACCCCGCACAGGGGGCACTCGAAATCTTCGGGCAGTTCGTCACCCTCGTAGACATAGCCGCAGACGGTGCAGACAAACTTCTTCATGGTGTTTCCTCCTTTTCATCAGATTGACACATCCGGCAGGTGCCGTAAAAACACAGTTGGCAGGAATCCACCCGGCCGCCGGACAGGCCGGAAGCTGCTTCGTTCAACTCCTCCGGGATTTGCATCCCGGCCAGATCCACCACCCTGCCACAGCCGGTGCAGATATAGTGGACGTGGGGGGCGGTGTTGCCATCAAACCGTTCTGCGCCCTTCACGGTGCCCAGGCTGGCGATGATCCCCTGCTCTTTGAACAGAGCCAGATTGCGGTACACCGTGCCAAGGGAAATATCGGGTATTTCAGGCTTGAGCCTGTTGTAAATCCATTCCGCCGAGGGATGATCCGTGGTGCCGCGCAGACAGGAGAGAATGGCATCGCGCTTACGGAAGTGTTTTGCCGTTCTTTCCATTGGCGCCTCCTGAATCAGAACTAATCTTGTTTACGTTCCTATCATAGCACACCGATTTGGAGTTGTCAATAAGAATAATTCTTATTCTTATTTAATTTCAAAAGCTCTGGCAACTTCCTTCAAAAGCTGCCGGATCTGCAAATGCTGAGGGCAGGCCGCTTCACACTGGCCGCAGCCCACGCAGGCAGAGGCTGTGGATTCAAAAGCGGCGTAGTCCTTCTCCGGCTCGCCCTCCCCAGCGCGCTTGCGGTTCATGCAGGCAAACAGATCGGGAATCGGAATCCCGGCCGGACAGCCGTCGGTGCAGTAGTGGCAGGCGGTGCAGGGAATTTTGTTCCGTGCCTGATAGAGGGTGCGCACCCGGCTGATAAGCGCCTGCTCCTGATCGCTCAGCGGCTGGAAATCCGTCATAAAGGACAGATTGTCCGCCATCTGGGCTTCATCACTCATACCGGAGAGTACCATGGCGATGCCGTCGAATCCGGCGGCAAAGCGGATGGCGTAGCTGGCCGGACTGCCGCCGGGCAGCAGCGCCAGCGCGTCTTCCGGCAGATTGACCAGACTTCCGCCCTTCACCGGCTCCATGACAATCACGGGCTTGCCGTGTCTGCGGCAGACCTCATAGCATTCCCGGCTGTGCACGTTCGGGTCATCGTAGTCGGCGTAGTTGAACTGAAGCTGCACGAATTCCAGCTCCGGCCGCTCGGTGAGAATCCGCTCCAGTACGGCGGGGCTGTCGTGGAAGGACATTCCCACGTGATGCAGCACGCCCTCGGCTTTCAGCGCCTGGGCAATGTCGTAGGCGCCCATGGTCTGGTATTTTTCATGTCGCTGGGCGGTCATGGCGTGCATCAGATAGAAATCAAAATAGCTTACCCCGCAGGCATCCAACTGGCAGTTTACCAGCGGGCGGATGTCGCCGGCGCAGGAGAAGCAGCCGTCCGACAGTTTGTTGGCCAGAACAAACCGTTCCCGGGGATAGCGGGAGGAAAGACAGGCCTTTACCGCCTGCTCGCTTTTGCCCTTGATGTAGGGGTGGGCTGTGTCGAAATAATTGAATCCCGCCGCCAGAAAGGCATCCACCATTTTGCAGGTGGTCTGAAGATCCACATCCTCGCCCGTCATGGGCAGGCGCATCAGGCCGAAGCCGAAGTTTTTACTGATTTCCGGAAAAAATGGATTCATACCGGTGCCTCCGTTTTTTATTTTGATTGTAAATCAAAACCGGGAAAAAGTAAAGCGAAAGACGGCTGACAGATCTATTCAAAAAATTTAATATTTTAGGGGCAGACAACCGGCCTTTCATGTGATATACTATACAAAGCTATATGCTCTGAAAGAAACAAGAAAGGGGCGATTTCCTTTGAAATATTGGACGGGTTATCTGACTGCCGCCATCATTGGCGCCATTACCTGGGCGCTGACCCGGCTTGGCGCGAAATTTACCACGCTGGTGGATATGGTTTATCCCTATGTGACCAGAACGCTGCAGGATATGCTGGCGCGGTGGAGCTCCGGCGTGGATTTCTGCCTGTGGCAGATGCTGGCTTTGGCGGCCGTGGTGATTTTGATTGCCAGCATTGTGCTGATGATCATTCTGCGGTGGAATCCCATCCGCTGGTTCGGCTGGGTGCTGGCCGCCTGCAGTATGGTGTTTTTGCTGCACACCATGGTTTATGGACTGAATTACTATGCCGGCCCGCTGGCCGAGGATATCCGTCTGGAGGTTGCGGACAGCTACACGCTGGATGAACTGACCAGCGCCGCCGCCTATTACCGGGATCAGGCCAACGGACTGGCCGAGCAGATGGAGCGGGACGCCAACGGCGACCCGAAATTCGATTCCTTTGGGGCGCTGGCCGAGCAGGCCGAAAACGGCTTCCACAATCTGGTATACCGGGACACCTGCCCTGTGTTTGCCGGCTCCACCCTGCCGGTGAAGGAGCTGGGCTGGGCGGATCTGTATTCCTCCATGGGGATCACCGGCGTGACCATGGGGCTGACCGGAGAGGCCGCCGTCAACCCCCAGACGCCGGCGGTGGGTTTGCCCTTTACCATGTGTCATGAGATGGCCCACCGGATGTGCATCGCCACCGAGGGAGACGCCAATTTTGCCGCGTTTCTGGCCGGTCAGGCCAATGACAGCCTGCAGTTCCGCTACAGTGCCTATTTCATGGCCTACCGTTACTGCTACAGCGCCCTCAGAAGCGTGAATACCGAGGAAGCCGCCGGCGCGGCGGCACGGGTTGCCAGCGGCGTGGGCGCGAAGATGCAGCATGACCTGGATCAGTACGACGCGTTTTTCGCAAAAAAACGAAATGATACCGCAACCCGCGTGGCGGATGCCGCCAACGACACCTACCTGAAGGCCAGCGGCGACAAAGCCGGGGTTGCCTCCTATGGGCAGGTGGCCGATCTGCTGGTGGCATGGCATATTCAGCAGGTGGTGCTTCCCGCCATCACCGAGCAGCAGGTACCCTTCGATCCCTATGACGAATCGCAGGTGGATCTGAGCGGCATTGCCAATGCCCGGGAGCCGCAGCCCACCGAAGCGCCTGCCGACGGAGGCGTGGGCTGATGGAGGAAATGTACGAAACACTGGAGGCCGGGCTGACGGCGCTGGGACTGGAGACGGACGAGAAAACCCGGCGGAAGCTGTGCCGGTTCGGCGAAGCTGTGGTCAGGCAGAATGCGGTCATGAACCTGACCGCCATCACCCAGCCGGAGCAGGTGGCGAAGCTGCACCTGCTGGACAGCCTGACCCTGCTTCAATGCGCGCCGCTTTCCGGAAAAACCCTGATCGACGTGGGCTGCGGCGCGGGCTTTCCCGGGGTTCCCGTGGCCATTGCCTGCCCGGACACACAGGTGACTCTGCTGGATTCACTGGCCAAGCGGATGAACTGGCTTTCATCGGCGCTTCCGGCGCTGGAGATTCCCAACGCGCGGTGCGTCACCGCCCGGGCGGAGGAGGAGGCGTCCCGCTGCCGGGAGCGGTTTGATTATGCGGCCAGCCGGGCTGTGGCACGGCTGAACATCCTGCTGGAGCTGACGGCACCCTTTGTCCGGGTGGGCGGCGCCGTGCTGGCCATGAAGGGCGCGGCAGCCCGGGAGGAACTTCAGGAGGCGAAAAATGCCGTGGCCAAGCTGGGACTTCAGGTGGAAGCGGTGCGGGATTTCCCGGTGGACGAGGCGGTGCATTCCGTCATCGTCCTGCGAAAGGTGAAGCCCACGCCGGCACAGTATCCCCGGCGCTATGCCAGAATCAAGCAGTCCCCGCTGTGAGCGGGCGGTTTTAGATCAATACAGGAGGTAGTTGTAATGGACGACCCCAAAATGCAAACCAGACGGACTCAGAGACGGCCTCAGACCGTCCAGATGAGCGATGAAGAATTTGAGCGCTTTTATGCGGACATCTACCGGGAATTCGGCCCGGCACAGCAGAACGTGGATGAGGATCTGACCCGGGATATTCCCGTGCGCGGCGGCGGTACATACGCGGCCGAAAACCTGCGCCCGGCCAGCCCGGAGAACGGACGCACCGCGCCCCGGAATACCTATGCGGACAATACCCGCTCGGTGACCCCGGCCAAAAAGAGCGGCGGCATCCGGGGTCTGGTGATTGCGGTGTGCCTGGAGTGTCTGGGCATTGTGGGCGTGGTGCTGTGGTGGCTTCTGATGATTCTGTAATGGCGGAGCGCACGGTAGTTGGCCGCTTTGCGCCCACACCCTCCGGCCGGATGCATCTGGGCAACCTGTTTTCCGCGCTGCTGGCGTGGTTGTCGGTGCGAAGCCGGAACGGCGTTATGGTGCTGCGGATGGAGGATCTGGACACCCAGCGAACCAGCGCCGAATTTGCCCGAACCCTGCGGGACGATCTGCGCTGGCTGGGACTGGACTGGGATCAGGAGACCCCGCCCCAGAGCCAGCGGAGCCGGGTCTATGACCGCTATTTTGAGATGCTGCGGGACAAGGGGCTGCTCTATCCCTGCTACTGCACCCGCAGCCAGCTCCACAGCGTGAACGCCCCCCACCTGTCCGACGGAACCTATGTCTATCCCGGCACCTGCCGCAATCTGACCCCGGCGCAGCGGGCGGCCTTTGACCGCCCGCCCGCCTGGCGGGTGCGGGTGCCGGACAGGCTCTGGCAGTTTACCGATCTGGTGCAGGGACCTTACGCAATGAATCTGGCTACGGACTGCGGCGATATGGTGGTTCGCCGCGCCGATGGTGTCTATGTGTACCAGCTCGCGGTGACGGTGGACGACGCAGAGGCCGGCGTGACGGAGGTGGCGCGGGGTATGGATCTGCTCAGCTCCGCGCCCCGGCAGATGTATCTGCAGGAGCTGCTGGGCTTTCCCCATCCGACCTACGCCCATGTGCCCATGCTGCTGGCTCCCGACGGGCGGCGGCTGAGCAAGCGGGACCGGGATCTGGATCTGGGCGCGCTGCGCCAGCGGATGACTCCGGAGACCCTTGTCGGCCATCTGGCCTTTGCCGCCGGGCTGATTTCCAAAGACGAGCCGGTTTCGGCGGGAGAACTGCGCCATGCGTTCTCATGGGAGAAAATCCGGGGCGAATCCATCTGTCTGGACCCGTCCCGGCTGGAATAGAAAAGAAAGGAAGCTGTTGCCATGATTATCTGTCCATGGAAAGATATTCTGAAATACGCCCCGCTGCTGCCGGGCGTGGAGGAGGCCTTTGAAAAGGTCAACGCGCTGCAGTCGCTGGAGCCTGCCACCTACCCACTGGCAAAGGGAAACCGGTTCTTTGTGACCGCCGGTACCACCAAGGCACCCGATCTGGCCGAGGCGCACCGGGACTATCTGGACATCCAATACATTGTCAAGGGCAAGGAAGTAATGGGCTGGGCGCCGCTGGCGGACTGCCATGCGGAGGGCGAATTCAACACCGCCAAGGACATCGGCCGTTATTCCGGTGATTTCCGGTTTCTCACCATCCCCGAGGGAATCTGCTATGTGGCATTCCCGGAGGATGCCCATATGCCCGGCCGCCATCTGGATGTACCCAACGACTTTGTGAAGGTCGTTGTCAAGCTGAAGGTATGAGCGTCGCCCTTGATTCCGGGTGCATGGAGTGCCACCTGCGCCGCAATCTGGAAACGGCGCGCGGTCTCGGCACCGAAGAACAGGCCACGGCCTTTGCAAAGGCGCTGATGAAGCTGTATCTGGATGCGCCGGAAGGGGTTTCCACCCCATGGCTGGCGCCCCATACGGCGGAGCTGTTCCGGAAGATGTACGGCCTGGACGCGGATCGCTTCCGGGCGGAAAAGGAAGCGTCCAACCGCTTTGTCCTGTCCCGGCTGGATCAGATCCGGCGGCGGGCACAGGCAGCGCCCGACCCGGTCTATGCCGGGCTGCAGTTTGCCATTCTGGGCAATTACCTTGATTTTTCTGCCCTGCAGGGGGAGGTCAGCTTTGAAGAGCTGGATGAGCTGCTGGCTCAGGCAGAGAAGCTCGCGCTTGACCCGGTTGTCTACCGGGCGCTTTGCGCCGATCTGGCGCGGGGCGGGAAGCTGCTGTATCTGACGGACAATGCGGGCGAAATCGGCTTTGACCGGGTGCTGGCCGATCAAATCCACCGGGCGTATCCCCGGATTGCCATTACCTTCTGCGTCCGGGGCGGGCCGGCCGTGAACGACGCTACCCGGGCGGACGCGGCGGCGGTGGGGATTTCCTTCCCGGTGATTGACAACGGAAACCGGATTCCCGGCACGCAGATCGACCAGCTCGGCGCGGAGGCAAGGCGGGCGCTGGACGGAGCGGATGTGATTCTTTCCAAGGGTCAGGGAAATGTGGAGACCCTGCGGGGCTGCGGCAGGAACATCTATTACGCGTTCCTGATCAAGTGCGCCCGGTTCGAGCGCCTGTTCGGAAAGCCGAAATTTACCCCCATGCTGGTCAGAGAAAGAGCATAAGATAACCCCGGCGGGCTTCACAGCCTGCCGGGGTGTTTTCAGCGGTTTTCAATCAGCGCCCGGAACACGGGCAGGCTTTTTTGGATCATCTCATAGCTGACGCAGTAGCAGATGCGGAAATAGCCGGGGCAGCCGAAGCCGTCGCCGGGGACAACCAACAAATCCTTTGCCTTTGCCCGCTCCGAGAATTCATTGGCATCCCCGCCGGGGGCCTTGATGAACAGGTAGAACGCCCCGTCCGGCTTTGCCATTTCGTAGCCCATCTCCGTCAGACCCTCATAGAGGGCTTTGCGGTTTTTGTCGTAAGCCGCCAGATCCGGCCGCAGATGGGCACACCGGGCGATGACCTTCTGCCACAACGACGGGGCGCAGACATGGCCGCAGGCCCGGGCCGCGCCGGCTACGGCAGCGTAGAGGGCGGCGCTGTCGGCTGCCTGCCGGGGGACGTACACATAGCCGATTCGTTCGCCGGGGAGGGACAGGGATTTGGAATAGGAATAGCACACGATGGTGTTTGGATAGATATTGGGAATGAAGGGGGCATCGCAGCCATAGGTCAGCTCCCGGTATGGCTCGTCCGCCACGATGTAGATGGGGTGGCCGTATTCCTGCCCCTTCCGGGTCAGCAGGGCGCCCAGCGCGTTGAGCGTTTCCTCCGTGTAAACCACACCGGAGGGGTTATTGGGGGAGTTGACGATGATGGCCTGGGTGCGGGGTGTCAGCATGGCCTCCACCGCTTCCAGATCAATCTGGAAGCCGGGCACGTCCGGCGGAACCACCTTGAAAACCGCCCCGGCGGACTCCGCAAAGGGCTTGTACTCCGGGAAATAGGGGGCGATGGCCAGAATTTCGGCACCCGGAACGGCCAAAGCCCGGAACACGGCAACCAGCTCCGGGGCGGCGCCGCAGCCGAGAAACAGCTCCTCCGGCCGTACCCCGGCGTGGTACCGGGCGTTCAGATCGTCGGCGATGGCCTGCCGGGCGGACAGATCGCCCACGGCGGAGGTATAGCCATGGACAGCCAGCGGCTCGGTATCCGCGAGAATCCGGCAAATGGTTTCGTTGACTGCCGGCGGGGAGGGAATGGAGGGGTTGCCCAGGGAATAGTCGTAGACATTCTCCCGGCCCACGATCGCTGCCCGCTGGCAGCCGTATTCAAACAGATCCCGGATGCAGGAGCGGTTGGCGCCCAGGGCGTAGGCGGTTTCGTTGATCATTGGAAAGACCTCCTTACAGATACAGCGGTTTCTCGGGGTTGTAGGGCTGGGGCTTATAGGTGACGGAGCCGATGGGGCGTCCCTCGATGCCGTACTTGGGATTGTAGCCGAACAGGTTTACATAATTCGAAAGATCGTCCCGTTCTTTCTCCATCTGCTCCATCACAGCCACGGTGGCCAGCACGTCGTCCACCGCCCGGTGAGAATTGACCACCTTGCCGGAAAGACCATAGGCCTCGATGGCGTTGCACAGCCGGTGGGGATAGGGGTGGCGATCCTTGTAGACGGTGAGCAGATCCAGCTTGTCCTTACCCTTGAGGATCATGGGGTCTCCGTCGCGCAGCAGGAAATAGTACAAAAAGCTCAGGTCAAAATGGGCGTTGTAGGCAAGCAGCAGCGTGTTCCCCCGGATCAGTTCTCCGATGTCCCGGGCGACCCGGGTCTTGGGCAGACCCCGCTCCCGCAGATCCTGGGTGGAAATACCCGTAAGCTGCTGGATTCTGGGCGGCACGAACCCCCCGGGGGACAGGGCGATCAGCTCATCATATTCCTGTACCACCGCCGCCGCGCCATCCCGGCACTCAACCACCACGGCGGCGAATTCGATGATTTCGTCCCGGCTGTATTGCAGGCCGGTGGTCTCCGTGTCGAAAAGCACCAGCCGGTCATAGTGGGAAAACAAGGATTCAAAGGCCATCTCTTTCTCTCCTGTGCTGTTTATTGTTGCGCCAATGCTCTGGCGCGGGCAACCTTGCTCCGCGGCTCCGGCCGCAGCCCCAGTTCCCGGGCGAGGGCTTCTGCAAAGGCCACGGCAGCCGCCTCAGCGCCGTCCTTCAGCTCCACCTCCACCTCCGCGAAGGGAAGAATTTTCCTACCGCCGGTGAGCACGCCCCGGTCGAGAGCCAGCTCTACCGTGCAGCCATTGGCGTCGATGCGGCCGGCCAGCCGGGTAAATTTCGCGCCGCAGACCGGCTCCACGCCGCCGGCCGTCAGAAGCGCAAGCTGTTTCGGTGCGCCCAGCGCGCACAGGGGTTCAATGGCGTTCAGAATTTTATCGCATTCCGTCTCCCACTCGCCCCGGCTGCCGTCGGGCAGGGGCGTTTTCAGGGTGCAGACGGATTTACCGTTCTCCATGCGCCGCCGCAGTGTCCAGTGGAGCTTTCCCAGCGTTCCCGCCGGGGTGTCGTAATAGGTGGTTTCCATGGCGATGGGGGTAAGCTGGGGATAGCGCGATCGCAAAAGCGCCAGCTCCGCCTCCGTTGCCGCGTATTTCAGTTCAAATTCACGCCCCATACCGGCCACTCCTGTCAATCAATCCGGAAGGGACGTTTTTCTCCCAGGCTGCCCCATTCCGTTTTGCCCCATTATACACCCAACCGGGCGCCGATGCAAGAAAGTTTCGCACGGACCCCCATCCGACAGTAAAATTTTCGCTGCCGTGATAGGATTTTCCTACCAAATCAATGAAAGGCAGTGGTACGAATGATGACAACCATCGAAACCTACGTGCGCAGGGGCCGGGGCATGGTGCGCAAATGGGCTGTGAATCCCGGGGTGCGGCTGGGCGTCAAAATCGGCGTCTACGCGCTGTCCGGGTTCCTCCTCAGCGCCGCCGCTCTGGCCAACAGTCCCATGCCGCTGGTGATGGGGCTGGTCTGCGCCCTGACCGGCTGGGAGGCGGCGGTGCTGGCGGTGGGCGGCGCGGCGGGGTATCTGCTGTTCTGGGGCCAGGCGGGTGTGCAGGGCGTGGTCTGGGTGGCGCTGGGACTGGTCGCCGCGTTGAGCCTGGGCAGGCGCATTCGGTCGGAATCGCCGCTGCTGATGTGCGCCGTGGCGGGATTGATCGTGTCGGCGACGGGATTGGCTTTCCAGATTTTCCGGGAGGATACCACCGCCGTGCCGGTGTACCTGCTGCGGGTGGCGCTGGGCGCGGCGTCGGCCAAGCTGTTTGAGACGGTACTTGCCCGGGGCGATCCGGCGGCGGACTGGCTGGCCGAGGGCATCGGCGTGCTGGCGCTGGCGCAGATCGGGCTGGGGCGTGGGTTCAGTCTGGGCTGTCTGGCCGCAGGGTTTCTGACGGCAGCCGGGACTTTCCCGGCCGCCGCGCTGGCGGGACTGGCGCTGGATCTGGCCCGGGTGACCTCCACACCCATGACGGCGGCGCTGTGTCTGGCCTATCTGACCCGGCTGATTCCGGTGGGGGAAAAATGGATGCGCTTCGCCGCCCCCGGGGCGGTGTACCTTCTGGTGATGGGATTGTGCGGCCAGCAGGATTTCCTCCCGGCTGTGGCGCTGGCGCTGGGCGGCTGTGCCGCCTTCCTGCTCCCGGCCATGCCCGAGCCGGTGCTCCGCCGGGGCGAAACCGGCCTGATTCAGGTGCGGCTGGAGTTGATGTCCGCCTGCCTTGCCCAGTCGGAGCAGCTTCTGGTGGAGCAGGAGCAGGTGCCCATCGACGAGACCGCGCTGCTGGCACGGGTGCAGGAGCGCGCCTGCGGCGCTTGTCCCAATCGGAAAGCCTGCCATGAGCATCTGGACGATCTTCCGGTTTCCCTGCTCCATACGGCGCTGACCGAAACCGGCGATCTGCCCATCCCCTGCAAAAAGCCGGGGCGGATGATTCTGGAGCTGCGGCGGGGACAGGAGCAGCTTCGTTTTCTTCGGGGTGAGCGGCAGCGGGAGGCGGCCTGCCGGAACGCGGTGGCGCAGCAGTACCGCTTTCTGTCCCACTATCTGCAGCAGCTCGCGGACGGCCTGCCCCGGCGGGCGGTGCGGCAGCGGCAGCAGTTCCACCCGGAGGCCGCGGTCTGCTCGGCGGGGCGGGAGGTGGCAAACGGCGACCGGTGCGTGTGCTTTGCCGGCCCGGCGTACCGCTATTACATTCTTCTGTGCGACGGCATGGGCACCGGGCTGGGGGCGGCGCAGGCCGGGCAGGACGCGGCGTCCATGCTGCGGCAGATGCTCAGCGCGGGCTTCCCGGCGGAATACGCCCTGCGCAGCCTCAACAGCCTGATGACCCTCCGGGGCCGGGCGGGGGACGCCACCGTGGACTTGGCGGAAATCTGTCTGGATACGGGCCGGGCAGCGGTTTACAAGTGGGGCGCGGCGCCGTCCTATCTGATCCGGGGCGGCACGGCGGAAAAAATCGGGACAGCCGGGCCGCCGCCCGGCCTGTCGGTAACGGAGGACCGGGAAACGGTGGAGCGGCTGTCCCTGCGTCGGGGGGAGGTGCTGATTCTGCTCAGCGACGGCGTGGACGGAGAGGGTGCCCTGCGCCGGATGACTCGGATCTCCGCGCCGCCCGGGGAGTTGGCGGCAAAAATTCTGGAGTATGGAGCCAGAGGTTCCAGAGACGACGCCACGGTTGCCGCCGTGCGCCTTTATCCCGGGACCCTGTCAACATAATATCACCAAATCATTACGAAATTGGTCGAAACACAAGATGTAGGATAATTCTTTGCGGAATAACCCCAATATCTGGGGTAATGGGGCGATATCCGGCGTTTACTACTTCCTATGGCGGGCAGAGAAAACACCCCCGGAGGCTTCTCCGGGGGTGAAAAATGTATTTACCGGTTCCACAGACCTTCCGCCGGGTACTTGCCCTGGGCGGTCAGCTCTCTCAGCGCGGCCACAACGACAGGCTTGTCCGCGGCATAGGTAACGCCGTACCACTTGTCGGCGGAACGCAGCACCTTGACGGTGGCCTTGTTCTCCGCCAGCAGCTCCCCTACGGTTATGGGCAGGAAGAACTCCGCCTTGGCGGTGTTGCCGGCCAGAGCCTTGTCCAGAAACCCGGGGAACCGGGCTTCGATTTCCCGCAGGAAGCTGGGGGTGTAGCCCCACATATTCATGGAGACGGTGGTATCCGCCGGGAGATCCGTCCAGGTGGCGCCGTCATCCTCGGTATAGTGAATGCCGCCGGGGAACTTTTCAATTTTGGTGCGTTCGGCGATGGCGGTCAGGTGGCCGTTTTCGTCGGTCTGACAGACGCCCCGCGCCACGGAGCCGTTGTCGGTGACGGTTTTACCCAGCTCATAGCCCACCATGCAGTAGTCATATTTTTCGCCGTCCCGGGCGCTGAGCAGATAATCATAGATCGCCTTGTAGGCGGATTTGCCGTAGTAGTCGTCGGAATTGACCACGGCAAAGGGCGCGTCGCCGATCACATCCCGGGCGCAGAGTACCGCGTGGCTGGTGCCCCAGGGCTTGGTGCGCTCCGGGGGAACGGTGTAGCCTGCGGGAATCTTGTCCAGCTCCTGATAGGCGTAGCGAATCTCCATGGGGCAGTTTTCCAGACGCTTGCCCACGGTTTCCATGAAGTCCTTTTTAATGGCCTCCTTGATGATGATCACGGCGGTGTCAAAGCCTGCCTCGTGGGCGTCGTACAGGGAATAATCCAGAATCGCTTCGCCGCAGGGGCCAACGGGGTCGATCTGCTTCAGACCGCCGTACCGGCTGCCCATGCCGGCTGCCATGACGACCAGAATCGGTTTGTTTGCCATATCAAAAACACTCCTTCTGTGTTTGTTGGTTCCATTATTATACCTTAACCGACGGGAAAAGGCAACCCAAAAACCGCGGAAATACCGTTAAACGCGGTCTGTTTCCGATTCCGCGGGGGGCATCTTGTCCGCCGGCAAGGATTGAACCCGTTCCAGAATCTGCGCCAGGCTCACACCGCCCGCCCGGGCCGCCGCGGCCAGATCCTCGTATTCATATTTGCTGCGGTGGACGCCGAAGCCGGAGGCGGTCTTTTTGCGGATCTGCCCATAGGGCGTATCCACGGTTTCGACCCCGCGGGAGAGCGTATGGCGGGCGCACGGCGTTTCGCGGATTCCAAGGGTGGTGGTGTACCTGAAAATCAGGCGGACAAACTTCTCCCGCTCCGACGGACGGCAAAGGACGGTCAGCAGAATGCCGGGGCGGGATTTTTTCATGCCGATGGGGACGGTGAATACGTCCAGCGCCCCCGCGTCCAGAAGCTGCCCCGCGGCAAAGCCGATGGCCTCCCCGGTCATGTCGTCCAGATTACAGCGCAGCTCCAGAACGGTGTCCGCCTGATCCATGGTGTTGCCCAGCATGGCGCGGACACAGTTGGCCTGCTCAAAATCCTTTCCGCCCATGCCGTAGCCGATGGCGTTTACCTTCATCACCGGCATTTCCCCAAACGCGGTGACGAAATGGGTGAGCAGCGCGGCGCCCGTGGGGGTGCACAGCTCCCCTTGGATGCTGCCGCCGTAGACCGGAACGCCCCGCAGCAGCCAGGCGGTAGCGGGCGCCGGGACGGGAAGCGCGCCGTGGGCGCACCGGACGGTGCCGCTGCCCACGTGGACGGGGGACGCGGCCACCTGATCCACGTCCAGCTCGTGCAGCAGCAGGCAAACGGCGGTGATGTCGGCGATGGCGTCCATGGCGCCCACCTCGTGGAAGTGAATCTGATCCACGGGCACGCCGTGGACATGACCCTCCGCCTCCGCCAGATCGTGGTAGACCGCCAGAATATCCAGCTTGACCATGGCGGGGATGGGCAGACGGTTCACGATTTCCCGGATTTCATCCGGGCCGCGGTGACGATGCGGCTCGGGCGGGGCTTCGCCCTCCTCCGAGCCGTGAATCCGAACGCGCATCCGGGTTCCGGCGATTCCGCATTTGACGGATGGTTCCGCCGTGAATGTGACGCCGGGGATGCCCAGACCGTTCAGCTTCCGCACAAATTCGTCCGGATCGGGCAGCAGCTCCAGCAGGGCGGCGGTGAGCATATCCCCTGCCGCGCCCATGGCGCAGTCCAGATAGAGCGTTTTCATCTGCGAACCTCCATGTGGTTGATTCGGTTGGCGAGGAAGCCCGCGCCGAAGCCGTTGTCGATGTTCACCACGCTGACACCGCTGGCGCAGGAATTCAGCATGGAAAGCAGAGCGGAGACACCCCCAAAGGACGCGCCGTAGCCCACGCTGGTGGGCACCGCGATCACGGGGCAGTCGGCCAGACCGCCGATTACGCTGGCCAGCGCGCCCTCCATGCCGGCGATGGCGATGATAACGCTGGCCTGCATAATCTCGTCCAGATGCGCCAGCAGCCGGTGGACACCGGCCACGCCCACGTCATACAGCCGCACGACCCGGCTGCCCAGAATTTCCGCCGTCAGCGCCGCTTCCTCCGCGACGGGAATATCGCTGGTGCCGCCTGTGGCGACGACCACGGTTCCGAGACCGTCGGGCGCGGGAAAGCCGCCCACAATGCCGGCGGACGCTTCCTTCCGGTAGTCCAGCGGGATGGTTTTTCCCACAAAGGCGGCCGCCTCCGGGGACATCCGGGTAATCAGAATTCGTGTCTGTCCGTTGCGCTGCATGGCGTCAATAATTCCGGCAATCTGCTCCGGTGTTTTGCCGGCGCCGTAGATGACCTCCGCCGCGCCCTGCCGGAGCTTCCGGTGCAGATCCACCTTGGCGTAGCCGATGTCCTCGAAGGGAGCTTTCCGAAGCGCCAGCAGGGCATCGTCCACGCTGGTTTCCCCCGAACGGACGGATTCCAGAAGATTTCGAATATCGCTGTTCATCCGCGCACCTCCAAATCCAGCAGTACGCCTTCGTAGGCTTTCCCCAGTTCCGCCGCAATCTGCTCTCTGTGGGTCACAACCAGATTCAGGTCGGAGGCTCTCACCTGCAGCTTCGCGGTGTTTCCCATGGCGCGTACCCGGAAATCCCGCAGCCCCAGCCCGGCCAGATAGGTTTCCGCCCATTCCGTCCGGCGCAGCTTCTCCGCTGTGATGGTTTCTCCGGTGGGGATGCGGGTGGCGAGGCAGGCATAGGCGGGTTTGTCGTGGGTGAATAACCCCGCCTCTTTCGACAGGCGGCGGATCTCCGCTTTTGTCAGTCCGGCCTCCCGGAGGGGGGAACGGACGGAAAGCTCCTTCAGTGCCCGGATACCGGGGCGGTCGCCCGCGTCGTCCGAGGCGTTGGTTCCGTCCAGCAGGACGGAAAAGCCGTCCTGCGCCGCCGCCGCGCGGATAGCAGAAAAGATTCTTTTCTTGCAGTGATAGCACCGGTCGGGCGGATTTGCCATGACGGTCTGATTGCACAGAATGTCCAAAGGAAGAACCTGCATGGGCGTCCCCAATTCCCCCGCCAGCTTTTTGGCATCCTCCAGCTCAAACTGGGGCTGAAAGGCTGTTTTCACATAGTATGCCTTCACGTTCGCGCCGGCTTTTACGGCCGCGTACAGAAGATACGCCGAGTCCGCGCCGCCGGAAAAAGCCACGGCGGCCCTTGGATTTTCAGCAAAAAACCGTTCCAGTTCCATAGACCCTCCCACGGGCGGCGAAAAAGCGCCCCGTTTGCTCGTTACCGGGATTATACCAGATTTCATGCCGGAATGCAACGCGCAACATCGCTCCGGGGGCGGAGTAAAGTCCCGGGAATTTCAGAAAAAAGACAAAAAACATCCCCCCAGGGGGCTTAAAAACGGGATTTGCGCCTGCTATAATTGGGACAGATTCAAAAAAGAGGTGTATTGATATGCATATGGCAGACGCGTTGCTGGCTCCGGCGGTTGCCGCGACCATGTACGCCGCTTCCGCGGTCACGGTTGGCGCTTCCGTGAAAACGCTGAGAAAGGATGAAGCTACCGCGAAGCTGCCCACGATGGCAGTTACCTCCGCTCTGGTTTTCGCGGGGCAGATGATCAACTATACCATCCCCGGCACCGGCTCCTCCGGCCACCTGTGCGGCGGCATGATGCTCACCGCCCTGCTGGGGCCCCAGGCAGGCTTCCTTTCCATGGTGGTGATTCTGACAATTCAGGCATTGTTCTTTGCCGACGGCGGGTTGCTGGCGCTGGGCGCCAACTGCTGGAATATGGCATTCTACGGGTGCTTCGTGGGGTATTACTTGCTATGGCGTCCAATCATGCGGAGCAAGCTGTTTAACAAGATGGGAGCAAAAGCGGCTGGCCGGATCCGGATTATTCTGGCTTCCGTCCTGGGCTGCGTCATCACCCTGCAGCTTGGCGCGTTCTCCGTGGTTCTGGAAACCTCCCTTTCCGGCATCACCGAGCTGCCCTTCGGCACCTTTGTGGGCATTATGCAGCCCATCCATCTGGCCATCGGTCTGATCGAGGGTCTGATCACCTCCGCTGTGCTGGTATTCGTCTATGAAGCCCGTCCGGAGCTGCTGATGGATGTGGACACCAGCGATGCCGCTGCTCAGAGCAAGTGCTCGCTGAAAACCACCATCGTGATTCTGGCCGTTGTGGTGGCCATCGTCGGCGGCGGCCTGAGTCTCGTAGCCAGCTCCAATCCCGATGGTCTGGAATGGTCCATGTTCGGCAACGCAGACGCGGGTTACAGCGAAAACATGGGTCTGGATGAGGAAAACTATGGTATCTCCAGCGGTGCCGCTGAGGTTGCCGGTTCCATCCAGGAAAAGACCGCGTTCCTCCCGGATTATGCTTTCGCAAACAGCGACAGCGCGGCGGGCACCACCGTCTCCGGCCTGCTGGGTTCCGCCATGGTGGCAGGCGTCGCACTGCTGATCTGCATGGCCGGCGGCTTCTTCCGCCGGAAAAAAGCGGATGCAAAAGCGTGAAATCTGTGATATGATATCGGAGGCACCGATATGGTGCCTCCGATAATCTTCTGTGAGGAATTTCTATGGATAAGCTGTCTCAGGCTCAATCCGAGCTGCGGGAGATGGACGCGCTGGCGGCGGCGGATTCTCCCGTCCACCGGCTGCATCCGCTGTGCAAGCTGCTGGTGACGGTTTGCTACATCGTTACGGTGGTGTCGTTTCCCAAATATGATTTTTCCGGACTGGCCGTCATGGTGCTCTACCCGGTGATTCTGTTTCAGGCGGCGGGAATCCCGGTGCGATTGTGCTTTTACCGGCTGCGGATTGTACTGCCGCTGGTCTGCGCCGTGGGACTGGTCAATCCGTTTCTCGACCATACGCCGCTGCTGCGGCTGGGGAATCTGGTGGTCACCGGGGGCGTGGTGTCCATGCTCACGCTGATGATGAAGGGCATCTTTTCCCTGATGGCCTCGTTCCTGCTGATTGCCACCACCCCCATCGATTCCCTTTGCGCCGCCCTGCGGAAGCTCCATATCCCGTCCATTCTGGTCACGCTGCTGCTGCTGACCTACCGCTACATCGGTGTGATGATCCAGGAGGTGGCGGTTATGACCGAGGCTTACAAGCTCCGCGCCCCGGGGCAGAAGGGCATCCATATCTCCGCATGGGGCTCCTTTTTGGGTCAGCTTCTGCTGCGCAGCATCGACCGGGCGGAGGAGTTGTACGGCAGTATGCTCCTGCGGGGTTTCCGGGGTGAATTCTACTATGCCGATGTGCCACCGTGCCGGATGTCCGGCGTGCTGTTTACGGTTGGCTGCGCCGCCGCGTTTCTGGCGGCCAGACTGGTCAATGTTCCCGCCCTGCTGGGGAGTCTGTTTGTGAGGTAAGCGAAATGATTGAATTTCAGAACGTATCCTTTTCCTATGACGGGGCGCACCCGGTAGTGGAAAATCTGAGCTTCACCATTGGTAAGGGGGAAGCGGTGGGGCTGATCGGCGCCAACGGCGCGGGAAAATCCACCATTATGAAGCTGCTGCTGGGTCTGCTGAACGGGCAGGGGCAGATCAGCGTGGACGGTATTCCTCTGAACAAACAGAATCTTCCCGTGATCCGGCAGAAGATCGGTTTTGTCTTACAGGATTCCGATAATCAGATGTTCATGCCCACGGTGTATGAGGATATGATCTTCGGCCCCCGGAACTACGGCCTGAGCAAGGAGGAGACGGAGCGGCGGGTGGATGCGGTGCTGAGCCGGCTTGGTTTGCAGGAACTCAAATACCGGCACAATCATAAGATTTCCGGCGGCGAAAAGCGGATGGCGGCCATTGCCACCATCCTCGCCATGGAGCCGGAGGCGATTCTGATGGACGAGCCGTCCACGGCGCTCGACCCTGTCAACCGCCGCACGGTGATCAACACCATCAACGACTTGCCCCAGACCAAGCTGATCGCGTCCCACGATCTGGATATGATTCTGGACACCTGCCAGCGGGTGATTCTGCTGTCCCACGGGAAAATCGTGGCCGATGGGGACGCGGAAACCATTCTCCGGGACAGGGAACTGCTGGAGGCAAACCGGATGGAGCTGCCCTTCTGCCTGCAGGGCTGGCACGGCGGAAGCAGATAAAACCCATAAAAATGCAGATTCTCCGCATGGCTGTGCAACCATGCGGAGAATTTTTATCAGGATTGTGGAATCCGGTCAGAACTTCCCGCTTTTGCCGGAGAAGCCGTCCCGGTCCACGCTGGTGCCGCCGGAGGAACCGGATTTTTCGATTTTCCGCCGGGTCTGGGTGGTGTGGGTGTAGAGATCACGCCGGCCGGTGATTTGCAGTCCCTCCCGGGTCAGATAGGCCTGCGCCTGACTGGCCTGTGCCACCTTTTTCGCCGCGATGGTTTTCCAGATCCAGCAGATTACCCATGCGAGGAGAAAGCCCAGAACCAGACTGACCAGAAGCGCCTGCACGGCGGAAACCCGCGCGCCGCGATCCAGCGGCTGGCCGCTGCGCGCCTGCTTCAGCAGATCGGCGCAGGTGGTCAGGTAATCCCGGCAGCCGTGCTCCCAATCGTCATCGGAAAAATCGTCCAGAAACTGCTTTTCCAGATATTCCTTCCCGTAGTCGGTAAACGCGGTGTTGCCGTAGCCGTAGGCAATCAGCGCGTAGTCCCGGCCGTCCATGGACAGAAGCAGCATGATGCCGTCCCGATCCGAACCCCAGCCCAGAGCATTGTCCCGGTAGATATCCTTGGCAACCTGATAGATACTGCCATTGCCGTATTCGGTGTAGTCCTCCACGGTCACGAAATACACGGCGCACTGGTATTCGGCGGCAATCTGTTCGGCCTGAAGGTTCAGTTCTTCCCGTGCCCCGTCCGTCAGCAGGGGCACGGTATCGCACACATAGGGAACCTCCGGCTGGGCGGCCAGCGCCCCTATGCCGGTGCAGCCCAGCAGAAGCAGCAGCACGCAGAGAATCGGAGCAATTCGTTTCATACGCCGCCCTCCTTACAGAAACAGTTCCAGCAGCCAGCGGGCAATGCCGGTGAAATAGAACAGTCCGGTGAGCAGCGCGGTGAGCAGCAGCGTGGCCGTCCAGACCCGCTTGCCGGAAACCGGAAGCTCGCCCACGAATTTGCCCGTCTGCCCGTTCATGGCGTACAGATAATTCTTGCCGTTCCATTTGGTGTTCAGCAGCCACACCGGCAGGAGGGCGTAATGGACGTTCCCATGCTGTACCTTGGACTGCATTTCCACCAGATTGATGGAACTGTAGCCCACCACGTCGCGTTCAAGCAGCTCGGCTGTGGAGGCCACGCAGCGCCGGTCGGCGCGGGCGGCGCATTCTTTGGCGCTCACGTCGTATCGGTCAGCCAGATAGCCGGGCAGATACGCGGTGGAAAACGCCTTCAGCTCGTTGTAGTCAAACGGCTCCAGCGAATCCATGTAGTCGTCGGGCATTTTTTTGGAGCCGTCGGCGGGAATCCGGGTGAAGGAGGCGGTACCGCTCCGGTGTACGGCAAAATGGTCGATGGAGGTGACCTCGTAGTCACCCTCCCGGCGGACGCGCACCCGGCGGGCGGCGAACCGGGCGTCCCCTGTCACCGTTTCGTCGAACAGCCAGAAGGGTACGTACACACCCTTGATTTCCTCAATGTGGTTTTCGGCGGAAAAGACCCGGGGCAGGAAGGGATTGCCCCGATAGTGCTGCTTCAGCGCCCGAATGGCGGAATGTTTGTCCAGCCTGAAGGGAAGGACGAATTCCGGGCGCAGGGCACCGGCGAATTTGCCGGGGACGATGGTGGGATTGCCGCAGTAAGGGCAGGACGTGGCGGCGGTGGTTTCCTCGCAGATCAGTTCCGCGCCGCAGGAGGGGCAGGTGTAGGCGCGCATTTTCTCCGCGTCCGCGCCCCAGTCTGTGCTGAACGCGCCGTCATCGGGCACATCGTCCTCACTGCCGGTGTCTACCCATTGCGGCTCGGCGTCCTCCTCCGATTGCGTGTCCGCTTTGGGTGCCTCCCCGGGGGCGGCCTGTTCCTTCTCCATGGCGGCGGCGGCCGCCGCGTCCTTCTGGGCGTAGAGCTTTTCAATTTCAGCCACGTCAAAGGAGCTTCCGCAGTATTCGCACTCCAGCCTGCCGGTGCTGCCGGAATAGTGCAGCGGCCCGGTGCAGGCGGGGCATTGATAATTCGTAATCTGTGACGGCATGGTCTTGCACCTCAATCCGGCAGGGTGGATTTACGTCCGGTCCCCATCGTCAAAGGGATCGCCGCATTCGGGGCAGAACTTCGGCGGATGGGTTGGGTCAGCCGGTTCCCAGCCGCACTTGTCGCAGCGGTACTGGGGAACGCCGGCGGGCTTCTTCGCGCCGCATTCGGAGCAGAATTTGCCCTTGTTTACCGCGCCGCAGGCGGGGCATACCCACCCGTCTGCCTTCGGCTCCGGTTTCTTTGCGCCACATTCGGGGCAGAATTTGCCGGTGGCGGTGGCGCCGCAGGCGGGACAGACCCAGCCGGTCTTCGGTTCGGGCTTTCTGGAACCGCATTCGGGGCAGAATTTACCGGTCACCGTGGCGCCGCAGGCACATTTCCAGCTATCCGCCGGGGCAGCCTGCGCGGCGGGCTGCTGTGCCGGCTGCTGCGCCATGGCATAGAGATTCTGGACATTTGCGCCGCCTGCCGCGTTTGCCATATTCATGCCCATAAAGGCCATGGCCGGGCCGGCATTCTGATTGGAAGCGGCTGCCTGCATGGCGGCTGCCTGCGCGCCTACCAGATGAGCCGCGGCCATGGAGGGATTGCGGAAGGTCGCGTTGCGCTGCAGCTCTTTGATCATGGCCTCGTCCTCGTCGGAGGCCTTCACGCTGGAGATTCCGAAGGACACAATCTCCAGACCCCGCAGATTCCGCCATTTGGCGCTGAGAACGTCGTTGAGTGCCTGCGCCATTTCCATGGTGTGGCCTGGGAGGGCGGAGTAGCGGATGCCCATCTCGGAGATTCTGGCGAAAGCGGGCTGGAGGGCGGTCATCAGCTCGGATTTCAACTGGCCGTCAATGCGCTCCCGGGTATATTCCCCGGAGAAATTGCTGCAGACGTTCTTATAAAACAGCATGGGGTCGCAGATCCGGTAGGAATACTCGCCGAAGCAGCGGATGGAAATATCGGCATCCAAACCGATGTTGCGATCCACCACCCGGAAGGGAACCGGGCTGGGGGTGCCGTACTTATTGCCGATCAGCTCCTTGGTATTGAAATAGTACACCCGCTGATCCTTGGGCGGCTCACCGCCGAAGGTGAAGCGTTTGCCGATGGTGGCGAACGTCTTGAGGATGCTCTGCCCCAGATCACCCGAAAAGATGCTGGGCTCGGTGGAGGCGTCGTATGTAAATTCGCCCGACTCGGCGCAGAACTCCGCGATCCGGCCCTGATCCACAATCATCATGCACTGGCCGTCGGCCACGGCGATGACGGAGCCGTTGGAAATGATGTTGTCGCTTCCTTTGGTGTTGCTGGAACGGGCACTGGTGCGCTTTTTGCCATTCACCGCCAGCACGTTGGCGGGCATGGCATCACAATAAAAATACTCCTTCCACTGGTCGGCCAGGACGCCGCCCACAGAACCGGTTGCCGCTTTGATCAGACCCATTGTCTTGTTCTCCTTCCAGATTGATACAGACTGTTGTGCGCTGTCGGTGACAGCGCGGGGGGGATAGGGTTCGGAAAAACGGGGTTTTGATGGCGGAATTGTTTCCACCGTGCGGGAAAACCCCATGCATCCATAATTTTACTATACCATAAACCGTCCTGACGGGCAAGGGTCAATCTTTCAAATTCCCCGGGAATGCGGAAAGCGCCTCCCGCTCTTGCAAGCGGGAGGCGCGGCATATGGGGGGGAAATGCTTATTTGGCGGGGGTGCCGAAATTGACGGAGGTATCACCCTGCTCGTTGGTACCGAATTCATAGTCCTTACCGGGCAGAACGGCGTTCATCACAATGCCAACCAGCGCGGCAATGGCCAGGCCGGACAGGGTGATGCTGATGCCGCCCAGGTGGAACACGATGCCGCATACATCACCGGTGCCGTATTTCAGGCCGATGGCCAGCACCAGAATCACCGCGGCGATCAGCACGTTGCGGCTCTTGGTGAAGTCCACCTGATTCTCAACCACGTTCCGAACGCCCACGGCGGAGATCATGCCGTAGAGCACCAGACTCACGCCGCCCATGGTGGCGGTCGGCATGGCCACGATCAGTGCGGCAAACTTGGGGCAGAAGGACAGGGCAATGGCAAACACGGCGGCCAGACGGATGACTTTGGGATCGTAGACCCGGCTCAGAGCCAGCACGCCGGTGTTTTCGCCGTAGGTGGTGTTGGCGGGGGCGCCGAACAGGGCTGCAATGGTGGTGGCGAGGCCGTCGCCCACCAGCGTGCGGTGCAGGCCGGGATCAGCCACGTAGTTGCGGCCCACGGTGGAGGAGATGGCGCACATATCGCCGATATGCTCCACAATGGTGGCCAGCGAGATGGGCGCGATGGTGATGATGGCAGTCAGCAGCATTCCGCCGTCAAAGTCCTTGCCAAAGATGGAAAACGCGGTGTTCTCCCAGATGACGGGCAGGCCGATCCACTTGGCTTCGGCAACCTTGGCCACCAGATTGGCCCGGGCCGCGGGGTCAACCACCATGGCAAACAGGTAGGAGGCCACAACACCCAGCAGAATGGGAACGATTTTCACCATGCCCTTGCCCCAGATGTTGCAGGCTACCACCACCAGAATGGCAACCAGCGCCACCCACCAGTTGGCGGAGCAGCTCTGAATGGCGGTGCCGGACAGGGTCAGGCCGATGGCGATGATCACGGGGCCGGTGACGATGGGCGGGAAGAAGCGCATGACCTTCCTGGCACCGAAGACCTTGAACAGCAGCGCCAGCACCAGATACACAAGACCGGCCGCGGCCACGCCGAAGCTGGAATAGGTCAGGGGAATGTTCTGGCCGGAAGCGGTGATCAGACCGTAGGCGCCAAGGAACGCGAAGGAGGAGCCGAGGAAAGCGGGAACCTTCCGCCCGGTGACCAGGTGGAACAGCAGCGTGCCCAGACCGGCGAACAGCAGCGTGGTGGAGACATTCAGACCCGTGATGGCGGGCACCAGAACCGTCGCGCCGAACATGGCGAACAGATGCTGAAGGCCGAGAATCAGCATTTTGGGCGTACCCAGACTCCGGGCGTCATAGACGGCTTCCTGGCTGTTTTTGTTTTCCATAGAATCATCCTTTCTCTTTCCCCGCTTGGGCAGAAAAAATGGAGGCACCAATGCGCTGCCTGACGCATGGCCCTCCTTTCTGCAGAATCGGGTTTTCTGCTGAAAAGTATACTGCAATACTGCATGAAAAGCAAGCGGAATATTTGCACAAAATGACGACAGGAAACGGGCAATTCTCTGAAGAAATGACGATTCCCCGGAGAATTGCCCGCATCACAGGTCAGCGCCCCTCGGAGAAGAAGAACAGTCCCAGCATTCCGGGCCCCACATGGGAGCCGGTAAAAGGCTCATGGGGGCAGATGAGCAGTTCCTTTGGCTGTGCAATCTCCGTAATCCGATCCGCCAGCGCCCGGGCGTCCGCCGGACAGTCGCCGTGGGAGATGGCCACAAGCTGGTCTTGGGGATGGACAACCCGCTGGGCATAGATCTGTGCCAGCGTTTCCAGGGCTTTTTTGCGGCCGCGGCACTTGTGGCTGACCACAATGTGTCCCGCCTCGTCACCCCGGAGGATGGGCTTGATGCCCAGCATGGTGCCCACCACGGCGCTTGCGGCGTTCAGCCGGCCGGAGCGGCGCAGGAACATCAGATCGTCCACCGTGAAGTATTCGCACAGATTCAGTCTGGCCTGCTCCAGCTCATCGGCCACGGCGCCGGCATCTTTTCCAGCTTCCCGGGCAGCGGCTGCCCGCAGGGTCAGCAGTCCCGGGCCGAAGCCCGCGCCCAGGGAGTCTACCGTGCGGATTTGCCGGTCGGGAAATTCCCCGCGCAGTTCCCCGGCTGCCAGCGTGGAAGCCTGATAGGTGCCGCTGATGCCGCTGGACATTCCCACATAGAGAATATCCTGCCCTGCTTCCAGCGCGGGGCGGAAGGAGTCCAGAAAGAGCTGCGTGTTCAGCAGACTGGTCTGCACGTGCTTTCCCGCGCGCAGAAGCTCATAGTGGGCGTGAGCATCAAAGACGTCGATCTCTCCGTTGTAAACGGTTTGAACACCGTCAACGGTATAACTGCATGGAAGAACGTGAATCTGGTACCGGGCAAGGAGCTTCCCGGGCAGATTGGAACAGGCGTCGGTGAAAAGAGCGAATGACATGGAAGGCCTCCCCCAAAAACTTCATGATGCGATTATTATAGAAAGCGAGGGGCGCGAAGTAAATCAACCGGGGCACGTGCCATACTCCACGGCTGGGAGAACCGCCATTCTACCCCGGGTAGAGCCTCAAATGGGCAAAAAGCCGCCTCCAAAGAGGCGGCTCAGGCGGACGGATCATAGATTCAAAAAGTCTGACCCACAAGGTGGTGGTGACCAACGGCTTCCGCATCGCCTCGGCACTGCTGGAAAACGATCAGGTGCGGATCATCATGCCCGGCGGGGAACTGCGGAAAAACACAGATTTTGCGGGAAGCATGACCAGCGCAGCCCTGCGGGACTTCCATTTTGACCTCATGCTGTGCTCCTGCGCCGCGATCAGCCCGGAGGGCGCTTACGAAACCTCGCTGGCTGTGAAGGATCTGAAGCGGACGGCCATGGAGCTGTCCGAACGGTGTGTGCTGCTGGCTGACCGGACGAAATTTCAGGCCACCGCCCCCTACCGCACGGCCGGACTGCGGAATTTCGACCGGATTTTCACCAACGCCGACGATGGGCTGCTGCTGCCCTACCGGCAGGCGGGGCTTCCTGTTTTCAACCGCCCATAAAAAATCCCCCTGACCGGAAAACTGCCCCGGTCAGGGGGGTGTATTACATAATCTGCAGGATATAGCCCTTCAGGTAGGAGCTGGTTTCGCTGGAGAGGGTGGCTGGGTGATCCCGGCTCTGGAGCAGCGCTTCCAGAATCTGGGCGTCCCGTCCGGCGTCGGCGGCCGCTTCCCGCAGCATCTGCAGAAACAGCGGCGCGGTCATGAACTGGCTGCAGGAGAAGCTTGCCAGATACCCGCCCGGCTCCACCATTTTCATGCATCGGAGGTTCAGCTCTTTATACCCCCGGTAGGCGGCGTCCAGCGTTTTCCGGCTTTTGGAGAAGGCCGGCGGATCGCAGATCACCAGACCGTAGGTCTGCCCCGCATCGCTCTCCGCCTTTACCAGATCAAAGACGTTGGCCTGAACGGTGGTGATCCGATCGGCCACGCCATTGAGACGGGCGTTGTCCATCAGCATTTCCAGCGCTTCGGCGCTCACATCCACACTTTTGACTGCTGCGGCTCCGTACAGCGCCGCGTGCACGGAAAAGCCGCCGGTGTGGCAGCACAGATCCAGCACCGTTTTTCCCATGCAGTAGGGCCGGATTCGTCCCCGGTTTTCCTGCTGGTCCAGAAAATGGCCGGTTTTCTGGCCGTGGAGGATGTCCGCCTCCATTTTGGCCGCGTGCTCAAGAAACTGCACCCGCGCCGGAAGCGCGCCATACACGCAGCCCGCTTCCAGCGGCAGTCCCTCCTTTTCCCGGATGGCCACGTCATTGCGCTGGCAGATGCCCTTGGGATGGAAGATGGCTGCCAGACTTTCGATGATGGTGTCCTGAAATGCCGCCATGCCCAGACAGACGATCTGGAAGGACAGATAGTCGCAGAATTTGTCGACGGTCAGTCCCGGGAGACCGTCGGCGTCTCCAAAGACCACCCGGCAGGCGTTTTCGAAGCCCAGCGCCTGCCGCCGGTTCCACGCGGCCTGAATCCGCCCGCGGATCAGCGCGGCATCTACCTCAATTTTCGCCCGGCTGAGCAGACGAACCACAATTTTGGAGTCGCCGTTGAAGAACCCCCGCCCCAGAAACCGTCCCTCGGCGTTGGTAACGTCCGCCACGCCGCCGTTGCGGCAGTCCTCGTCCACCCAGGCCACCTGATTGTCATAGATCCAGCACAGTCCGGCGTTCACGCCCCGGTCCTCGCCCCGGCGCAGCCGCACCTGTCCGTATACCATATTGTCATTCCTCCGCGTTTCCGATTTCGTTGTTCCAAGGGGACAGAGCGCCTGCAAGTCCCGCCCGGCCGCGCTACAGGCGCAGCAGATCCTCAAACCGGTCAATGGTTTTCCACGGGTGATCCACGGCGCCGAAGCCGTAGGCGCAGTAAATAAATGGAATCCCCGCCAGCTCTGCCGCGTCCAGGTCGCCCTGGGTATCCCCGATGTAGCAGGCGGATTCGATGCCGTGCCGCGCCATCAGCCGCCGGATGGTCTCCCCCTTGCAGGTGCCGGTGTCGCCGAAGCACAGGTGACCGGAAAACAGCGGCCCGATGCCCAGCTTTTCCATGCACAGCTCCGGGTAGCCCCGCTGGCTGTTGCTGACGATGAAAAGCCGGTGTTTTTTTGCCAGCGCTTCCAGCGTGGGTTTGACACCGGGATAGCCGATCCGGCATTCGTTTTCTGCCAGATAGCGGTTTTCCCTGTCCATGCACCGCGCCATCAGGCCGTAGCGCTCCGGCGCGGGAATGGAGGCGAACAGAATATCCGCGATTTCCGTCATGACCTTGCCGAAAAGGGGTTTCAGGGTTTCGGCGCTGACGCACAGCCGCTCCAGACCCTCTTTGCGAAGCTGGATATTGTATCCTTCCGCCACCAGCGCCCGGGAATCCCAAAGGGTGCCGTCGATGTCAAAAATCAGGCTCTCAAAGGTCATTTCCGGGCTCCTCGTCCAGATGCCGCTGGATACGCCCCAGAATCATGTCCAGCGCCACCAGATTCTTTCCGCCCTCGGGCACCACGATGTTGGCGTATCGTTTGCTGGGCTCCACGTATTTCTCGTGCATGGGCTTCACCGTTTCCTGATACTGCTTGAGCACACTTTCCAGCGTGCGGCCCCGTTTGTTCACGTCCCGCTTGATCCGGCGGCACAGGCGCACATCGGCGTCGGTGTCCACAAAGATCCGAATGTCCATCAGATCCCGCAGCGCCTCGTTCTCAAAAATCAGAATGCCCTCCACGATGATGACCTTTTTCGGCACCAGATGAATGGTCCTGTCGGAACGGTTGTGCACCGTAAAATCGTACACCGGGCAGTCAATTTCATAGCCGTGGCGAAGCTGATCCAGATGGTAGACCATCAGGCTGGTGTCGAAGGCTGCCGGCTCGTCGTAGTTGAGCTTACAGCGCTCCTCATAGGGCAGCTCGTCGTGGCGCTTGTAGTAATTGTCATGACTCAGCACGGTGACCACGTCCCCGAACCGTTCCATGATGTTGTTCATCAGTGTGGTTTTTCCGCTGCCGGTTCCGCCGGCGATGCCGATAACCAGAATGCTGCTATCCATTTGAATGGCCTCCCAATTGATCTTTCTCTTCTTCCATATTCAGAAGCTGCCGGGCAAGGGCCGCTAGCTTCGGATTTGTGTCGCTGTTTTTCATCAAAACCTGTCCCCGCCCCTGCCGCAGCAGCCCCGCGGCTTCCAGCCGGCGCTTTGTCTCCCGGGCGGTGCCCTGACCGCCGTGGAGAATTTCGGTGCCGGGGCCGAGAATCTCGGCAATTCTGCGCCGGACAAAGGGATAATGGGTGCACCCCAGCACCAGCGCGTCCAGCTTCCCCACATAGGGCGCCAGCAGCCGGCGCAGCAGCGTCCGGGTCTGCTCGCTGTCGCCCTGTCCTGCCTCGATCAGCTCCACCAGTCCCGGAGCGGGGATTTTATAGATGGTTCGGCTCCCGTCGAACCGGTGCAGCAGGGTGTCGAATTTTTCCTCCCGCAGGGTTACGTCCGTGGCCATCACGCCGATGCTTCCGCCGGGGTGGTGATCTGCCGCCAGCTTCAGCGCCGGTTCGATGCCGATGACGATCAGATCGGGGTACGCTTCCCGGAGCTGCCGGATAGCCGCGGAGGTGGCGGTGTTGCAGGCCACCACCAGCGCCTTGACGGGGTAGCGGGAGGTAAGCATCCGCACAGCAGCCAGCGTTAAATTGCGCACCTCCTCCGTGGATCGGGTGCCATAGGGGGCGTTGGCGGAGTCGCCGTAATAGAGGTAGTTTTCCGCCGGCAGGAGCTTTACAAGCTGCCGCAGCACGCTGATGCCGCCCACGCCGGAATCGAACACCGCGATGAAGTCGTCTTTGGAGTACACACACTCACCCGCTTTCGTTGCCCCTATTCTAGCAAATTATCCGCCCGAACGCAACGGTTCATTGACTTTTTCTCCCAAATTTGATATGGTAGTTTCAATTCAGTTCAAGGAGGCAGCGCGTATGAACCGCTATTTGTTTGTCATTGACTATCAAAATGACTTTGTGGATGGGGCGCTGGGCTTCCCCGGCGCGGAGAAGCTGGATGAAAAAATCGCCGCCAAAGTCCGTGCCTACGGAAAAGGCCACGTCCTGTTTACCCGGGATACCCATTTTGACAATTATCTGGAAACCCGGGAGGGGAAAAATCTGCCCGTCAGGCACTGCGTCAAGGGAACACAGGGCTGGCAGGTTTACGGCGAGACTGCCCGGGCGCTGGCGGAGGTGGAAGCGAAAGCCATCGACAAGCTGGTTTTCGGGATGGACGTGACCGACCCGGCCACCGCCGCGGTGCTGCCGGAGGGCGCCGATGAGATCGAGCTGGTAGGCCTGGTCAGCAACATTTGCGTGGTGAGCAACGCGGTGGTGCTGCAAAGCAGATACCCCGAGGCCACCATCACCGTGGATGCCGCCTGCACCGACTCCTTCGACAAGGCCATGCACGAAAAGGTGCTGGACGTGATGGAGGGATTCCAGGTCAAGGTCATCAACCGTTGATTCGCCCCAAAATGCCGGAAGCAGCCCGCTTCCGGCATTTTCTCCGCCATGAGAAAAACTTTTAGTTAGCATCCATAAGATTTTGTTTGATTTTTTATGACTTCTGCGGATATTGCTAATTTTCTGCATTCTGTTTATAATATAGGTACAAACCGCTGCGGAAACCGGACGCGGGCAATCCCGCGCGGGCGCGGATGCGGCTGAGTATCAATGAAAAGGAGCGTTGAATATGGATCGACTGAAAGGGAAGGTTGCCATCGTGACCGGCTCCACCAGCGGAATCGGCGCGGGAATCGCGCAGCAGTTCGCGGCGGAAGGCGCGAAGGTTGTCATCTGCGGCCGCCGGGAGGCGAAGGGACAGGCAATTGTGGACGGCATCGCCCGGAACGGCGGCGAGGCAAGCTACCATTTTATGGATGTGACCCAGACCGACAGCATGGAAGCGCTGATGAAGGATACCGCAGAAAAATACGGAAAGATCGACATTCTGGTGAATAACGCCGCCAATGTGGGGCTGAAGGACGGGCGCGTGGATGAGCTGACGCTGGAGATGTGGGATCAGATTTTCCAGAGTGACCTCCGGGGCACCTTCTACGCCACCTGGTGTGTCCTGCCCTATATGCGGGAGAAGCAAAGCGGTTCCATCATCAACATCGGCTCCATGGCCTCCTGCGGCGGCGATCTGGGCTCCACCGCTTACGCCTGCGCGAAAGCCGGCGTGGATATGCTGACCAAGTCCACCGCCCTGCAGTACGGCAAGGAGAACATCCGCTGCAACTGCGTCCGGCCGGGTCTGATTGTCACGCCGGAGAACGAGAACCGGGTTCCCCAGGCGCTGAAGGACGTTTTCCTGAACAATATCATGGTAGACCGGTATGGAAAGCCGTCGGATATTGCCAATATGTGCGTATACCTTGCCTCCGATGAAAGCGCCTATTTCACCGGACAGGTGGTCACGGTGGACGGCGGCCTGAACGCCCATGTTTCCACCGTGGGCGAGTTCCGGAAAATGCAGTCGAGAACCTGGTAATGGGACAAAAAAGTCCACTCCATCGCGGAGTGGACTTTCGTTTTACTTGGTGCCGAAGATCCGGTCGCCGGCATCGCCCAGACCGGGCAGGATGTAGGCGTTATCGTTCAGCTTCTCATCCAGAGCGGCCAGATAGATCTCCACATCGGGGTGCGCCTTCTGAACGGCCTCCACGCCCTCGGGCGCGCCGATGATGTTCATCATGATGATGTTCCGGCAGCCGTGCTGCTTCAGGAAGGAGATGGCGGCAACGGCGCTGCCACCCGTGGCCAGCATGGGGTCCACTACGAACACCTGCCGGTTTCCGATGTCATCGGGCAGCTTGCAGTAGTATTCCACGGGCTTGTGGGTTTCCGGGTCCCGGTACAGGCCGATATGCCCCACCTTGGCGGAGGGAATCAGGGAAACCATGCTGTCCACCATGCCCAGACCGGCGCGCAGGATGGGGACGATGGCCAGCTTCTTGCCGGCAAGCACCCGGCATTTGGCGGTCATCAGCGGCGTTTCCACCTCCACTTCCCGGGTGGGCAGATTCCGGGTGGCCTCGTAGCACATCAGCCCCGCAATTTCGCCGACGATTTCACGGAACTCCTTGACGCCGGTTCTTTTGCTGCGCAGAATGGCCAGCTTGTGCTGAATCAGGGGATGGTCGAGTACGTGTACATTTGCCATGGTGTTATTTCTCCTTTTTCATTGTGCCCGCGCTGCGGACAACGATTTTTTCATAACTGACTGCTTTCGGCTTTCTGCTTCTCCAGCCGTTCCCGCTCGGCCTGGGAAAGCCGCAGATAATTTGGCGTCAGTTCGCCGCCGCTGGGCGCCAGTCCCGCAGCCGCCTGCTGCGCCGCCAGAATCGCCACACCCACGGCGCGCTGGTGCATCCGGTGCTCCGGTGGCAGTACCAGCGCAGGAATATCCTTCGAAAGTGTATTATAGCACAGAACCGCGCCGTCTCCAACCAGAAAAACGGGTTTTTCCAGATTTTTTATTTCCTCCCCCAGCTCCGTCAGGGAAAGAGCCCGGTCGGGCGCCAGGCGGGTGAGCGTCCCCCGCTCCGCCCGGAACAGGGCGTTGTAGACCTGGCTGCGGCGGGCGTCCATCACCGGACAGACGTAGCCGTCCCACACGCCCAGCCCTTCGGCCATGGCTTCCAGTGTGGAGACGCCGTAGCAGGGAATGTCCCGCCCCCAGGAAAAGCCTTTGGCGGCGGCCGCGCCGATGCGCACGCCGGTGAAGGAGCCGGGGCCATGGGCGGCAGCCACAGCGGTCACGTCCTGCGCCGTTTTGCCGCACTGCTTCAGAAGATTCTCCGCCATGACCAGCAGCGTCTGGCTGTGGGTCAGGCCTGTATTCTGATAGACCTCCCCCAGCAGGCGGGGCGGTTCCAGCAGCGCCACGGAAGCCGCTTTGGCGGAGGTTTCAAAGGCTAAGATCAGCAAGGTGTTCCCCTCCCTCAATGGTGATGCGCCGGGTATTCTCTCCCAGCTTTTCCAGATTCACGGTCACGGCGTTTTCCATGGCGTCGGCCACGTTTTCGCTCCACTCCACGGCGCAGACGCCGCCCCGCTCCAGATAGTCCTCCCAGCCGATGTCCCACAGGTCGTCGGACGAGCGCAGACGGTACATATCAAAGTGAAACAGCGGAATCCGGCCGCTTAAATATTCGTTGACGATGGTATAGGTGGGGCTGGTGACCGTGTCGGTGCAGCCAAGCCCCCGGGCAAGTCCCCGGGTAAAGGCGGTTTTTCCGGCGCCCAGATCGCCCCGGTAGGCCACCACCGAGCCGGGCGTCAGAACCCGTCCCAGCGCCGCGCCCACCGCTTCCGTCTCCTCCGGGGAGCCGGTAATATATTCCATAGATATTCCTTCTTTCTGCCGCGCCCAAACCTTCCCCCTGAGGAAGGTTTTATTTTGCGTTCTTCAGTTTCTCCGCCTGATCGGCAGTGGCAAGGGCGTTGATGATCTCGTCCAGATCGCCGTCCATGACGGCGTCAATTTTATACAGCGTCAGGCCGACCCGGTGGTCGGTCACCCGACCCTGGGGGAAATTATAGGTGCGGATGCGCTCGTTGCGCATTCCGGTGCCCACCTGACTGCGGCGCAGTCCCGTCACCTCCGATTCCACCCGGCTCTGCTCCATCTCGTAGAGCTTGGAGGCCAGCATCCGCATACATTTTTCCCGGTTCTGCACCTGACTGCGTTCCTCCTGACAGGCCACCACAATGCCCGTGGGCTTGTGGATCAGCCGGACGGCGGAGGAGGTTTTGTTGATATGCTGGCCGCCGGCTCCGGAGGAACGGTAGACCTGCATCTCGATATCCGCCGGATTGATCTGCACATCCACCTCTTCCATCTCCGGCAGCACGGCCACGGTGGCGGTGGAGGTGTGCACCCGGCCGCCGGATTCGGTCTCCGGCACCCGCTGTACCCGGTGGACGCCGGACTCATATTTGAGCCGGGAATAGGCGCCCCGGCCCTCCACGATAAAGTCCGCTTCCTTCACGCCGCCCAGCTCCGTGTCGTTATAGTTCAGCAGCTCGATCCTCCAGCCCATTTTTGCGGCGTACATGGAGTACATCCGAAACAGGCTGTGGGCAAACAGGGCGCTTTCCTCGCCGCCCACGCCGCCCCGGATCTCCATGATGACGCTCTTGTCGTCGTTGGGGTCTTTGGGCAGCAGCAGAATCTGCAGCTTTTCATAGAGCACTTCTTTTTCGGCCTTGGCGGCGGCGAAGGACTCCTGACAGAGTTCCTTCATGTCCGGTTCGGCCATCAGCTCCTGGGCGTCGCCCATCTCCCGCTCCGCCGCCTGATAGGCGCGGTATACCCCGATGATGGGCTCCAGTTCATTTTTCTCCCGCAGCAGCCGGGCAGCCTTTTGGGGATCGGCATAAAAATCCGGCTGCTCCGACCGGGCGCAGAGTTCATCGTAGCGGTTTTCCACCGCCCGCAGTTTTTCAAGCATGGTATTCTCCTATGGGGATTTTTCAGTATGATATCAGCAAAATGGGGAATTGTAAACCTAGTCGGGCCGGTACACGTTCAGCACGCAGCTCGCGGTATCGGTCAGGCGCGGCGTGGCGGCCAGGCGGGCGGCTCCCGCCCTGCCGATGCGGTAGAGATGGGGCGTCATGCTCAGCAGATTCTGCACCTGCGTCCCCTCCACGGTAAAGGAAAACCGGATCGGGACAGACTGCACCAGCGAAAAACCGGGCAGCACCGGGACGGTGTCCTTTTCCTTGAATTTCAGTTCGGGATAGATGATGGACTTCAGTCCAAGCAGATGATCCTGCGCGGCCAGCACCTGAAAATACAGCCCGTCCGGGCGCAGAACCCGGCGGAATTCCTCTGCGGCGGTCAGGGCAAACAGGCTGGTCACAACCCCCGCTTCCCCGTCCGCCACCGGAAGATGGGCAGCGGTGCCGCAGAGCCACAGGGCGTTTTTGTATTTTCCGGCGGCGCAGCGGACGGCCTCCTTGGAAATGTCCAGCCCTGTCAGCTCCGCGCCCAGAGCATCCGCCAGTTGGGTGGAGTAGTATCCCTCGCCGCAGCCCACGTCCAGCACCGGCCCCCGGGCGCCCAGCGCCGCCGCGGTATCGCAGAGGGTGCGGGCAATGGGGGCGTAAAAGCCTGCGTCCAGAAAGACCCTGCGGGAGAGCACCTGCTCCCGGGTGTCCCCGGGGTGAAGGGATTTCTTCTGCTGTACGGTCAGAAGGTTCACATACCCCTGCCGTGCGATATCGAAGCTGTGGCGGTTTTCACAGGCGAATTCCCGCTCCCGGCGCGTAAGCGCCCCGCCGCAGATGGGACAGACTAATTCCATATGGCATTCCTCCATTGCTTATCATACCCCATTTTATCCGCTTCGTCAAACAAATCTGAAGGGAGTTGGCATCCTTGCGGCGAATTTTTGCGGTCATTCTCTGCGCGGCGCTGCTGGTCTTACCGGTGCGGGCGGAAGCCGCGCCGAAATACGCGGCGCTGACCTTTGACGACGGCCCCTCCGGCCGGTTCACCCGGCGGCTGCTGGACGGGCTGGCGGCGCGGCAGGTTCGGGCGACCTTTATGCTCTGCGGCTACCGCATTGCGGACTATCCCGGGGAAGCCCGGCGGATCTGGGAGGAGGGACATGAAATTGCCATCCACGGCTACTCCCACAATTCCATGTGCGCCATGACGAAGCAGCAGATCGTCCGGGAAATTGAAAACACCGTCTCCCGGCTGCCGGAGGGCTGTGCGCCGGTGTTCCTGCGCCCGCCCGGGGGGCTTTGCAGCGATGCCGTCAACGCCGCGGCGAAGGAAATGGGTCTGGCGGTGCTGACGTGGTCGGTGGACCCCAAGGATTGGGCTACCCATGACACGGACGCCATCGTCCGCCGGGTGACACAGCAGACGAAGGACGGGGATGTGATTCTGCTGCACGATATGTCGGACAGCTCAGTGGACGCCGCGCTTCAGATCATCGACATCCTGTCCCGGCAGGGGTTCCGGTTTGTCACCGCGTCGGAGCTGGCCGCCCGCAGGGTGAATTCCGTCATTCCCGGACAGGTCTACTGCCGGTTTCCGTAATTTGGGGTCTGTATACAATGGGGGTTGGATTGACAGCCCGCCGTGCTTGCGCCGCTCTCCGCCGGATAGAGCCTGCACCCGGCGGGGTAGAGCGCGGGACGGGAAAGGTAACGGCGGCGGATATTGACAGGCAGAATCAAAACCAGTATAATGGAGCCAATCCAATTCCATTATTAGAAGTTTTTGTATGTTCCGACCTGCTTTATGGAGGACTGCTTTATGATGCGCGTACTTCCCTATGTCCTGCTCGGTTATCTGTCTGGCAGCCTGCTTTGGGCAAAGTTTTACGGACGCCTGGTGGCCAAAACGGACATCACCGCCCTCAGCCCCGATGGCAATCCGGGCGCTTCCAATGCTTTTCAGTTTGGCGGCTTCTGGTGCGGCTGCCTGACGCTGTGCTGCGACATCCTGAAGGGCTTTCTGCCCGTCATGCTCTATCGCCGGGGCGCGGCGGATTTCCCGGCCATCGGGCTGGCTTTTGTGATGGCCGCGCCGGTGGTAGGCCATGCCTATTCCATATTCCACCGGTTCCGGGGCGGGAAAGGCATTGCCGTTTCCTTCGGCTGCCTGCTGGGACTGGCGCCCGATCTCCGTCCCGCGCTGGTGCTGGCGGTGGTGTTTATTGTGTTTTCCGCTGTAATCAGAATTTCACCCCATTATTACCGCACGCTGGCTACATATGTGGTGGCGGTGCCCGTGCTTTTTCAGATCGTACCGGTCTGGCCGATCCGCGCAGGCTTCCTGCTGATTGCCGGAACCGTAATCCTCAAGCTGCTGTGCAGCAAGGAAGAGAAAGAAAAATTAGAGGTCAAGCTGGGATGGAAGTCTTAATTCTGTCCTGCGGAATGGGCGGCGGGCACAATTCCGCTGGTCAGGCGGTGGCGGACGAACTGCGCCGCAGGGGACATGAGGTCATGTTTCTGAACGCCTATGATCTGAAAGGCAAAAAAACCGCCTCCGTGATCAACAATCTCTACATCTGCATTGCCCAGCGGGTTCCCCGGCTGTTCGGCGTCATCTATTTTCTGGGGGACGCCTATCGCAGGCTGCCCATCCATTCCCCCGTGTACTGGGCCAACGGGAAAATGGCAAAGTATCTGGAGCCGCTGCTGCGATCGCACCGGTTCGATGCCATTGTGGCCACCCATACCTTCCCCGCCCAGACCCTCACCAAAATGAAGCGGGAAGGAAAAGCACTGCCGCCCACGTTTTTTGTCGCCACGGACTATACCTGTACCCCATTTGAAGAGGAGTCCGACTGCGACTACACCGTGATCCCCTCCCCGGAGCTGCGGGATGAATTCTGCCGCTACGGCTTTGACGACAGCCGGATTCTGAGCTTCGGCATTCCGGTGCGGGCGGAATTTGCCGCGGAGGAATCCCGCGCTGAGGCACGGCGGAAGCTGGGCTGGGAGGAGAATCAATTTGTGATGCTGCTCTCCGGCGGCAGCATTGGCGCCGGAAAAATCGCCGCGTCCATTGCCGCCCTGCGCCCCTTCCTGGCGGAGGACGAAACGCGCCGGCTGATTGTCATCTGCGGAAACAACCGCAGGCTCTATGAACGCCTTCGTAAACAATGCGCCGGGTGCGGCCGGATCACGGTGATTGAAAGAACTGAGCAGATGGCGGACTTCATGCACGGCTGTGATGTGTTCATCTCCAAGCCGGGCGGGCTGTCCTCCACGGAGGCGGCTGCGGCCGGGGTTCCGCTGATCCATATCTCCCCAATCCCCGGCTGCGAAACCCGCAATTTCCGTTTTTTCGCGGATCACGGCATGAGCATCCCGGTGCGCAGTCCCAGACGGGAGCTTCGTAAAGCGGTGGAAACGCTGTGCAGCCCCGCCGCGGCCGATGCCATGCGTCAGGCGCAGCGCGACAACCTTGACCGGTTTTCCACGGCGCGCCTGTGCGATTTGATTGAGCATACCGCCGGAAGCTCCCACGAATAAGCAAAACGAGACGCTGTGAAAAGCGTCTCGTTTCTTTATGCAATTCCCTGGGCGCAGGCGGCTTTCAGCACATCCACCGCCTGCGTCAGCAGCTCCATGGGGATATTCAGGGCGGGCAGCAGCCGCACCTTATCCTTGGCCGTCAGACACAGCACGCCCTGTTCCAGACAGGCCATGACCACCTCTTTCGCCGGCTTCACAGGCTTGATACCGATCATCAGTCCCATGCCCGTGACGGATTCCACCCCCGGCGCGCCGGTCAGCTGGGAAAATATGTAGTCGCTCTTTTCCCGCACCTGCGCCATCAGGCTGTCGTCCAGCCGGTTCAGGATGCTCAGCGCGCCCGCGCAGCATACCGGATTGCCGCCGAAGGTGGAGCCGTGATTGCCCGGCCCCAGAACGGACTGCACCTTTTCTCCCAGCAGCGTGGCGCCGATGGGCAGACCGCCGCCCAGTCCCTTGGCCGTGGAGACGATGTCGGGCTGGATGCCGAACTGCATATAGGCGTACAGACTTCCGGTGCGGCCGTTTCCGGTCTGCACCTCGTCAATCATCAGCGGAATGTCGTTTTCCGCTGCCAGCTTCGCGGCGGCGGTGATGAATTCCGCCGTCAGCGGCACCACGCCGCCCTCGCCCTGCACGCACTCCAGCAGAATGCCGGCGGGGTTGACCCGGTTCACCGCCGCGGCCAGCGCCTGTACATCGTTGGCCGGCACACAGGCAAAGCCGGGGGTCAGGGGCTGGAACAGGGTGTGGAATTTCTCCTGCCCGGTGGCGGCCAGCGTGGTCAGCGTCCGGCCGTGAAAACTGCCCTCCAGCGTGAGAATGGTGGAGCAGGCGGCGCCCTTCTTTTCGGCGGCGTATTTCCGGGCTGCCTTGATGGCGCATTCATTGGCCTCGGCGCCGGAATTGGAGAAAAACACCTTTTTCATCCCGGTTTTTTCACACAGAGCCTGAGCAAGCCTGGCACAGGGCGCGGTGTAATACAGGTTGGAGGTGTGCTGCAGCTTTCCGATCTGGGCGGTCACCGCCTGCGTCCAGACTTCGTCCGCAATACCGAAGCTGGTCACACCGATACCGGAGCCAAGATCGATGTAGGTTTTTCCGTCGGAGGCGGTCAGCACGCTGCCCTTGCCGGATACCAGTTCCACAGGAAAGCGTCCGTAGGTGCCCGCCACATACTGTTGATCCAAAGAGGTAATGCTTTCCATTTTCATCAGCCTTTCGTAACCATGGTGCCCGCGCCCTCGTTGGTCAGCAGCTCCATGAGAATCGAGTGGGGAATCCGGCCGTCCATGATGACCACGTTGTTTACGCCCCGCTCCAGCGCCTCAATGCAGCAGTCCACCTTGGGAATCATGCCGCCGGAGATGATGCCGCTGTCGTAAAGCGCTCTGGCTTCCCGCACCGTGATCCGGGGAATCAGCGTGGATGGGTCGTTCCGGTCTTTCAGGATGCCGGCGATGTCGGTCATCATAATCAGCCGCTCCGCGCCCAGCGCCCCGGCGATGAACGCCGCGGCGGTGTCGCCGTTGATGTTGTACACGTTGCCCTGCCGGTCGCTGGCCACGGTGGAGATCACGGGAATGTAGTTTTTTTCCAGCAGGTCGGTGATGGGCTGGGTACGCACCTTGGTGATTTGACCCACATAGCCCAGCGCCTGGTTTTTCATGGTGGCCTCGATGATACCACCGTCGATGCCGGACAGCCCCACCGCGTGGCCGCCCTTCATCTGAATGAGGTTCACCAGCGTCTTGTTGATCTTGCCCGCCAGTACCATCTGTACGATATCCACGGTTTCCTTGTCCGTGACCCGCAGGCCGTCCACGAATTTGGCCTGCTTGCCCAGTCTGGACATGGTCTCGTTGATCTCCGGGCCGCCGCCGTGTACCAGCACTACCTTCACGCCGATGAGCCACAGCAGCGTAATGTCCTCCATGACCTGCTGCTTGAGCTGCTCGTTGACCATGGCGTTGCCGCCGTACTTGACGACCACGACTCTGCCGTTGTATTTTTTGATATAGGGCAGCGCGGCGGTCAGAACCTCCGCCCGCTGCGCGTTGGATATATGATCTGTCATGCCAGTTTCGCTTCCTCAGGTTCTGTAGTCGCCGTTGATTTTCACATAGTCGTAGGTCAGATCGCAGCCCCAGGCGGTGGCGCCGCAGGCGCCTTCGCCCAGACTGACCAAAATCTCAATCTGCTTTTCCAGCAGGATTTCCTTGGCCTTTTCCTCAGAGAAGGGGATGCCCGCCCCGTCCCGGCACACCGGGATCTCGCCCTTGGGCGAGCGGAAGCTCACATCAATTTTGTGTACATCCACATCCGCGCCGCTGTAGCCGATGGCGCACAGCACCCGTCCCCAGTTGGCGTCCGAGCCGAACATCGCCGCCTTCACAAGACTGGAGCAGATCACGCTCTTGGCGCAGACCCTGGCGGTCTGCGGATCGTCCGCGCCGGTGACAACGCACTCCAGCAGCTTGGTCGCCCCTTCGCCGTCGCCGGCGATTTCCCGGCAGAGCTGGACGGTGACCGTATTCAGCGCCTCCATGAAAGCGGTGAAGTCCGGGCCGGCGGCGGTGATTTCCGGGTTGCCCGCCAGACCGTTGGCCAGCACCGTGACCATGTCGTTGGTGGAGGTGTCGCCGTCCACGGAGAGCATATGGAAGGTATTGGCAATGTCGGAGGAAAGAGCCTTGTGGAGCATGGCGGCGGAAATCGCCGCGTCGGTGGTCAGAAATACCAGCATGGTGGCCATGTTGGGGTGAATCATACCGCTGCCCTTGGCGATGCCGCCCAGACGGCAGACCTTTCCGCCCAGCGTGAATTCCACGGCAATTTCCTTCTTCACCGTGTCCGTGGTCATGATGGCCCGGGCGGCGCTGCCGCTGCCGTCCCGGCTCAATCCCGCCGTCAGCGGTTCCATTCCGGCGGCGATGGGGGTGATGTCCAGCGGCTGGCCGATGACGCCGGTGGAGGCCACCACCACATCGGCGGCGGGAACGCCGGTGGCCTGCTCCACCAGCGCGCACATTGCCTCGGCGATCTCGATGCCGTTGGCGTTGCAGGTGTTGGCGTTGCCGGAGTTGCAGATCACGGCCTGCGCCTTCCCGTCGGCCAGATGGTTTTTGGTGACGGTGAGGGGCGCGCCCTTGACCAGATTGGTGGTGTAAACCGCCGCGGCGGCGGCGGGAACGTCGCTGACGATCAGCGCCAGATCCTTTTTGGAATGGTTCTTACGGATGCCGCAGTGAATGCCGCTGGCCCGAAAACCCTGTGCGGCGCACACGCCGCCGGAAATCAGTTTCATGCTCTGTTCCTCTTTTCTCATACATTCAGCCCCATGGCCTGGTCGATGCCGAGCAGAATATTCAGATTCTGGATGGCCGCGCCGGAGGCGCCCTTGCCCAGATTGTCAAACCGGGCGGTCAGCAGGATGCGTGTGTCATTGCCGAATACGGAGATTTCCATATCGTCCCGGCCGGCCAGCGCGGCGGCGGAAAGCAGCCCGTCGCTGTCGGGAGTCTCGGTAAAGCGCACTAGACCGTCCGTGTAATACGTCCGGTAGACATCGCGGATATCGTCGGCGGTTCCGTTCACCTGCCGGGCGAACAGGGGAACCGTCACCTCCATGCCGCTGTAAAAGTCGCCCACAATGGGGCAGAAAACCGGCTCATTCTCCAGCGCGCACAGCGCCTTCATCTCCTTCAGATGCTTGTGCTGCTGGGTCAGGCCGTACTGTCGGGGTGCGTCCAGCAGGGCACTGCGGGCGGAATCCTCGTAAGCGGCAATCATCTTCTTGCCGCCGCCGGAGTAGCCCGTCAGGGAAAAGCAGCTCAGCAGCGCGCCGGGTTCCAGAATGCCCTGCTGCACCAGCGGCGCCACCAGCGCCACAAAGCCGCTGGCATGGCAGCCGGGGTTGGCAATCCGGGTGGCGGCTGCAAGCTTCTCCCGCTGGCCGGCCAGCTCCGGAAAGCCGTAAACCCAGCCGGGCGCGGTGCGGTGGGCGGTGGAGGTGTCAATGATTTTCACCCTGGGGTTGGATACCAGGGCCACCGCTTCCCGGGCGGCATCGTCCGGCAGACACAGAAAGACAATATCCGCGCTGTTGATGGCTTCTTTCCGGGCGGCGGGGTTTTTGCGCAGGGCTTCCGGCAGACGGATCAGGTTCAGATCCCTCCGTGCGGCAAGCCTTTCGGCGATCCGCAGCCCGGTTGTTCCCGCGCTTCCGTCGATAAATACGTTCGTCATCATGGCCATATACGTTTCCTATTCTGTGATATGCATAGATTATACGATCATATTCAGGATATGTCAATCTTTTTCCATAAAATATTCACTATTTGTGAATTTTATTCGTATTGGCCTGTTTTCAGCCCGGGCTTTCATTCAATTATGCCAAACACTGGAAAAACGGGACGGAGCGGCATCCCGGCGCACCGGTCAGGCCGACAGCCTGCGCATCCAGAGCCTTTTCCGGAAGATGACCAGAGAGATGGCGAAGCGGACGCATTCCTCCAGCGACAGGATGAAGTAGACATAGGGAATGGACAGCTTCAGCACAAAGCCGGCAAGCAGTCCCAGCGGGACGCCGAAGCCCCAGGTGCCGATCAGATCGATGGCCATGCTGTACTGGGTCTGTCCGCCGCTGCGGATGATGCCGCCGCCCAGAATCATGTTCATCACCTTGAAGGGAACAACCAGCGCGTAGGCCACCAGAATCTGGCCGGTCAGGGCTTTCACCGCCGGCTCCACCTGATAGATTTCCACATAGATACCCCGGAAAGCGGCGACCAGCAGGCCCAGTCCCACGGCTCCTGCAAAGCCCATCAGAATCAGCTTTTTCGACTCCCGGTAGGCATCGTCAAAGGCACCCTCGCCCAGCCGCTTGCCAATGAGGACGCCGGCGGCCTGGGACAGGCCGCACAGTGCGCCGATGGTCAGTCCCACGATGGGGTTGATCAGGGTCATGGCGGCGGACGCGGCGGTGCCCAGATGGCCGTAAATGGCGGCGTAGACGTTTTCGCCCAGGCTCCACATCAGCTCACATACCAGAATGGGCAGGAGCATCCGGACGTACTGCCGGTAGTTGAAGCTTGCGCGGGGCGCGGCGGGGCAGGCGGCAAGGCAGTTTCGATAGGGCAGGAACAGAAGCAGCATGATCAGAAAATTGGCGGTCTGGGAAACCAGCGTGGCAACGGCCGCGCCGTTGGCGCCCATGGCGGGAAAACCCAGTTTTCCGAAAATCAGCGCATAATTCAGACCGGTATTCAGCAGAGCCGCTGCAATGCTGGCATACAGGGGCAGGGACGCTTTTTCCATGCACCGCAGCAGGGTGCCCAGCAGGATGGATCCGGCGATGGGCAAAAAGGTTCCGGCCACAATTGTAAGATACCCGGCGGCGGCCGCGACGGTGGCACCATCCGGAATGTAAAGCCCCATGATCTGCTTCGGAAGCCCCAGACACACCGCGGTGAACACCCCGGCCAGCGCCAGACAGAGCAGCAGATTTCCGAAAAAGCTGCGGCGGATCTCCCGCTGGTTTTTGCTTCCCAGATACTGGGAAATCATAATGCCGGCCACCGCGCCCACGGCGGAGGCCAGCACGGAAAACATGGATGTAAATTTGCCGGCAATGCCCACGCCCGCCACGCTGACGCTGCCGAGCTGACCGATCATAATCTGATCCACGATGCTGAAGGAGGACTGCAGCAGACTCTGCAGGGCGGCAGGCACCGCCAGCGCGCCCACGGCGCGGAAAAAGGATTTGCTGTGTTCCATAAGGGAACCTCCCCGTGAAAATTTGTGGCTTTATTGTATCGCCTGTCAGGTGGAATTGCAAAAGTTAAACGCATAACCAACCACAAAAGAAACCGCCAGAATTTGTATTTTGTGTACAAAATGCCCCGAAAGGCCAATGCGCTTTTCAGAGCCGTGCTTACCGGGTGCTCTCCCGCGCAATGAGCCGCACCGGCAGGCGGACCAGCACCTCCGTTTCACGGCCCTGTTTCAGCAGCCGCAGCTTTTCCACGGCGATTTTGGCCCGCAGGGGGATGTCCTGCCGGACGGTGGTCAGGGTGGGGGAAAGGAGGGTACACAGGGGCGTGTCATCAAAGCCTGCCAGGTTGATGTCCCCGGGAACGGCGATTCCCTGCCCGGTCAGAAACCGGAGTAGTTCTGCGGCATAGACATCGGACACCACAAAAACCGCCGTAAAGGTACGCAGCAGCCCCAGATTCTCCAGATAAAAAGCCTGCCGGGCTTCCCGCTGCATGGGAACCAGCAAAAAGTCCGTCCGTTCCGGGCCGAAGCCTGCGCGAAAACCGTCAATCCGCTCCTTGTCCACGCAGATCTCATTATCGGCAATGCACACGGCCCGCCTGTGCCCCCGGGCTTTGAAATAGGCGCCTACCTGACACCCGCCGTCAAAATTGTCGATGGTGATGTTGCAGATACCCGGCGCGTTGGCGCAGCCGCCGTCATAGACCACAAAGGGAATGCGCATATGGCTGCGCAGATACACATAGTCCGCGTCGCAGAAGCCGATGAGCACCAGCCCCTCCAGATTCCACATGGAGGCAAAGCGGATGATCTGCTCCCGGTCGGTGGTCTTTTTGACCATCATGAACAGCCCCGCCTGTTCAATCTCCGTGGACAGGGCGTTCAGAGAGGAGGCGATGAATGCATCCTCCAAAGTGCGGCCCTCGTATTTCTCGTGGTCATTGACCACCACGCCAATGATCCGGGAGGCGTTCTGAGCCAGCAGAATGCCCGCCATACTGGGAATATACTGCCGCTGTTCCAAAGCCTGCTGCACCCGGCGGACAGTTTCGTCGGAAGCCCTTGCCCTTTTTCCATGGAGCACGTTGGACACCGTGGCGGTGCTCAGACCCAGCTCCTCGGCGATATCCCGGATTGTTACCCGTTTTTCTTCCTTCATCGGTCTCTTTTCCTCCCGTTTTTCTGAATAGTATCAGATTTCGGAAGGAAACGCAACCGGCTTTTGATTGAATCCGGGGCGGTTATGTGGTATAATCAGGCATCCATATTCCATCCGCAGAAAGGAAGAGGCCTATGATCCCCGCAGCGGTGCTGTTCGTTTTGACCTATGTGCTGATGATGACCTTCGGCAAATACCGTCCCATCATCGCCCTTGCGTCCGGCCTTGTCTATGTGCTCACCGGGATGCTGCCGGTTTCGGAGCTTCCCGGCAGTCTGGATTTCAATGTGCTGCTGATGATCGGCGGCACCATGGGCATTGTGCGGCTGTTCATCGACAGCCGGATGCCCGAGCGTCTGGCAGACCTGATCATGAAGCGGGTGCCCAATGTCCGGTGGGCTGCCGTGGGCCTGAGTCTGTTCGCCGGGCTGATCTCCGCGTTTGTGGATAATGTGGCAACGGTTCTGATGGTGGCGCCGGTTGCCGTGGCCGTCTGCCGCAAGCTGAAAACCAATCCCGTCCCCTTCATCATCTGCATTGCCGTATCCTCCAATCTGCAGGGCGCCGCCACGCTGGTGGGCGACACCACCGCGATCATGCTGGGCTCTGCCCTGCATATGAGCTTTGCGGATTTCTTCTGGTACCACGGCAGACCCGCCATCTTCTTTGCCGTGGAGCTGGGGGCAGTGCTGTCCGCGCTGATCATTTTCTTCCTTTTCCGCCGGGAAAAGGCGCCCATTTCCCAAAGCGGCCCATTGACCGAAGTGACCGATTATGTGCCCACCGTTTTGCTGGTGGGTACCATCGCGCTGCTGATCTGTGCCTCCTTCGCGCCGGAATCCTGGAACCTGCCCGCGGAAACCAACGGGATTCTCTGCTGCGCCATGCTGGCGGTGGGGCTGATGACCGGTTTTGCCAGGCAGAAACGCCCGGACGCCGTCACACGCCCGCTGAAGGCCATTGATTTTGAGACGCTGGTACTGCTGGTTGGGTTGTTTCTCATGATCGGCGGCATCACCCATACGGGCGTCGTCGGCGCGCTGGCCGCGCTGCTGGCGAAGCTGGGGGGCGGCAGCGTCTTTCGGATGTACACCATCGTCGTCTGGGCCTCCGTGCTGATCTCCGCCTTTATTGACAACATTCCCTATGTGGCCACCATGATTCCGGTCATTGCCGGCCTGGCCGCGCAGATGGGCTGCGATCCCACGCCGCTGTATTTCGGCCTGCTGAGCGGCGCGACTCTGGGCGGCAACATCACGCCCATCGGCGCTTCCGCCAACATCGCCGCCATCGGCATTCTGCGCAGGGAGGGCTATGAAGTGCCCAATTCCGACTTTTTCAGGATCGGCATTCCCTTCACCCTATCCGCCATGATCCCTGCCTATCTTTACATCTGGATGGTATACGGTATATAAAACTGCACAAATACCCGCGGTCCGAACGGTGGGTATTTCTATTGCAGGGCAACCCCATTTTCGCCGTTCCGGGGCGAAAAGATATTGTATTCTTCATCGGGATGAGATATAATACTTCCGGCATTTCCCATCGAATGCACCCTTGAAAAGGAGGAATCGTCATGAACAGGGCCATTTCCCCGGAGGCCTCCGCCGTGATCCGGAAGATGCAGCAGAACGAACTGACGGAAAGCGTCATCTACGCCGAGATCGCGCGATTTGCCAAGGGGGAAGGAAACAGGCAGACCCTCCTGCGGCTGTCCCGGGAGGAAAAAGCGCACTACGAAATCTGGAAACAGTACACAGGACTGGAGCTGAAGCCGGAGAAAAAGAAGGTTTTCAAATTCAAGCTCCTGGCCCGGATTCTGGGCTTTACCTTCGCGGTGAAGCTGATGGAGCGGGGCGAGGAGAACGCCCAGTCCGCGTACGACCTGCTGGCCAGGGAAGTGGAGGAAAGCGTCCAGATCCGGCAGCAGGAGGAAGAACATGAGCAGGCGCTGCTTTCCATGCTGGACGAGGAGCGGCTGAAGTACGTGGGCAGCATGGTGCTGGGACTGAACGACGCGCTGGTGGAGCTGACCGGCTCGCTGGCCGGGTTCGTGTTCGCGCTGCAGAATACCCGGATGGTGGCCGTATCCGGTCTGATTGTGGGTATTTCCGCCACGTTTTCCATGGCGTCCAGCGAATTTCTCTCCGCCCGCAGTGAGGGACGCGGCGACGCGCTGAAGTCGTGCACCTACACGGGCATCGCCTATCTGATTACGGTGGTGCTGTTGATCGCGCCGTATCTGATCTTCGACAACAGTCATTACATTCTGGCGCTGATCTGTATGCTGGCCGTGGTGGTACTGATCATCGCGGGCTTCACCTACTACACCAGCGTGGCCATGGATCAGGCTTTCAAGTCCCGGTTTCTGGAAATGGCCGCCATCAGCATCGGCGTGGCTGTCCTCTCCTTTGTGGTGGGCGTACTGGCCAAGCAATTTCTGGGTGTGGATGTGTAACAGAAAGACCCCTTGCCTGCGTGGACTGTTTTGTCGGACTGCACAAAAATTGAAATAATTTTTGTGCAGGGTGTTGACAACTGAAAACCCCTGGTGTAGAATGCAGTCCATAAAGGCAAGGGCGTCTTTAAGCGGTGAGCTTAAAGACGCCTTTGCCATTTCTTTTACAGAAAAGGGGAATTGCAATGACACTGAGCGCGGTCAATACCATCTGGGTGCTGCTGGGCGCGGCACTGGTCTTTTTCATGCAGGCAGGCTTCTCCATGTGCGAAGCCGGCTTCACACGAGCCAAGAACACGGGCAACATTCTGATGAAGAACCTGATGGACTTCTGCATCGGAACCCCCTGCTTCTGGCTGTTCGGCTTCGGCATCATGTTCGGTCTGGGCAACGGCCTGATCGGCTGGCTGGATCCCGGTATTGCCAAGGATTACAGTCAGATTCTTCCTGCCGGCGTGCCGCTCTGGGCTTACGCGATTTTCCAGACGGTGTTCTGCGCGACCTCGGCCACCATCGTTTCCGGCGCCATGGCCGAACGCACCAAATTCAGCGCATACTGCATTTATTCAGCCTGTATCTCCCTGTTTATCTACCCCATCTCCGGCCACTGGATCTGGGGCGGCGGCTGGCTGAGCCAGCTTGGCTTCCATGATTTTGCCGGTTCCACGGCGGTTCACATGGTCGGCGGCGTGTGTGCCCTGATCGGCGCGGCCATGCTGGGACCCCGGATCGGCAAGTATGACGCCGATGGCAAGCCCAAGGCCATTCTGGGTCACAACCTGACCTTCGCGGCGCTGGGCGTGTTCATCCTCTGGTTCTGCTGGTTCGGCTTCAACGGCGCTTCCACCGTGGCCATGGATTCCGACGAGGCAGTCACCAGCGCGGGCCTGATTTTCTTCAACACCAATCTGGCCGCGGCGGTTGCCTGCTGCGTGACACTGATCTTCACCTGGATCCGCTACGGCAAGCCCGATGTGTCCATGACCTACAACGCCGCGCTGGCCGGTCTTGTGGGCATCACCGCCGGATGTGACGCGGTGTCCCCGCTGGGCGCCGCCATCATGGGCGCGGTGTTCGGCATCGTGGTGGTGCTGTCCGTGGAGTTCTTCGACAAGGTTGTGAAGATTGACGACCCGGTGGGCGCGATTTCCGTCCACGGTGTCTGCGGTGCGTTGGGCACCATTCTGACCGGCTTGTTCGCCACCGGCGTTTCCACCGAGAAGGGCCTGTTCTACGGCGGCGGCTTCCATTTCCTGGGTGTCCAGTGCCTGGGCGTGGTCAGCGTCATCGCCTATGTGGCGGTCATCATTACGGTGGTGTTCGTCCTCATCAAAAAGACCATCGGCCTGCGGGTTGCGCCTGAGGAGGAAATCGCCGGTCTGGATGTCTCCGAGCACGGCCTGCTCACGGCTTACGCCGGCTTCGCCATGATGCCGGATACCGCCGCCGAGGACGCGCCTGTGGTGGTCAGCGGTGAGGTGCCCGTGGCGGAGGCCATTCCCGTGAAGAAGGTGCCGGCCTTTGACGAGGGCACCAGCCCCAAGTTTACCAAGGTGGAAATCATCTGTAAGGAAACCCGTTTTGAAGCCCTGAAGAATGCCCTGATGGGAATTGGCATTACGGGCATGACCGTATCCCACGTGATGGGCTGCGGCGTGCAGAAGGGCAAAACTGAGTACTACCGCGGCGTGGAAGTGAAAGCGGAACTGCTGCCCAAGGTGCAGGTGGATGTGGTCATCAGCAAGGTGCCTGTGCGCAGCGTCATCGAAACCGCCAAGAAGGTGCTCTACACCGGCCACATCGGCGACGGCAAGATCTTTGTATACGATGTGGAAAATGTTGTAAAGGTCCGTACCGGCGAGGAAGGGTACGACGCTTTACAGGATGTGGAATAAAATAGAAAAAACCGAAGGGAGAGTCTCAGAAAAGAGACCCTCCCACCGGTTGCGTTTAGGAGGAATTAAAAACATGGAAAAGAAAGAACAGCTCTACGAAGGCAAGGCCAAGAAAGTGTACGCCACCGACGATCCCGAACTGCTGATTGTGGACTACAAGGATGACGCCACTGCGTTCAATGGCCTGAAAAAGGGTACCATCGCGGGCAAGGGTGTCATCAACAACCAGATGAGCAACCGCCTGATGGCGAAGCTGGAAAAGAGCGGCGTTCCCACCCACTTTGTCCGGGAGCTGAGCGAACGGGAGACTCTGGTGAAGAAGGTTTCCATTGTGCCCCTGGAGGTCATTATCCGCAACATCGCCGCCGGTTCTTTCTCCAAGCGTTACGGCGTGCCCGAGGGCGTGGTCTTTGAGCAGCCCACCATCGAATTCTCCTATAAGAACGACGAGCTGGGCGATCCCCTGCTCAACAGCTATCACGCCCTGGCGCTGAAGCTGGCAACCCCCGCCGAAATCGAGACCATCAAGGATTACTCCTTCCGGGTCAATGATTTTCTGAAAGCCTTCTGGAAGGAATGCGGCGTCACGCTGGTGGACTTCAAGCTGGAGTTCGGCCGGCTGTCCGACGGTACCATCGTGCTGGCCGACGAGATCAGCCCCGACACCAGCCGCCTGTGGGACGCCAAGACCGGCGAAAAGCTGGACAAGGATCGCTTCCGCCGGGATATGGGCGGCGTGGAAGAGGCCTACGCGGAGATCATGAGCCGCCTGGAAGCCCACCTGTAAGAGGAGACGCCAATGGCCATCCATGAAGAATGCGGTGTATTCGGCGCCTTTGGCAGCAAGCCGGAGGATGTGGCGGATCTTGCCTATTACGGCCTGTACGCCCTCCAGCACCGGGGACAGGAAAGCTGCGGCATTGTGGTGAATGACGACGGGGTGTTCACCGCCCACAAGGGGTTGGGTCTTGTCAGCGAGGTGTTCAACCGGGAAGCCCTGAGCCGGTTTCCCAAGGGAACCATGGCCGTGGGTCATGTGCGCTACGGCACCACCGGCGGTTCCAACCTGGCGAACTGCCAGCCCATTCAGGTCAACCACCTCAAGGGCAAGCTGGCGCTGGCGCACAACGGCAATCTGAGCAACGCCCTGGAGCTGCGGCGGAATCTGGAGCTGTCCGGCGCCATTTTCCACACCACCAGCGACACCGAGACCATCGCCTATGTGATCACCCGGGAGCGGATTACCGCGCCCTCCATTGAGGCGGCGGTGAGCCGCGCCATGGACAAGCTGGAGGGAGCCTATTCTCTGGTGCTGATGTCCTCCGCCAAGCTGATCGCCGTCCGGGACCCCTACGGCTTCCGTCCCCTGTGCTATGGGCAGATGGCCGACGGCACCTGGGTGGTGGCCTCGGAGAGCTGCGCGCTGGCGGCGGTGGGCGCCGAATTCCGGCGGGATCTGCTGCCCGGCGAGATTGTCACCTTCAGCGAAAGCGGCGTGGTTTCGGACAAGTCCCACTGCGGCAGCGCGCCCAGGCGGATGTGCATTTTCGAGTATATCTACTTCGCCCGGCCGGATTCCGTGATGGACGGCGTTCACGTACACGATGCCCGGATCCGTGCCGGCGAAATTCTGGCCAGAACCCATCCGGTGGACGCGGATATCGTCATTGGCGTGCCGGATTCGGGTCTGGACGCGGCGTTGGGGTATTCCCGGGCCTCCGGCATTCCCTATGGAATTGGCCTGATTAAAAACAAATACATCGGACGCACCTTCATCGCCCCGGGGCAGGGCCACCGGGTGGATCAGGTGAAGATCAAGCTCAGCCCCGTGGAGAGCGAAGTCAGGGGCAAACGGGTGGTGCTCATTGACGATTCCATTGTCCGGGGCACCACCTCGGAGCGGATCGTCCGGCTGCTGCGGGGCGCGGGAGCGAAGGAAATTCATATGCGCATTTCCGCGCCGCCCTTCCTGCACCCCTGCTACTACGGCACCGACATCGACTCCCGGGAGCATCTGATTGCCTGCCACAAAACCGTGGAGGAAACCGCCGCGTTCATCGGCGCGGACTCTCTGGGTTATCTGCCCATCGAAGCGCTGAAGGATCTGATCGGCTGCGGGGATTATTGCAGCGCCTGTTTCTCCGGCAGCTATCCCACCAGAATCCCGGCGGATACCCGCAAGGATCAATTTGAGCGGAAGCTCTCCCAGAGGAAGAAGGATGTGGAGTCATGAGCCGGGAATACAATAAGAAAATCGTCCTGTCTGACGGCGCGGAATTCTACGGCGTGGGCTTCGGCGCGGACGGGGAAAAAATTGTGGAGATCGTGTTCAACACCTCCATGGTCGGCTATCAGGAGATCCTGTCCGACCCATCCTACACCGGTCAGGCCGTGGTGATGACCTATCCGCTGATCGGCAACTACGGTATGTGCGACGATGACTACGAAACGGACAGACCCGGCATCGACGGCATGATTGTCCGGGAATACAACGACGAGCCCTCCAATTTCCGCTGCACCCGCACGCTGGATCAGGTGATGAAGCAATACGGCATCGTCGGCGTCAGCGGGGTGGACACCCGCCGCCTGGCCCGGCATATCCGAGATCGAGGCACCTGCAAGGCGCTGATCACCGGCTGGGATACGCCGGAGCTGGTGGCCGCGGCCCGGTTGAAAACGGCGATGCTGCCCGCCGATCAGGTGAAGCGGGCCAGCACGAAAACCGTCTGGCAGTCTCCTGCCCGGAATCCCCGCTTTCGTGTGGCGGCGGTGGACTGCGGCATGAAGCGAAACATCGTGCGCAGCCTCAACGCCCGGGGCTGCGACGTGACGGTGGTGCCCTGGGACATCACCGCTGAAGAAATCCGGGGACTCAACCCGGATGGGCTGTTTCTCTCCAACGGCCCCGGAAACCCGGAGGACGCCGTTCCTGTCATCCGGCTGGCGCAGGAGCTGCGGGGCGAATACCCCATGTTCGGCATCTGTCTGGGTCACCAGATTCTGGCGCTGTCCTATGGCGCCAAAACCTACAAGCTGAAATTCGGCCACCGGGGCGGAAACCACCCGGTAAAGAATCTGCGCACCGGCAAAATTGAGATCACCGCCCAGAACCATTCCTACGCGGTGGATGCCGGGAGTCTGACGGGCACCGGGCTGGAAGTGACCCATGTGAACCTGCTGGATAACACGGTGGAGGGTCTGCGGTGCGAAAAAGACCGGGTGTTCAGCGTGCAGTACCACCCGGAAAGCGCCCCCGGCCCCCAGGACAGCGCCTACCTGTTCGATGAATTCATCCGACTGATGGAGGAAGCGCCATGCCGAAAAGAACGGATCTGAAAAAAATACTGGTCATCGGCTCCGGCCCCATTGTCATCGGACAGGCGGCGGAATTCGACTACGCCGGCACCCAGGCCTGTCTGGCGCTGAAGGAGGAGGGGTACGAGGTCATCCTGTGCAACTCCAACCCGGCCACCATCATGACCGACCCCGCCATCGCGGACAAGGTCTATATGGAGCCCCTGACGCTGGAATACATTGCCAAAATCATCCGTTACGAGCGCCCCGACGCCATTATTCCCAGTCTGGGCGGCCAGACGGGACTGAATCTGGCCATGCAGCTGGAAAAGAAGGGCATTCTGGCCGAATGCCGCACCGAGTTGCTGGGCACCCCCAGCCGCAGCATCGAAATGGCCGAGGATCGGGAGCTGTTCAAGGAGCTGTGTGAGTCCCTGGGCGAGCCGGTGCTGCCCTCCCGGATTGCCGGCTCCATGGAAGAGGGGCTGGCGGCGGCGCAGGAAATCGGCTACCCGGTGGTGCTGCGTCCGGCGTTCACGCTGGGCGGCACCGGCGGCGGCTTTGCCGATGACGAGACACAGTTCCGGGAGATTATGAAAAACGCCCTGGCGCTCTCCCCGGTCCAACAGGTGCTGGTGGAAAAAAGCATTAAGGGCTTCAAGGAAATTGAATACGAGGTCATGCGGGATGCGAACGACACCGCCATCACCATCTGCAACATGGAAAATCTGGACCCCGTGGGCATCCATACCGGCGACTCCATCGTGGTCTGCCCCTCCCAGACCCTGACCAACAAGGAATACCAGATGCTCCGGGATTCGGCGCTGAAGCTGATCCGGGCGCTGAAAATCCAGGGCGGCTGCAACGTGCAGTTTGCCCTTGATCCCAATTCCTTCCAATACTATCTGATCGAGGTCAATCCCCGGGTGTCCCGCTCGTCGGCGCTGGCCTCCAAGGCCTCCGGCTATCCCATCGCCCGGGTTTCCGCCAAAATCTGCGTGGGAATGCATCTGGACGAGATCCGGCTGGCCAATACCTGCGCGGCTTTTGAACCGGCGTTGGACTACGTGGTCACCAAAATGCCCCGGTTCCCCTTCGACAAATTCACCGATGCCAATAACAGCCTGAGCACCCAGATGAAGGCTACCGGCGAGACCATGAGCGTGGGCCGTACCTTTGAAGAGAGCCTGCTCAAGGGCATCCGTTCCCTGGAAACCGGCGTGCACCACCTGCATATGCCCAAATTCGACAACTGGACAACGGAGCGGCTGATGGACTACGTTGCCATCGGCACCGACGACCGGATCTATGCCATTGCCCAGCTTCTCCGGCTGGGGACGGATGTGGAGGAAATCGCACGGCAGACCGCCATCGACCGGTTCTTTCTGCGCAAGCTGCGCAGCATCGTGGCACAGGAGACGCGGCTGCGGGCGCATCCAATGGATGTGGGCGTGCTGTTCGAGTCCAAGAAAATGGGCTTTTCCGACCGCGCCGTGGCGGATGCGTGGGGCGTGCGGGAGGCCGAAATTTACCGGATGCGCAAGGACAGCGGTATTTTCCCCGGCTACCGGATGATCGACTCCTGCGCCGTGGAATTTGACAGCTATATCCCCTATTTTTACTCCACCTATGAATCCGAGAACGAGTCGGTTCTGTCGAATAAGAAGAAGGTTATCGTCCTCGGCTCCGGCCCCATCCGCATCGGCCAGGGCGTGGAATTCGACTATTCCACCGTCCACGCCGTCCAGACCATCCGCAAAGCGGGCTACGAGGCCATCATCATCAACAATAACCCCGAAACGGTCTCCACCGACTATACCACCGCCGACAAGCTCTATTTCGAGCCGCTGACGGCGGAGGATGTGATGAATATCGTGCTGCTGGAACAGCCCGAGGGCGTCATCGCTTCTCTGGGCGGCCAGACCGCCATCAATCTGGCGCAGCCTCTGATGGAGCGGGGCGTGAAGATCATCGGCACCGACTGCGCCGCCATCGAGAAGGCGGAGAACCGGGACGCCTTTGAAAAGCTGCTCTCCGAGCTGGGCATTCCCCAGCCCAGAGGGCGGGCCGTGACGAGAATTGAGGATGGCATTGCCGCGGCTGCGGAGATCGGTTACCCGGTGCTGGTGCGGCCCAGCTTCGTGCTGGGCGGACGGGCCATGCAGATTGTGGCGGATGAGGCGCAGCTCCGGCAATATCTGAAAACCGCCGTGGAGATTGACGCGGACAAGCCGGTACTGGTGGACAAGTACATCCGGGGCAAGGAAGTGGAAATTGACGCGATCTGTGACGGGCGCAACGTGTTCGTGCCCGGCATTATGGAGCTGGTGGAGCGCACCGGTGTCCACTCCGGCGACTCCATTTCCGTCTACCCCTCCTTCTCCATCTCCAACAGGGTCAAGGGCATCATCCTCCAGTACGCGAAAAAGCTGGGCCCTGCCATCGGCATTGTGGGCTTGTACAACATCCAGTTCATCGTGGATGAGCGGGAAAATGTGTACATCATCGAGGTAAACCCCCGCTCCTCCCGGACGGTTCCCTTCCTGAGCAAGGCCACGGGCTATCCATTGGCCGATATCGCCACGCTGGCGGCGCTGGGCAAGAGCCTGCCCGAGCAGGGAATTTTCGACCTGTACCCCCGGGAGAAGAAGCGCTGGTATGTCAAAGCTCCGGCCTTCTCCTTCGCCAAGCTCCGGGGGCTGGACGCCTACCTGTCCCCGGAGATGAAGTCCACCGGCGAGGCCATCGGCTATGACAACACCCTCAACCGGGCGCTGTACAAGGCGCTGCAGGCCTCCGGTGTGAAGCTGCAGAATTACGGCACCGTGCTGGCCACCATCTCCGACGAGGACAAGGACGAGGCGCTGCCTCTGCTGCGCCGGTTCTACCGGCTGGGCTTCAACATCGAAGCCACCCCCGGCACCGCGGCGTTTTTAAAGGAGCACGGCATCAAGACCCGGATACGGCAGAAGGTCAGCGATCAGAATACGGAAATTCTGGATTCCATCCGCCAGGGCTACGTCACCTATGTGATCAACACCATGGACGTGCGCTGCGAAGGCTCCAACTCCGGTTCCCGGCGAATCCGCCAGTGCGCCGTGGAAAACGGCGTGACCATGCTGACCGCGCTGGACACGGTGCGGGTGCTGCTGGATGTGCTGGAGGAAATCACACTGGGCATCTCCACCATTGATGGGGAATAAAAGATTGGAAACGGCAGTCCGAATGGATTGCCGTTTCTGATCTTTAATGGTATAATCATGAAAAAAGCCCGGAGGAAAGCTATGAGAATATCCAAATCCAGCGCTCAGGAGATCGTGGAGGAAATCGGCAAGCTGGTCAAGCAGAACATCAACCTGATGGACGAGACCGGCCATATCATTGCCAGCAACGACCCTGCCCGCATCGGCAATTTTCACGAGGGCGCCTACCGCATCATTACAAACCATCTGAAAGAGCTTTACATCACCCCGGAGCTGGAAAAAACCCTTCCGCTGGTTCGTCAGGGCATCAACCTGCCCATCGAGGTGGACGGCGACGTGGAGGGGGTCATCGGCATCACCGGTACCTACGACGAGGTAATCAAATACGGCCAGATCGTCAAGAAAATGGCGGAAATCCTGATTAAGGAACGGATCGCGCTGGACGCGGAACGGCTGGACAGCCGGATCCGCAGCCGCTTCCTGGAGGACTGGGTACTGGGCGACGGATTGAGCAATCCCCGCTCCCTGTCCGAGCGGGGCTACGCCATCGGCATTGACATTCGCAAGAAGCGGCGCTGCATGGTGATCAGCGCCCGGGATCTGAGCTACTATACCAGCACGCTGGAGGGACAGCAGTTCATTGAACAGGTGGAGGAGGCAGTGGCCGGACAGATGGAGGTCTGGCAGGGCACCATCATTCTGCGCAATGCCGCCCGGCAGATTCTGCTGGTCAGCAGCCGCTCCACCGGGGAAATGCAGGCCATTGCCCGGAAGCTGACGGACTTGATCGAAACCCGGTTTGGAATCCGCGCGATTGTGGGCATCGATGGGCCGGAGCAGGATGTGCACACGGCCTATCTGCAGGCGAACCGGGCGTGGCGCGTGGCGCACCATGCGGCGCAGCCCATTGTGTGCTACGAAGATCTGAATGTGGAGCTGATTCTGGATCACATTCCCCAGAAATCCAAAATCGCCTATCTCTGCAAGATATTCCCCGGCTGCTCCTCTGCGGAGATCCGGGACTTCACTGCCCTGCTTGGCGCCTATTTTCAGGCGGAAGGCTCCCTGCAGACGGCGGCGGACGCCATGTTCATCCACAAAAACACCCTGCAGTACCGGCTGAAGCGGATGGCTGAGATCACCGGGCTGGATGTGCGCAAGCCCAGCAATGCCCCCGCGCTGTATCTGGCCATGCTGCTGGCCATGGATCTGGAAAGCGACGGGCTTTCGACAGATTTCACAAATTTGGATTAGAATTTTATCTGTTGTTGTTCTGGATGACAATCATTTAATTGCATTTGCGTTTTCAAAAACATAGCATTTTCTCCCGCCGGTGTTGTAAAATGATAACAACCGAGCGGAACGCCAGTACCGAAATTTTGACGTTCTGCCCAAATATTCAGGTAGGAGGATTTCATAATGACTGGCTTACCACTTATTATCGTCTTTGTTCTTGCAATTGTCGTCATGATCGTGGCGATTTCCAAGTTCAAAGTCCATCCCTTCCTGTCCATCATGGCCGTTTCCCTGATTCTGGCTCTGGTGGCAGGCATCCCGCTGGTTGACGTGAAAAACGCCGACGGCACAACCACCTCCGGCATTGCAACCGTCATCGGCGCCGGCTTCTCCGGTACCTTCAGCTCCATCGGCATCGTCATCATCCTGGGCGCCCTGATCGGCACCATTCTGGAAAAGACCGGCGCCGCTCTGAAGCTGGCCGATATGGTCATCAAGGTCGTGGGCAAGAAGAATCCTGAGCTGGCCATGGAACTGATGGGCTGGGTCGTCTCCATCCCCGTGTTCTGCGACAGCGGCTTCGTGATTCTGGACCCCATCCGCAAGGCTCTGGTTAAGCGCACCGGCACCTCCAGCGTCGCCATGACCGTGGCGCTGTCCGCCGGCCTGTACATCTCCCATGTGTTCATTCCCCCCACGCCCGGCCCCATTGCTGCGGCCAACACCCTGGGCATCGGCGACAATCTGCTGATGGTCATGGGCATGGGCGTTCTGGCTTCCATTCTGCCTCTGATCGCCGGCCTGTTCTACGCCAAGTTTATCGGCAAGAAGGTCAAGAGCGCTGACGAGCTGACCGACAACGGCGCCGTCACCAAGACCTATGAAGAACTGGTCGCCGAGTACGGCAAGCTGCCCAATGGCTTCAACGCGCTTGCGCCCATTCTGGTGCCCATCGTGCTGATGGCTCTGGGTTCCATTTCCTCCATGGCTGGCTGGGGCGGCTTCATTGGTCAGCTCTGCAGCTTCCTTGGCAAGCCCATCATCGCGCTGGCCGTCGGTACGGTCTGCGGCGTGATTCAGCTGGCTACCACCAAGAAGATGGATCAGTTCTATCAGATCACCAACGACACCCTCAAGACCGTTGGCCCCATCCTGTTCGTCACCGCTGCCGGCGGCGTCCTGGGCAAGGTTATCTCTTCCACCAGCATGGTCAGCTACATCACCGCCAACGCCAACATTCTGGAGTCTGTCGGTATCCTGTTCCCGTTCCTGCTGGCTGCCATCCTGAAATCCGCGCAGGGCTCCTCCACCGTGGCCATCACCACCACGGCCGGCATTCTGGCTCCTCTGATGGGCGCGCTGGGTCTGGACACCCCCGCCAAGGCCGCGTTGACCGTTATGGCCATCGGCGCCGGCGCGATGACGGTGTCCCACGCCAACGACTCCTACTTCTGGGTTGTCACCAACTTTGGCGAGATGACGCCCGACCAGGGCTACAAGACCCAGACCGTGATGACACTGGTTCTTGGCGTTGCCTCCATGATCGGTATCTTCATCCTGTCTCTCATCTTCTGATCATTCCATTCTATCGCAGGCAGGGCGGGAGCTTCCGCCCTGCCTGTTTCCAAATTTAACCGAAAGGAATGAAATCCATGGATCGGAATTTACGGGCTTATGCGGACGCCATCGTGTCCGCCTCCATCAAAGCCGTTCAGCCGGATGAGGCCGTCGCCCGCGCCCTGGCGGGACGGCGCTTCCCCGGGCGGATTGTATTGGTCGCCGCGGGTAAGGCCGCCTGGCAGATGGCAAAAGCGGCCTACGATTGTCTGGGCAGCCGCATTGACAGCGGCGTGGTTGTCACCAAATACGGCCATGTAAAAGGCTCCATTGCCAATTTTTCCTGCCGGGAGGCGGGACATCCCGTCCCGGATGAGAATTCTTTTTCCGGCACACAGGAAGCGCTGGATCTGGTTTCCGGGCTGAAGCCGGAGGACACTGTGCTGTTTCTGCTGTCCGGCGGCGGCAGCGCCCTGTTTGAAAAACCGCTGGTTCCCGGGGCGGTGCTGCAGGATGTGACGAACCAACTGCTCTCCTGCGGCGCGGACATTGTGGAAATCAACACCATCCGCAAGCGGCTTTCCGCCGTCAAGGGCGGCCGCTTTGCCATTGCCTGTCATCCGGCGCGGGTATTCTCCATTGTTCTGTCGGATATTCTGGGCGATCCGCTGGATATGATCGCCTCCGGCCCCGCCTGTCCGGACAGCAGCACCTGTGAACAGGCCGTCGCCATCGCAAAAAAATACACCCTGAAGCTGGATGAGGCAACCTGGGCGCTGCTCCGGCAGGAAACCCCCAAGGCGCTGGACAATGTGACCACGCAAATCACCGGCTCCGTCCGGGAGCTGTGCGCCGCCGCGGCGGCCGCCGCCCGGAAGGAGGGCTATGAGCCGGTGGTGCTCACGGATCAGCTCTGCTGTCAGGCCAAGGAGGCAGGCTCCTTCCTGGCGTCCATCCTCAAGACCCACGCCCGCGACGGGAAGAAGCTGGCCTTTCTGGCCGGCGGCGAAACCGTCGTCTACCTCACTGGCCATGGCAAGGGCGGCCGGAATCAGGAGCTGGCGCTGGCCGCGGCAGCCGGAATTGCCGGAATCCCCGGCGCCGCCGTGTTCAGCGTAGGCAGCGATGGTACCGACGGCCCCACCGATGCCGCGGGTGGCTACGCGGACTATGAAACCGCGGCCGCGCTCAAGGAAAAGGAACTGGAAATCTTCGATGTGCTCCGGGAGAATGATGCCTACCACGCCCTGCAGGCGGTGGACGGCCTGATTATCACCGGCCCCACCGGCACCAATGTCAACGATGTGGCCGTGGCGCTGATCGGCTGAGATATGGTCGAGAATCCGCCGGAGGCAGCAGCTCCCGGCGGACAGAAAATAAAAAATCGCGCTGCGGCCGCAGCGCGATTTTTGTATGCCTTATTTGCCTTCGGCAGCCATTTCCTTCAGCGCGTCCTTGCGGCTGAAATTGGCACGGCCCTTCTCGTCGAAGCCCATGAACTTGACCCAGGTCATGTCGCCCAGGTTCAGCACGTCCTCGACCTTCTCCACCCGGCGGTTCTCCAGCTTGGAAATGTGCACCATGCCGTCGTGACCCGGCGCGATTTCCACAAAGGCACCGATGGGCAGGATGCGGACAACCTTGCCGTAGTACAGCTTGCCAACCTCGGGCACGAAGCAGATGTCGTCGATCATCTGCTTGGCGGCGTTGGCGGCGGCGGCATCCACGGCGGAGATGAACACGGAGCCGTCATCGTCAATATCCACCTTGGCGCCGGTATCGGCGCAGATCTTCTGGATGGTCTTGCCGCCGGTGCCGATGACCTCGCGGATCTTATCCACGGGGATTTTCAGCGACAGCATCTTGGGCGCGAACTCGGAAACCTCGGGACGGGGCGCGGGAATGGCCTTCAGAATGACCTCGGACAGGATCTCCAGACGGGCCTTGCGGCAGCGCTCCAGAGCGTCGGCGATGATCTCCATGGTCAGACCCTTGTTCTTCAGATCCATCTGAATGGCGGTGATGCCCTCGGTGGTACCGGCCACCTTGAAGTCCATCTCGCCGTGGAAGTCCTCAACGCCCTGAATGTCGGTGAAGGTTCTCCACTGCCCGGTCTCCTGATCGGAGATCAGACCGCAGGAAATGCCGGCCACGGGCCGCTTGATGGGTACGCCGGCATCCATCAGCGCCAGTGTGGAGCCGCAGATGGAGCCCTGAGAGGTGGAGCCGTTGGAGGACAGCACCTCGGAGACCACCCGGATGGCGTAGGGGAACTCCTCCACGGAGGGAATCACAGGCAGCAGCGCCTTCTCGGCCAGCGCGCCATGGCCGATCTCCCGGCGGGAGGTGGAACGGGCGGCACGGGCTTCGCCGGTGGAATAGGCGGGGAAATTATAATGGTGGATATAGCGCTTGGTGTCCTCGGGGTAGATGGTGTCCAGCTTCTGGGCGGCGGACAGGGGATTCAGGGTGCAGATGGACAGCACCTGGGTCTGGCCGCGGGAGAACAGGCCGCTGCCATGCACCCGGGGCAGAACGCCAACCTCGGCATCCAGAGGGCGAATCTCGTCCATGCCGCGGCCGTCCACACGCTTGCCTTCCAACAGCCACTTTTTGACGACCTTCTTCTGCATCTTGTACAGGCAGACGTCGATATGAGTTTCAAAGTCCTCGTACTTCTCGCCGAATTTCGCCTGGAAGTCCAGCCGGGCGGCGGTGAGCCGCTCCTCCCGGACGTTCTTGTCGGGGGTGTCCAGGGCGTATTCGATCTGATCCAGGCCGTAGGCCATCAGGTCGTCCAGCAGCTCGTGGTTGACGGCGGCCTTTTCAAAGGTGAATTTGGGTTTCCCGATCTCGGCCACAATGCCGTTGATGAATTTCACGATTTCCATGTTGGTCTCGTGGGCGATGCGGATGGCCTCCAGCACCACAGCCTCGGGGGCTTCCTTGGCCTCGGTCTCGATCATGACCACCTTCTCAAAGGTGGAGCTGATGCACACGAAGCAGTCGCTGGCCTCCCGCTCATCGGCGGAGGGGTTCACGATATATTGGCCGTTCAGGTGGCAGACGTTGGTGGTGGCCACGGGGCCGTTCCAGGGCACGTCGGAGGATGCGATGGCGATGGAAGCGCCCAGGGAAGCCACGATCTCCACGGGGTTGTCGTAATCGTTGGCCAGAACGGTGCAGGTTACCACGGTGTCGTTGCGCAGCTCTTCATCGAAGAGGGGGCGCATGGGCCGGTCGATGATCCGGCTGTTCAGGATGCCCCGCTCGGAGGGCTTGCCCTCCCGGCGGTTGAAGGAGCCGGGGATGCGGCCAACGGCGTACATCCGCTCCTCAAATTCGATGGTCAGCGGAAAATAGTCGATGCCGGCCTTGGGGATGGGGTTGCAGGTGACGGTGGTCAGCACCACGGTATCGCCGTAGCGGCAGATGCACTCGGCGTCGGCCAGCTCAGCCACCTTGCCGGTTTCCACGGTGAAGGGGCGGCCGCCGATTTCCATCTCGTAGACGTGATGGTTGGGGTATTGCTTATGCGTAATCATTTTGTTGTTTACCTCCTGTTTTGATTTCTGTCGGGAGGTTTAGCACTTGAAACAAGTGCCGGACATCCGGCAATTCTTTCAACTGCTAAAATTCTCCCGAATTCATTTTTGAAAGGGAATGGGCGCGGGGAATCCGGATTTCGTATGAAAAGAGGGCGATGTTTCCACCGCCCTTTCCAATCAATTACTTACGGATACCCAGCTTGGCGATGATAGCGCGGTAACGGTTGATGTCCTTCTTAGCCAGATAGTCCAGCAGATTGCGGCGCTTACCAACCATCATCAGCAGACCGCGGCGGGAATGGTTATCCTGCTTGTGCACGCGCAGGTGCTCGGTCAGCTCGTTGATGCGGGCGGTCAGAATGGCGATCTGGACTTCGGGAGAACCGGTATCGCCCTCGTGGGTTGCGTTCTCCAGGATAACCTGGGTCTTTTTTTCCTTCTGAATCATGGTTTTTCCACCTTTTGATAAATTTACCCGGGAGCTAAGTAGGGGCTGGTAGAGTGCCATAGGCTTTCTCCCACAACTGAGCAACGGGCATAATAAGTTTGTCTGGCCTGAACCAGCCTGCCTATCATATCATGAGTTTGCCCAAAAGTAAAGGAGAATTTTCATGATTATTCCTTTATTTCGCGCCTTTTCCGAAATACCGCGTATGCCGGCCGGATTTACCATGGATGAAACCCCATACGGAATTCCGCCGTGCGAAACTTGCAATTTTTCCCGCTGTATGATAGAATAGACCAATAAACAATTCGGAAGGGGGAATGGGAAATGCGCCGAATCTGCCGGCTTGGAATGGCGCTGCTGTGCGCGGTTCTTTTGACCACGGCAGTGTTTGCCCAGAGCAGCGCGACGGTTGTGGACAATCAGTGCACCGTCACCTCGGACGGCTACTGCGATGTGACGCTCAATGTGACGCTGAATCTGGAACAGCCGGCGGCCAACCTGACCTTCCCCCTGCCGAAGAACGCGAAGGATGTTACCATGAACGGCAGCTCCGTGCGCACCTACGGCAGCGCGGATGACGCGAATGTGATTCTGGCTGACCTGTCCGGCCTGAACGGGATCGTGGGCAGCTATTCCATGACCTTCCGTTACGGAATATCCAACGTGCTGAAAACGGTGGAGAAAAAGCTCTATATGGAAATCCCCCTGCTGTGCGGCTTTGACTACCCGGTGGAGACGCTGAATTTCCGGATTATCATGCCCGGCGAGGTCAGCGGCAAGCCCACTTTTTCCAGCGCCTTTCTGCAGACGGGAATGGAATCCATTGTTCAGTGCGCGGTGGGCGGCAGCCTGATCTCCGGCTCCGTTTCCCAGCCCCTGTCCGAGCGGGAAACCATGACGCTGACCATGCCCGTCAGCGAGCAGATGTTCCCCGGTAAGCTCATCGTGGAGCGGGAGGGCAACCCGGAAGCGGTTCCCATGGCGGTATGCGCCGTGCTGGCATTGGTGTACTGGCTGGTGCTGATGCGCTGCCTGCCCCCCATTCGCCAGCGCCAGATCACGCGGCTGGACGGCGTGACCGCCGGAGAGCTGGGCTGCCGGCTGACCACGGCGGGCGTGGATCTGACCATGATGGTGTTCTCCTGGGCGCAGTTGGGCTATTTACAGATTGCCCCGGACAAATACGGCCGCGTGCTGCTCTACCGGCGGATGAAAATGGGCAACGAGCGGACGGAATTTGAAAACCGGTATTTTCAGAGACTCTTTGCCAAATCCGATGTCGCCGACGCCACGGGCATGGCCTACGCCCAATTGTGCCGCCAGGCGGCTGAAACCGTCTCCGGTGTCAGGGAGATGCACCGGCGGCAGGCCGGAAGCGCCCGCGTTTTCCGGGCAGTGGCCGCGCTGGCCAGCCTGTTTTCCGGCGTTTGCCTTGCCATGAACCTGACCGCCAACTCCATGTTGCAGCTACTGCTGGCTGTTGTTCTGGGCGCGGCGGGCTTCATCACGGCATGGGGTATTCAGGGGGGAATGTACAAGCTCCATCTCCGGGGCAAGGTGCCTGTAGGCATTGGATGCTGCTGCGCGGCGGTCTGGGTGGCGCTGGGTGTGGCTGCCGGGCAGGTGCTGATCGCGGTGCTGGCGGTGCTGATACAGGTGGCGGCCGGACTGATGGCGGCCTACGGCGGCCGGCGCAGTGATCTGGGACGCTATCAGGCGGGGCAGATTCTCGGCCTGCGCTATTATCTGAAGCATATTCCCCGGGAGGAAGTGCTGCGCAATATGCAGAACGATCCCGATTATTTCTTTGATATGCTGCCCTATGCCATTGCGCTGGGCGTGGATCGGCCCTTTGCCGCGCGCTTTGGCCGGATGAAGCTGCCGGACTGCGCCTATGTCGCCGCGCGCCGTGACCGCCAGCGCACCGCCGCCGAATGGGCCGCGCTGGTGCGCAGAACGGCGGACGCCATGGATTCCCTGCCGCGCAGGCTGGAGCTGCGGCAGTGGGTTCCGCTGCCATCCGCTCCGAGAGCGAAAAAACGCAGAAGATAAGCTGACCGCCGGAGACGAACGCCTCCGGCGGTATTCGTCTGCGAGGAAGCACGGTTCGGACGGAGGACGGTTATTCCGCGCAGGCACAGCATTCTTCGTCGTCCGGCACGGTCAGATCGCAATCCGTGAGCTGCTCAATGGGCAGGTCGAACACAGCGCTGAGCCGTTGAAGCTGCCGGTGGGTGAACACCGGGATCACCCGCTCCTCCTCGTAGTCCCGCAGGGTGCAGAGGCTGATGCCCACCAGCCGGGAAAGCGCCCGGCGGGATACGCGGTATTTTTCCCGCAGATACCGGATGTTTTTGGAACAGACGAAGTCATTCAAAATAATTACCATAATCATCATTCCTCTCTGGAAAAATAGATGTGGATGGCGGCCTCCGGATTTTCTCCGGACACACAGTATCCCACACCGGGTTCCGGTGTGGGATAGGTTTAGGTATTGAACCGTTTCAATTGCTGGGACTTGTCCTGAATCACCATCAGGTCGGAAATGAGCGTGTTGGAAATCAGATAGCCCTTGGGGGTCAGGCGCCAGCGGCCATCCTCGCCTTTGACCGCGTGGCCGAAGGATCGGTCTTTTTCCAGCGCCGCCTCAATGGGATCGAAGGGGAGCAGGAATTTGCGTTCGTACTCCTCTCGGTTGATGCCCACGCTGGTGCGCAGGCGCAGCATCAGATATTCCCCGGCACGCTCCCGCAGCGGGATTTCATCAATCTCCTGCAGCACCTCACCGCCGGTTTTCATTCCGTTGATGTAGCCCTGCAGATCCCGGACGATGGTGAACCGCTTGCCGGCGAAGTCGGAGCTGGCGTTGGGGCCGAAGCCCAGATATTCCCCGCCGGTCCAGTATTTCATATTGTGGCGGGCGTACAGACCCTTCCGGGCAAAATTGGAAATTTCATACTGCCGGAAGCCCTTGCTCCGGAGAATGTCCACCGCGGCCAGATACATATCCGCCTGGGTATCGTCGCTGGGCAGATGGCAGAAATCCTTATACGCGTACAGGGGCGTGCCTTCTTCCACCTTCAGTCCATAGCAGCTGATGTGCTCGGGCTGCAGTGTCAGCACCCGTTCCAGCGTGTCCTTCCATGCGGTAAGGGTCTGGCCGGGCAGGCCGTACATCAGATCCAGGCTGAGATTCTTGAAGCCGGCCTTGCGGATACGGCTCACGGCGGCCACGGCCTGGGCATAGTCGTGGGGACGGCCCAGCTTTTTCAGCAGCGCGTCGTCATCCGTCTGCACGCCAAGGCTGACCCGGTTGAAGCCTTCGGCCTTCATCCGCTTCAGAAAGCCGTCGGAAACCGAGTCCGGGTTCGCCTCAAAGGTGATTTCCGCGTTATAGTCCACGTCAAAACTCCGCCGAATGGCAGCGAGAATGGTCGCCAGACCGTCGGCGCCGAAAAAGCTGGGGGTGCCGCCGCCAAAATAGATGGTATCCACCCGATAGCCCGGCGCCTGCGGGCCGGCCTCCCTGATGTGGGTGACCACGGCGTTCAGGTAGCCATCCATCAGCTTGTCGTCCTTGGCGGTCAGAGAGTAAAAGTCGCAGTACTGGCATTTGCTGCGGCAGAAAGGAACATGGACATAGATGCCCAGAGGCGTTTTATCCTGGGTTTTCGAGAAAAGTGGCATAGGAAACCTCCTGAATTGTCATGACGCGGCCTTAATCGTCGTCCAGCTTGAGAACCGCCATAAATGCCTCGGAGGGGACGGACACGGTGCCAAAGGTGCGCATCCGCTTTTTGCCCTCCTTCTGCTTTTCCAGCAGCTTCTTTTTTCTTGTGATATCGCCGCCGTAGCACTTGGCCAGCACATCCTTGCGCACGGCCTTGATGGTCTCCCGGGCGATGATCTTGCCCCCGATGGCCGCCTGAATGGGGATTTCGAACTGGGCGCGGGGGATATTCTCCTTCAGCTTTTCGCAGATTTTCCGGGCGCGGGGGTAGGCGTTGTCCGCAAAGAGAATGAAGCTCAGCGCGTCCACGATGTCGCCGTTGAGCAGAATGTCCAGCTTGACCAGCTTGCTGGGGCGGTAGCCGATCAGTTCATAGTCCAGACTGCCGTAGCCCCGGGTGCGGGACTTCAGCGCATCGAAGAAATCGTAGATAATCTCGTTCAGGGGCATCTCGTAATGCAGCTCCACCCGGTTGGCATCCAGATAGACCATATCTTTGAAGATACCCCGGCGGTTGGTGGCCAGATCCATGATGTTGCCCACATATTCCTGCGGGGACATCAGATTCACCCTGACATAAGGCTCCTCCGCTAGCTCGATCTCCATGGGATCGGGGTAATCCAGCGGGTTATCCACCATGATGACCTGCCCGTTGGTCTTGGTCACCCGGTAGACCACGTTGGGGGCGGTGGTGATCAGATCCAGATTGTACTCCCGCTCCAGCCGTTCCTGGATAATTTCCATATGCAGCAGTCCCAAAAAGCCGCAGCGGAAGCCAAAGCCCAGAGCGATGGAGCTTTCCGGCTCATAGACAAAGGCGGCGTCGTTCAGCTTCAGCTTTTCCAGCGCGTCCCGCAGATCCTGATACCGGGCGCCGTCGGCGGGGTAGATGCCGGAGTAGACCATGGGCTGCACCGGCCGGTAGCCGGGCAGGGGCTCGGCGGCGGGATTCTCCACGCCTGTAATGGTGTCGCCCACCCGGGTGTCGGACACGGTTTTGATGGAGGCGGTGATATAGCCCACCTCGCCGGCGCCCAGGGCGTCCCGCGGCGTCAGACCCTTGGGGCGCATGGTGCCCACCTCCACCACCTTGTACACCGCGCCGGTGGCCATCATTTTGATGTCCATGCCGGGCCGGACGGTGCCCTGCTTGATCCGGGCGTAGACAATGACACCCCGGTAGGAGTCGTACTGGCTGTCGAAGATCAGCGCCTGCAGCGGCGCGGAGCGGTCGCCCCTGGGCGCGGGCACGCCGCGCACGATCATTTCCAGAACGGCGTGGATGTTGATGCCGTTTTTGGCGGAAATTTCCGGGGCGTCCTCCGCGGGAATACAGAGGATGTCCTCGATTTCCGCTTTCGCTTCGGCGGGACGGGCGGAGGGCAGGTCGATTTTGTTGATGACGGGCAAAACCTCCAGCCCGGAATCGGCAGCCAGAAAGGTGTTGGCCAGCGTCTGTGCCTCCACGCCCTGAGAAGCGTCCACCACCAGCACCGCGCCCTCGCAGGCGGCCAGACTCCGGGAAACCTCGTAATTAAAGTCCACGTGACCCGGGGTGTCAATCAGGTTCAGATCATAGGTCTCGCCGTCGTCGGCGCAGTAGTCCATCTGTACGGCGGTGGCCTTGATGGTGATGCCCCGTTCCCGCTCCAAATCCATGGAGTCGAGAATCTGATCCTCCATCTCCCGCTTTTCGACGGCGTTGCACTGTTCCAGCAGCCGGTCGGCCAGCGTGGATTTGCCGTGGTCAATGTGGGCGATGATGGAAAAATTGCGGATGTGGGAAAGATCGGTCATATCGCTGCACCTCAGAGTGAATTGTCAGGTGCCCCGCGGAGGGCACACTCTGTCATTTTCCCATATTATATCGAATTTTTGCCAAAAAGTAAACCGTATGTTTTCTTAAATTTGCGGGAAAACTGGTGCTGTAACCTCCTGATTTTAGCCGAATCATGGGAATTATGAAAAAAACAGAGGGGAAACCCTTGCCAAAAAAACTTTTTCGGGGTATAGTTTAACGGCATGAAAAGACAGATCATTGTAAAATAAAGAGGGGATTCCGCATGAGCACCGCAAAGAAAGCACCCAAAAATATGGAAGATATCCACGCTGCCCTCCAGAACCTGATCGCGCAGGGGAAAAAGGACGGCATGATCCGGGCTTCGGATCTGAACGCCCAACTGGAAAAAATGGATTTGACCCCGGAGAAGATCGAGGAGATCTATGACCGGTTTGAGGCCATGAATATCCAGATCGTCACCAACGATCTGGATATCGATCTGGGCGATGACCTGGATCTGGGTGATGGACTGGATGACGATATTGATCTGACCGGACTGGAAGACGAGGAACTGGTCGATCCGGTGGATCTGGCCGCCGAATACAGTCTGGACGATCCCGTGCGGATGTATTTGAAGGAAATCGGACAGATCAAGCTGCTCTCCCCCGAGGAAGAGGTGGAACTGGCCAAACGGGTGTCCGAGGGCGATCAGGAGGCAAAGAACAAGCTCACCGAAGCGAACCTGCGCCTGGTTGTCTCCATCGCAAAGAAATACTCCGGCCGGGGTCTGCACATTCTGGATCTGATTCAGGAGGGCAACACGGGACTGATCCGCGCGGTCGATAAATTCGACTGGACAAAGGGAAACAAATTCTCTACATATGCCACCTGGTGGATCCGGCAGGCCATTACCCGCGCCATCGCCGATCAGGCCCGAACCATCCGGGTACCGGTGCATATGGTTGAGGTGATCAACAAGGCCACCCGCTGCAACCGGAAGCTGGTGCAGGAGTTGGGACGGGAGCCGACCGTGGAGGAAATCGCCAAGGAGCTGAATCTGCCCGTTGAGAAAATCATTGAGGCAAACCGCACCGCCGCCGATACCCTGAGTCTGGACACCCCCGTGGGCGATGAAGAGGATACCTCCATCGGCTCTTTCGTGGAGGATGAGCGTACCCCCGGCCCCGCCGACGCCACCTCCAACGCGCTGCTGGCGGAAGCGCTGCGGGAGATTCTGGATACGCTGACCGAGCGGGAGGCGGACGTGCTGCGGATGCGCTTCGGTATGTACGACGGCCGTACCCACACGCTGGAAGAGGTGGGTCAGATTTTCGGCGTCACCCGGGAGCGGATTCGCCAGATTGAGAACAAGGCCATCCGCAAGCTGCGCCACCCCAGCCGCGCCAAGAAAATCCGTGATTTCTACTGCTGATAAGACAAGGACGGTTCCACCCGGAACCGTCCTTTTTCAATCCGAAAATACGCCCCCGACGGATCTCCGCCGGGGGCGTTGGGTATGAATGCGAAAGTCTTACAGCTGAGGACCGGCCTTCACCAGAGCCTTGCCGGCATCGTTGCCGGTGTACTTGACGAAGTTCTTCACGAAACGGGCGGCCAGATCCTTGGCCTTGTCCTCCCACACGGTCACATCCGCGTAGGTATCCCGGGGATCCAGGATGGCGGGATTGACGCCGGGCAGCTCGGTGGGAACCTCCAGATTGAACAGGGGGATCTTCTTGGTGGGAGCCTTCAGGATGGAGCCATCCAGAATGGCGTCGATGATGCCGCGGGTGTCCTTGATGGTGATCCGCTTGCCGGTGCCGTTCCAGCCGGTGTTGACCAGATAAGCCTTGGCGCCGTTGGCCTGCATCTTCTTGACCAGCTCCTCGCCGTACTTGGTGGGATTCAGCTCCAGGAAGGCCTGGCCGAAGCAGGCGGAGAAGGTGGGAGTGGGCTCGGTGATGCCCCGCTCGGTGCCGGCCAGCTTGGCGGTGAAGCCGGACAGGAAGTAGTACTGCGCCTGCTCGGGAGTCAGGATGGACACGGGAGGCAGCACGCCGAAAGCGTCGGCGGACAGGAAGATCACGTTCTTCGCGGCGGGCGCGGCGGAAACGGGCCGCACGATGTTCTCAATGTGGCTGATGGGGTAGGACACACGGGTGTTCTCGGTGACGGACTTGTCGGTGAAGTCAATCTTGCCCGCGGCGTCCACGGTCACGTTCTCCAGCAGGGCGTTGCGCTTGATGGCGTTGTAGATATCGGGCTCGGACTCCTTGTCCAGGCCGATGACCTTGGCGTAGCAGCCGCCCTCGAAGTTGAACACGCCGTTGTCGTCCCAGCCGTGCTCGTCGTCGCCGATCAGCAGACGCTTGGGATCGGTGGACAATGTAGTCTTGCCGGTGCCGGACAGACCGAAGAACAGGGCGGTGTTCTCACCGTTCTTGTCGGTGTTGGCGGAGCAGTGCATGGAGGCGATGCCCTTCAGAGGCAGGTAGTAGTTCATCATGGAGAACATACCCTTCTTCATCTCGCCGCCGTACCAGGTGTTCAGGATGACCTGCTCCCGGGAGGTGATGTTGAAGGCCACGCAGGTGCTGGAGTTCAGACCCAGCTCCTTGTAGTTCTCGACGGAAGCCTTGGAGGCGTTGTAGACCACAAAGTCGGGCTTGAAGCTGGCCAGCTCCTCAGCGGAGGGCTGAATGAACATATTCTTAATGAAGTGAGCCTGCCATGCCACCTCCACGATGAAGCGGACGGCCATCCGGGTGTCGGCGTTGGCGCCGCAGAAAGCGTCCACCACATACAGCTTCTTGCCGGACAGCTCCTTCACAGCCAGATCCTTCACCTGACCCCAGACCGCTTCACTCATGGGGTGGTTGTCGTTCTTGAACTCGTCGGAGGTCCACCACACGGTGTCCTTGGAATTTTCGTCCATGACGATGTACTTGTCTTTGGGGGAACGGCCGGTGTAGACGCCGGTCATCACGTTGACGGCGCCCAGCTCGGTGAGCTGACCCTTCTCATAGCCTTCCAGAGCGGGATCCATTTCGGCAGTGAACAGATCCTCGTAAGAGGGGTTGTGAACAATTTCGGTGGTACCGGAGATACCATACTTGCTCAGATCAATCTGTGCCATAATGCGAAAACCTCTTTCATTTCATAAAGTAATACCGCCTGCCCGGCGGCACCGCCGCCATTCAATCGGTATCCTATAATCTGCGATTCTATATTACACGATCGGCAAAGGAAAATCAATACGATTTTATGAATTTTTTGCCCGGAGGCGTCATTTTGCGGGGAAATGACGGGGCGGGATTGGGGCACGCCGGCGCACCGGAAAAACAGTACAAAGATATCGAAACCGGGAAAAAATCTATTTACTTTTATCCGGCCTTGTGCTACTATGTAAAAGGTGAAGATTGGGACTTCTGGGGTTTTCTCCGGAATCCGACTGTTTTTTGCGGATTGGAACCCCATTCAACGCCGAATCTCTTTCTTATTTTTTACCAGGCCGCCACCGGCGCCTGGTCTGAAAACGGGATGCACTGCGGCGTTTCCCGCTGGGAGACGTTCCGCGCGCCCATTTCAAAAATCCTATCTACGGAGGTTACACACAATATGGCAAGAAAAGTTCAGTTTGTGGAGACTGTGCTGCGTGATGCCAACCAGTCTCTGATTGCGACCCGCCTGCCCTACGACAAGTTCGAGCCCATGCTCGAGACCATCGACAAGGCCGGCTATTACGCTTCCGAGTGCTGGGGCGGCGCCACCTTCGACGTTTGCCTGCGCTATCTGCACGAGGATCCCTGGGAGCGTCTGCGCAAAATCCGCGCCAAGATGCCCAACACCAAGCTGCAGATGCTGCTGCGGGGCCAGAACGTTCTGGGCTACTCCCACTACCCCGATGATTTCGTGAAACTGTTCGTTCAGAAGGCTGTGGAAAACGGTATTGACATTATCCGTATCTTCGACGCGCTGAACGACGTGAACAACCTGAAGGTTGCCATGGAGGCCACCATTAAGGCCGGCGCCATCGCTTCCGGCACCATCTCCTACACCACCTCCCCCGTCCACACCCGGGACAACTACGTGAAGATGGTCAAGGAGCTGAAGGAAATGGGCGCTTCCACCATCTGCATCAAGGATATGGCCGGCATCATGGGCCCCCAGGAGGCCTACGATCTGGTTTCCGCCATCAAGGACGCGGTGCCCGACCTGCCGGTTGACCTGCACACCCACTGCACCACCGGCCTGGCGTTCATGACCTACCTGAAGGCCGTGGAAGCCGGCGTGGATATTATTGACACTGCCATCTCCCCCTTCTCCGGCGGCACCAGCCAGCCCGCTACCGAGACCATGGCCTACGCTCTGCGTCAGCTCGGCTACGAGGTGGATCTGGACGACAAGTGCACCAAGAAGATGGCCGACTACTTCAAGGGCGTCCGGGACGAGTACATCAAAGACGGCACCATGATGCCCAAGTCCATGGCTACCGATACCCAGTGCCTGACCTACCAGGTGCCCGGCGGTATGCTGAGCAACCTGCTGAGCCAGCTCAAGCAGATGAATGCCCTGGACCGCTTCGATGAGGCGCTGGTTGAGACGCCCAAGGTTCGCAAGGACATGGGCTATCCCCCGCTGGTTACCCCCACCTCCCAGATGGTCGGTGTGCAGGCAGTCCGGAACGTGCTGGACGGCCAGCGCTACAAGACCGTCTCCAAGGAGATCAAGGCTTACTGCCGCGGCGAGTACGGCCGTACCCCCGCGCCCATTGACCCCGAGATTCAGAAGCAGATTCTGGGCGACGAGCAGCCTCTGACCGGCCGCTATGCCGACACCCTGCCTCCCATTGTGGACGAAACCCGTAAGAAGCTGGAGGGCATCGCCAGATCCGACGAGGATGTGCTCAGCTATATCGCCTTCCCCAATCTGGCCGAGAAGTTCTTCGAAGAGCGCAAGGCCAAGGAGGAAAACGAAGTCACCTACACCATCACCGAGGCGTAAGGAGGCAAAGCTATGGATAACATTGGTATCCTGGACGCCGGTATTGTGGCGCTGCTGGGCTACGCCGTGGTATTCTTCGGCCTGATCCTGCTGATGATCGTCGTGACCATCATGGGCAAGATCTTCATGGCCAAGGACAAGAAGAAGACCGCCGCACCCGCCGCCCCTGCCGCCGCGCCCGTCGTGACCGAGGCCGCCGCGCCCACCGCGCCCGGCTCCGCCGGCCAGCTCAAGCTCTACGACGTGGAGCCCAAGACCGCAGCTATGATTATGGCCATCGTGGCCGATAAGATGGGCAAGCCCCTGAACGAGCTGCGCTTCATTTCCATCAAGGAGGTCAAGTAATCATGAAATACAAAGTGACTCTGAACGGCCGCACCTATGAGGTGGAGGTCGAAGCCGGCAAGGCCATGCTGCTCGACGAGTACGAAGCCATCGCGCCCGCGCCCGCTGCCGCCGCGCCTGTGGCTGCTGCCGCGCCCGCTGCGGCTGCGCCTGCCGCTGCTCCCGCAGCACCCGCCGTGACCGGCGCGGGCGATCCCGTCAACGCCCCCATGCCCGGCAACATCCTGAAGGTCAACGTCAAGGCCGGTGACAAGGTCAAGTCCGGCACCGTGCTGGTGGTTCTGGAAGCCATGAAGATGGAAAATGAAATCATGGCTCCCAAGGACGGCACCGTGACCCAGGTTCTGGTCTCCAAGGGTTCCACCGTCGATACCGGCGCTCCTCTGGTCGTCATCGGCTAAGGAGGGAGCCCCATGGTAAATGTTGGAGAAATTCTTCTGAACCTGTGGAACAGCTCCGGCTTTGCCGCCCTGTTCTCGGGTTTCGCCGATGGCGGCTGGCAGAATCTGGTCATGATCATCGTGGCCTGCGTGCTGCTGTACCTCGGCATTGTCAAGCAGTTTGAGCCGCTGCTGCTGGTTGGCATCGCCTTTGGCTGCCTGCTGAGCAACCTGCCCCAGGCCGGATTGTACCATCAGGAGCTGTGGGACGCGTTCATGAATCCCGACAGCCCCGTGTACCACAGCTACGGCGAGATCATGAGAAGCGGCGGCCTGCTGGATATCTTCTACATCGGCGTGAAAACGTCCCTGTATCCCTGCCTGATCTTCATGGGCGTGGGCGCCATGTCCGACTTTGGCCCCCTGCTGAGTAATCCCAAGAGCCTGCTGCTGGGCGCTGCCGCCCAGATGGGCGTGTTTGCCGCCTTCTTCGGCGCCGTATGCATGGGCTTCACCGGCACGGAAGCTGCCTCCATCGGCATCATCGGCGGCGCGGACGGCCCCACCGCCATCTACCTGACCACCAAGCTGGCTCCCCATCTGCTGGGAGCCATCGCCGTGGCGGCCTACTCCTACATGGCGCTGATTCCCCTGATTCAGCCGCCCTTCATGAATCTGCTGACCACCCCCGAGCAGCGGAAGATCAAGATGGTTCAGACCCGCACCGTGTCCAAGACCGAGAAGATCATCTTCCCCATTGTGGTCACCATTTTCGTGGCGCTGCTGCTGCCCGATACCGCGCCTCTGATCGGCTGCCTGATGCTGGGCAACCTGCTCAAGGAGTGCGGCGTTACCGACCGGCTGTCCGATACCGTTCAGAACGCGCTGATGAACATCGTCACCATCCTGCTGTCCACCTCCGTGGGCGCCACCATGGTGGGCACCACCTTCCTGACCAAGCAGACCCTGATGATTGTGGTTCTGGGCGTATGCGCGTTCATTCTGTCCACCTGCGGCGGCCTGCTGGGCGGTGTGGTGATGTGCTGGGCTACCAGGGGCAAGGTCAATCCGCTGATCGGCTCCGCCGGCGTATCCGCCGTTCCCATGGCGGCTCGTGTGGCCAACAAGGAAGGCCAGAAGGCCAATCCTTCCAACTTCCTGCTGATGCACGCCCTTGGCCCCAATGTGGCCGGTGTCATCGGCTCCGCCATCGCGGCCGGCTTCCTGCTGAGCGTCTTTGGTTAATCAAACGGGCCCCCGCCGGATGGCGGGGGCCTTTGTCACTTCCCTTCGGAAGTCGACACCCTCCGGGAAAAGAAAAGTCCGGCACGGGCCGGACTTTTTCAACACGGTGAGCCGCCTGCCAGTGCAGGCGTTTTTTTTCAATTACAGCCCCAGCAGGGTTTTGGCGAACATGAAATAAACCAGCAGCGACAGGGCATCCACAATGGTGGTGATGAAGGGACTCGCCATGACCGCCGGGTCGAAGCCCAGTTTCTTGGCCAGCATGGGCAGTGTACAGCCCACTACCTTGGCAATCACCACGGTGACAGACAGCGTCAGACACACCGCGCCATCCACCAACAGATTGATGCTTTCGTTGTGCATCAGCAGCCGGTCCACCAGCAGAATTTTCAGGAAGCACACCGCGGCCAGCGCCACGCCGCACAGGACAGCCGTTCGGATTTCTTTCCAGATCACCTTCAGCAGGTCGCCGAATTCCAGCTCTCCCAGGCTCAGGGAGCGGATGACGGTGACAGAGGACTGGGAGCCGCAGTTACCGCCGGTGTCCATCAGCATGGGGATGAAGGCGGTCAGCGCGGGCAGCATACTCAGCGCATCCTCAAACGAGGAGATAATCATGCCGGTAAAGGTGGCGGACACCATCAGCAGCATCAGCCAGGGAATCCGGTGCCTGAACAAATCCAGCGGGCTGCTGCGCAGATAGGTCTTCTCGGAGGGGGTCATACCGGCCATGATCTCGATATCCTCGGTGGCCTCGTCTTCCATGACATCCATGGCGTCATCGAAGGTGACGATACCGACCATCCGGTTTTCCCCGTCCACCACGGGCAGCGCCAGAAAGTTATACTTGCTGAACATATGGGCGACCTCTTCCTGGTCGGTCTGGGTGGTGACCGAAATCAGGTTGGTCAGCATGAAATCCTCGATTTTGGTCTCGTCGTCCTCCGCCAGCAGCAGATCCTTGACGGTGACCAGACCCAGCAGCTTCCGATCCTTGGAAATGACGTAACAGGTGTAAATGGTCTCCTTGTCTACGCCCTGCCGGCGAATCCGCAGAATGGCCTCTCCCACGGTCATGGTGGGCCGCAGGGAAACATACTCCGTGGTCATAATGGAACCGGCGGAGTTATCCGGATAGCGCAGAATCTGGTTGATGGAAGAGCGCATCTCCGGGTCTGCCTGCTGGAGAATCCGCCGCACCACGTTGGCGGGCATTTCCTCCACCAGATCCGCCGCGTCGTCCACGTACAGCTCGTCCACGACTTCCTTCAGCTCGTTATCCGAGAAGCCGCGGATCAGCAGCTCCTGAGCGTCCGGCTCCATTTCCACAAAGGTTTCCGCCGCCAGTTCCTTGGGCAGGAGGCGGAACATCAGCGGGATCTGATCCTCCTCCAGATCTTCAAATACCGCCGCCACGTCGCTGGGGTTCATGGTGGACAGAATGTCCCGCAGGGTGACATATTTTTTTTCCTCAAGCATCGCGATGAGGGTTTTTTCCACAATTTCAAAACGCTCTGCCATAAGTTTTCCTCCTTTTCGTTTTTGGTACGATTTGGAAGCAACTTAACCGCAGCCGCGCAGATCTACGGGGCCACCACAGACGGTGCCCGCAGGCTACTTCGGCCCGGTATACTGCCGCTACTTCCGGTGTCCATGGTGTTCCCCCCTTAAAGTCATAGATATACATATTTTACCCCGAATCGTCCAAAATGTCAACCTTGACGGCCGCCCGGATTCGCCGTAAAATAGTGACAGAAAAGGTTCTGGCTCCGCATGGCGAAGCCGTCCTTTGGGTGAAACATTTTTACAGAGGTGATATCCGATGCTTCGAGCTGCGTCCGAAGCCGATGTGCCCGCCATGCTGGACATTTATGCCCCCTTTGTGCGGAACACCACCGTTACCTTTGAATATGACGTCCCCGCGCAGGCGGAGTTTCTGCGCCGCTTCCGGGAAATCACCGCCCAGTTTCCATGGCTGGTGTGGGAGGAGAACGGTGAAATTCTCGGCTACGCCTATGCCAGCGCGCCCTTTACCCGGGATGCCTACCGCTGGTGTGCGGAGGATTCGGTTTATCTCCGGCCGGAGGCGCAGGGGCAGGGCATCGGGCAGGCGTTGTGCGGCGCGGTGGAGGAAATCCTGACCCGGCAGGGATACCGCCGGATCTATGCAATTATTACCTCCGAAAACCGAAAGTCTATTTCATTTCATCAGAAAATTGGATACCATTTTCTGGCAGAATTCCCGGATTGCGGCTTTAAATTCGGCCGCTGGCTGGGTGTTACCTGGTTGGAGAAAACCCTGAATTTTGCTGGAGTGCCCAATGGCTTTCCGGAAAGCTGGCAGGACGTTAGGCGAAATTGACAAAGTTTTTATGATATTTTAGATATTTTGTCTCTTTCTTAACGCGTCAAAATATGTTATGTTATGCGTGGGGTATTATTCGCTTTGCCCTATATGTGTGAATCAGACCATACGCAATGTGCCCAAACACTTTCATAAGGAGCTGTGACCATGTACTTTCAGAAAAAACGCTGCATTGCCATGCTGCTGGCCGGTGGCCAGGGCAGCCGCCTTAAGGTTCTGACGGAAAAAACCGCCAAACCTGCCGTTCCCTTCGGCGGTAAATACCGCATCATCGACTTTCCCCTTTCCAACTGCGTCAATTCCGGTATCGACATCGTCGGTATTCTGACCCAGTATCAGCCGCTTGAGCTGAACGAATATATCGGAAACGGCCAGCCCTGGGGCCTGAACAAAACCCACAGCTGCGCCCAGATTCTGCCCCCCTATGAGCGCCATGACAAAAAGAGCGGCTGGTACAAAGGCACCGCCAACGCCATCTACCAGAATATCGATTTCATCGATCGGTTTGACCCTGAATATGTGGTGGTTCTGTCCGGCGACCATATCTACAAAATGGACTACGCGGCCATGGTGGATTACCACGAGAAAAACAATGCCGCCTGCACCATCGCCGTCCGAAGCGTTCCCCTGTCCGAGGCTTCCCGCTTCGGTATTCTGAACACCAATCCCGACAACTCCATCTATGAGTTCGAGGAGAAGCCCAAGCAGCCCAAATCGACCAACGCCTCCATGGGTATTTACGTGTTCACCTGGAAGGTTCTGAAGGAAGCGCTCATCGCCGATGAGGATGATCCCAATTCCTCCAATGACTTCGGCAAGAATATCATCCCCGCGCTGCTCAATCAGGGACAAAAGATGATGGCCTACAATTTCGACGGCTACTGGAAGGACGTGGGAACCATCGACTCCCTGTGGGAGGCGAATATGGAGCTTCTGGGCAAGGAGCCTGCCTTCAACATCCGGGGTGACGAGCGCACCAAGATCTACGCCCGGAACAACGCCCTGCCCTCGTCCTACATTGACGCAGGTGCCAAGGTGGCAAACTCTTTCGTAGCCGAAGGCTGTGAGGTCTACGGTACCGTGAAGCACTCCGTCATCTCCATCGGCTGCACCATCGGCGACGGCGCGCTGGTGGAGGACTCCGTGGTCATGCCCGGCGTGGTCATTGAGTCCGGCGCCATTGTCCGCCATGCCATTCTGGGCGAGAACTCCAAAGTCTGCAAAAACGCCGTGGTCGGCGGCGCTTTCGGCCCTAAGGACAAAAAGAAAATCAGCGTCACCTCCAAGGGCGCTGTCATAGAAGCCAACACCGTGCTGCTGCCCGGTGAGATGCTGTAAGGAGGGAAACCACCATGAATGTAATGGGTATTATCTTTGCCAACGACGGCGCCATCGGCGGCCTGACCGACAAGCGCACCACCGCCTCCGTGCCCTTCGGCGGCCGTTACCGTCAGGTGGACTTTCACCTGTCCAACATGACCGCCGCCGGCATCCGCCACATCGGCATCATCTCCCGCCACAATTATCAGTCTTTGATGCACCACATCGGCTCCGGTGAGGAATGGGGTCTGGAGCTGGGCGAGGGCGGTCTGGAGTTTCTGACGCCTTACGCCATGTCTACCACCGACAACTACCGGGGCAAGCTGGAAACCCTGTACTCCGCCATGGATTTTCTGGAATTCGGCCCGCAGGATGACTATGTGGTGATGACCGGCTCCGCGATCCTGTGCAATCTGGATATGCGCCGCCTGGTGGACGCCCACATCGCCAGCGGCAAGGACATCACCGTGGTGACCAAGGCCGGCATCGCCAACGGGGTCAAGCAGCTCGATCTGGCCATCAAACTGGACGACAAGGGACAGATTACCGATATCGCCGTGGATTACGCGGCGCCCGCCGGATATCTGGCATCCATGGATGTGTTTGTGCTGTCCAAGGCTTGGCTGATCACCCAGGTGAAGGAGTGCATTGCCCACAACCTGTACCACATGGACCGGGATCTGGTGCTGGGGCTGTGGCAGAAAAAGGCCGTGTCCATCAATGTCTACCAGTTCGACGGCGTTGCCATGTACAATGAGTCTGTGGAGGATTATTTCCGCAACAGTCTTGCGCTCATTGATCAGGATGTGCGCCACGATATGTTCAACGGCTACCATCCCATCTATACCAAGGTTCGTGACCGGGTTCCCAGCTACTATGGAGAGGCCTGCGAAATTGACAATTGCATCGTCGCCGACGGCTGTATGTTGGACGGGGCAGCAAAGAATTCCGTTTTGTTCCGGCAGGTCACCATCAGCGAGGGCGCTGAGGTGGAAAACTGCGTCATCATGAACGATTCTGTGGTGGGCGAGGGCGCTCAGATCAAGTATGTGATTCTGGACAAGGATGTGACGGTACGCCCCGGCGCGGTTCTCATCGGCACACCCAAGAATCCCATTGTCATCAAGAGGGGAGAAATCGTATGAGAATTGCCGTCTGCGCCTCCGAGGGCGCACCCTATGTCAAGTCCGGCGGACTAGGCGACGTGATAGAGGCGCTGCCTGCCGCGCTGGCTCAGATTGCCGGCAACGAGGTCGCCCTGTTCCTGCCCTATTACAAGAAAATCAAGGAAGCGGGCGACAAGTACCCCGTGGAGCTGGTCAGTCAGTACCGGGTCATGCTGGGCTGGCGGCAGCAGTATGCCGGTCTGATGCGCCTGACGAACCGCACCGACGGCGTTCAGGTCTATTTCATCGACAACGAGTATTATTTCGGCGCCCGTCCCGGCGCGATTTACGGCGACATCGACGACGGAGAACGCTTTGCCTATTTCTCCCGCGCCTGTCTGGACGCCATGCTCAGCATCGGCTATATTCCCGATGTGATTCAGTGCAACGACTGGCAGACCGCGCTGGTTCCCGTCTATCTGAAGGCCATGTATCGCGGCGCCATGCCCAACACCCGGTGTATGTACACCATCCACAACATCGAGTATCAGGGCTGGGCCAACGCTTCCTTCTTTGACGATGTGCTGGGGCTGCCCTGGGAGTACCGCGGAACGCTGGATATGAATGGCTCCGTCAATGTGATGAAGGGCGCCATTGAGACAGCCGATTTGGTGACCACCGTATCTGAAACCTACGCCCGGGAGCTGATGTATCCCTATTATGCCCATGGGCTGGATGGGATTCTGGCCGGCGCGGCATGGAAGCTGACCGGCATCACCAACGGCATTGACGTTGGCACCTTCAATCCTGAGACGGATTCCGCTCTGCCTGCGCACTACAACGCCGACTCCTTCGTGGAGGGCAAGGCCGCCTGCAAGGCCGCGCTGCAGAAGGAAGTGGGACTGCCCGTCAAGCCCGACGTGCCCCTGATGGTCATGGTCACCAGACTGGCCGGGCACAAGGGTCTGGATCTGCTTTGCTATATTGCCCGCCGCCTGTTGTGGGAGGAGGACTGCCAGCTTCTGATTCTGGGCACCGGCGAACCTCAGTATGAGAATTTCTTCCGAAATCTGGCAAACGAGTATCCTGAGCAGTGCTCGGCCAAGATCACCTTCAATCTGGGACTGGCTGCCCGGATCTATGCCGGCGGCGATATCTACCTGATGCCCTCCAAGAGCGAGCCCTGCGGCCTGAGCCAGATGAACGCCATGCGCTATGGTACGGTGCCCGTGGTGCACGCCACCGGCGGCCTGAAGGACACGGTGCCTCCCGCCGACGAAAACGGCGAGGGCGGCTTGGGCTTTACCTTCCAGAGCTACAACGCCGACGACTTCCTGGCCTCCGTGAAGCGCTGCCTGAATCTGTACCACCATAACCGGGACGGCTTCCGGGCGCTGCAGCACCGGGATATGTGTCAGGACTTTAGCTGGAATGTCCCCGCTGGCCGCTATATGGATCTGTTCTACCGGATGCTCTCCTGGTGACGGCAGGGCCGTCAGCCAATGCGTGACGAATGTGGTCTATGTTCGTTACGCCATTGGGTACCGCTCGATTCGTTATCCGCAGCGGAAACCGACCGGATTTTGACCGCAAGGCGGCCGGCTGATGCGTGACGAATGTGGTCAATACTCGTTACGCCATTGGGTACCGCTCGATTCGTAACCCACAGCGGAAACCGACCGGATTTTGACCGCAAGGCGGCCGGCTGATGCGTGACGAATGTGGTCAATATTCGTTACACCATTGGGTACCGCTCGATTCGTTACCCGCCGCGGAAATCGACCGGATTTTGGCCGCAAGGCGGCCGGCTGATGCGTGACGAATGTGGTCAATAATCGTGACACCATTGGGTACCGCTCGATTCGTTACCCGCAGTGGAAATCGACCGGGTTTTGGCCGCAAGCTGATGAAATTGGGAATGTCCCAGCGGCAGGCGCACAGGTATGGAAACGCCCAGAAGGGATATCGGGCAGTTGCCGGAAGCGGTATTCTCACGCACACAATTACAAACAAAAGACTCGCAGCAGCAGGATTTCAAAACATCATGCTGCTGCGAGTTCCTGCCCGATTACAGAAGCTGCTCCAGTGCCTGCGGCGTGTCCGCGTCCATCAGTTCACGGGGATCGGAGACTTCGATCAGACGAACCAGCTCCGGGTGGGCGTTGATGATGGCGCTGCCCCCTTTGCCCTCCGGCAGATGGAGCAGCTCGTCAAAACAATGGCGGGGAAACAGCACCGGGCTGCCCGGGGTGCCCTGAAAGCTGAGCCGGCAGATGGTGATGGGATTCTCCCGGAACGCGCCGCACAGGGCGGCGATGCGCTCCGCTTTCAGGCGGGGCTGATCGGCGGCGGCGAAGAGAATGCCGTCCAATTCAGGACAGTCTGCGCTCAGGCGCTCCACCCCCAGCCGCACGGTGTCACTGCGCAGGGGGAGATCGTGGAGAACACAGGAAATCCTCTGTAATTGACAGATTTGCGCCACTTCCGGGTACCGCGTAACCACCACCCGGCCGGCAAAGGGAACGGCGCCGGTGGCGTCCAGAATCCGCTGAATCATGGGCTCGCCGTGAAAATCACACAGCAGCTTGTTTCCCCCAAACCGCTTTCCCAGCCCCGATGCCATAATCACGCAGCCGATGTTCATACAGTCACCTCTGAAAAGCACCCCGGAGCGCGCTCCGGGGTGAAATTTTTATTTTGCCCGCTGCTCACAGTAGATGCACCGGTAAACCTTATGCGCCCGGTCTGTCAGCCGGAATTCATGCACCAGCTCCTGCTCGGTGGAGGTGATGCAGCGGGGGTTCTTGCATTTCAGAACGCCGACAACCCGATCGGGCAGACTCATCTGGCGGCGTTCGGCCACCTTTCCGTCCCGGATAATGTTGACGGTGATGCCGGGATCGATGTAGCCCAGAACATCAAAGTTGATGTCCATGACCTGGCCGATTTTGATGATATCCTTCTTGCCCATTTTGGGTGATTCGGCCTTTTCGATCATGGCTACGGTGCAGTTCAGCTTGCTCAGCCCCAGAATGTTATAGATTTCCATGCCTTTTCCGGCAGTGATATGATCGAGAACAATGCCGTCTTTGATCTGACCGATAATCATACGTTTACCTCCAGCAGCTTGAGAATCAGCGCCATGCGCATATATTTGCCGTTTTTCACCTGCTCGAAGTAGCAGGCGCGGGGGTCATCATCCACGGCCACAGAGATTTCGTTGACGCGGGGCAGCGGATGCATAATCACCAGATCCTCTCTGGCGTTGGACAGCTTGTCGGGGGTCAGGATATAGGTGTCCTTCAGACGGATGTAGTCCGCTTCGTTGAAGAAGCGCTCCCGCTGAACCCGGGTCATGTACAGCACGTCCAGCTTGGGCATGGCCTCTTCCATGCTGGATACTTCCTCGTAGGGAATTCCGGCAGGGTCGAGAGTGTCCGTGAGAATATAGCGGGGAATCCGCAGCTCCTCCGGGGAGATAAAGATGAATTTCACCCCGGCGTAGCGCGCCATGGCTACCACAAGGGAATGGACGGTGCGGCCGAATTTCAGGTCGCCGCACAGTCCGATGGTCAGATTCTCAAAGGTCTTCTTTTTCCGCCAGATGGTCAGAAGGTCTGCCAGCGTCTGGGTGGGGTGGTTGTGTCCGCCGTCGCCCGCATTGATCACGGGGACGCCTGCCTTCCGGGATGCCACAAGGGGCGCGCCCTCCTTGGGGTGGCGCATCGCGATGACATCGGCATAGCAGCCCACGGTGCGGACAGTGTCGGCTACGCTTTCACCCTTGGCCGCGGAGGAGGAGGACGCCTCGCTGAAGCCGATGACGCTGCCGCCCAGCTCGTACATGGCGGCCTCGAAGCTCAGCCGGGTGCGGGTGGAGGGCTCGAAGAACAGGGTGGCCAGCTTTTTGTATTTGCAGGCATCCCGGTATTTCACGGGATTGGCGATGATATCCTCGGCGGTGGTGATCAGACTCTGGATTTCCTCCATGGACAGGTCGGTTATATTCATCAGATTTCTCATGCTTTTGCTCCATTCACGCGCAGGTAATTTTTGATGCGGGTTACATTCTCTTCGTTGGCCGGGTCCGCTTCCAGATATTCGATGATGTCGTAAACATCCACCACGGAATAGACGGGGAAACCAAAGTCCCGGGTCACTTCGGCGGTGGCGGCCAGCTCAGTCTGACCCTTTTCCTTCCGGTCCACCATAACGAAGCAGGCGGCTACCTTCACGCCCTCCAGACCGGAGAGGTTCGCCATGCTCTCCCGGATGGCGGTTCCGGCGGTGATCACGTCCTCCACGATGACCACGTCCTCACCGGCGGCAGGCTTGCAGCCCACAAAGATGCCGCCCTCGCCGTGATCCTTGGCTTCCTTCCGGTTGAAGAAGAAGGGAACGTCCAGCCCGTCCTTGGCCAGCGCGATGGAGGTGGCAACGGCAATGGAGATGCCCTTGTAGGCGGGGCCGTAGAGCACGCACCGCCTGCTGCCGATTTTGTCGAAGTAGGCTTTGGCGTAGAACTCCCCCAGTCTGGCGATCTGGCCGCCGGTCTTGATTTCTCCGGCATTGATGAAGTAGGGGATTTTCCGGCCGGACTTGGCGGTGAAGTCGCCGAATTTCAGGACATTGGCGTCCCGCAGAAAATCAATGAATTCCTTTTTGTAGCGTTCCATCGATGATCTCCTTTGGATTTACTGGCCGAGCGTGGTGCCGGTCAGGTATTCGTAATACTGGGCGATGGCACTGTGATCCTTCTGGCCGCCCTCGTGGTTGTGAAGCCATTGCAGGATTTCCTGCACCTGAGCGGTCATGGGAACCGGTGCGCCCACGCTGTGGGCGCAGTCCAGCGCGTTGTTCAGATCCTTGATGTGCAGGTCAATCTTGAAGCCGGGCTTGTCGTTGCCCCCAATCATCATGGGCGCTTTGGCCTCCATGACGGTGGAGCCGGCCAGACCGCCCCGGATGGCCTGAAATACCAGTTCCGGGTCAACGCCCGCCTTTTTTGCCAGCATCAGCGCCTCGCTGAGCGCCTGAATGTTGCAGGCAACGATGATCTGATTGGCAAGCTTGGTGGTGTTGCCCGCGCCCACCTCGCCGCAGCGCACGGCGGAGGCGCCCATGGTCAGCAGCAGCGGTTTGTAAGCGTCAAAAACCGTCTGCTTGCCGCCGACCATAAAGCTGAGGGTGCCGTCGATGGCCTTGGGCTCGCCGCCGGAGACCGGCGCGTCCAGCATCTCCACGCCCCGCGCCGCCAGTACGGCGGCGATTTCCTGGGAGGCAACGGGGTTGATGGAGCTGCAGTCGATGAACACGGCGCCGGGCTTCATATAGGCGGCTACGCCGGTTTCACCCAGCATCACTTCTTTGACTTGGGGGGAATTGGGCAGCATGGTAATGACCACGTCACAGGTTTCGCCAATCTCTCTGGGAGCGGAGGCAATGGCACCGTCCGCCACTACTTCCTCCATGGACTTGGGGCTGCGGTTCCAGACCAGAACTTCCCTGTAGCCTGCTTTCAGAATGTTGCGCACCATGGGCTTGCCCATAATGCCCAGACCGATAAATCCAATTTTCACAGCGTTCTCCTCGCTTAATCACAGAATTCAGCCACGCAGCGCTCGTAGGCGGCGACGGGATCGGCTGCGGCGGTGATGGGGCGGCCCACCACGATATAGTCAGAGCCGATCCGTTTTGCCTGGGCGGGGGTCATGACCCGCTTCTGGTCGCCCACGTCCCCATCGGCGAAGCGGACGCCGGGGGTTACGGTCAGAAAGCCCTTGCCGCAGCGCGCATGCACCTTGCCGGCTTCCAGGGGGGAGCAGACCACGCCGTCCAGTCCCGCGTTTCGGGCGGTTTCCGCGTAGTGCATGACCACCTGGTCGATGGGTTCATGAATCAGCAGATCCTGCTCCATGGCCGCCTGGTCGGTGGAGGTCAACTGGGTCACGGCGATCAGCAGGGGGCGGGTGCCGTCGGGCCGGGTCAGCCCCTCCAGCGCGGCCTTCATCATGGCGGTGGTGCCGGCGGCATGGAGGTTGGTGATGTCCACGTCCAGATTGCTCAGCACGGCCATGGCTTTTTTGACGGTGTTGGGAATATCGTGCAGCTTCAGATCCAGGAAAATCTGATGGCCCCGGGCTTTGATCTCCCGGACGATGGCGGGGCCTTCCGCGTAGTACAGCTCCATGCCGATTTTCACGAAGGGCTTACGGCCGTGGAATTTGTCCAGAAAGGCAAGCACCTGCTCCTTGCCGGAAAAATCACACGCGACAATCACATCTTTTCCCATTTACTTTGCGCCTCCTATGATCTCTTTCAAATTGTTGATACGGTATTTTTCCATGACTTCAGGCAGATCCCGGATGATATCCCGGCAGATATACGGGTTGACCAGGTTGGCCGCGCCCACCTCGACAGCAGTGGCGCCTGCCAGCATCATTTCGATTACATCCTCGGCACTGGATACGCCGCCCATGCCAACGACGGGGATTTTCACGGCGTGGGCTACCTGATAGACCATCCGCAGCGCCACCGGGAAGATGGCGGGGCCGGAGAAGCCGCCCATGGTGTTGGCGATGACGGGTCTGCGGGTTTTCAGATTGATCCGCATACCCAGCATGGTGTTGATCAGGCTGATTCCGTCTGCCCCCGCGTCCTCGCAGGCCTTCGCGATGGAGACAATATCGGTGACGTTGGGGCTGAGCTTGATGATGACGGGTTTGGCGGCGACTTTTTTGACTGCCGCCGTGACCTCCGCCGCGGCCTCCGGGCAGGTGCCGAAGCTCATGCCGCCGCCGTGGACGTTGGGGCAGCTTACGTTCACTTCCAGCCAGCCCACCTGTTCCTGCTTGTCCAGCCTTTCACAGGTGTAGGCATAGTCCGCCACGGAAAAGCCGCTGACATTGGCCATCACCGGCTTGTGGAAGCATTTGGCCAGCTTCGGAAGCTCTTCGGAAATGACTTGATCCACGCCGGGGTTCTGCAAGCCGACAGCGTTGATCATACCGGCGGTGCATTCCGCGATCCGGGGGGTGGGATTTCCAAACCGGGGCTCCTTGGTGGTGCCTTTGAAGGAAAAGGTGCCAAGCTCGTTGATATCATATAATTCCGCGTACTCATAGCCGTAGCCGAAGGTGCCGGAGGCGGGAATCACGGGGTTATCCAGCTCGATGCCGCAGAGATTTACAGTCATGCTTCCCATAAAATCTCCTCCTTTTTCATCACGGGGCCGTCCTTGCAGATGCGCTTGCAGCCGGTGAGGGTTTTGCAGGAGCAGCCCATGCAGGCGCCGAAGCCGCATCCCATCCGGGCCTCAAAGCTGAACTCCCCGTCGCTTTTCGCGCAGTCATACACCGGGCGGTACATGCTCTCCGGGCCGCAGGTGTAAAAATAGCTGTAGTCTCTGCCCTTCATGGCCTCGGTCACAAAGCCCTTTACACCATAGCTGCCGTCTGCGGTGCAGACCGTCACCTCCGCGCCCAGGGCCTTGAACTGGTCCTCATAGATGACTTCCTCCGCGCTGTTGAAGCCCAGGATGACGGAGGGGCGCTTTCCTTCTTTAATTAACGTCTTTGCCAGAATGTACAGCGGCGTAAAGCCCAGGCCCCCGGCGATAAGCAGGGGCCGCTCCCCGGAAAGGGAGGGATCAAAGCCGTTTCCCAGCCCGGTGAGCAGGTCAAGACTGCCGCTTGGGATTTTGCTCAGCTTTTCCGTGCCGCTGCCCAACACCTTGTAGACCAGGGTGATCACCCCGTCCTCACAGTCGCACACCGACAGGGGGCGGCGGAGGAAAAGCCCCTCAATTTTGATGTCCACAAACTGCCCCGGCCTTTTGATGGCCGAGCAGTCCCCCTTCAGCCTGATCTGCATCACATCACAGGTGAGGGGGCGGTTTTCCATGATTTCAAAAAGTCCCTGTTTCATTTCAGCCCTCGATATCCATATATACAGCCCTGCCCTGATAAGCGGTCAGGACGCAGCGGCCCTGAACAGTCATACCGGCAAAGGGCGTGGCCCGGCCCATGGAGGCGAAGCGCTCCGGGTCGATCAAATAGCTGCTCTCCAGATCCCACAGGCAGAAGTCGTTCCCCAGGGGGATGTGAAAGCGCTGCCGGGGGCGGATGCTCAAAAGCTCCACCAGCTTTTCAAGGCTGATGATGCCGGTTTTGACCAGCCCGGTATAGAGCACTGGGAAGGCCGTCTCCAGTCCCACAATGCCGAAGGAGCTCTTTTCCAGGCCCCGGGACTTCTCCCCGGCGGAGTGGGGGGCGTGATCCGTGGCGATCATATCGATGGTGCCGTCCAGGATCCCCTCAATGAGAGCCTGCCGGTCCGCCTTGTCCCGGATGGGCGGGTTCATTTTGAAGCGGCCCTCCTCCTGCAGCATACTGTCGTCCAGCAGCAGATAGTGGGGCGCGGTCTCGCAGCTCACGTCCAGCCCCTCCGCCTTGGCCCGGCGGATCAGCTCCACGCTCTCCCTGGCGGAGATGTGGCACACATGGTAGGCGCAGCCGGTCTCTCTGACCAGCCGCAGGTCTCTTTCGATCTGGGCGTACTCGCTCTCGGAGCAGATGCCCCGGTGGCCGTGGGCACGGGCATATTCCCCGTCGTGGATATAGCCGCCGCGCAGCAGGCTGTTGACCTCGCAGTGGGCCACGATCATCTTTCCCAGGGCCTTGGCCCTGCGCATAGCCTCAAGCATCGTGTCGTCATTCTGCACGCCCCGGCCGTCGTCGGAAAAGGCCACAACATCGGGGGCCATGGCCTCCAAATCCGAAAGCTCCTCCCCTTTCTCGCCCACAGTGATGGCGCCGTAGGGCAGAACATGGATAAAGGCGTCTCTTTTGATGAGGTCCATCTGAACCTTCAGGTTTTCCCCGCTGTCCGGCACCGGAGACAGGTTTGGCATGGTGCACACCGCGGTGTAGCCTCCCCGGGCCGCTGCCGCGCAGCCGGACCTGATGGTCTCCTTATAAGAAAATCCCGGCTCTCTGAAATGCACATGCACATCACAAAAACCGGGAAAAGCAATATATTTTTCGCTGTCAAAAGCGGATGCGGAGCCGTCCAAAGAGAACTGCATCTCCTTGGAAGCCTCGCCCATATCCAGCTTGCGTACCTTTTTCAGCTCGGTCATGGTATTTCTCCTTGAAAAACAAAATGCCCTGCCGAAACACGGCAAGACACAGGAAAGCACAGACAGCCAGGGCTGCCCCATGTTCAGTTCCGCTCTTGCCGATATCTCGTATCCGCTTAAAGTGCTTTTGGTATTATACCACATATCGCGTCTTTGTCAACACTTGATCTCCGCCCGGGGGAGGGGCCCCCGGGCAGAAAATCGTCGACAAAGTCAAAATGACTTTGCCGACGAAGAGTCTTCGCTCCGAACCGTGCATTTTTGTGCGCTTACAGC
>JALFLH010000019.1 GCA_022774865.1 Clostridiales bacterium
ATTTTGGCTGAATGTGCTGAATGACCTCAAAAGCCGGGGCGTTTTGGATGTTTATCTGTTCTGCACCGACGGCCTGTGCGGCATGATGGAAGCCATCCAGGCGGTGTATCCAAAGAGCCGTTTGCAGCGGTGCATCGTCCACCAGATCCGCAGCTCTACCAAATATGTCAGCTACAAGGATATCAAGAAGGTTGTGGCAGATCTGAAGAAGGTCTACACCGCCGTCACGCTGGACGAAGCGGAGGAGAATCTGCGTATCTTCGGCAACACCTGGCGGAAGCAGTATCCTTCCTGCGTCAAGAGCTGGGAGGACAACTGGGAGGTTCTGAACACCTTCTTTGAATATCCGCCGGAGATTCGGAAAATCATATACACGACGAACATTATTGAGGGCCTGAACCGGCAGTTCCGACAGATCACAAAGAATAGGCCGTCGTTTACCAACGACGATTCCCTGCGGCGGATGCTGTACCTGGCATCCCAGCGGATCGTCAAGCACTGGCACGCCAGGTGCCAGAATTGGGACATGGTGCTCAGTCAATTGGAGATCATGTTCGCCGACCGGAAGGTGGGCTGATCCCCTTGCATTAGGATTCCCGCGAGGTTGGGACGGCATTCACGCCGTACCGTCGCGCATACCGTCCCAACCTCCCGGGAAAGAGATGGACAAGGAGAATAAGCCCCAATCATGCACATGGATTATGTGATATTCTTGATTTTGTCGAAAAACGCTTACACAAAATTTTCCGCCGGGCCCCATCAAGCGTCTCCACTGTGTGGGTCTGAGTGTCCTTTCCGCGCCCGATCTGCATGGTCTGGATACCGCGGCGCTTCTGCCGCCACTGTTTGACAAGGTAAAATCCGTAAAACACCGCCAGAACGAACAATGCCAGCAGGCGGTAGGGTATGTATTCTTCCAAGGGTAGATTCATAATCGCTGTCGCTCCGTTTATAAAATTCCCGTGATCGTCATAGTCGAAACGATCTCGGCTGTTTCCTGCTCATTCTGACCGATACTCTTGCAAATCGGCACCCAGATGCCGCACTCGTAATCCGGGCTTTGCATATTGCCGGGAGAGTAGACCTCCAGCATGGCGTTTCCGTTGCCCATGTATTTCTGCCCCTCCTTCGGATATCACTCCTGCCAGACCTGGGTATTCAGATCTTGAAGTGATTTTGGCAAAGCACCTTTCGCCGAGAACATCGCCCAGTCGCTTTCCGGGAAGGTGTAGAGCTTCAACCCTTCCGGCACCTGGCCGCCCTTGTATAGTCCGGCGATCCAGTATTCGAAGGAGCCTTCCTTCTCATCGCAGATGGCAAACATTCCGATGCCGTTTTCAAGGATTGCTTCTTCCACCGGGGTTTCCGGCTGCATCGTCTGCCAGAGCCGGGCATATTTTTGCGCATACTCCCTGTCCCAGAACTCGGGGCACTTCTGATAGCCCTCTTCCGGGCGGATGGAGGTGGAATAGCCGATAAAGGTCATGGCGGGTTTGTGTTCGTATGTAACGTTCATTTGTATGTCTCCTTGTTTATTTGACGATGTAAGTTCATAGTGGTTATTCCGGCAAAAAATCTGCCCGTGTGAAACTCTCACATGATTTCACTGAGTTTATCGACTGTGCATCCCTTGCTTGCATAGTATTCAAGCATCTCAGGGAGTTTCTTTTTGTCATAGCTGGTAATGCAGTCAGACAAAACATGAACGGCATATCCGTCTTTGGTCATATTGTAGCAGGTGGATTTAATGCAAGCCGTAGCATCTGCTCCGGCAATAAAAAACTCGGTGATGTTGTGTGCGGTTACAAAGGCGGCAAATTCTTCACTTGTTAAAGCATTACTCTTTGTTTTGGTGAAAATGTGATCTGATACGATTTTCAGTTCCGGAACAAACTCTGCTCCGCGAGTGTCCGGTTTGAATGTCCTCGTTCCGGCAGACAGATTGTGATGCCGAATGTAAACAACATTCATGTTGTTTGCTGCAGCCCAATCAATCGCTTGATTGGTAGTCTCAATGATCTCCTTGTAGTTTTTTGTAATATCATTCTGAAGGTCGATCACGACCAAAGCTTTGTTATTCATAATATCAAGGTCTTTGGAAGTTATCAAAGAGATGTTAGAATCCACATCTAATCTCTTTGAAATAGCGTTGAAGTGTTGTTCGTAAGTTCTGAGCGTCTTGTCCTTGACCCCTCGTGCGGCAGCCGAAGCGAGGTAAAGGGTGAAAATCTCAGAAAGTTTTGTTTCTTGGGTTTTTCGCATGGTTATTCTAGCCATAATTGCACCTCTTGAATGCTTCAAATTTCAGAAAAATTCAAGCGGTCTAGCCAAGGTGTCCCAATCATGAAATCTTTCTAAAAAGTTCGAAAAACAAAAGAAAAACACCGAAAACCCTTGAGTTCTCGGTGTCTTGGTGGAGATAAGCGGGATCGAACCGCTGACCTCTTGAATGCCATTCAAGCGCTCTCCCAGCTGAGCTATACCCCCACATATAAATCCCCATAAAAATGAATGAGGATTATTTATAACAATTGAAGACAGGAAACGCGGGAAATGCCACTAAAGTGGTGCGATTTCGGAAGGAAATTAACCTTGTTAATTTCAAGCCGACATCGCACGGAGTGCGATGGAGGCCACCGAAAAATTTTGAGGAGCCGGGGTCGTTCACCCGATAGCGTGCGCTCCCAGCTGAGCTATACCCCCAAATTCAGATCGCCGTCTCAAGCAGCTTTTGTATTATATCACACATATCGGATTTGTCAAGGGGAAAAAGAAAAAAATTGCGAGTTTTGTGAAGATGGAGTTCAGCTATGCGGCAGAGAATCCACCGTGTCCGTCCCCAGTAAAAGTCCCAGCAATGCGGCATCCGTCAATGCGGGCGATGTACAGGCACCATCCAGAATCGCGTCCACGTTGTCAACATCGTTTTCAATCTCCTTGGAATACTGCTGCGCAGTCCGCACAAGGTCGCCGTCCAACGTGCGGATCACCAGACAGGAGGTGATGGCAAGCTTCACCCGGCTCACCAAATCATAATCGGCCACCGCCTGAAGCCAGTAACGGTCAACAAAATACCGGGCCAGCATCAGATATTCCCGATGCCACTGTCCAGGGCTGGGAACTCGCAGCCGTTCCGCCCAGGAGGGGGACAGGATCTCCAGCCCCTCAAAGAATTCCAATAGTTTCGTTTCTCCACCGGGCGAAGCCAGCTGACGGGCGGAATCAAGCGCCGTTTCTGCATCAAATGGCTGCGCTGCTCCCCCGTCCAGCTCTCCCTGCGCCTGATAGCCGTACAGCAGCAGCTCTGCCAGAATTTCATTCACAGGACGCCCCGTCCCGGTCAGCATAGCGTGCGCTTTTTCCCGCGTCCGGAGAAGAACCGCCATGGCATCCGTATCATATTCCGGCTCCGTGCTGCCAGGTATCTCCATCCGCACCGTTTCCGGGTTTGGTTCACTCAGAATCAGCCGGGCAGCCTCCGGGCAGGACAGCTCCAGCCCCAACTCCCGGAAATCGCCGTAGTCATGGGTAAGCCGGGGGAATTCCCGGCAGGTTTGGCACAGGGCACCCTCTCCCAGACAAGCCTGGATTTCACACAGGCCATCGGCGCGCCACATGGGACAGCGTCCATCCACAATGGTCATCACGTATTCGCCGTGCTCTTTCTTCAGGCATCGGCGCAGTCGGTCGCCCAATTCGCCGGGCAGCGCACGGTAACGATCCGCTGTCTCTTCATCCACCTGAACATCCCACTCCTTGCAGCAACTGTCAGGGCAGGCGCCCGCAATGCAGCGAAACAGATCATAATAGGCTGGTTTTCTGATTTCCATTATGGCCTCCCGGGAAAGCGGCGGGCGCATACCGCTGGTATGCGCCCGGAATGTCAGAGTTCTTCCATCGTGGGACGGATGGTGTACATGGTGGCGGCAGCGTCTCGCAGCGCCTGTTTGCTGTCCGCCACGGCGGTCTGAAGCTCGGCAAGCTGCTCCGCCACCCGGTCGGAAAGCTGACCGATTTGGTTGGCGGTATTATCCACCTTAACCGTGGCGTCAGCCAACGCGCCGTTGGCCTGCCGGTACAACTGCTCGGCACGCTCCCGCGCCAGGCGCTCCGTCCGCTCCGCCCGGCGGTAGGCTTCCAACTCCTGTTCCATGTTGGACTGGAAAGAATCCTTTTGCCTGCGTGCCTCTTCCAACTGGCTCGCTAACCGGGTTCTCTCTGTCTCCGCCCGCTCACCGGCCTGACGGGCTTCTTCAAGCTGTGCGGTGAGCTGTTCCTTCTCCGTGGTCAGGCCGGTAACCGTCTGCTCCAACGCTTTGTTCTGGTCAAACAGTTCCCGAATCCGAGCGGCCTGCTGCTCCATCACGTCGGTTTCGTCCGCCGCCCCGCCGGAAACCGCAGCCGGTTCCCCCGTAACTTCGCTCTGTTTTCCACGCAGGAATTCCAGTTCGGTATTCAACTGCTGGATCTCGGCGGCGTGCTTTGCGTTGAGGTATTCGATATATCGAACCACATCCTCCCGGTTAAAACCATTGAATGCGGATCGGAAATTCTGCTGTACTGCCATGGGAAGCGCCTCCTCAGAGTGGTGTGCCGGCGATTGCCGGTAAAACTGATCTGTTTGTTGAATTATAACACATGATCCGATGGAAAACAACTGTTTTCGAAATACGAATTTGAAAACCGTATATTTTTCGTTTTCCCCCTTTACAAAGTGGGAAATGCTTGCTATAATATACAAGCTTTCAAAAACGCGCCGGTGGCTCAATGGATAGAGCATCGGATTCCGGTTCCGAGGGTTGGGGGTTCGAGTCCCTTCCGGCGTACCAAGGCAAGATAATCCGAACCTTATCTCAGCAGGGGAAAGGGTTCGGGTTATTTTTGTATTTGGGACTCGAACAAAAAATGCAAATGTCCGGTGGCCATTTGCTCGGCGGCGGCTCGACGATGCCGACACCATCATGTTGCGAGTCCCTTCCGGCGTACCAAGCAGCACAAATCCGAATCTGACACCAGTTTGTGAAGGGTTCGGACTTGTTGTTTATTGATGACAATGAATTCTTTCTGTTTTTACGCAAGCTACGCCAAAGCCCCTGTTTTCGCATCGCGAAAACAGGGGCTTCTTGACAAACCGAACGTCCCTGCCGTTTTCACGGCAGAGACGTTCAAACTATATCCTTAGTTCAGAGCAGCCTTGGCCTTCTCAACCACAGCGGCGAAAGCGGCGGAATCGTTGATCGCCATCTCGGACAGGCTCTTGCGGTTCATCTCGATGCCGGCCTTCTTCACACCGTTCATGAAGGTGGAGTAGTTCAGGCCGTAGGGAGCCACAGCGGCGCTCAGCCGGGCAATCCACATGGTGCGGTAAGCACGCTTCTTCTGCTTGCGGCCTTCGAAAGCGTAGTTGCCGGACTTCATGACGGCCTGCTTGGCCATCTTGAAGTGCTTGGACTTGGAGCCCCAGTAGCCCTTGGCCAGCTTCAGGGTTGCATTTCTTCTCTTGCGCGTCATCATCGCGCCTTTCACTCTTGCCATTTCTGTATCCTCCTATTCTTGCCTTATTTGTACGGAATCATCTGCTTGATCGCGCTGACATTGGTCTGGTCGGCGTAAGCGGTGGTGCGCAGACGACGGGTACGCTTGGTGGTCTTTTTGGTGAGGATATGGCTCTTGTAAGCGCGCGCTCTCTTAACCTTACCGGTCTTGGTCAGGTTGAATCTCTTCTTTGCACCGCTATGGGTTTTCAGCTTGGGCATAGTAGGTTTCTCCTTCCGTATATCGTCTATCGTCTTATTTGCTGTTCTTGGGGGTCAGGAACATCGCCATAAAGCGACCCTCCAGCTTGGGGTTTTTCTCCATGCTGGCAATCTCTGCGCAGGCAGCGGCAAAGTCCATCAGCAGCTTCTCACCCAGGTTGGTGTGGGCCATTTCGCGGCCGCGGAAACGGACGCTGACCTTGACCCGGTTGCCGTCGCTCAGAAACTTCAGTGCGGCCTTGACCTTGGTATTGAAGTCATTCGTGTCAATGCTGGGGCTCATGCGGATCTCCTTGATTTCCACAACCCGCTGGTTTTTCTTGGCTTCCTTTTCCCGCTTCTTCTGGTCGAAGCAGAATTTGGAATAGTCCATGATCTTGCAGACGGGGGGCGTGGCGTTGGGAGAAATCTTTACCAGATCCATGCCCTGTTCTTCCGCCAGAGCGTTGGCCTGGGCGGCGGACATAATACCCAACTGCGCGCCGTCGGAACCAATGACGCGAAGCTCCTTGTCGCGGATTTCTTCATTGAGCTGATGATCTAATTTAGCGATGGTAAGCACCTCCAATTTACAACAAAAAAGCGGATGCCAAAGCATCCGCATACTCGCACAGATTTCCCCCGCAGGGAAAGTGGAATATCAACCGTTTTGCTTTTGCTGACGGTGAGGCGGATGTTCAGCCTTCTTGGTTACCCGGGTATTTTATCACGCCGCAGCCTGTTTGTCAAGAAGCTTTTTTCCTTTATTATTTGGGGATTTCTGGAAGAAACGGATGAAATTCCAGCTGACCACACCGCGGGAATTTCCTTTCACCCCGCCGGAAAGGCGCGATTTGAATTTACCCCGTGGCGCCGGAATATCTTTTAGCATATCTGGTAAAAATCTATCCAACGACGGTTCCCGGCGCGCCGGTAAAAGCGGACAGAACCTCCACCTTGATGCCGTAATCCCGCGCCAACTCCACGCTCCGGTCATGGAGCACCTGCGCGCCGTTTTCAATCAGCCGGAGCATCCGCTCATAGCTGACCCGGCCGAAGCGCACCGCGTCCGGGTACCGCCGGGGGTCCCGGTCATAGACGCCGTCCACATCCGTAAAGATCTGGCACCGGTCGGCCTGGAGATACGCCGCCAGCGCCACCGCCGTGGTATCCGATCCCCCCCGTCCCAGCGTTGTAATATCGCCGCCGTCGGAAACGCCCTGAAAGCCGGCTGTTACCACAACCTTTCCGGCCTCCAGTTCCCGCAGAATCCGTTCGGGATTCACGCTGAGAATCCGCGCGTTTCCAAAAACCGCATCCGTATGGATCCCCGCCTGCCATCCGGTCAGGCTCACCGCCGGGCAGCCCAGCGCGCCCACCGCCATGGCCATCAGTCCCGCCGCCATCTGTTCTCCGGCCGCAAGGTACGCGTCCATCTCACGAACCGCGCCCCGCCGGTTCACCTGCATGGATTTTGCAATCATCTCATCCGTTGTGTTGCCCTGGGCGGACACCACTACAACCATCCGGCATCCCTGCATCGCCAATCCCGCTACCCGTCTGGCCGCGGCCTGAATCCGTGCCGTATCCGCAAGGGAGGTTCCCCCGTATTTCTGGACAATCAGCATGGCACTTCCCTCCTTACAGCCCATTGTATGATTGCCGGGAGGAAACCGTGCAGAAACGACAAAAACTGCCGTCCCGCAGGACAGCAGTTTTCCTTGCATTCAGCCAGCCAGAACCTCCGCCTTGATCACGCCGGGGGACACCCGTAGCTGCCGCAGCAGTTCCTCCAGTTCCACCGTCAGATCCATGGTTTCGGCGGAGATGGTCACCACGGCGGTGCCGTTGGTGGGTACGATGGAGTTGATGGTCATGATATTGGCCTTTCTGTCGGCAAAGATCGTCAAAATCTCCGACAGCATACCGGGCTGATCGTGAAGAAGTAATTGGAAGGTAATGATTCTTCCGTTCATCATATTCTGAAACGGCATCACCGAATCCCGGTATTTATAGAAAGCGCTCCGGCTGATATCCGTCATCCGGGTAGCTTCGTTCACGGTGGCCGCTTCTCCCGTGGAAAGCAGGCGCTTGGCTTCCGCCACCTTGACAAAAACCTCGGGCAGAGCGGATGCTTCCACAATATAGTATTCGGGTTTGGTAGTCATGGAGTGACCTCCTGATAGCATGATTTGAATTGTCTCTCCCGCAAAATCAATTGTCCGCAGATATTGTAGCATACTTTTTCAAAAAAGCAAGTCCTCTGTTGGAATAATCCCGGAAAGGGGGAAAACATGATGCGCAATCTTCGAAATATTCTGATTCCGGCCATTGGCCTGCTGGGGGCGTTTCTGGCCGTCAAGTACCTGCTGCCGCTGGTTCTCCCCTTTCTTCTGGGGGCGGCGCTGGCATTTACGGCGGAGCCGGTCGTGCAGTTTCTCTGTGCCCGGCTGCATCTGAAGCGGGGACTGGCCGCCGGAATCGGCGTATCCATGGCGTTTTCCTTTCTGGCCTTTGCCGTGCTGATTCTGTGTGGACTGATTCTGCGGCAGCTTCGCGCCCTTGCGGGAATTCTTCCAGGCCTGGAGCAGACCGTGCTGGACGGAATGCGCTCCCTGTCCGGCTGGCTGCTTCGGCAGATTGACCACGCACCGGACGGAATGCGCGCCATTCTGAAGCGGAACGTGATCGATCTGTTTTCCAGCGGCTCCGCCCTGCTGGAGCAGGTCACCAGCTATCTGCTCCGTCTGGCGTCCGGTATTCTGAGTCAGGTACCGGACAGCGCCCTGACCATCGGCACCGCCATTGTCTCCAGCTTCATGATCTCCGCCAAGCTGCCCCGTATCCGGCAGTATCTTTCCCGCCGGCTTTCCACCCAGCGGCAATCCTCCATCCGCGCTACCCTGACCCGGCTGAGATCCGCTCTGGGCGGCTGGTTGAAAGCGCAGGCCAAGCTCTCCGGTGTCACGCTGCTGATTCTGACGGTGGGATTTCTTCTGCTGGGCATACGTTATGCGCCGCTGGCCGCCGCCGCCGTCGCGCTGGTGGACGCGTTTCCGGTTCTGGGCACCGGGACGGTACTGCTTCCATGGAGTCTGGTCGCGTTTCTCCGGGGTGAACGGCTGCTCTGTTTCGGCCTGCTGGGCGTCTACGCGGCGGTCAGTCTGACCCGGTCGGTGCTGGAGCCGCGTCTGGTGGGAAAGCAGCTCGGTCTGGACCCGCTGACCACGCTGGCCGCCATCTACATCGGCTACCAGCTCTGGGGACTGGGCGGCATGATTCTCGCACCCATGCTGGCCGTCGCGGCCGCCCAGTTCCTGCCTGCCGTCAGGCCGAACCCGGAGGCGCAATGAGCTTCTTTCCGGGAACGCGGTTTGAGGGGAAATCAGATAAATTTGATACTGCCTATTGTGCATCCGGCTCATTTTTGATATAATAGAGAGAAAATGTAATTATTGGATGTGTATGGCTTGTGAAATACGGAATTTGGAATGTAGCGGAACCGAAAATGGGCGCGGTCAACGCGCTGGTGCAGAGCGGATACGCGCCCCTGACCGCCATGATCCTGTCTGCCCGGGGCATTGAGGACGCCCGGCAGGCGCACGCCTATCTGGGCTGTGACGCCCCGCTGGACGACCCTTTTCTGATGAAGGACATGGATCTGGCCGCCGGTCGGGTGGGGCTGGCCATGACCCGGGGCGAAAAAATCGCCGTTTTTGGGGACTATGATGTGGACGGCATCACCGCCACCTGCCTGCTGACGGATTTTCTCCGCCGGCACGGCGCCAACTGCGTCTGGTATATTCCCGGGCGGCTGGAGGAAGGCTACGGCCTGAACCCGATTGCCATCCGGCAGCTCCATGCGGACGGCGTCAAGCTGATCGTTACCGTTGACTGCGGAATTACCGCCGTGGAGGAAGCCCGGCTGTGCGCCAGTCTGGGAATTGATCTGGTGATTACCGACCACCATGAATGCAAGGACACCCTGCCCGCCGCGGCAGCCGTGGTAGACCCCCACCGGCCCGGCTGCGGCTATCCCCACCGGAACCTGTCCGGCGTGGGCGTGGCGTTCAAGCTGGCCGCGGCGCTGTGCGGCTCCCAGGAAGACGTGCTCACCGCCTATTCCGACATGGTCTGTCTGGGCACGGTGGCGGATGTGATGCCGCTGCAGGGTGAGAACCGGGTCTTTGTTTCCCGGGGACTGGACGCGCTCCGTCATACAAACCGGCCCGGGATCGCGGCGCTGATGCGTGAAAGCGGCTGCGCCCCCGACACAGTCAATTCCTCCTCAATCGGCTTTATTCTGGCGCCCCGGATCAACGCGGCGGGGCGGATGGGAAAAATCGAGCTGGCCGTGGAGCTGTTTCTGACTGACGACCCGGAACGCGCCGGGCAGCTTGCCCGTGCCTTATGCGAACTGAACCGCCAGCGGCAAGCCGTGGAATCCGAAATCTACCAGCAGGCCATATCCATGCTCCCCCAGGGAAAGCCGCCGGAGGCCATCGTCCTGGCGGACGAGACCTGGCATCAGGGCGTGGTGGGCATTGTGGCCAGCCGCATTGCCGAGGAATACTGCTGTCCCACCTTTCTGATCTGTCTGGACGGCGAGCGCGGCAAGGCAAGCTCCCGCAGTTTTGGGGGTTTCAACCTGTTCTCCTCCCTGACCACCCTGTCGCCGCTGCTGGAAAGCTACGGCGGACACGAGCTGGCCGCCGGCTTCACCATCTCCAAAAATCAGATTCCCGAATTCCGAAACCAGATCTGCCGGCTGGCCGGCGCATATTACCGGGATGACGTGCCCCGAACCGTGCTGGATATCGACTGCGCCATACCGCCGGAAATGCTGACCCTCAAAGGCATCGACTCTCTCTCCATTCTGGAGCCCTGTGGCAACGGCTGTCCCAAACCCGTACTGATGATGAAAAAGCTCGCTGTGGAGCGGATTACCATGGTGGGCGGCGGGCGGCACATGCGGCTGCGGCTGCGCTGCGGCCAGTACGGCCTGAACGCCATCTATTTCTCCGCCACCCCGGAAACCGCCTCCATTCAGGCCGGCGATCTTGTCGATGTGGCCTTCACGCCCCAGATCAACGAATACCGGGGCGAACGCTCCGTCCAGATGAACATTCTGGATATCCGGCCCAACTGCGCCGCCGAATGCTCCCCGGAGGTAAGCGCCTATCGGGCGCTGCTAGAGCACCGGCTCACCGCGGCGCTGGCCACCGCTCTGCTTCCGAACCGGGCGATGCTGGCCACGGTCTGGCGGTATCTCGCCTCCGTTCCCGGCTCCATTCAGGAATCCCCCATGTGCCTGTGCCGGAAAATCGTCCGCTGGTCCGGCGCACCCCTGAGTCTGGGGCAGTTGATGACCTGTCTGGATATCTTCTCCGACGTGGGGCTGATGAAAGTCCAGCGTCTGCATAAATACATCACCATCCGCCTGACCCCCGGCACCGAAAAAGCCGACCTGAACCGGAGTCAGACCATGCAAGCGCTTCTGCGTGCGAAAGAGAGCTGAAAAAGAAAATGGAAACCTTTGAAGAACACTATGCCTCCATGCGAGACACCATTCTGAAGTGTATGCCCAATGCGGACATGGCGCTGATCGACAAGGCTGTCAACTATGCTCGGGTCAAGCACAGGGATCAGCTCCGAAAGGACGGTTCTCCCTACATCATTCACCCTCTGGCCGTGGCCGAGATCGTGGCGGAAATGGGTCTGGATATCGACGCCGTGCTGGGCGCCCTGCTCCACGACTGCATTGAGGACACGGATGCCTCCCACGCCGACATTGAAAAGATCTTCGGCCAGACCGTGGCCGAGCTGGTCGAGGGTGTCACCAAGCTGACCAAGGCCAATTTCTCCACCACCGAGCAGGCGCAGATGGAGAATCTGCGTAAAATGTTCATGGCCATGTCCAAGGACATCCGGGTGGTGCTGATCAAGATCGCCGACCGGCTGCACAATATGCGCACCATGCAGTATCAGACGCCGGAAAAGCAGCTCAAGAAATGTCAGGAAACCATGGACATCTACGCGCCCCTGGCTCACCGCCTTGGTATGCAGAAGGTCAAGTGGGAGCTGGAGGACACCTCCCTGCGGTACTTAAATCCCAAGGAATACAACGAAATCATGGGTTATCTGAACGCGCACAAGGAGCAGGACGAGGCGTTCATGCACACCATCCAGAGCAAAATCACCGAGCGTCTGTCCGCCGTCGGCATCCGCAACACCACCTATGGCCGCATCAAGCACGTCTATTCCATCTACCGGAAAATGCAGACGCAGGGCAAAACCATCGACGAGCTGTACGACATCTACGCGTTCCGGGTGATTGTGGACTCCATCCCGGACTGCTACAATGTGCTGGGACACATCCACGACCTGTTCAATCTGGTGCCCGGCCGGTTCAAGGACTATATCTCCACCCCCAAGCCCAATATGTACCAGTCTCTGCATACCACCGTCATCGGCTCTCAGGGCATCCCCTTTGAGGTGCAGATCCGCACCTGGGAGATGCACGAAACCGCCGAATACGGCATCGCCGCCCACTGGAAATACAAGCAGGGTACCGGCAGCGGTTCGGAGAAGGACTTTGAATGGGTGCGCCGCCTGCTGGAAAACCAGCAGGACACCGACGCGGAGGACTATGTCCAGTCCCTCAAAATCGATATGTTCGATGACGAGGTATTTGTCTTTACCCCCAAGGGGCGCATTGTCTCCCTCCCCGCAGGCTCCACGCCCATCGACTTTGCCTATGCCATCCATTCCGGCGTGGGCAACTCCATGGTGGGCGCAAAGGTCAACAACCGCATTGCCGGCATTGACGTGACCCTGAAAAACGGCGATATTGTGGAGATTCTCACCTCCAAAGCCGCCAAAGGCCCCAGCCGGGACTGGCTGAACATCTGCAAATCCAATCAGGCCCGCACCAAGATCAAGCAGTGGTTCAAAAAGGAACGCCGGGACGAAAACGTTGTCCACGGACGCGCCTCCTTCGAATCCGAAATGAAGCGCGCGGGTCTGCCCCTGTCCATCACGCTGGATCCGGAAGTCTCTCCCCAGCTCCTGAAAAAGCTGTCCTTCGACAACTGGGAGGATATGTACGCCGCCATCGGCTACGGCGGTCTGACCGCCGTGAAGGCAGTCGGCCGGATCCGGGACGACATCAACAAAGCGCTGAAGGTGCAGGCCAACGAGAAGATGCAGGCCGCGCCCCTGCGCATCAACCCGGACAGCGAAGCCGTACGGTCGAACCGCCACGCGGTCAACGGTGTGATTGTGGAAGATATCGACTCCTGCATGATCAAATTCGCCAAGTGCTGCACCCCTGTTCCGGGCGACCCCATCGTCGGCTTTATCACCAAGGGCTTCGGCGTCAGTGTCCACCGCTGCGACTGCCCCAACGCCGCGAACCGGAATCTGCCCATTCAGACCTCCCGCTGGGTGCGGGTTCGCTGGGCCAACCAGGAGGAGCAGCCCTTTGAAACCACGCTGGAGTTGGACTGCATTACAAGAGACGGTCTGGTTCTGGATGTGGCCACCATCATGACCACCTCCCGGGTGCGTGTCAAGGAGCTTAACGCCAAGGATCTCCCCGGCGGCCGCAGTGCCATTACCATCCGCTTCGAGGTCAAAAACGTGGCGGAGCTGGAATCCATCCGCGCAAAGCTGCTCAATATCCGGGATGTGATCGGCTCCCGCCGGGGACAGAATTGAAATCAGGAGGAATCTGCCATGTACGAAAAAGTGAAAAAGTTCTGGGTCTGTCTGAACCGGAACATCGTTGTGAACAAACGGGAATCGTTCCTGGGAATGGCCTGCTGCACTCTGGCGGGCATCCTGACCGGAATGATGGTCAGCCCAAAAAAGACAGTCACCATCGGCAGTCATAATACCGGCAACAGTGCCGGCCTGCCGCAGGCAGAAGATGCCGGTTCCACCACAGAAGGAGCATAATCATGCGCGCTGTATTGACAAGAGTCAAATCCGCCTCTGTCTCCATTGACGGACAGGTTGTGGGCAAAATCGGGCAGGGCTTTCTGATTCTGCTGGGTGTCGGCCCGGCGGACACGGAGAAGGAATGCCGGTATCTGGCCGAAAAAGCGCTGGGGCTGCGGGTTTTCGAGGATGAAAACGGGAAAATGAATCTGGGCCTGGACGCGGTCAACGGAGAAGTGCTGGTCGTCAGCCAGTTCACCCTCTATGGCAACTGCCGGAAGGGGCGCCGTCCCAGCTTCACCGACGCCGCCGCCCCCGATCTGGGCAACGCCCTGTATGAGAAATTTCTGGACGACTGCGCCGATCTGGGGTATCCCCCGCAGCACGGCCGGTTCGGCGCGGATATGCAGGTGGCGTCCGTCAACGACGGCCCCGTGACCCTGATTCTGGACACCGCCCAGCTAATGGACACGCCAAGGAGGCCGTGATTATGCTGAAGGTTCACACGCTGACGCTGGGTGATTACCAGACCAACTGCTACATTGTCCACGAAGCGGTATCCAAGACCTGCGCCGTCATTGATCCCGGTTACGAGCCGGATACCATTCTGCGCAAAGTGGCCGAACTGGGGCTGACGGTGGACGCGATTCTGCTGACCCACGGCCACTTTGACCATGTGGGCGGGGTAGAGGCGATTGTCCGTGCCACCGGCTGCGCGCTCTGGATGCGCGAAAGCGACTATTCCCAGTTCCCGAATCCGATTAACGCCCATTACTATCCCATCGCCAACTGCGATTTTACCGAAGTCTGCTTCTGCGAAGATTTTGAGGAGATTTCCGCCGGTGGGCTGACCTTCACGGTATACGCCACACCGGGGCACACCTATGGCTCTGTTTGCTATCTGTGCGACGGAGCCATCTTCTCCGGCGATACCCTGTTTGCCGGTTCCTGTGGACGCACCGACCTGCCCGGCGGCGATCCGTCCGCCATGGGTTGTTCTCTGGCGCGGCTGTCCGAGCTGGCGGGTGATTTTGCCGTCTATCCCGGCCACGGGGAATCGACCACATTGGCGCGGGAAAAGCGGTATAATCCATATCTGAGATAAGAGAAAAGCGAACCCAGCGAGGTTAACTTATGAAACTGACACTTTCCGGTCACGACGACCGTTACGCCGTGGAGCAGCTTCAGCTCTCCCTCTTTCCGGAGCAAGCCGGCGGTGAAGCCGTCTCGGCGCTGCACCGGGGGCAGACCTGGCTGACCGCCACCACCCGCATCACCCTGGACGGGAAAACCGCGGCTGCCTCCCGCCGTCTGAAAGCATCGGAGGAGACCGTCCGCCTGCGCCGCCGGATTCTGCAGCAGAGCTATTATCTGGCGGCGGTTCAGCTTCTTCCGGAGCCCCCGGCATGGGGCGCGCTGGCCGGGGTGCGGCCCACCAAAATTACCACCCGGCATCTGCTGGAGGGCGGCACGCCCCAAAGCGCGAACCGGCTGCTGCGGGACGTTTACTACGTCACCCCCGAACGCCGGGCGCTGGCTGTGGACTGTTCCGTTTCCACCGTCCGGGCTGCGTCCCTTCTGGAGCCGGAGGATCTGTCCGTCTATGTGGGCATACCCTTCTGTCCCACACGCTGTGCCTACTGCAGCTTCGTCAGCCGCTCCATCGGAAAACGAACGGAGCTGCTGGAGCCCTATCTGCAGGCGCTGCTGAAGGAAATCGCCTGCACCGGCCGTTTGCTGGAGCACTCCGGCCGGAAGGTGCGCGCCATTTACATAGGCGGCGGCACGCCCACCACCCTGTCTGATCGTCAGATGGCCATTCTGCTGGACGCCATCCGGGACAATTTTGATCTCTCCCGCTGCATCGAATTCACCGTGGAAGGCGGACGGCCGGACACGCTGGACGAAGGGAAGCTGCGTACCATCTTCGAGTACGGTGCCGGCCGCATGAGTATCAATCCCCAAACCATGGAGGATTCCGTGCTCCGCGCCTGCGGCCGCCCGCACAAAGCCGATGACGTAATCCGTGCCTACGGCGAAGCCGTTTCCGCCGGGTTCGGGGCCATCAACATGGATCTGATCGCCGGACTTCCGTCGGACAGTCCGGATGGCTTCCGCCGCAGTCTGGACGCGGTGGCCGCCCTGAACCCCGCGAACATCACCGTCCACACGCTGGCTCTGAAAAAGGGCGCCGACCTGTTTGAACGCCGGGTTCCCCTCCCCGCCGCGGACGAGGTGTCCGCCATGGTGGACTACGCGGGACGGACGCTCCGCGCGCTGGGCTACAAGCCCTACTACCTCTACCGGCAGAAATATATGTCCGGCTCTTTTGAAAACGTGGGCTGGAGCCGGGACGGGCTGGACTGCCTGTACAACATCTATATGATGGAGGAGCTGCACACCATCTTATCCCTCGGAGGCGGCGGTATGAGCAAGCTGAATCTCCCCGGCGGCAAAATTGAGCGGTTCCACAACCCCAAATACCCTGAGCAATACATCGAAATGCTTGACAGCGTGCTGCAGCAGAAAGCGGCGCTCTTTGAGCGGATGAAAGGATAGACTATGGACACTTTGATTTCCAACGTCACCATTGTGACCATGAACGAACGCAACCAGGTGCTTTTCGGCGCGTTTCTGGGCATTCAGGACGGTAAAATCGTCTCCATCACCAGCGCAGCGCCCAAGGAGCCGCCCAAAACCATCATTGACGGCACCGGCATGGTAGTCATGCCCGGCCTGATCAACTGCCACACCCATCTGGCCACCGCCGTGCTGCGAAGCTACTGCGACGATCTGTCCTCCGCCGAGGCGCTGGACGCCCAACTGCAGAAGGAGGACAAGATGGACTCCCGTGCCGCCAAAGCGGCGGCCAAGCTGGCCATTGCCGAGTGCCTGCGCTTCGGCGTCACCTCCGTGTCCGACCTGTATTACTACCCCAACGCCACTGCCGAGGCCGTGGCGGAGAGCGGTATCAAGGCCAATCTGGCGCTGTCCAGCTACCGCTTCATCGACCAGAACGAGGATTTCGATTTCGACACCGATGAGCAGTGTCAGGAGCTGGTCAGGGTTGTGAACAAGTGGCACAACTACGATGCCGGGCGCATCAAAATCGACGCGGGCATCTACGCCGAATACACCAGCAACTACAAGCTGTGGGAGGGACTGGCCGGGTACGCCGCCGAGCAGGGGCTTGGCGTACAGCTCCATCTGGCCGAAACCCGGAACGAGGTGGATTCCTGCATGGATCGAACCGGCATGGGCCCCGGCGAGCTGCTGAATTGCCACCGGCTGTTCAACGTTCCCGCCACCGCCGCCGGCTGTACTTACCTGACGGAGGAGGAGCGCCGGATTCTGGGTCGGAAAAAGGTCACCGCCGTGGCCACGCCTCTGGCCTGCGCCAAGGCCGGTCAGGCTTCCACTCCCATTCTGGAATGTGTGAAAGCCGGCATGAACGTGGCGCTTGGCACCGGCGGTGCCATTGAATGCGGCAATCTGGATCTGTTCGAGGTGCTCCGGGGCGCGGCCATGTCCGCCCGGGTGGCCTCCGGCGACCCCGCCGCCCTGCCTAGCACCGCCGCGCTGATGATGGCCACCGTCTGCGGCGCCCGGGCCCAGGGACGCAGCGGCGAATGCGGTATGCTCAAGGAAGGGCTGGACGCGGATCTGTGCCTGATCGATTTCTCCGCGCCCCACCTGATTCCCTGCCACAATGTGCTCAACGGACTGGTCTACAGCGCCAAGGGCGGCGACGTGGCCATGACCATGGTCCGGGGGAAAATTCTGTATCAGAACGGACGCTTCCCCACCATCGACCTGAACGCCGTGGTGGAGGAATTGACCACCTACGCCCTGCCCCGGCTGTTCGACGGCAAGTGAGAAAGGAGTATTCCATGGCTGAATCATCCAAAAAGCAATCCTTTCTCTATGGCACCGCCATGCTGGCTATGGCGACCGCCATCGTCAAAATCATCGGTGCGCTGTACAAAATCCCCCTCAACGCCATTATCGGGGAGCAGGGCTTCGGCTACTACTCCACCGCCTATGAAATCTACTCCGTTCTGCTGATGATCTCAACGGCCGGTCTGCCCGTGGCCATGAGCCGCATGATCTCCCAGGCAAGCTCCCTGGGACATTACGGTCAGGTGCGCCGGATCTACAGCACCTCCCGCGCCATTTTTCTGGGACTGGGCATCGCGGGTAGCATCCTGATGACCGTGTTCTGCCGGGAACTGGCCGCGTTCCAGAACCAGCCCGACGCCTGGGCGGCCATCGGCTGTCTCGGGCCCTGCTGCCTGCTGATCTGCGTCATGAGCACCTTCCGGGGCTTCTTCCAGGGGCAGAGCAATATGCTGCCCACCTCCGTCTCTCAGGTCATTGAAGCGGTGGTCAAGCTGGTCATCGGAATGCTGGCAGCCGTCGCCATTCTCCATTTTACAAAAAGTATTCCTTTGGCCGCAGGCGGCGCGATTATGGGCGTCACGGCAAGCTGTCTGGTTTCCGCCGTCTATCTGTTCGGCTGTTTCCACCGGGAATACCGGACGCTGCCGAGAACCGACGAGCCGGTGGATTCCTTCGGCACAACGGCAAAACGGCTCCTTGCCATCGCTGTCCCCATTACCATTGGCTCTGCCGGGCTGCAGATTCTCACCATGCTGGAAACCAGAATCTACATGGGTCAACTTCTGGGCCTGGGCTTTGCCCAGAAAGAGGCGGACACCATGCGGGGTATTTACTCCATGACCCAGACCATCTTCAATATGCCCTGTGCCTTCATCACCCCCATCACCATCTCCATCATTCCCGCCATCACCAGCCATCTGACCCTGATGGACAGCCGGGCTGCCAGAGCAACCGAGGAATCCGCCGTTCGGGTCACGGGTCTGATCTGTATGCCCTGCGCTTTCGGGCTGGTGGCGCTGGCCGAGCCGGTTACGGCGCTGCTGGGACTCTACAGCGGTGAAAAGCTGGTGCTGGCCACCCAATTGATGACTGTTCTCGGCATCTGCATCATCTTCAACGCCATCGTCCTTCTGACCAACGCCATGATGCAGGCGCATGGACACGCCGTTACCCCGGTCATCAATATGTTTGCCGGCGGTATTCTGAAGCTTGCCGCCGTGTATATTCTCACCGGAAACCGGAATATCGGCATCGTGGGAACTCCCATTGGCACGCTGCTGTGCTACCTGTGCATCACCACGCTGAACCTCATCTCCATGCGGCGGTGCATGACCGATGCTCCCGCTGTGATAAAAAACCTGGTTCGTCCCTTTCTGGCGGCAGCCGTTATGGGGCTGTGCGCCTATGGAAGCTGGATGCTGCTGAAGCTGCTGCATATTGGAAGCCGCCTGATTCTGTGCGTCCTGCCCGTGATGGCGGGCGTGGCCGTGTACGCCGTGGCCGCCGTTGCGATGAAGGTGATCACCCGGGAGGACTGCCTGCTGCTGCCCAAGGGAGAAAAAATCGCGAAGCTGCTCCATCTGTGATTTATTTGCGGGAAAACGCATATTTTCTCTTGCAATTTGGAAACAATTGTGATAGGGTTATAATCCACGTCAGCGAAAAAGAAAAGAGGAATGAAGGAAACATGAACAAAACCGAACTGATCGCGGCCGTTACCCAGAGCGCCGGCCTGACCAAAAAGGATACCGAGCGGGTCATCAACGCCGCCATTGACGCCATCACCGCCAGTCTGACCGCCGGAGACAAGGTGCAGATTTCCGGCTTCGGCACCTTCGAAGTCAAGGAGCGGGAGGCCCGGATTGGCCGCAACCCCCACACCAGAGAGGCCGTGGAAATTCCCGCCACAAAGGTTCCCGCATTCAAGCCCAGCAAAGCTCTGAAGGACACCGTGGCAAAGTAAGGGAGATACCATGCGGCTCGACAAATATCTGAAAGTTTCCCGGCTCATCAAGCGCCGCACCGTGGCCAACGAAGCCTGTGACAACGGACGCATCAGCGTCAACGGCCGGGTGGTAAAGGCCGGCTATGACGTCAAGGTGGGCGACCGGATTGAAATTGCCCTCGGTGCCCGGGTTCTGGCCGTAGAGGTGCTGGCCGTAGTGGAAGCCGTCCGCAAGGACGATGCCGCCGCCATGTACAAAGAAGTATGAAAACCGCCTGGAAAGTGCGCTGCTTTCCAGGCGGTTTTCGTTTCGCGGACGGCAGGCAGTCCGGTATCTGCCGGTCATCCCTGATAACGCGGTTCGCAGGTCAGGTTCACACCCAGCCGCTTGAAGATTTTTTCATCCACCGATGACAGAATCACCGTGGAATGCACCTCGCTGCCGCGCAGCTTGTCAAGCTGCTCCATGGCCAGCTCCGCCATGGGATTCGTCGCCGCGCAGATCGACAGGGCAATCAGCGTCTCATCCGTGTGCAGCCGGGGATTCCGGTTGCCCAGATGATCCACCTTCAGATGCTGAATGGGGCCAAGCACCACCGGCGAAATCAGATGCAGCCTGTCCCGTACCCCGCCCAACGCTTTCAGGGCGTTCAGCAGCAGTGCAGAGGAGGCGCCCAGCAGATCGGACGTTTTCCCCGTGATAATCCGTCCGTCAGGCAGCTCCATGGCGGCGGCAGGCGCACCGGTCTGCGCCTCCCGCTCCAACGCGGCGGAAACCACCTTCCGGTCAGCGGGGGTCACCCCCACCTTCTTCATCAAAATCTCCAGCTTGGGCACCACATCATCCGGGATTTTACCCTGCTTCTGCTCACACAGCGCGGTGTAGTACCGGCGGATAATCTCCTGCCCGGAGGCAAACCGGCAGGCGTCGTCGTCGATCATGCAGTTGCCGGCCATGTTCACGCCCATATCCGTTGGGGATTTGTAGGGGCAATCGCCCAGAATCTTCTCGAACATGGCAACCAGCACAGGAAACGCTTCCACATCCCGGTTGTAATTCACCGCGGAAACACCGTAGGCTTCCAGATGAAACGGGTCGATCATGTTCACATCGTTCAGGTCGGTGGTCGCGGCCTCGTAGGCCAGATTTACCGGATGATTCAGCGGCAGGTTCCAGATGGGGAACGTCTCGAATTTGGCGTAGCCCGCCTGAACGCCCCGCTTGTGCTCATGGTAGAGCTGGCTCAGACAGGTTGCCAGCTTACCGCTGCCCGGGCCGGGGCCGGTGACCACCACCAGCTCCCGGGTGGTTTCGATGTAGTCGTTTTTTCCATAGCCCTCGTCGCTGACGATGCCCGCAATGTTGTAGGGGTAGCCCTCGATGGCGTAGTGATGGTAGACCTTCACACCCATGCCCTCCAGCCGGGACTGGAACGCTTTCACCTGCGGCTGGGCGTGATAGCGGGTCAGCACCACGCTGCTGACATAAAGCCCGAAGCTTCGAAAAATGTCAATCAGGCGGATCACATCCCGGTCGTAGGTGATGCCCAGATCGCCCCGGATTTTGTTCTTTTCAATGTCGCCCGCATTGATGGCGATGACCATCTCCACCTGATCCCTGAGTTGGAGCAGCATCCGCAGCTTGGAGTCCGGCTGGAAGCCGGGCAGCACCCGGGCGGCGTGGTAATCGTCATAGAGCTTGCCGCCGAATTCCAGATACAGCTTGCCGCCGAACTGATCCAGCCGCCGCCGGATATGCTCCGACTGCATCTGAAGATACTTCTCATTGTCAAATCCGCATTTTACCATATCGTCTTCCTCGTTTCCCCAGAGTCAATTCCCATTCATTTTACCCCACCTTCGTCAAAATAGCAAGAAATTTGACAGAAAAATCCCAGGTTCGTCCCGGGCGTTGACATTCCCGCCCTTCGCCGTTATAATCGAGATAACACACTGCACATGGGCGTCGAAGGGGGCTGTCCAATGAACTATTTAAAGCAATTCTGCGTGATTATCATTTTTTCCTTTCTCGGGGAACTGTGCCGCTGGCTGATTCCGTACCCCATTCCCGCATCGATCTACGGAATGGTTCTGCTCTTCGCGGCGCTGTCCCTGAAAATTGTCCGGGTCGAGCAGCTTCGTGACGGCAGCAGCTTTCTCGTGTCCTGCCTGCCGGTACTGTTCGTCGCGCCGGCTGTCAGCCTGATGGCGTGCTGGGATCAACTGAAGAACGCCCTGGTTCCGCTGCTGGTGATCGTGCTGGCCGCCACCGTGCTCACCTTCGGCGTGGCGGGCGTTGTCACCCAATGGCTGCTGGGCCGCCGGAAAGGGGGCAGCGGTCATGCCTGAATTTATCCAAAGCAGCGCCTATTTCGCCGTTGCCCTGACGCTGATCGCGTTTTCCATTGCCAGCGCCTGCCAGAAAAAATGGAAATCGGCGTTATTGAACCCGATTCTGATTTCCGCCGCGCTGATCATCGCGGTTCTGAAGCTGGCGGGAATATCCAACGAAGTCTATCAGTCCGGCTGCCGGTTCCTGAACTTTCTGCTCACACCCGCCACCATCTGCCTGGCCGTCTCTTTCTACGAGCAGTTTCAGCATCTCAAGCCTCATCTGCCCGCCGTATGCGCCGGGGTGCTGGCCGGAACCGCCGCGAGCCTGGCCTCCGTCTGGGGACTGTCCCGCCTGTTTGATCTGGAGCGGGTACTGACCCTGTCGCTGCTGCCCAAAAGCGTCACCACCGCCATTGGCGTAGCGCTGAGCGAGGAAATCGGCGGCATTGCCGCCATCACCACCGCCGCCATTGTCATCACGGGAACCTTCGGCAACATCGCAGGCCCTGCCCTGTGCAGGCTGTTCCGGCTGCGCAGTGAGGTGGCGCAGGGCGTGGCCTTCGGCACCTCGTCCCATGTCATCGGCACCTCCCGCGCAACTGAAATGAGCCAGCTCGCCGGGGCGGTCAGCAGTCTTTCCCTGACGCTGGCCGGCATCATCACCTGCATTGCGCTGTCGTTTCTGGCGCAGTATATCTAAGGAAAGGAAGCTGTTTTATGATTGGTTATCTGATTGCAGGCATCATTGTACTGTTTCTGGCGGTCATTCTCATCCGCACCGCCGCGTTCAAACCCAAGCCCCAGCCCGCCGCCTCCGACGAGCCGGTAAAAATTGACCATGACGCCGCCGTATCCGCTCTTGCCGCGCTGATCCGGTGCAAAACCATCTCCTATCCGGATCACGCCTTGGAGGATAACGCGGAATTTGACAAGCTGATCGGGCTGCTTCCCACGCTGTATCCCCATGTTTTCAAAGCCTGTACGTTCCAGCAGCTTCCGGACCGGGCGCTGCTGTTCCGGTGGCCGGGCAAAGCCGCCGGAGATCCCGCCGTGCTGATGGCGCACTATGATGTGGTACCCGTAAACGAGGAAAACTGGGAAAAGCCGCCCTTTGACGCCGTCATTGCGGACGGCTGTCTCTGGGGACGGGGTACGCTGGATACCAAAGTCACCTTCAACGGCATCCTCTTTGCGGCCAACCAACTGATCGATCAGGGTTTTACGCCGGAGCACGACATTTACTTTGCCTTCTCCGGCGGTGAGGAGGTCAACGGCAAAGGCGCTCCCAACATCGTCCACTACTTTGAGACCCACGGCATTCATCCCGCCATGGTGGTGGATGAGGGCGGCGCGGTGGTGGAAAATGTGTTTCCCGGTGTCAAAGTACCCTGCGGTCTGATCGGTATCGCGGAAAAAGGCGCGATCAACGTCCGCTACCGCACGCTTTCTGCCGGGGGCCACGCCTCCGCCCCCAAGCCCCACACCCCAGTGGGCGTACTGTCCCGGGTCTGCACCCGGATTGAAAGCCACCCCTTCCCCGTACACATCGACGGCCCCGCCGCCCAGATGTTCGACACACTGGGACGGCACTCCACCTTCCTGTACCGGATGATTTTCGCCAACCTCTGGTGCTTCGGCTGGGTGCTGGATCTGCTGGGCAAAACGGCAGGCGGCGAGATGAACGCCCTTCTTCGCACCACCGTCGCTTTCACCCAGATGCAGGGCAGCAAGGCGCGGAACGTGATTCCGCCGGAGGCCAGCATGGTGTCCAACGTCCGCCTGAATCCCGCCGATTCTGTGGAATCCGCGCTGAACCGTCTGCGCCGGATCGCGGATGACAGCCATGTGGAAATCACCGCGCTGGAATCCTTCGAGCCGAGCCCCATCTCCGAAACAAACTGCCCCGCATGGGAAAAGGTCGCCTCCAGCGTAGCCGAGACATGGCCAGGCTGCGTAGTCTCCCCCTATCTGATGGTACAGTGCTCCGACTCCCGGCACTACGGCAAGCTCTCCAACCACGTGTATCGCTTCTCCGCCATGGATCTGACCGCCGAGGAGCGGGGCACCCTGCACGGCAACAACGAGCGAATCCGGCTGGAGGCTGTACCGCGGGCAGTGGAGTTTTTCATCCGTCTGATGAAAAAATGCTGATATTTTTTCCTGTCACGCCATGCGGCAGCCGCCGCGTGGCGTGTTCTTTAAACCCAGTGCCGTGAGACGGAAAATCCGGTAAAAACGGAAATTTTCTGATACCGATATTGTTGGTTCCGATACGAAATTCAAATTGCTTTTTACCTTTTTTCATGCTAAGATACATACGGACACGGCAGACGGATCTCCGTCCTTCCCTCAATTCTGATTGATTTTAGGAGGATTATCATGCAGTATTTAGGCGTTCATTATGACATGAAGTACACCCCCGTTCTGGACCCCGGCTTCATTCCCTTCGGCGTCTGGATGAAGAACTATCAGGAGGGTGCTGCCGTTCCTCTGGCCATCGCCGTGGAACGGGACAAAGGACATATCTCCGTCCGACACACCAGAATTCACGGCACTCCCGAAATGCGCGATGCCGATTACCGCTATGTGGAGCGGATCGTCAAATTCCTGCTCTACTCCATCGGTGGCTTCCGGGTCTACATCTGCGGCTGCTCCGAGCTGGCGCAGAAGCTGAGCCGCGCCTATAAGCCCGACGGCGAACGCGCCTTTGACTTTGACTTCGTACAGAAGCTCTATGAGCGGGATCTGGAAGTGATCGACCTGCCCTACGAAAAAGCGCCTGCCGCCAACGAGGACCCCATGCCCATCGGCGGCCATCTGGACGGCTGCCGCATTGGCTTTGACGCCGGCGGTTCCGATCGGAAGGTTTCCGCTGTGATCGACGGCAAATGCGTCTATTCCGAGGAGGTCGTCTGGTTCCCGAAAACCCAGTCCGACCCCAACTACCACTACGAGCAGATTCTGGACGCCTTCAAAACCGCCGCATCCAAAATGCCCCGGGTGGACGCCATCGGCGTATCCTCCGCCGGTACCTTTATCGGCAACGCGCCCATGATCGCCTCCCTGTTCATTCAGGTTCCCCGCTCCCGCTGGGACGAAGTCAAAACCATCTATGACCGGGCCGGCGCAGCCATCGGCGATGTGCCGGTTGTGGTCGCCAACGACGGAGACGTGACCGCGCTGGCCGGCGCCATGGGCATGAATACCGGTTCTCTCATGGGCATCGCCATGGGCACCAGCGAAGCCGTTGGCTATGTCGACCAGAACCGACAGGTGCTGGGCTGGATCAACGAGCTTGCCTTTGCCCCCGTTGACCTGAATGAGGACGCCATGGCCGACGAATGGTCCTGTGATATCGGCGTGGGCTGTAAATACTTCTCTCAGGACGCGGTCATCAAGCTGGCGCCCCGGGCCGGTATTGCGCTGGACCCCGCCCTGTCCCCTGCCGAGAAACTGAAGGTGGTTCAAAAGCTGATGGAAGCCGATGATCCCCGCGCCCAGCGTGTCTTTGCCGACATCGGTATCTATCTGGGCTACACGGTCATGCAGTATTCCCAGTTCTATGATATCCGCCATATGATGGTTCTCGGACGGGTCATGTCCGGGAAAGGCGGCGATACGATTTTGGCGTACTGCAACAAGGTGCTGGCCGACGAGTTCCCCGAACTGGACGCCCGCCTGCGCGTAACCCTGCCTGACGAAAAGACCCGCCGCGTGGGGCAGAGCGTGGCCGCCGCCAGCCTGCCCGAGCTGAAAAAGTAAGTCATCCGGGCAGCAGCTCTCCCTGCTGCCCGTTCTTTCAGGAAAGGAGCGTTTTCCATGTTTTATAAAAATGCCCGCATTTTTGCCTCCGATTTCAAGTTCCACATGGGCGCGTTTGAAGTGACACCCGACGGCCGTTTCGGTCAGGTGCTTCCCGGCCGGGAGCCGGAGGATGCCTACGATCTGGACGGCGCGACCGTCATCCCCGGCCTGATTGAAATTCACAGCCATGGCAACTCCGGCTGCGACTTCTCCGACGGCGACTACGAGGGTCTGAAAAAAATGGCCGCGTACTATCTCTCCTGCGGTGTGACCTCCTTCGCCCCCGCTTCCATGACCCTGCCCTACGACGTTCTGGAAAAAGCCTTCGCCACCGCCCGGCGTCTGGTGGACGAAGCCCCCGCCGGCTGCGCCAGACTCCGGGGCATTCAGATGGAAGGCCCCTACTTCTCCTTCAAAAAGAAGGGAGCGCAGAACCCGGATTATCTGAAAAATCCCGATTTTGAAGGCTTTAAGAAGCTGTACGACGGCTGCGGCGGGCTGATTCGGATTGTGGATGTGGCGCCCGAGCTGCCCGGTGCCGCGGAGTTTATCCGGCAGGCCAGCAAGCTGTGCACCGTCTCCGTGGCCCACACCGATTCCGACTACGCGCACGCGAAAACAGCCTTTGCGTCCGGTGCGACCCACCTGACCCACCTGTTCAACGCCATGCCCGGCATCAACCACCGCAATCCCGGCGTCATCCCCGCCGCCGTGGAATGCCCCTGTGTCCGCGCCGAGCTGATCTGCGACGGCCTGCACATCCATCCCGCCGTCATCCGTCTGGCCTTTTCCATGTTCGGCGGTGCGCGGATGATTCTCATCTCCGACTCCGGCCGCTGCGCCGGTCAGCCTGACGGCACCTCCTTCGAGCTGGGCGGGCAGACCGCCACGCTGAAGGACGGCGTGGCGCGGCTGGCCGACGGCACCATCGCCTGCTCCGCCACCAACCTGTGGCAGTGTCTGGTGAATGTGCTCTCCTTCGGCATCGGCGAGGAGGATGCCATCCGTGCCTGCACCTATAACCCCGCCTGCGCGCTGGGCGTGCAAAGCGAGGTTGGCTCCATTGCCGCCGGAAAAGCTGCGGACTTTATTGTCTGCAGCCCGGACTACGCCAAAAAACGCGTATTCCTGGCGGGAAAGGAAATCTAATCCCACATCAGGCAGGGCGGCAGACCAGTTCTCCGCCCTGTTTTTGAGCAAAAATGATTCATTGAGGTTGTTATGTTCCGTAAGTTTATTGGCGACCGGGCATTTTACCGGCGCGCCCTGATGGTTGCCGTTCCCATGATCATCCAGAACGGCATCACAAATTTTGTCTCCCTGCTGGACAACATCATGGTCGGTCAGGTGGGCACCGCCCAGATGAGCGGCGTTTCCATCGTCAATACCCTGATGTTTGTTTTCAACCTGTGTATCTTCGGAGCCACCTCCGGTGCGGGTATTTTCACCGCCCAGTTCCACGGCTCCGGCAATCAGGACGGCATTCGCTACACGTTCCGGTTTAAGGTGCTGATCTGTCTGGTGCTGACGGCAACCGGGCTGGGAATCTTCTCGCTGGGCGGCCGCTCTCTGATTACGCTGTACCTGACCGGCGAGGGGGAACCGGAGGCCATCGCGGCATCGCTGGATTATGGCATGGGCTATCTGGAGATCATGCTGCTTGGGCTGCTTCCCTTTGCGCTGGCGAACGCCTACGCCGGAACCCTCCGGGAAACCGAGCAGACCATGGTGCCCATGGCGGCGGGAATCACGGCAGTGGCGGTCAATCTGGGGCTGAACTATGTGCTGATTTTCGGCCATTTCGGCGCCCCGGCCCTGGGCGTGAACGGTGCCGCCATCGCCACCGTGGTGTCCCGGTATGTGGAGCTGGCCATCGTGGCCGGATGGACGCACCTGCACGGGCAGAAGAATCCCTTCATCCGGGGCGCTTACCGTTCCCCCTACATCCCCGCCAAGCTGTTCCGTGCCATCTGTCTCAAGGGTCTGCCGCTGCTGTTTAACGAAGCGCTCTGGGCTACCGGCATGGCGTTTCTGAATCAGTGCTACTCCATGCGGGGGTTGGATGTGGTCGCCGCGCTGAACATTTCCTCCACCCTGTCCAACCTGTCCAGCGTGGTTTACATGGCCATGGGCAATTCCGTGGGCATCATCGTTGGAAAGCTGCTCGGCTCCGGCGCGCCGCCGGAGGAGGTGCGCGACACCGACCGAAAGCTGATCGCCATGGCTGTTGCCTCCTGTGCCATATTTGGCGGTCTGATGGCGGCGGTTTCCGGTCTTTTCCCCCAAATCTACAACACCACGGCCAGTGTGAAGGCGATCGCCGCCGCGTTGATCTGTGTCAGCGCCGCCATTATGCCCTTCAACGCCTACACGAACGCCGCCTACTTCACCCTTCGCTCCGGCGGACAGACGGTGGTCACGTTCCTGTTTGACAGCTGTTTTGTCTGGGTGGTGGTTGTGCCCACCGCGTTTGTGCTGAGCCGCTTTACCGCGCTGCCCATCATTCCGCTGTACGCGGTCTGCCAGGCCACCGATCTGCTGAAATGCGCCATCGGCTTCTGGATGATCAAAAAAGGAAGATGGATTCAGAATCTCACCGCATAACGAAAAGCCACCCGATTGGGTGGCTTTTTCCTACTTCAGCGTACCGGAATTATTCAGCACCAGCGTGCTGTACAAAAACAGCACATCCTGTCCGTGGAAGTCAACAAACTGCCCCAGATAATCGCTGGCAAGATAGCGAATATCCACCAGCGTGACGGTCTTGTAGCTTTTCAGCAGCAAGGGGGTCAGGGAGCTTCCGAAGGAATCCCGGAACACAATCAGCTCCCGGTCTGTTTCCGCGTTGGGATTGTCGATGGTCAGCAGCGGTGTGGCGCCGGAAAGGTACACATCATACAAATCCCGGCTTTCCAGCTTATCCATGTTGTACACGGATGTGGTTTCCTTCGTCTCGTGGTTGTAGACCGTGCAGGCGGAAATCAGGCTGTTTTCCATAGTGTACATGGTGTCCGGCTTCATGGGAAGCGCTGCCTGGCCGCAGTAAACGCCGTAGAACGGCCGTTCCACCGTCGTCTGAGTCAGTTCCTCGGCTAAAAAGCTCTGCGCGTCCAGCGCCTGGCAGAGCCGTTGGGAAACGCCCAGAAGCCGCTCCTGCCGCCAGTGGGTGTCCGTGCGGTAGTAATCCTCCGCGCTGAGCAGATCGGTCAGATCCACATATTCCGCCCAATCCATGCCGTCCTCCACGGCGGCAAAGAGCGCCTCGTAATCCATGGCGGGATAGCCGTTTTTCTCCGCCAGATAGTAGCCCTTGTCCGGTACTACGGAAACGACCACCCGGCTGCCGCTCAGGTAAGTTTCGTACAGCGCGTTGAACTTCTTCAGCGCGTTGGAGACGGAAACCTCGTTCAGCGGATATTCCAGCTCCGCCGCGCTGCCGCCGGTGAGATAGATTCCGTTGTTGTCCCGCTGGCCCAGAAGGTCATAATGCACCACGGCCTTGAGCCGGCGGAAGGCATCCCGCAGGGGAAACTGATCCAGCGTGTAGCGCTCAAAGTCCGTCATAAAGCGGCCGCTTCCCACGGACTGTGCCGTCAGCGCCGGAAACTGAGCCAGTTTGCGCCGTTCCGCTTCGGAAATATCCTTTGCCGGGGAAACCCACGCGGCGGCGCTCAGCGCCAGCCAGACCGCCGCTACGGCGGCCAGTCCCACAATTCTGCTTTTTTTCATACGGCCGCCTCCTAAAACCGAAAATAGAGGAAGGGATTGAACGACCCGTCCACCAGATAAGCGGTGCACACCAGCAGCAGTCCGATCATCACCAGCGGCTGCAAAGCCGCCGCCGCCCGCTGCGGAAGGCGCTGCGCCAGCGTTTTCACCAGCGGCGTGGCGCCCAAAAAACCAAGCAGGAAAACCACCGCATAGCTGCGCAGATAATAGAGTGACTCTCTGGTTACAAGCGGCAGGCCGCCCAGGCCGATCATGCCAGCAAGATCGCCCCCCGCCTGTGCAAGGCCCTCCGCGTTGAATATCACAAAACTGACGGTGACGGCCAGCAGCACATAGCACCGCCGGAGCCAGACAGGGCACTTCTGAATCGCCGGAATGCTTTTTTCCACCAGCAGTAGCGCGGCGAACAGCAGCCCCCAGATCACGAAATTCCAGCTTGCCCCGTGCCAGAGGCCGGTGAGCATCCACACCACCAGAATATTGAAGATCCAGCGGGGTTTGGATACCCGGTTGCCGCCCAGCGGAATATACACATAGTCCCGGAACCAGGAGCCAAGGCTCATGTGCCACCGCCGCCAGAATTCCGTGACGCTTTTCGAAAGGTAGGGATAGTTGAAGTTTTCAATAAAGTGGAACCCGAAGATCCGCCCCAACCCAATGGCCATATCGGAATAACCGGAGAAATCGAAATAGATCTGCAGCGTAAAGGCGATGGCGTACATCCAGCAGAACAGTACGGACTTCTCTCCGGACGCGCGGAAAACCGCCGTGAGCTGTCCAAGCTGGTTGGCCAGCAGGATTTTCTTGCCCAGTCCGACGAGAAACCGCCGAACGCCACAGGACGCGTCCTCCCATGTGGTGACGCGGCTGTCCAGCTCCCGGGCAATGTCCGCGTAGCGGACAATCGGCCCCGCAATCAACTGGGGAAACAGCGCCACATACGCGCCGAAATTGATCGGATTTCGCTGGGGCGCAGCGTTTCCCCGGTATACATCCACCACATAGCTGATGCACTGGAAGGTGTAGAAGCTGATGCCGATGGGCAGCGCCAGATGCAGCAGCGGCAGGCTCAGACCGGTGACGGCGGCGATATTGGCGATGAAAAAGTCGGCGTATTTGAACACGCCCAGCAACGCCACGCCGGTCACCACGGCCAGAATCAGCCAGAATCTCCGCGCAGCACCCTTCTTCGCCCATCCCACAGCCAGTCCGCAGCCATAGAAAACTCCGATGGTGAACACCATCAGCAGCACATATTTCGGTTCGCCCCAGCCATAGAAAAACAAACTCGCCAGCAGCAGAACGGCATTTTTCGCCTGCCGCGGAACCAGAAAATAGGCAGCCAGCACCGCCGGAAGGAAATAGTATAAAAACGGGATGCTTGAAAAAAGCATGGGCGTTTCCTCCGCTTGAAGAATGATATCGTGACGAAAAAGGCAGCGGTGATTGGCCGCTGCCTTACTCGGTTTTATTCCAGTACGAAATCCAGGCTTCCGCCGCAGACCGTCTCAAAGGCGTCCACAAAGCTCTGGGCGGTCAGGCCGCTTTCGGCATACTGGGAACCAATCATCACCAGCATCACCACATCGCCGTAGCCGCAGACCTTCAGGTCGTCCGCCTCCACGCAAATCCACTTCCGGGGGTCAATACCGGACTTCATGGCCTCCGCGACGCTCTGGGCATTGGCCGCGTCAGCCACACGCACCAGAACCAGAGAATAGGGAATGGAGCCGATCATGGCCTCAGAGGTCACGGCCTCGGTGATATCAGCGGCGCTGTCCAGGCCGGTGCCGTTCTTCAGCGCCCAAAGGCCGTCCTCGCTGGTGTCCGTCAGATCAAGCGGCATGGTGCCGACCATGAATTCGACGCTCTGCTGCGCATAGATCCTGTCAATCATCTCCTCCAGCGTTCCCTCGAGCGCCGGCTTGGGGGCTTCGGTGGGTGCCTCGGTGGGCGCTTCCGTCGCCGGGGCGGTGGTCTCGGCGGGCTTGCCCGCAGAGCAGCCGGCCAGCGCAGCGATCGCCAGCGCCAGAATCAAAAACATGGAAATTGTCTTTTTCATTGTGCTTCCTCCAAATGATGGTTTTTCTTCGTTCTTTTCATAACAAGATGATGCCCCAAAAGCAGCAGTCCGATTCCCACCGCCACACCGCAGGTGTCAATCCACACATCCAGCACGCTGGGGCCACGGGCCGGAATCATGGTCTGGATCGTCTCATCCACGCAGGCAGCCATCATCCCGCCCAGCAGCGGCAGACTCCAGCCGTGAAATCCCCGCTCTCCGGCCATGCCGGCCAGCCACGCCAGCAGCACGCCCAGACAGGCGAATTCCGAAAAATGAGCCAGCTTCCGCAGCAGGCCATGCCCGTTCTGCGAGGTATTCACCGGCAGATCGGTCAGGGTCTGAATGAGACTGCCCACCCAACGGCTGATTGTCTCAGACACGCTGCCCGGCAGCAGGGAATTTCCCCAAATGAACACCAGATTCAGCGCCAGCAGACAGATACACAGGCGCTGCCGTTTTTTGCTGCGAATCATCCGATCATCCCCAAATGCTCCAGCAGAATCTTCACGCCCAGCAGCACGAGAATCACACCGCCGGCAATCTGCGCCTTTTTCTCAAAGCGGCTGCCGAAGATGTTTCCGATTCTGACGCCGGCGGCAGACAGCAGGAATGTGACCAGCGCGATCAAAGCCACCGCCGCGAAAATGTTCACGTCGCCGGCCATGGCAAGGGAAACGCCCACGGCCAGCGCGTCGATGGATGTGGCCACCGCCATGACAAACATGGTTTTGGCCGACAGGTCGGCATCGCCGCAGGTGTCGCATTCCTCATCGCCAAACGCCTCCCGGATCATGTTGACGCCGATCAGCGCCAGCAGTCCGAACGCAATCCAGTGGTCAAAGGTCTGGATGGCCTCCGCGAACAGAGTTCCCAGAAAATAGCCGATCAGCGGCATCAGCCCCTGAAAGCCGCCAAACCAGATGCCGCAGGTCAGCTCGCTTTTCAGCGTGGCGTGCTTCATCGCCAGTCCCTTGCACACGGATACCGCGAAAGCGTCCATGCTCAGTCCCACGGCCAGAAGCGCCAGTTCTCCCAAGCCCATAAAAAACCTCCGTACCGGTTTATTCTGTCGGCACAGAAGTCAATCCAAAGAGGACACTGAGCCGGCCGCAAAGTCTCGTCATTTCAGGCCGGGCCAGAAGGATTTCCTTCAGTATGTTGATCCTGCCGCGCGGTTCGCGCCGACTACTCCCTCTTCACCGGGGAGTATAGCAAACGGAGCCGGTTTTGTCAAGCCCATGAGAAAAACCGACATAAAAAGTTTATAATTCTCTCCATTTGCATATCCTTTTCCTGGGGCGTGGAGCAAGCGCCCGGTTTGACATCCGGGTTGGAATCTGCTATGATACAAAAAGAGGTGAGGACAATGAGCCATTGTGGGAAATGCGGCGGCTGCTGCGGCGGGTGCGGCGCCATGGAGCTGACGGCGGGAGAAATCGAAATGCTGCGCCTGCTTGCCCAATATCCCTTTCTGCCGGTCGCCCGGCGGGCGGACGACGATACGCCTGTCTATCTGGAGCAGCATGAACGTCCGTTGGAGGAATACAGTCTGATTTTGCAGTGTTTGGAAAAAAGGGGCCTGATTTCCATTGATTACGACCAGCCTTTGAAAAATTTCCGCACGGAAGCCTATGCCGCCTACCCGATTCGGGGCAGCTTTGCCCTGACCGCCCGGGGCCAGCAGGCGGTGGATTTTCTGGAATATCAGGGCGCGGAATAAAAAAATTCTTCTGCGGTGCATATTTGTGCTTGACAAGCAGACAGAAACGCGCTACAATGTGGCCAATACAAAAAGGCAGTGAAGGGAAGAGTAAGCCTGCAAGCCTTCGTTCAGAGAGCCCCGGTTGGTGGAATGGGGTACGGCAGGTACAGGCTGAACATGGTCCCGGAGCCGCGCAGGCGATAGGTAGCCCGCGACGGGGTGCGCCCGTTAAAGCGCAGGAGTATGTTGGTACTCTCTGAGGCAGCCGCTCGTGAGACGGCTGTAAAACAAGGTGGTAACGCGGGTTTCTTCCGTCCTTGTGCTTTGGCACAAGGACGTTTTCTTTTTGCGGGAGGGAATGATTTGGAACCGATTATCGAATTGAAAAACCTGTCGAAAACCTTCGGCGCCGGAGACAATCAGGTGTCCGCGCTGAAGGATGTGTCCATTTCCGTGGAAAAGGGTGAGATTTTCGGCATCATCGGCCTGTCCGGCGCGGGAAAATCCACGCTGGTGCGCTGTATCAATCTGCTGGAGCGGCCGGATGAGGGAAAGATCCTGTTCCATGGAAACGATCTGATGGCCATGACAGAAAAGGAGCTTCGCGCCCAGCGCCGGAAAATCTCCATGATTTTCCAGAGCTTTAACCTGCTGGATCAGCGGACGGCGCTGGAAAACATCTGCTTCCCGCTGGAACTGGTTGGAACACCGAAAAAGGAAGCCCGGAAGCGGGCGGCCGCGCTGCTGGAGACCGTCGGTCTGCCGGACAAGGCCGGTGCCTACCCCGTTCAGCTCTCCGGCGGCCAGAAACAGCGTGTGGCCATCGCCCGGGCGCTGGCCAGCAATCCGGAAGTGCTGCTGTGCGATGAGGCCACCTCGGCGCTGGACCCAAAGACCACCCGGGAAACCCTGCGGCTGCTGCGACAGATCAATCAGGAGCTTGGGGTTACGGTGATCATCATCACCCATGACATGAAGGTTATCGAGGAAATCTGCGGCCGGGTCGCCATTCTGAACCATGGACAGGTGGCCGAAATCGGCGCGGTGGAAGAGGTTTTCTCCAATCCCAAAACGGAGGCCAGCCGCCGCCTGGTCTATCCCGACGGGCTGCCCTTCGAGATGCTGCCCGGTTCCAGCCGAATCATCCGGGTGGCGTTCAACGGCGGCACCGCCTACCAGCCGCTGATCGCGTCGCTGGCCATCGACTGCGGCGTCAAGGTCAACATTCTGGGCGCGGATACCCGCAGTATTGACGGCAAGGCTTTCGGCACCATGCTGCTGGGGCTGCCCGAATCCGAGGCCGAGGCCGCCAAGGCGCTGGCCTACATTACATCCCAGAAAAACATCACGGTTGAGGAGGTGCGGGATTATCATGGTTGAGAACATTGTCTCCCTGCTGGATTCCTGGGGCATTTCAAAAGCCGCGGAGCAGATGGAATTTCTGCTGAATCCCTCCAATATTCCCTTTGCCGTCTGGGAAACGCTGTACGCGCCCCTGCTGGCAACGGTGCTGGCATACGTCATCGGCCTGCCGCTGGGCATTCTGCTGGTCACCGGTGAGGAGGGCGGCATCCGTCCGCTGCCGAAGCCGCTGATGCAGGTGATCAATACAATCATCAACCTGCTTCGTTCCATTCCGTTTCTGATCCTGATGGTTATGGTGTTCCCCCTGAGCCGCCTGATTCTGGGCACGGCCGTTGGCACCACCGCCACCATCGTCCCGCTGACCGTGGCCGCTGCGCCCTATGTAGCCCGGCTGGTGGAATCCAGCCTCCGGGAGATGGATCATGGTGTGATTGAAGCCGCCCAATCCATGGGCTGCTCCACCTGGCAGATTATTACCAGGGTGATGCTCCCCGAGTGCAAGCCCGGCCTGATCAACGGCGCCACCAATGCCACCATCACCATTCTGGGTTACGGCGCCATGGCCGGAAACATCGGCGGCGGCGGTCTGGGCGCCATCGCCCTGATGCGTGGCTACGGTCGCAACCAGATTGTGGTGCTGTATGTGTCCGTCATCATTCTGATCATTTTGGTTCAGATCATTCAATCCGTCGGTACCGCTTTGTGTGTGAAAACAGACAAGCGTATCAGAAATAAATCGAGAAAAGGAGAATAACAAGATGAAAAAAATCATTGCACTGGTACTGGCCCTGACACTGGCCCTGTCCCTGGCCGCCTGCGGCGGTTCTTCCGACGATAAGACCATCAAGGTCGGCGCAACCCCCGCGCCCCACGCCGAGATTCTGGAAGTTGTCAAGAAGATTCTGGCTGACGAAGGCTACGATCTGCAGATCGTGGAATTCGATGACTATGTCATCCCCAACACCTCTCTGGAAGAGGGCGAGCTGGATGCCAACTACTTCCAGCACATCACCTACCTGAACAACTTCAATGAAGAGCACGGCACCCATCTGGTAAGCGTGGCCGGCATCCACTATGAGCCCTTCGGCCTGTACGCCGGCAAGTGCGCCTCTCTGGACGCGCTGCCCGACGGCGCGAAGATTGCGGTTCCCAACGATGGCACCAACGAAGCCCGCGCGCTGCTGCTGCTGGAGCAGGAGGGCCTGATTCAGCTGAAGGACGGCGTTGGCCTGTCCGCCACCAAGTCCGACATCGCCGAGAACCCGCATAACTATGACATCGTGGAGACCAAGGCCGAGCTGATCACCTCCACCCTGCAGGACGTGGACGTGGCCGTCATCAACGGCAACTACGCCATTGACGCCGGTCTGAAGGTTTCCGAGGCGCTGGCCGTTGAGAAGGCCGATGGTGCCGCTGCCGAAGCCTATGTCAACGTGGTGGCCGTTAAGGAGGGCAATGAGAACTCTCCGAAGATTCAGGCGCTGGTAAAGGCGCTTCAGAGCGAGGAAGTCAAGACTTTCATCGAGGATACCTACGACGGCGCGGTTGTGCCCCTGTTCTGATTGATTTTGGCAAGGGAGGCAAACGCCTCCCTTGTTTTTTACGCATCAGGAGAAAACGGATATGAGTATTGTCAAAAACGAGCCGAAGTATCAAAACGGAATTCTGCAGGCTATCCGCGCCCAGTTGGAGCACCGGGCGCACTGGCTGTATCTGCTCTGCGACGAGGCGGGCAAACGCGGCCTGGACTGGAAAGAATTCGGGCAGCCCGCCGTCCGCCGCTGCGGTCTGTCTCAGGGCGCGGAGCTGGTGAAGAAAGGCGGCACCGACAGCCTGAAGGGGCTGAAGAAAACCCTGTTCACCAAGCCCGCCCAGTTGGTGTTTGAAATGGATATTCTGGAAAGCACCGATGACAAGCTGTCCATCGATTTTCACTATTGTCCGCTGGTCAAAGCCTGGCAGAAGGCCGGCTGCACCGATGAGCAGATTGCCACCCTCTGCGATATCGCCATGTGCGGCGACCACGGAATTGGCGAGTGCTATGGCGCAACGCTGGAACTGCCCCGGTGCATCGCAAAGGGCGACGACTGCTGCGCCCTGCGGTATCACAAGAAATAACGCCGAAATCCATGTGCACCGCCCGAAATGGGCGGTGCTTTTCTGTTGATTTCAGTCCGGAAGCCTGATATAATACTCGATACAGCAATCTGTAATAGAGAGATGATCAAATGAATTGGAATCAATACCGTACCGGCGTCCGGCGCGGCCTGCCTGTTGGGGTGGGCTATTTTTCTGTCAGCTTTGGCTTTGGCGCCATGGCTGCCGCGCAGGGCATCCGGGCGCTGGATGCCGCACTGATTTCCGCAACGAATCTGACAAGCGCTGGGCAGTTCGCCGGCCTGACCCTGATTCTTGCCTCCGCCGGGCTGTGGGAGATGATCCTGACGCAGATCGTGATCAACAGCCGCTACGCGCTGATGAGTCTGGCGCTGGGTCAGCGGCTGAACAGCAACATCGGATTTCTCCCCAGGCTGGCAATTGCTTTTTTCAATACCGATGAGATATTTGCGCTGGCCATGGCGGAAAAGCAGCCGTTGACCGTCCCATTTCTGCTGGGGCTTGGGCTGATGCCGTTTTTGGGTTGGACAACGGGCACTCTGTGCGGGGCCTTGGCCGGTTCTGTGCTGCCGCTGGCCGTGCGGACGGCGCTGGCCGTAATGCTGTACGGTATGTTCATCGCCATTGTGGTGCCGCCTGCCCGGCAGGAGAAGCCGGTGCTCGCCTGCTGCGCTCTGGCGCTTGTTCTGAGCTGCCTGTTTACATGGGTGCCGGGGCTGAACGGAGTATCCGCCGGTCTGTCCATCGTGATCTGCACCGTGGCATCGGCCGGTGTCTGTGCCTGGCTGTTCCCCATTCCGGATGAGGAGGCAGCCCCATGAAGATCTACCTCTATATTCTCGCCATGGCTCTGACCACTTACCTGATCCGTGTGCTTCCGCTGACTGTTTTCCGCAAGCCCATTCAGAGTCGCTTCATCCGCTCGTTTCTGCACTATGTGCCCTATGCCTGCCTGACCGCCATGACCTTCCCGGCCATACTCTATGACACCACCTACATCATCAGCGGCATCGCCGCGCTGATTGTGGCAATTGTGCTGGCCTTCCGCGGCAAGAGCCTGCTGACCGTTTCTCTGGCGAGCTGCGCCGCCGTTTTTCTCACCGAGCGGATTGTGGAGCTGTTCTGATTTTCCGAATTGCTTTTTTCGCTCCGGCGGGATATAATAGGAGAAAAGAAACCAAAGGAGGATTTTCCATGCCCGTTCAAAAAGTAACCAAAGATAATTTTCAGCGGCTGGTAGTCGCATCCGAGAAGCCTGTCCTGCTGGACTTCTGGGCCACCTGGTGTGGGCCTTGCAGAATGATTGCCCCGATCGTGGAACAGATTGCCAGTGAGCGGGAAGATATTGTGGTGGGCAAGATCAACGTGGATGAGGAAATGGAGCTTGCCATTCAGTTCGGCGTTTCCAGCATTCCCACATTGATCGTGATGAAAGGCGGCGCCGTTGCCGCCACCGCCGTTGGCTACCGTCCCAAGGCCGACATTGAAAAGCTGCTGGATCTCTGAATCATGCAAAACTCCCCGATGCGGTGCATCGGGGAGTTTTCCCTGTAACCTGATCGAAAGTATGAAAGGCTTATTCAGCAGGCATTTCTCAGGGGGTAAGCTTACCTTGCCACAGTTTGAGAATCCGGCTGTTGTCCGGCGCTGCAACAGGCGTCAGACTCCGGCCATCCGACGCGGCAAGCAGCCCGCACGCGCCGGAAATGGCAGATTCATTGGCCGGGTCTGCCGGAATTCCACCGCTCAGGTCAGCGCGGAGCTGATCAAATTCTCCCGTTGCCAGCAGAAGGATAAAGTCAAAAGCCGCTTGGGCATTGGGTGTTGTCCGGCAAACCGCCAGCACATCGGCATCCACCGCCGTTCCGGCGCCGTCTCCACTGCCCGGCCAGGCAAACACGCCCCAGGAAATATTGATAAGCGTTGCCTGTTCCACCTGACCGCAAAGCCGGTTGGAGCCTGCCGCCATCACCGCGTTGCTCAGGGCGATTTTATTCTGCCCCGCCGGATATTCCATCGGACAGCCGTCCATCAGAAACCCGCTTTGCGCAAGCCCGGCGAGCTGGCTCATCAGCTCGCCGGCGTCCTTTTCCCAGCCACCGGAAATCAGCGCATCCGCGCGATCCGCGTCCAGATTTCGCTTCAGATGCAGCGCCAGCGGTATCCACGCGTTTTCGTTGTCCATGGTCAGCGGCGCCCACCCGCTTTCCGCAAGCCTGCCGCAGACATCCAGAAAATCCTCCCAGCTTTCTGGTGTTTTTTCAATCCCACAGGCAACAAAGGCGTCCCGGTTATAGTAAACCCCGGTCAGGTATGGCCGTATGGGAATGCCCGCCAGATATCCGCACCGCTGGAGCACCTGCTGCCTCAGCGGTGCATAGCTGTGGCTCTCGTAATCCGCAGCGGCCGTCAGTTCCGCCAAATCCATGGCATCGTCTTTCCGGCTTGCCAATTCCCCACCGGCAATCTCAAAAATGTCCGCCGCCCCTGTTTCCTCCATCGCAGCCGCCAGCGCCTGTCCGTCACCGCTGAACCACCGGAAAGAGACCTCCGCCCCGGTCTGCGCCTCAAAGAACGCAGCCGCCTGGTTCAGAGCGTCTGCCTCAGGTGCATCCCCGGACAAAAGCGAATAAAACTGAAGATGTGTTCCCAAATATTTCCGAAGATCCGGTTTCGTTTCAAACGGAACTTCCATCGCCTCCACGGCCGTCTGTGTAGGCGGTTCCGTCTCCGCTGCCATTCTCCCACCGCAGCCGGCCAGCATCCAGGCTGCCAAGATCAGAAGCGCGATTATTTTTTTCATTGCTTTCCTCCGAACCGTGTTTTCATCTATTGTACCCGGTTGCAGTGGATTTTGCAACCGGGTCCATGCGCGGCCGGTTTTGGATAAAAATGAGAAATCAATGTATTTTGAAATTTTTCATGGTATAAACTGTGATTATTTCCGTAAAGAACCAAGCATATGAAACTCAATCCGGGAAAAGCTAGTCATGCGGAAAGAAAAAGACGTTTTCTCCCGGAAAGCGCCTTGGCTTTCCGGAAAACGACAAAAGGAGAGACAAGCGTATGAAAAGCAACAATCAGATCAACGTCCCTCAGGCACGTGAGGCCATGGACAAGTTCAAAATGCAGGCCGCTTCCGAGGTTGGCGTCAACCTGACCAACGGCTATAACGGCGACCTGACTTCCCGCGAAGCCGGTTCCGTCGGCGGCCAGATGGTCAAGAAGATGATTCCCATACGAACCGTAAAATTTACAAGAGCCGACCGAACCTCGGTTGGGCACGTGGCTGAGATCAGGTACATCGCTTCTTTCACACTGTAACGCGTACGGATAAAATGTCCAGGGGAAGCAGCCTTCCCCCGGACATTTTTTATTCCGCTGTCATCAGCCCGTCTTTACGAGTTTCACTCCGTCAATCTGGCATGTGGTTCCGCCGGGAGAATTGATATAGAATCCTATATCAACATCGCCGCTTAATGCCAGATTTCCAATCAAGTAGTGCTTCCATTCAGAAGTCTGGTCAATGTTTACATATGTCGTGGTTCCATCACCATTCTGAATCTCAGCCCTTGCAATTGTAGGTGCAGTATTGAAACATCTGGCCCAGAATTCCAACTGATATGTTCCGCTTTCTATGGTATTGACCTGATGGATGCTCTGCTGGTACGCCGAAGCGAGATAGAAGTAAGCCCGCTGTTCCCCTTCACGCGCGGTTTCGGGTGGATTCATGCCGATGCCCTTATCTACACCGTAGGCCAGTTCCTGCCCGTCCGGATGCCACTGCGTCCACTTGGATGTCTCCCATGTCGGACGTTCAAAGCCCCCGTTATCCAGGATATTCTCTTCAAAACTTGCCGTAGATGTTCCATTCACGACGACCCGCAATTGATCCAGATTGACATAGCCGCTATTTCCGGAGTCAAAGGTGAAGGCAATCGTATTCTGCCCGGCATTCAGGTTCAGTGTCGTCTCCCAGTTGCCCCAGATATTCCAATCCGTTCCGAGACTTGCAAACGTTGCGGTTTTTACGAAGCTGCCATTCACATAAGTGTTCAATGTCTTGGCCGCTCCATTTCCATTGGCATAGCGCAGCGTTACAGAATAGGTTCCCGCTGTCGGAACCGTCACATTACGGAATTCCACACTGGTTCCCGCACTCTCCAGACCCGCGGCGAAGCCGGAACCTGTGTAGAACCAATGATTGGTTGATCTGGCAGGGCCGTTATGCAGCGCAGCAGCTTCCGCTTCATACGATGCAATATCCGGGAAGAACGGCACGAAAACATGGTCGATGTTAAGATACCCGGTATCACCGGCATCCTCGTCGTACAGAATGGTAATACTGTTTGCCCCTGCAGCGAGCGGCAGATTTTCGGATACCGTTGACCAGGTATCCCAGCTTTCGGTTGGAGCAAACACAACCTGACGCACAAACGTACCGTTCACGTAGATGCTCATGGTTTTTCCTGCGGAATTTCCATTCGCGTAACGAATCGTAACAGGATAAACACCGGCTGTCTTACCATTTACACGGAACGTTACTGCCGCACCGGCAGTCTCAAATTTGTCCGCGAAGCCCGTTCCGGTATAGCCAGTGTGATTGGTATTCACGCCAGCCCGGGTCGCTGTTGAGCTGCCCCACAGAGTTCCTTCTTCAGCCTCATAATACAGCCCTGTCGCAGTCTGCGTCGTTGTACCCGTCGCCACAATGCTCTTTGCCGCACCGGCATTGATCTTAACGTAAGTAACGTCTCCGTAGATATCCTTACCGACGGCATAGCCTTCTCCAGATGCCGCGCGGAGGGAAGCAAGATCGTGATATTTGGTCATGTCGCTGCCTCCCAGCCTGACACTGGAAGCCGCCTTGCCATGAATCTTCACAAGATAAGTTTCATAGCTGGATGCGTAGCTGCCGCTCTTTGCGGAGAAGTTTACGGCAATTCCGGAAGCGCCGTTATCCTGCGCTGTGATTGTCTGCTTGAAGAACGCGCCGTCCTCATAGTCATAACTGCTTCCGTCATCATCATACAGCAGGAAGGAGGATTGGGTGCTGTCCGCAAACACATCCACATCCACTTCAGTGACGGCTTCCTCACCGGTGTAATTCAGGGCTTTCTGCGTTGGAATGATCGCGCCCTCCTTGATAAACAGAGGCACATCGGTCCAGCTCTCGCCATTTACCGCATACGCAATGTACTGACCGCCTTCGTATACCAGGCCAGTAAAGTAATCAATCCAGGTACCTGCCGGAAGATAGATCCACTTGGTCGTCTGATAACGCTCGGTCACAGGCGCCACAAGCAGCCAGTCGCCAAACATCCACGCATCCGTATCGTTTGCCACATTGCTGTCATTCGGATAATCAAACAGCAGCGGCTTAACCAGGCCGACGCCTTTGGCAAGGGCTTTCTGCTCATAAGAATAGATATAGGGCAGCAGACGATAGCGAAGCTGGATCACGGCTTTGCTGTTTTCCTCCGCCGTAAAGCCATAGTACCATGGCTGGCGCTGATGGTTGAAGTTTCCATGGACACGGAACACGGGAGAGAATGCCGCCAACTGCAGCCATCTGGTGTAAAGCTCAGGGGAGGGGTTCTCGATCGTGCCCGTATTCTGGTTGAAGCCGCCGCCATCGGAGCCCCATTTCATCTGACCGTTATTGATCGTTGAAAGCATGGTTGCTTTCTGATCATTCAGTCCATTGGTCCACCAGATGTTTTCATCAATGGCAAACTGGGTTCCCACATCGCCGGACCAGATGGTAGTGGCGAAGCGCTGGGTGCCGGGATAGTAGTTTCGGGCCGTCTGCCATACGCGAACCGCGTCATTGGTGTAAGCGCGCTGGCCTTCATAAAGCGCCTGAGAGAGATGCAGCGTCGTAAAGTTTCCAAACCAGTAGCTGGCGGAGCCGGAGGCAACCGTGTCGGTTTCATCGTTCCACCAGCCGGCAATTCCTTTGTCAAAGGCATCGATGGAATGCTGCCACCACCAGTCACGAACAGCCTGATCATAGGGATCAATGCTGCGCACGGTCACCGGATAGAAATAATCCGTATATTCAGCATGGCCCGGGTAGAAGAAGTCTCCATCGATCGCGGCCTGTCCCTGCTGCGTAACTGTACCGTCTGACAGCTTTGTCACAATCCGGGGTTTTGTGATTCCGATCAGCTTAATGCCCTCCGCATCCATGTTGGTCTTCAGCAAAGAGGTGGCGGCGTCCGGGAAATTATTGGTATTCCAGGTGAACTCGCCATAATTGTCACTGCCATAGTTTTTCCAGTCATAGTCAATGCCGTAGCTGTCAATCGGGATTCCTTTGGCCCGATAGGTGTCGACCATCTCATACAATTCCGACTGGTTGATGCCCCATTCGTAGTTGGAAAACCCAAGCGACCATTCGGGCATCATGGGAGATTCGCCCGTAATGTGCGAATAATTCTCCATGATGTCCTCCGGGTTGCCCAGCATGATATAATACTCAACGTTTTCTTTGAAATACCTCCGCCCTTCGGTCGTGGTATCTCCGTAGTAGAACTCCATTTTATTTGTTGTGCTGTCAAGCACCGGATAGCCGCCATCGGAATCAATCAGAATGCCATACCCAGCGGTAGACCACATGAATGGGCCGCCGGAATTGCCCTGCTGCCCGGCCTGAACCGCAGCGGTCGTATCGTTTCTCAGGAGCTGCCCGTTCCCATCGAAGCAGGCGTAGCTGCTCAATCCATACATATTTTGTCCTGCGTTTCTGACAAAACGGACACCATCGTGAAATACGCCGCCGTCATCCGGTTCCCAGAACAAAACTGTTCCATCCGCCTTTTTCACGGTCATTCTGCAAGGATTTCTCTGGATGGATACCCGCATAGAACCCGTGGTGATGGTAATTGGATCAGCCGACACATTGATCTGCGCTCCAACCGTTCCCCAAACCCTGTCCGGGTCAATCATCGGAGTGGAAGCGCTGGAGGCAATTCCATTTGGGCGGTAGTTTACTCTGAGAATGTCATCTTCACATACCCGGATCTCAAGAATATCATCCCCTGTCTCCGCCCCATTATCAACAGTCAGTGTGAGGACATCCCCGCTGACTGTCGCCGCCAGCACATTGCCTAGTGTTTCCGCGTACGCTTTTACTTCCACAACACCTGCGCGGATGCAGGCGATTGTCAACACGAACACCAAAAGCAGGGAAATGATCCGAAGCCAGTGGCGATCGCCTGGATGCCATCGAACGTTCATAAGTTCCCTCCTGTCTTTTCAGTTGTGTAAACAAACGGTGTGATTTCGTGCTGCGGGGGAAGTATCCCCCGCATTATGTGATTTTGATGTTGTCCAGATTGATTCCCGCGTAACAGTCCGTATCATACGTGATGCCAATCGTGCTCTTGCCGGCCGGAAGCGTTACCGTTACCGCCACGGTAGACCAGGTATCCCAATCTGCTGTCTTAGCAAGTACCGGTGCGGATACCCGGCTGCCATTGATGTAAACCGCCCGTTTCGCGTCCTCCGTTCCTGCGCTGTACCTCAATTCCAGCGTATAGGAACCGGCTGCGGGCGCATAGACATCAAAGCTCACGGAGTCTCCGCTCTCGGCGAATCCGTCAACGAACCCGGTTCCTTCATAACCGGAATGATTGGTATTGGTACTCACATTTGTACCCGCTGCATATTCGGCTTCATAGGGTACCTCACTGGTACCGGTTAATTCAACGGATGTGGTCGTGGCAGAGGTACCGGCGCGGATGATGGCCATATGCTGTTCCGTATCGTAATACCACCCGGTCGTACAGGTTTTGAACGCGTCAAAATCGGTAAAGTGTGTAATTGCAGCGCCGGCAATCTTTATCTGAGACGGCTCGGAAGTAAAAACCTGCAAGCTGCGCGCTGAGGTCATTCCGGGAACCTGTATGGTGATTGTCCCATTATCATAGTTCTCCTGAACGGTCAACTGCAGTTGCGCATTTCCAACATAGTCGTAATAGTCATAGCTGGTGGTGCCCTTTGGGTAAATCCGATAGGTGAAGTTTACATAGCTTTCCGTAGAATTGCCCACCGATTCACCGAACTGATAGTCTGCATTGAGGTTCAAGGGAAGAACAGAGCCCGCTTTTACGAATACCGGGATCGCGTCAAGTCCGGCAGAATAAGTGATCAAGCTGCCACCGGGGCGCTTTGCACCCCAAAACAGGTCAATCCACTCCCCTTCCGGCAAATAGATCAGTTTTTCGGTCTGACCCTCATTTTCAATTGGCGCAACCAGCAGATTCTCACCGAGCATATACTGGAACTCCATATCATCCGCAGTCGTGTCTCCGGGGAACTCATATGCCATGGACCGCATCATCGGTACGCCTGTTGCATTTGTGTACTTCGCCTGATTATACAGATAGGGAATCAGGCTCATTCTGTAGTTTGCGAACTTCCGATAGATATTGATGCATTCCATATCACCGGTGCGTTCATACATATTCCAGGGTGTCCGCGCAACGCTGGGAGACGGATCGCCGCCCCATTCCGAGTGAAGCTGCATGATGGGGGAAAACGCCGCCTGCGCAACACTTCGCTTATAAAGCTCCGTGCTGGGGATCTCTCCGCTGAAACCTGCCAGATCCCATGTGACAAACGGCACTCCGGACATGGATGCGTTCATTGTGGCCCGCATGGCATCCCGGTAGGCGCTGAAACTGGAGGTCTGGTCTCCCACCCACGCAATGGGATGCTGGCCTGCGCCGGAGCCCCCGGCTCGGAAAAATACGATTCCGTCCGTGTTGTATTCCTTGACGAAATCAGAATAAGCCTGAACGTACAGATCCGGATACAGGTTCCGAAGTTCGTCGCCCTTCATGCCGTTGGAGGCGGTAATGTTTCTGCCCCAGACAAACTCGCCGCCGTCGCACTTAAAGCCGTCAATTCCAATTTCTTCCAGCAGATAGGCGCGTTTATTCATCCACCAGCTCACTGCGGCGGAATTTGTAAAGTCCGGCATCACCGCATTGCCATACCATCCGCCTTTATTCCGATAAGGTGTGCCTGTCCCATTATCGAGCACATAGCCCTGACTGATTGCATACGCCTCATCTGTTGCAAGCTGCTGAATCGGATCGGATGCCGATTTGATCACCGGCAACTGCCAGAGCAGCACCTTGATTCCATTCTCATGGAGCGTGTCTACCATGCTTTCCGGGTCCGGCCATCTGCCCGTATAGGTGAAGTCGCTGGACGTAGGAACCCACGTTGCGCTGTGCGGTGTATACTGTGCATCGCCCCAGATGTAGAACGTCTCTTCATCCGCCCATGCCTCAATCACCATAGCAGTTGTCGGAATGTGATACTGGTTCGTTTTTGCCACCTGATCCAGCACTTCAGACTGCTTATTCCACTCGTTCGCAGAAATCCAGGGGCCAAATGCCCATACGGCGGGCAAAGCAGGCTTTTCAATCACATCGGTATACTTCTGTGAAATTTCCTTGGGCGTACCGGCAAAGTAATACAGATCCATCCCGGTATTCTTCGTGCCTCCTGCGGTTGCACGAATCGTGGCACGGTTGCTTGCATCCGTTGCAAGCCGATACTGCACATAATAGGTTGTGTTCAGATAGGTGCCATACCCCCGATTGCTGAAATAGAACGGAATCGGCAGATAGGTCTTATTTCCCTGATTCAGGTACCAGTTGACTGTATAGATATCTACATTATTTCCACGCTGGTTCAGGGTATCATAACGCATCCCAAACCCGGCAAACGATTCGTCGCCTGGGGTATTCAGGTTTTGTTCCACCGCATTGATATAATTGGAGCCATTGGTGCGGAAGGCCAGACCCCGGTAATCACTCGTCTCCTGCGTCAACCGTGTACCCTCCCCGTCATAAATCTCCATGCGGTAAGGGTTCTTATGGATTTTGATCTTGATATCCGGACCGTTTATCCAAATACTGTCAGAGCCGGACTGGTCTACCGTATAACTCGATAAACCGGTGGCAAAGCTGTCGCTGCCGAACGGCTCAAACTGCATACGGAAATAGCCTGTTCCGGGGAAAGCAATACTGATCCTGGGCTGAATCGCAGACGCCGTCGATGCACAGGTCAGTTCCACACGGTTGCTGTAATTCACAACATTCGTCACTTGCGTCACATAATCCCAGTCTGTCACAATGAATGTGTATGGCCCCGTTGTCTTTTCATTCGCGCCGTTCTGGTTCGCATGGAGCGTATATGTGACCACATCACCTTTTGCGAAGCTCCCCATGTTTGCTTCCCAATGGGTGTCATTGCCACTGTTGTACTTCCATTCCGCGTTGACCACCGGCTGCTCCACGCTGTTTTTCGTCCAGGTAACCCAAACCGCGTCTCCATCTTCAATCGGCCAGGTTTTGGACTTCAGGTAAACCGTATCGCCTGCCACTGGATCCCGTGGATACCGTTCGCAGTCGTTGCTTTCTACCTCCGTGCCGCCATAGAGATCATCCCAGCCGGTGGGTTCATGATAGATTCCTTCCACCGCATTCACTACCGTAAACGTTCCTGCCATCATTGCCGTGATGAGAATGAAGGCAACGATGCGGAAAACCATCCGTCTGCCGTGTTTCATTGTCATACCGCCCTTCTTTGGTTGAACCCCGATTGCTTCTGCGATCCGTTCAGTTTTCGTTTCTCCCCCCTTCAGTGCAATTTCCGTTCCTGATCGGGTGATACCGGGACAGACAATTGCCGAATCAAATCATCAGGCTTTTTCAGCGGGTAGGTTACGCCCTCCGACTGAGCCGCCCGGCCTACCGCCGCCACCTGACACCCCAACGCAAGCGCCGCCTGAACGCCGCTGACCGCGTCCTCCACCACCACACAGTTCGCATATCCCACCCCCAGCGCATCCGCCGCCTTTTGGAATACCTGCGGATCCGGCTTTGAGCGGGTGATCTGGCTGCCGTCCACAATTACAGTGAAATAGCCCTTCAATCCAGTTTTTTCCAGAATCAGCGGCGCATTTTTGCTGGAGGACGCAACCGCTGCGGGGATATTCTGCGTTCGCAGCCACGCAAGGAGCTCCACCACGCCGGGTATTACATCCTCCCGTGTCATTCCCGTCAGCAAACTGACATAGTTTCTGTTTTTCTCTTCAGCAAACGCGGCAAGCTGATCCGCCGTCAGTTCCACGCCTCCCTGCGCGGCAACAATTCGCGCGCTCTCCAGCCGGCTGACGCCCCGAACCAGGTCGCCTGTGCCGTCCCCAAATGGGATTCCCCATTGCGCGCAGGTCTTCCGCCAGGCCGCCGTATGATAGCGGTCGCTTCTTGTCAGGACGCCATCCAAATCAAAAATCACAGCCTCAATCATGGATTTTCACCCCGAATCATCCAATTATCAGTGGGCTTTCCCTCGACGGTAACTCCCCGCCCGTCTGATTCCACCGTAATCTTTCGGTCATTCACATAATCATACCAGGTATACGCCCCAGTTCCGGGGAACACCAGATACCATAAGTTTTCAAAGTCATCCGTTCCATTGCCAACATAGGTGGCCAGTTTGCCCGTTTCATCCGTGTTGACCGGGAGAATTGTCCCCGCCCGGACAAACACCGGAATTTCGTCCACGGCAACCGGGATCTGGTAAACGCCTGACTCATAACGCGCGCCGGTGAAAAAGTCGTACCAGATACCGTCCGGGAGATAAACTTCAATCTGCTTCGCGTTTGGCGTTGTCACGGGCGCCACCAGCAGATTTCTCCCAAGCAAATACTGAAACTCATAAGCCGCCGCAACCTCGTCCTTGGGGAAGGCGTAGGCCATCGCGCGCATCAATGGTTCGCCGGTCTCGGCAGACCATTTGGCTTCCGTATAGAGATAGGGCAGCAGGTTCATTCTCAGATTGGCATAAAATCGGTAAGTCTCCAGGCAGGCATCGTCGCCCTTGCGCTGGGCCATATTCCACGGCGTTCTTGACTGCGAGGGCTGCGGATCACCGGAATTCTCCGAATGCACCTGCATCACCGGAGAAAACGCCGCCTGCGCCACGCTGCGCTGATACAGCTCCGCCGTTGGAACATCCCCGCTGAACCCGGCAATATCCCATGCCACAAAGGGAATTCCGGACATATTTGCGCTGAGCGCCGCGCGGATCGCGGATTGGAACGCCCGAAAATCTGAATTCTGATCGCCAACCCAGCAAAGAGGATGCCGCTGCATGGCGCTTCCTCCCGCGCGGCTGAAGGTGATAATTCCGTCTGAAACCTGATTCCCAAAGTCATAATACGCCTGGGCATAGAGATCGGGGTAAGCGTTTCGCAGCTCATCGCCCCGGGTCCCGTCGGACGCGACCACATCCCGGCCCCAGACAAATTCGCCGCCGTCGGTTTTAAAGCCGTCTATTCCAATATCCTCCAGCAGATACCGGCGTTTTTCCAGGAACCAGCTTGCCGCCTTCCCGTTCGTAAAATCAAGCAGCAGGGAATTGCCAAACCAGGTGCCGCCCGGCAGACGGTAAATACCGCCATCCTCGTATTTCAGAACGTAGCCCTGTTCGGTCGCATAAATCTGATCCCGGACAGACTGGGCGGTTGCCTCCGTAGAATATTTCAGCACCGGAATCTGCCACAGCAGGCACTTGATTCCGCTGTCGTGAAGCGCCGCGACCATTCCTTTCGGATCCGGCCAGCGCCCTGTGAAGGTGAAGTCCTCATAATCCAGGGCTTCCGCGCCATCGGTGGTCTCGAACCGGGAATCATGAAAGGTATAAAATGTCTGCTCATCGCTCCAGGCTTCGATGACGAGCACGCTGGTCGGAATTTCATAGCGGAGGGTTGCTTCCAACTGCTCCATGATTTCAGACTGTTTATCCCACTCATTGGCGGAAATCCAGGGTCCAAAGGCCCATACTGGGGGAAGCGCTGCCTGATCCGCCACCGCGGCATAGGATGCCGAAATCTGTCCGTTGTCGCCGGAAAACAGGTAAACCGGCAGTTCAAACCCATCCGTGCCGCCCATATCCACTTCAATCACACAGGTATCCCCCGTATTGGCCGTGCACATTTCAAATCTGGAATAGTACGTGGAATCCACATACAGCCCGTATTTGTCGGGGACAAAAAAGTATGGAACCGGTGTATAGGTTTCTCCCCTCTGATCCTTATACCAGTTGACACAGTAGGTATCGACCGTCTTGCCGCGCTGATCGAGAGAATCATATTTCATGCCAAACCCGTAAAACCGATCCGTTTTTTCCGCTTCCAGCGTAAAACGGACAGCCTGCGCCCGCGTTCCGTCTGTCAGAATCTCGAACCCTTCCCCGTTCACCAGCGCTGCGCCGTCCCTGCGGAAAGAGAAGCGTCCGCTTTCCTCCACGGTAAAGGCCACACTTCCGGAGGAAAGGCTGGCGGGGAATGTTCCGCCGCTTTCATATACCTCGTTCGACAGTACCAGCCGAACGCCGTCAGAATTCCATTCAACGGCAAGGGATGCCGGTTTCTTCCCCGCTGTCCCGGAAATCAGCAGCCTTTCCCGGGAAACCTGTACGCCGACCGGTGTGAATTTTTCCCAGGTGGACACATGGAACGCAAAGGGGCCGATGCTTTTCTGCGCGGCTCCGTCCTCACCGGCACAGATCATATATTCCACCCGGTCTCCGCTCTCCCCCTCCGGTATGAATCCCACATATCGGATTCTGTCAACGCCGTCGGTCTGGAGATTGGCTCTGCGCTGGCAGGCAACCGGTTCCATCATCCTCCCGTTTTTTGCCCATTCGATCCAGATATCCCTTTCTTCAAGAGACTTCGCCACCGCAATCCCAATTTCCGTCCCGGCTCCCGCCACAGGATCCCGGGGCGTGCGCTGCCACCAGACAGTCGGTACCTCCTTGCTGCCGTACAGATTGTCCCAGCCATAGGGGTCATGCAGCAGCCCATCGGACGGCAGATCCCTGCAATCGGAGAAGGGCTCCTCCGGCGCAGCGCTCGTCTGTGCCGGAGTCGTCTCTTCGCCAGGGGGTGAACACGCTGCCAGGAGAAGTGCAAACAGGAAAAAGATCGCAGAAAATCTCCATCTCATGGTCATTCCCCCGTCAATCCGGTTCGCTCTATGCTCTCCACAAACTGCTTCTGGACAATAAAGTACAGAATAATCAGCGGCAAAATGGTGAGCAGCGTACCGGCAAGGCGAATGGATTCATTGAGCGCGCCACCCGTGCTGACGCCGACGGAGGCGAACAGCTTGTTAAACCGCTCCACAAACTGCTGCAAATGCATTGGCAGCGTTGTCACCGCGCCCGTGGAATACTGGGGCAGTTGTGTGGTGTCGTTCCAGATCCAGATAAAGGAAAACAGATAGGTCAGCACAAGCGCGGGCTTTGCCATTGGCAGGGCAATTTTGAAAAACACCTTGACCGGCCCGGCGCCGTCGATTTTCGCAGCCTCATCCAGCGATTTTGGATAGGAATTGAAGAAGTTATAATAGATGAGCAGGAAAACGGAGCTTTTTACGCCCTGCCCCAATGCGCTGATCAAATAGATGGGCCAGATGGTACCAATCATCTGATAGGTGTTGAACAGCAGGAAACGCGGGATCATGGTAACCTGTGTGGGCACCAGGAAGATGAACACAGCCAGCGCCATCCAGAATTTTTTCCCTGGTACGCGGTAACGGGCGAGTCCATAGCCGGCCAATGCAAGCGTAAAGGTCTGCAGCCCCGCCGGGATTAACGTCATGATCAGAGAATCCTTCAGCCCGTCCCAGAAATCCAACGTTTTGGCCGCCTTGATGAAACTCTCCACAGACAAATGGGTTGGAATCCAGGTCACCGTTGCATCCACCAGATCCTCCGTATCCATAAAGCTGACGGAAATCATATACAGCAGCGGATACAGAAATACAAACCCCATTCCGGTCAAAATGAAGTAGGTTGTAAATTTCCCCAGACGGCTGCCCTCATCTCCACGGTTGCCGACCAGCCAGTATGCTCTTCTTTTCCAGGAAGTTTGATCCTTTTTCAAAGTCAATCACTCCCTTTCCTCGGTTTCAGCAGCACAAACGCCAGCAGAATCAGCAGCAGCAGGCAGAACGCATAGATCCAGGATAGCACGGCGGCATAGCTGTAAGGCCGGGCAATATCCCGAATCGCGCCGACAATTTTCCCATTTGTCGCATCATCGGAGGCGGTTCCCATCTCAATGATGGTGTAAATCGTGTTCAGCAGAATGATCGGACGCAGATGGGGCAGCGTAATCTTCCAGAAGGATTCCCAGGCCGTGGCGCCGTCTATGGCGGCGGCCTCATACATATTCCGGTCAATCTTCTGCAGCCCCGCCAGAAACACAATGATCTGAACACCGCAGAACCACAAGATCCGGACAAAGCTGTTCAAAAACGTCAGCAGCACATTCGCCCATCCATAGTTCAGCTCCATCAAAATGCTGCGGATTCCCATGATGTCCATATTGATGCTCATGGCCGAGGATTCGGACATCAGCTCGGACATCACCGGGCCGGACATGATCACCACCGGCAGAAAAAATACGATCCGGTAAACCGTTCTTCCCCGGAACTTCCCGTTCAGCAGCAGGGCGATAACCAGAGAAAATACAACCACCAGCGGCGTACCCATGGCCACGCTACAGACCGAAGAGATCAGCTTGGTCGGATATTCCGTATCCACCGCGAACGCCTGCCGAAAATACTCCCAGCCGATGGGTTCCAGCTCAATGGCGCCCGGCCTGATCTGCACCTGGTTAAAGCAAATCACCAGAGAGTATATCAGCGGATACGCGGTAATCGCGAAAAAGCCGATGAGCCAGGGAAGGAAAAACATCGTCCCGGTGATGGTACTTCGGGCACGGTAGTTCAGCGTAAACCGTCTGTTTGTGTTTTTACTCTTCCGTTTGTTCATGTTCCTCCTCCCCCCGTCACGGAAAACCATCCGGACTCCACCGTAATTCCGTCAGCCGTCAAGGGCTCATCCGTGTAATTCAGGTAAATGCCCACACCATTGTCATATTCCACCCGGATCAGTCCATTCTGCAGGCACCGGTGAGATACGATACTATGGCCCCAAACGTCCCCAAGACCTTCTGATACCGTCCGGTAAGCCTGCACAATCTGGGGCTGCCAATCCAGGAAATTGGTTGAGAAATACCGTTCCTGCGCGGTATTGAACAGTTCGACACTCTCACAGCCTGTAACAACAAACGCCGGGGCCATGCCGTATTCGATCTGCCGCAACAGACGCTCCGTTGAATAGGAAGAAGCGTTGATCGTGCTGCCATACAGCTCCACGCAGCCGCTGAGTACGATTTGCAGGAAGGGAACGCAGTCCGTTTCATAGAGAATCTGACTGTTTGAGACGGGAAGATCAAACATTTTATCCGTGTATTGCCAGAGATACTGATTGGGCTGATACATCGCAATCCGTTTCCCGTCTGTCAGGGATTCCACCATGGCGATCACCCTGTCGAGGCTTTCCCCACGGGTCAATTCTCTGCCCGAGGTAAAGTCGCTGTAGAGCTTATTGGACACCTGCGCAAGCGCGAAGCCGCTGCCATAGTCATTGGTGATGGCTTTTTGAACGCGCTCTTCCACTTCTGTCAGACGGTAGAGGTATGTGTATGGATAGATCCGGGAAGCCAGGTTGTCGATCCATTTGATCTCATTTTTGGACAGGTTGTTCGCCGCCTCCGTTCGCAGCGTAATCTGATCCTCATTGGCTGTCATGGGATTCAGGTAAAGGGAAAGAGCGCCGCCGGTCTCCGAAAGTGCCCGGCTCAACGCTGCCAGCTCCTTCCGGCTGCCAAGGGATGCCAGCAGTCTGCTGCCGCATTCATTGTTTTTGGTGTAGCCGCGCAGAACCATCTCCAGATTGGTGATGCCCGCATTGGCAAGGCTTTCCCGGATTTCCTCCGCCTGCGCAAATGTTGTAAAGACTTCCGTGGTATTCCACAGGAAGTTTTCCTTCTTGTCCGCGCCCAGAACTTCCAACTGCAGCGGAACGGAACGATCCTCTGAATGCAGCGGCGACAGCACGCCCTGCTGCATCAACATCTGCCGGTACATGACTGCCATCCCATCGTAGCGCGCCTGCTCTCCCTCCGTAAAATAGAAGGAAATCCGCGGAGTGACCTTATTGGGAACTTTCTGGGGAACATTTGCGCCGGCGCCTTCCTTCCGGTTAATATTCTTCACATATTTCTGCCGGAATTCAAACCGTGCAGCAGCCCAGTTGTATGGATTGCTTGTCTGGGCTGGCGCTGCCAGAATGGTGGCGTACGCCGCGCCGTTTTCAACAACCGCCAGAAATCCGTTCTGGCCCACTCCATGCACTATGCCGTAAATTGGGAGCAGCGCCTGCGCTTCCGGCCGCGCCGTGTTGTCGGCGGTACTCGCCAGGGATTCAATTCCATAATCCTTGCCATAGATTCTCGCGGCGTAGGTGGAGCTGTAGTTGGCCGGCTGACGGTAACGGATCAATGCGCCGCTGCCGTCCGGAATCAGGATATACCCATCTACGGAATCTGAATAGGAACTGCCGAGAAACGGCAGGAAGGTCATGGATTTCAGGGTAAAAGGACTGTCGTGGAGTCCCTCCACCAGCGTTCCTTCCACCAGTTCCATGGTAATCTGACTGCCCTCCCAGCAAACCTTTACCTGGAAGGATATTCCCTGTTCCTCAAATAAAGCTGAGCAGAGCAGGCCATGATCCAGAAGCTCATACTGTGCCATGCCATCTTTTCCGATGCTGACGCGGCTTTCCACGCCCTCACTGTTAAAGCATTCGATGGAAACCAGGCCGTTGCCATAGCAGCGCCAGGAAGAATTCAGCCCTTCCGCTTCTCCGATGGGAAGCGCGCCCCACAGGTAGCCCGTATCGATATTCCGAACCCGCAGCGCAGCCTCCTCCCGGTTCAGGAAAATTTCCAGCTTCTCCGTTTCCCCAATCTTCTCAAAGCCCTCGGTCGTAAACCGGCTTTCCACAATTTCCGTCCGGAAGGGATGTACCTGTCTGTTTGAGTTCGCTTCGAGCAGGCCGTTGGTCAAAGGGGTTCCAGACAGCGCAGCCGCCTCCGAATCCCCTTCTGCCGCAAAGACGCCGGTTGCCAGCAGACTTCCGATTAACAGGAGCGCACTGATTCTGACAATCCATTTACGGGAACACACGATAACGCACCTCCTCAAAGACCTCGGAAAGGAAGGATAGGAGTTCTCTCCAAAGAATATAGAGAACGATCGCCGCAAGAATGGCCACTACCATAAAGAACAGCGTCAGCAGAATATTGGCAACCGTCTTTCGCAGGTTGTACACATGCGCTTCTTTGATGCTGATAAAGATCAGGACGCCTGTATAGCCAAGGATCAGGAAGGCCAGCAGCCGGTAGATAAAGAGCTCTGTCAGGGTGAACGCATGGGAAAGCAGCGTCAGCGCGGGCCAGCAGAGAATAAACGCGGACAGGGAATAGGCAAAGCAGACATAGACTGCCCGGAAGCTGCCTTCCCCATCATGGATGGCGCTGATCAGATAGCTGCCAATCAGAAACAGGACGGACGGGACGATGATGATCAGCAGAATCGCAACGGGATCATTGTCGTACGAGTAACCGCCGCCAAAGACAAAGGAAGTCAGGCCACGGCACACCATATAAACAGCGATCGCGGTAACATAGAGAATTGTTGCTGCCGGTACGCTTCCCCGTCTGCCTGTTTTCAAATAATATACGCCGTCAATCGGATGCCGGAGGAAATAGGAAACATCGCCGGTCAGTTCCTGCAGCAAGCGATGCTTCCGGCAGCATATCTCATACCGTTCCCGAATTGTCTCTTTCCAGCCATACCGTTTATCCAACAGATTCAAAGCAAAACACAGCGCGGCAAACAGGATGACCCCAATTAAAATTCCTTCCATGTGGGATCGCATCCATGCGCTTCTCGTTTCCCAGAAGCAGTCCGAATAGCCGGGCGCATATTCAATTTCCGCGAAGTGTTCTGCAGCCTCTTCATATCTTCCCAACTGAAACAGCGCCTTGGCATACCCCAAATTGGACATATAGGCATTGGGATTCATCCGAAGGATTTCCTTCCACCCGGCGAGGCTTTCCTCATAGCTTCCCCCTGTGAAGTCCGCTTCCGCTTTGTGCAGCAGCCGGGCATATTCCGTCGGATACCAGATCTGGATGACGCCGCGTTCTTTATCCAGAATGTATAAATTGCCTGCTTCATCCGCCTCAATTGCGCTGACAACGGCTGTCAGGCCATTGCGGTCTGTTTTTTTGGCTTCACCGCCGAATTCAAGGAGAAACTCGCCTTCCTCATTGAATTCATCAATCCAGCCGGAAACCGAAACGACGTAGAATGTGCCGCCGGGCAGCACCGCCACATCCGCGTAGTCGTCAAGCCCCCAGATACTGTTATCCGCGTAAATGTTGACGCCCGCCATATTCAGTTTTTTGATCGCGCGCTTCGCGTCATTCTGCGTGACCGAAAACACCATATCAGAATCCGAAACATCCAGAGCCACGATATTGGGTGGGGTTCGGAAGGTCATCTTTGCTTTCTGTTCATCCGTATAGAAGATCTTTTGAAACCACTCAACCGCGCTCAGCCCTTTGGTTTTGTTCGCGCCGAAGAATCCGTTAAAAGTTCCGTTTTTATCGAACTGCAGGATACCCTCATAAGTACCTTCACTGATTACAAACAGGTTCCCATAGCTGTCCAGATCCACCTTCTGTGGTTTATAGGGGCTTGTTCCGTAATAAACCTCTGCCGGGCGGGTCAGACACCGGGATACCGTATAATCCGGCGCAAAAATCACAACCTGTTCCGCTCCATAATCCGCGACATAGATATTGCCGTTTCCGTCCACGCTGATGCCGGTCGGTTTCTTCAGTTCTTCCTCGCCAAAGGTCTCAATCCTGCCGGTGTCGAGGGAGCAAACCACAATCCGCCTGTTCCCGGTATCCGCTATGTACAACGTTCGCCCATCCAGAAACATATCTTCCGGAGAATTTAACCCGATGCCGCCAAGATAGGTTCCCGCAGGGAGATAGGCGTCCATAGTCGGAAGAAGCTTGGACTGGTCGGCCGACATCGTAAAGGTGTAGGCGGTTCCCTCCATCGCGTATCCGGGCACCGCGCTCACCAGCGTCAGGCAAACCGCGCAGGCGAGTAAAAAAGCAACACGCACAATTCGTTTTTGGTTCATTTCCCGTTCCTCCCTTACTTCATACCGGAGTGGGACATGGTATTCATGACACGGGACTGGAGGATCACGAAGAGAATCAGATTTGGCAGGAACATGATGAGCGTGGCTGCGGCCTGCATTCCAAGACCCGCCACCGCGTTTCCTGCCAGTTGGCCAACCATGGCATTGGCATTACCCGAGGCCTGCGTCAAGGTGGACATATAGAAGGAAAAGCTCTTGAGCGCTTCGTTATTGATGTAGTAATTCGACGCTTCCATGCTGTTCCAGGAAGCCTGAAACGCCAAAATCGCAACGGTTGCCAACGTCGGTTTGATATTGGGCAGGACAATTTTCCCAAGTATATAGAAATCCCCGGCTCCATCCAGTCTGGCGGCTTCGATCATCTCATCCGGCAGGTCGTCAATAAACTGCTTGACGAGATACAGTCCCACCGGCATGGACAGCATCGGAATGATATGCGCCCAGATACTGTCCACCATGCCCAGGCGATGCACAATGATGTATCTGGGAATGGCAACCGCGGCGGAAACAAACATCAGTGCCGCCTCATTGATTCCGAACAGGAAATTCTTCAGTCGATAATTCTTCTTCGACATACAATACGCGGCCATGGTTGTGATCATCAGGGTGAAGAACACAACCGCCAGCGTTGTCAGAACGCTGTTGAACAGATACCGGCTCATGGGAATCGCCTTGTTGGCGGAAGTCGCCATCAGGTTCTGGAAATTCTGAAGCGTGGGACGCAGCGTATAGAATTTGGGCGGATAATTGAGCAGCTCGTCCAGCGGCTTAAACGCGTTAAAGAAGATGAACACGATGGGAAGCCCCATCAGAATCGTAACCGGAATCAGATACAGGAAGAATTTAATCTGGGACCGGTCGAAGTGCTGCGGATTGATACCGATGACCTGTAATCGCTTGGGTTTTCTCATGCTGCTCACCCCTTTTCGGCGAAGAGTTTCTTCGATAGCTGCGACACGCCCCAGACGATGATCAGGAGAATCACAGAAAGCGCCGCGCTGTACCCCATTTCATAACGGACAAATGCGTATTCCTCCGCATGGGTCACGATCAGTTGTCCGGCATAGCCGGGCGTTGGATTCGCGCCCGAGAGCTGGACGCCAATGCTGCCGTTCTGGAAGGCGTTGACGATGGCCATAATGGCGCCGAACATCATATGGGGCTTGATGGCAGGGATCGTTATGTAGATGATCTCCTGAATCCGGTTTCGAACCCCGTCAATATGGGCTGCCTCATACAGTTCCTTGTTGACATTCAGAATACCGGCCAGCATGGAAAGGAAACCGATTCCCATGCTGCTCCACAGGGACACGATAATCATGATCATCATCAGATATCTGGAATCTGACAGCCAGGTAATCGGACTTTGGATGACGTCCAGCTTCAACAGCAAGGCATTCAGATATCCCACCTTGTCGCCGGCGAAGAAAACCTGCCAGACGGTGGACAGCATGATGCCTGCGGTCATGGACGGCAGATAGAGAATGATCGCCATGACCGTCCGGGGGCCTTTGGGAATCTGGGCCAGTGACCAGGCCAGAAAGAACGACAGAAGATAGCCGCCCACACCCACAATCACGGAATAGACAATGGTGTTGGGAATCGCGAATTCCGTAAATGTGTTATCATTGGTCAGAATATTGATGTAGTTTTCCAGACCCACAAAATTCGGCTTTTCGATGGAGTTAAAATCCGTAAAAGACAGCGCAATGGCGATGATAACCGGAATTATGATAAACAGGATAAACAGGATGACAAACGGCGCCTGCATATAGAATACCGAGTGACGGTCAACATGCTTCTCCAGGGGAGAAACGATTTGCCGGAGGGAGAACGATGCCTCTTCCCTTTTCTCCTGTAGTTTCATCGCGCGGCCTCCTCTCTTTGGGCAATCAACTGGTCGATCAGGTGGATATTATAATCCCTGACCTTTTTCCCGTCCTTGTCCAGATATCCGAATTCTGTCAGCTTCCGCTGAATCTCCCGATTGGAGGCAAGGGTTGCCTCATCGATTCTCGCCTGGAACGGCTCGCCCTCCGTTACAATGGCAATCCATGCGTTCGACACCTCCCGCTCCAGGATATAGCTGGCCGGATGACGCAGCGCTTCCTTCTGCCATGCCCACTGTTCCAGAATCACTTTCTTGTGTGCCAGCGGGTAAGACATTCCGGCCAGCGCCACATGGTTGCCGGTATTCCAGATATAGTCAGGCCCGTACTTCATCTGCAGGTCCGTCGCGTATTTTAGTTGCGTCTCCGAGGAAAGCCACCACTTCAGGAAGCGATACGCCTCCGTTTTTTTCGTCGAGTTTGAGAAAATCATGGATGACGTGGCGTCGGCTGACCAGTAGCGGCAAATTGTGCCGTCGGCCTGCTCCGTTCCCGGAACGAGCGCAATGTCCCAGCGCCCGTTCAGCTCTGGCGCGCCCACCTGGAGCTGCAGGTAGGTCGAGAAGTTTGACACACCGATCGGGACGCTTCCCGATCGGAACGCATTGAAAAAGTTCGGGATATTCTGGGCAAGTCCGTAAACCTGGTACAGATCCACCATTTCCCGGAGTCCCCGGATGGTATTGGGATCGCCAAAATTGGCGGAGAACCCATCGTCGGAATAATAGTCGCCGCCGTTCTGGAAGATAAAGCCGCCGGTTGCCTCAAAGCTCTTATAGCCCACGTTATTTGCCAGCGGCAAATTGAAATTCATGGCGTTTCGATGGAGCACCGGCATCATAGCCTTTACATCCTCCCAGGTATCCGGCACTTCCAGCCCAAGGCTGTTCAGAATATCCGTGCGGTAGAACAGCACATAGAATTCCTGGGTTTCGCTGGCTCCGTAAACACCATCCTCGTAAGCCATGGGCGCCAGTGCCTGAAGATTGTATTCCGCGCCGTACCAATCCAGAAAATCCTCAAACTCCAGCAGGTTTACAGCCATGCCGCGCATGGCAAATTCCGCCGGCCGGTAGTAGCTCAAGCCCAGCGCGATGTCCGGATTACTCCCGGTCGAATTCGCCAAAGTGATCTTCTTTTCATCCGGCATGATGGAAAAGCTGACCTCGATTCCGGTTTCCGCAGTAAATTCATCGGCAGTTAACTGCCGAAGCGCCTCCACGTACTGGGACGGCTTGTTGATCCATACGGTCAGGGTATCCTGCTCATTGCCCACATCCACTGCTTCGTTCATATCGTCGGAAAAGGAATACAGGAACTGCTTGATTCCGGTCGCCATATCCGCGAGGAATCCGGCGGAGGACGCGGGCAGCTTCGCGTTTTCCCCATGGAGGTAGATACAGTCAATACTCAGATTCTGTTCGTAAATATCCGTCAGGGTCAAAGCAGCCAACTGCGCCGCAGAGCTGGAATCGTCGCTGAGCAGGCTCAGCTTATTGGGAATCTCCCTGGGCTTTTCCGCCAGCCGCTCCAGATTCTGAACCGCCAGCATTAAATCAGAGACATAGGCCGGTTCCATACCGCCAATGTCCTTCAGCGTGTCATAAACCGCGGTCAACCTGGCCGCCCAGTCATGGAGCCGATCCAGAATATCCGGCATATACTGCAGGATATCCCACGTACGGTTGGTGTCCACCCCTGCGCTCTCGTTGGAATTGTTGCCTTTGATTCTCTTTAATGCAATGCCAGTATCGTTAATCTCATTCACGACAGCCATCAGTTCCTGATACGGCGCTTCCATGGCACCGGCAGTGACTTCCAAACAGATCAGGTGAACGCCTCTGGTCAGATAAACGCCCGTTTTCAGTGTTTCAATTTGATATGTATTGATGCCGGTATACGGAAATCCCACATCCCGCAGCTCCGCATAGGGCACATTGCCGTCAATTTCAATGGTTCGATAAGCGCAGCCGCCGGTTTTCTTCGGCTGGCTGTACTTAAAACTCAAAAAGTAGATCCCGTCCTCCGGCGCCTCCACCTCATAGTAGAGCTTCTGCCCCATCTGTTTGTTGGATTCGTCCGCGGTCGCGTTGATCAGCTTCACATAGGGGCTGGCAGGAGAAACGGATGGATTTGGAACATTGGTTCCCCGAATGGAACTGTCGCTTTTCGCGCGGTAGTCCTCACCCTGAATGGTCAGGTACGCGCCGGAATAGGCCTTGGCGTTTTGTAAGGTGGAGAGATAATCCGAATAGGATCGATCAGGCCGGGGTGCGACCGCATATATTCCATACAGGAGCAGCCCCTGGTTCTGCGGCCGGACGGTGATCTCCACTTCACCGGCCGGCAAATCAAATGACAGCGGAATGCCGGAAAAAGACTCGTATTCTTTCAGAAAAGAGGCCGCGCAGGGAAGCTGGTACTGTTCCGGCAGCACTTCATTTCCATACCGGTCTGTCCTGATTCGGGTAATATCATCCGCCCACAGGAACGGAAGCGTGCTGGTAAAACCGGCTGCGCCAACCGTGAAATCAACCGGATTTTCAAACAGGTTCTTCTCCGGAGCGGCATAAACCACGGCCATGAGATATTCTCCCGGATTGCTCATCCGCAGAGAAACGGAGGCCGTTTCTTCCGCTTCAATATACAACCCATCGGGAAACTCCGTCTTCGCTTCGACCGCATCCTGAAAATCCAGCTGTCTGGCAGTCACTTCCTCATCAGAAAGCAGATAGGTTCTCCCGAGCATTTCTTCCGCACTCAGGTTGGCTGTTTCCCGATGCACGATGACCGCAAACACCGCCAGCACCACAAGGCAGATGATGAGCAAGGCGCTTATTATGGTTAAAGTGATTCGTTTCATAGACGCGATCCTCCCCGGATACTGGGTGCCTCCGCCCGATTACCGGCTGAGCCGGTAATCGGGCGGGCTTTGATTGGATAAATCTGCTTCTCAGCCGACTTTCTCGTTGAAAATCTTCAGTTGCTCCTTGAGCGATGCATTGACAATGGAATCAATCTGTCCTGCCACATCGGCGGCATTGGCCTTTCCTTCCCGGACGGAATTCAACAGCGACCAGACTTCGTCGTTGAAGATGTTGTTGTAGCCGGGAACAATCTTATTGATGTCGCCGCGCATGGAATGCTCCAGACTCTTGTACAGTGCCATCAGGCCCTCGGTCACATTGGGGGACTGCTCGAACTTGGCCAGCACATCGGGATGCTGGGTGCAGGGAATGAACCAGGTCTTGATGTACTTGGTATCTTCACCGGCGGTATCGCCATTGGCGCGGGCAGCGAAAATGTCCAGTCTCTGCATATTGCCTTCCACACCATAGGTCAGCCACTTCAAAAGCTGGAACGCCGCATCAGGGTCAGCGCAGGTGCTGGTCAGGTAAGCGCAGTCAACATGGATGGGGGTGTAGGTGGGCGTATTCTCGTCCACACGGGGGTAGGGCCAGTAGTCCCAGTTGACCTGGCACTCGGCACGCATCCAGTTGTCATTCCAGGTTGCGTTGGTGCACAGCAGGGCCATACCATTCTTGAAAGTGTAGTGGTTGTCATCCTTACCGGCTTCGCCAAATTTGGCCACGTATTCGGAATCCAGAGAAGTGGTGCCGTCCTCATTCTTGGGGAACCGCATGGACCAGGCCTCCAAGCCGGGGATTGCCCGCAGCTCAGCAAGCTGATTCATGGCAGGTACCCACTTGTTGGTGAAGTCGAAAGACTGATTGACAAAGTCATACGCCGGATAGAACAGGCCGTCCGCCTGCGCGGAGTAAACCTGATCCCAATCTTCCAGTGTGGCGGCGGCGCAGGTATCCGCGGTAATCGCTTTTTTGCAGATGTCAATGAACTCATCCACTGTCCAGTCGTAACCGGGCTTTTCGATGTTCAGCGCCTCCAGCATATCCAGGTTCATGGTGATGCCCATGGCGTTCATCTGGCAAGGCAGCGCATACAGCTTACCGCCGTAAACATAGGGGTCGGTCATGCCGCTGGGAACATACTCCGATTCGGGATCGGCGAAGAAATAGTCATCCAGAGGCATCACAAAGCCGCTTGCAACCTCAGGGGCAAAATCATTCCAGTCCAGCCACATCAGGTCGGGCATACTGTTCGCCGCGGCTTTCTGCGTCAGATACTCGTTGAAAGCGCCGCCGGTGGAACCGGGGAAGGGTTCCTCCACGACTTCGATGTTGGGATACTGCGCGCGGAACGCTTCCAGCACGGGCTGAATTTCCGCGATTTCCGCCTCGGGATACGCGATGGTGACGGAGCCCTTCATCTGGTACACATCGGTGGACGGTGCCGCCGTGGACGGATTATCGGGTTTCTGCGTGCCGGTGGCGGTGGAGCCGGGCTTGGTGTCTTCCGGCGGAGCAGCCGTATCGCAGCCCGCCAGAATACCGAAGGCCATCACCAGTGCCATGACCAGTGCCAACAGGGATTTCCAGTTCTTCATTACTTTTTCCTCCAATTTCATAATTTTTATTATTAACCCCTTGCGCATTTTTCGGCCGTTCGGCGCCTGCTCCCCGGGCAAAGCACCAAACGTCAAAGAAAGGGGTCAATTACACGGTTATTTTAACGGTTAAATTTCGACAAATATTTCGGGTTTCTGATTCTTTCGAATCGTGATCCGATGGGGGATGCCCTTATGGAAGACGCGGTAGCGCATTTCTTCAATTCCCGGCGGCAGCCGGTTCTCCACATTGAGAACACCATTACATATGGATAAGCCCCCGAAACCGAGCACCATGGCCTGCCATGTCGCCCCCAGAGAAGCTGTATGAATTCCCTCCCCGGCGGTGTTCTTCATCACATTTTTTAAATCAAGGAACAAGGACTTCTCCAGATAGTGGACTGCTTTTTCCTCATAGCCCAGTCTGGCGGCTACCAAAGCGTGAATTCCGAAGCTCAGGGTAGAATCATGAAGTGTCTTTGGCTCATAGTAATTCCATGCGGCCTCCACTTCAACTTTGCTGAACTTTTCCGGGCAGAGGGCCATGTACATCAGCACGGCCGGCTGTTTCAGAACCTGATACCTTTGCAGGCGGTCGAAGCCGATCTTGTGGTAAAGCGGTGCGTCGTCGTCCTTATGAGCCTGAATATCCAGCGGCTCCAGTAGATCGAAGGTGGCGTCCTGTTTCCAAAGCTCCCCCCTGCGCCGAAGTACAACCTTCGCCGCAATGTCCATCCACTTTTCGGTTTCCTCCGGCTGAAACCCTGTTTTCTCAGCCAGCACAGTCCAGTCCTCCGGATAGGTTTTTTCCATCCATTTTATGGCTGCGGCAGCCTGCTCCAGATGATCCCGCGCCATGCTGACCGTGTAAAAATCGTCACAGGTTACGCCGCAGTATTCATCCGGCCCCTTTACAAACAGGAGATGGTATTGATCCTCGGCGGATACATAGTTGAACCGGTCCACCCAATACCGGGCTGTTTGCAGCAGAAGCTCCGTGCCGCAGTCCCGCAGAAACGCTTCGTCTCCGGTCAGTTCCACATACTGCCTGACCGCATGGGCGATGTCCGCCGTAATGTGGATTTCACAGCAGCCGGTATCCCAAGTCCCGCACTGCTCGAAGCCGGTATCCGATGCCATCCAGGAAAATCTTGCGCCTTTGGCTGAAAACCGTTTCGCGCTTTCCACGGCATCCGGGAGGGTATGGCAGCGGTATTGCAGCAGGCTCTTCGCGGCATTCGGCTGGGTGTAGGCAAAGAAGGGAAGCATGAATATCTCCGTATCCCAGAAGTAGCACCCCTTGTATCTTCCGTGCGTCAGGCCGCGCGCGCCGATGCTGGCATGGGTATCGCCGTAAGGCATTGCCTGAATCAGCTGGAAGATGTTATATCGGATGGCGCCCTGCCATTCGTCATTGCCGATAAGCTGCACATCGGCCTGCTTCCAGATTTTTTCCCACGCAAGCGCCGATTCCGTCAGAAGTTCGTCGAAGGTTGTGTCTTTCAGTTCCTCGCTTTTTTCTTTGACAATTTCCCCGGCATCGCCATCCCGGAAGGATGCGACGGCAATTCGTTTCTCCCCCACCCAGGTCATCCCCTGCGAAAGCCGGGCGTTGATGGTTGTGGTAACCCATTCGTCCGCTGCCTCGGTTTTCAGGCTGCCCTTTCCGCTGAACAGATAACTCTGGGCAATCTGCCGATGGGATATCCGGGTCTGTGCCGTTAATTGGCCGCCGGCCGGGCGCGGTTCCGTCCGCACATCGGACCACATTTTGACGAATTCCACATTCTCTGTCAGCTGATCATCCGAAACCGGCAGGTTCTCGACCCGCGCGTCGATTCCACCGGACAGCTCCAGAGTTCCGCTCCAATTGACCGGGGTCAGGCTGACCCGGATGGCCGCCAGATGGCGATCCGCCATACTCAGGAATTTCTCCTGCTTCACGCGGGTTTGATTGCCCGCCCGGTCTGTCAGATTGTACGCCCATGTTACCAGACCGCACCGCAGATCCAGCGTCTGCAAAAAATCGGACACCGTGTGCGATTCGCTGTCGGTTCCGTTCAGCCGGAACTGAATCCCGGAGAAATCCGGGTGATTCACCAGATCTGTTATCCCTGGTTTCACATACTCATAGAAGCCTGCCAGAAATGTGGAACGCCATGCCGGATGCGCTCCCCGTTGGTCCGGGCGATACCCCCGGGTACCCATATACCCATTCCCCTGGGAGAAAATACTCTCCCGGAAGGATCGGTCGTCCGGGTCCAGGCTTTCGATGCGCCAGGGGGTTATTCTCAATTCACGCAATTGGCCACCTCCTTCTTTTTCTTACCGGCGAACGCGGTATCGATGGCATAGGCAAGGAATCCGGCACAGGTCGCAAAGGCGTCTCCCGTGGTGCTCTCCCCCGTATATTCATCCACGCTTTCGCAGGCAATTCCATTGTCAAGCTTGCACAGAGCCAGATGCTTTCCGGCGGATTCCTTCCTGCCGGACAACAGGCTGTTGGAGATACTCAGCACCCAGGGGTGCGGCGCGTGCGGGCAGCCGATTTCAGCGATCGGACAATCCGCAAAAGAATAGGGATAATCCCTCCTGCGAATGATCTCCACCGTGTGCCGCCACACCGCGTCATTCTGGGAGCAGAACCCATAATAGGGCAGAAGCAGCAAGCTTCCGGGCGGCTCATCATAGATATCCCAATTGCCGGTCAAATCCACCGACCACGCAAACATCTTTTGACCGTCCTTCTCCTTGATGCAGTGCGCCCCGATGGCCTCCCTGACCAACTCCGCCTCCGCTTCCAGATCCGCATATTCAGGATAGTACATGGCCAGCTTCCGAAGGCTGTACCACACAAGCACATTGTCATAGGTCAGATAGGGATGGACCCGCAGGTCATCCGTCGGCTGCAGGAACGTCTCGTATAGCGCGATCTCTTTATGACGCATGGTTCTCAGGCGCTTCAGAATCTGTTCCAACCCATCTGTGATCCACTGCTTCCGAAGAATTGCGGTATTCCCGGTATGCTCCACATACCGGAACAGTGCAATCACCGGAGCGCACAGCTCATCCAGCTCGAAGCCCGGCTCCAGCAACGTTCCGTCGATATACCGGCTGTGAATCCCAACATTTCGGATCTGCCGGGTGAACACATAACGGAGCATTTCCGCCGCCGTATCCGGGTCTGCCAGCAGAATTGCCGGGAAACTCCAAAGCAGGCTGTCCCGATCCCAATAGGCCGCGCTGACATAGTAGCGTGGGCTGCGCGATGTGACCAGAACAAACTCCTCGGTATCCAATGTCTTGCCGCCGCCGAAAAAGAAACTGAAAAACAGATTCACATTGAGGATCTCATCCAGTCTGGAATCGCCCACGGTGCGCTCCCGTTCGGCCAGCCAGCCGCAGGTTTTCTCCAGCTCCCGGTCAAAGCCCTGGCGGAGCATTTCCTTGGCGGATGTGGCCGCCGCGACTTCCTCAAAGCCCAGACCAAACCAGACGCAGATTTCACAGGTTTCCCCCGTTGCCACAAAGACGGACTGCTCCAGGCAGAAATGTATCTCCTGCCCGGCCTTTTCAAAATCGGATTGAATCGGACATTGATCGGGCCGCTCCGTGTAAATCGGCGCGAACGCAAACAGCGACAGATCCGGCCGAAGATCCATCACGAAGCAGTGGTTCCAGCCGCTGGGGTATAGGTTTTTCCCGACTTCAATGGGCTTGCTCTCATTGATGGAGTGCTTCGTCTGTGACCAGTTTCCGCGCAGACCCAGCCGAAGATCGGCGCCGGTTCCCCGATTCCTTACTTTCAGGCGATATCCGAAACCCCGTTCCCCGACCGGAGCCAGAACCAGTCCCTCAACCTCCATCTCTCCCAGCGTGGCGGTAAAGGTTGGGAGCCAATGATGAATCCGCCGCCATTTCAGGCCTTTCAGCGGAATATCCTTTTGATTGATCTGTAAGAACGGCTTCAGAAGGGGGTTTTCGGGCGTGCCGCACATCTCGATCATTCCTTTTGCTCCCATATGCAGGAAGCTCAGGCTCTCAATCGCGCCATCGGTTTCCCGGATGGTGGGCAGCGCTACATACTCATTGCCGGTCACATAGTAGTTCATAGCTTCTCCTTTCTCATGCCGCGGAGCGTCCGGTCGAAGATCGTTCCCTTCTCGTCTCCGTGGTCGCTGCCATCCATGCGGAACAGGGTGATGGGACAGACCAGTTTCCCGTCAACGGTTTCTCTGTTTTGCTTCCAAATCAGCGTGACATCATTGCCCAGTTCATCCCGGAAGCGGCGGTTCCCCTCCGTTCCGAACAGCAGGAAGCAGAGATTTTCGTAGCGGCTCAGATCGTTGGACACCGCGCCATCCGCGCGCCGGGTGCCCATACACAGCCGCCCGTTCATGTTGACCGGAATTGCCGCGCCGTCCCGAACAAAGACAGGAATCCGGTCAATGGGGCAGGGGAAGTCAATTGTCTGTTTCCCGCTGTGCTTTTCTCCCGTCCAAAGATCGAACCAGACGCCCTCCGGCAGATAGACCGCGCGTCCGGCCGCGCCCTCTGTGATCACAGGCGCCACCAGCAAATCCCGCCCGAACAGATATTCATCCTCCAAATTGCGTACTGCCCGATCCTCCGGGTAATCGTAAATCAGGTGCGCCATCAGAGGACGTACGGTTTCGGCGGAATGCTGCGCCTCCTGCCAGATATATGGAAGCAGATTCATGCGCAGGTTTGCAAACAGGCGGTAAACCGGAACAATGGATTCATCCTGATTGGCAATCGCCATATTCCAGGGGCTTCGGTCATTGTTCCAGTGATTCCGCTGCACCATGTAATACTGGCCGCCCCTCGGTTCCGAATGAAACTGCATCACCGGAGCGAACGCGCCAAAGGCCGCACTGCGTAAATACAACTCTGTCGTGGGGAAATCCCCCGCGAAGCCGCCGATATCAAAGCCCCAAAACGGCACGCCGGACAGCCCGAGAGACAGCCCCGCTGTCAACTGTCCTTTCAGCTCCGAAAACCCGGAAAGCTGATCCCCCGCCCAATGGATGGGATAACGCTGGGCGCCGGTATAGCCTGCCCGGCTGAAGGTAATCCCCCCGCTGTCCTGCAGCAGCTCATGATAGGTTCCCTCATACAGATTTGGAAAATCGTTGTGCGCCTCCGCAACCCTGCGCCCATCCGCAAAAACCGCATCCGGATCGAACAGGAACTCGCCGCCGTCGGTCTTAAAGCCTGCCACGCCCAATTCATCCACCAGATACCGGCGGCAGTTCAACCACCACTGGCGGGTTTCTGGATTGGTAAAATCCGGAATCAGTGAATTGCCGAACCACATTTCCGTGATCTGATAAGGCGTTCCGTCCGCGTTTTTCAAACACAGACCATTTTCCCGGGCGTATTCCCAATCCAGATCCAACTGCTCCCCGTGGGGAGCGGCTTCGTACTTGATCACCGGTATCTGCCACAGGATCAGCTTGACCCCGTTATCCTTCAGCGTATCACAGAAGGCTTTGGGATTGGGCCATTTTCCATCCTCCGGGAACGTAAAGTCACTGTAGTGAATCCGGCCGCCGTCCTTCCGGGGCGTGTATCGCGCGTCATTCCAGATATAGAAAGTCTCCTCATCACTCCATGCTTCCAGCACCATGACCGTGGCAGGGATTGCGGTTTCGTTCATCCGCCGAATCTGCTCCAGCGCCTCTGCCTGGGTATTCCATCCATTGGAGGACATCCAGGGGCCAAAGGCCCATTTGGGGGGGAGCACCACTTTCCCGGTGTCTGCGGCATACGCCCGGAGCAGTTCTGCAGGCGTACCGGTGTGAACGGCCGCCTCAAAGAGGACGCCGCTCCTTGGGCAGACCGCAAACAGATCCAAACCAACCCAGCCGTCCCCGGACTGCCTGGAAAAATCGAAGGACGAGGGATAAGTCGTTTTTTGCAGGAAGCTTACCCCGGAATCCGTAAACAGGAACGGAATCGGCAGATAGGTTTTCTCCTGCTGGTTGGAAAACTGCTCCACCACATAGTTCAGGGGCTTTTTTCCAGCCTGATTGACCGCGTCGAATTTTTCACCCAGACCATATACCGCAGAACCGGGAAATTCCAGCCCGAGGCGGATATTGTGGACGCCGCCCTTTTCGTCAACCATTACCTTCAGCGCCGGGTCAAGCCGCGCAATGGGATTGCCGTCCGGTCCCTGCAACGTATATTTTGTATAAATATGTTCTAATTTGTCAAAATTATTGTTTACTTTAACGTTTAAGTCATGTTCTAAAATTATCCGGATACAAGGTGCGCCTGAAATTTCAATTTGGTACGCCTGTGTATCCGTTCTGAAAATCAAGTTTGTTCCATCTTCCCGCGCCGCGATCTCCGGATATAGCGTAAACTCCCGCAGAACCGGGCACGTGAAGCGCTTACTGGCCTCATGATCCGATGTAACAAACCGATAGGTAAATGTCCTGCCGTCCTCTTTTACGTCATATGTAAAACTGAAATACCGCTGCCCCCGGTCGTTCCTGCTGCAATACACGCCGGGGACGGTAACCGTCCCGGTATCATCCGTGATCTCCAGCCCGACGGAAGCAGCTTCGCTCCCATCCAGCCGGCAGCCGAACTTGACCCTATCCCCCGCTCTGACAAAGAACGGGCGCCGTTCCAGAGCGCTGTCAAAGTGCGGAAACAGGCCGCTTGGCATATGCTTAATCGACATAAACTTCTTTCACCGTACCTCTCTCAACCAACTCCATTGGAATCATTCTTTCAACACGGGGTAACCTGTGATTTTGCGCCGCCTCAATCATAAGACGCGCAGCCTGCCTTCCCTTCTCCATGATATTCTGCCGGATGGTCGTCAATCCGGGGTAGCACATTTGGGCATATTCCACATCGTCAAACCCAACAATGGAAATATCCTCCGGGACAGAAATTCCCGCCTGATTCAAGCCATTGATAACGCCAACGGCCGTGATATCCGCCGTCGCGAAAATCGCCGTGATGCCCCTGCGATCCTTTGCAAGGCTGCGCGCCACTTCACCGCCATAGCGGTAGTCCACATAGCCCTCAAACAAATTCTTTTTCATCGGCCGGATTCCCGCTTCTTTCAATGCGTCCAGATAGCCCTGATACCGTTCCGAATTCACGCCGTTTTCCTTTAGCTCACCGGTCACAATCGCGATATTCCGGTGTCCCTTTTCAATCAGGTGTTTTGTTGCCAGGTAGCCGCCCAGCCGGTCATCCGTGCGAACGCTGTAAAAAAAACTGTTGTCGCTTCCATAGCAGTCAACCAGAACCGCAGGGATCTTATACTCTTTGTACTCCGCCACGTCGCCGGAGGGATAGGCGCCCAGAATAATCACACCGTCCAGCGTCCGGCTCTTTACAATGTCAATATAGCTTTGCCCGGGATTGGTGCCCGAAAGGATCAGATGATAGCCCGCCTTCCGGATTTCCAGCTCCACTGCGCTCAGAAATGTACCATAAAAGGGATTTTCAAACATGATGTGGGATTCTTTGCGTTTGTTTTCCGTCTGGGGGATCACAATCCCGATCAGCTTGGATTGAACGATTCCCTCCGCCCGGCTGGAGCCAAGGGTCTTTGCGGCCTGATTGGCAACGTAGTGCAGCTTTTCCACCGCATCCATGACCTTCTGACGGGTCTCTGGCGTAAAGGATAAGCCCGGTGTGTCATTCAGAATGTAAGAAACAGTTGCGGGAGAGACCCCCGCTTCTCTTGCAACGTCTTTGATGCTGACCTGTTTTTTCATTCTGTCTTCACTCCAGCCGCCTATCTCCGCCACCTATTTTAACGGTTCAACAGTATTATATTACCGCCCCCTCTATTTGTCAAGCATTCTGTACAAGTTTTCATCCAATTTTACTCTATTTTTGTATAATCAGATGATAATTGGGCTGTTAAGTTCTTCTGTTAAATTCTTCTTTTTGTCACAAATCACAACATATGCCTCCTCTGCCCTCAGAATTCAGTTGAGCGCAGTCTGCCGGCTCAGCGGGATTCCCCGGTGGTTTGGTTTCCGCTCCTGCCAGTACGGCGATTGGCCGGAAATCAGTCCCGATTCCATACAGGGTTCTGACCGGGCTGGATGGGCAGCATCGGGCTGTTTTTTGACGGAAGGGAAGCGAAAAAAGGGATTTTGGAAGCTGCCCGGCATTCTCCAAAATCCCTTATTTTATGTTTTCACGCAGGTAGGGCGCACGCACATGGAATCACTGCAGCTTCAGGATTTCAGCCGCATGACGCCAGCGGAAATTCCGCTGTCAATAATGTTGTTCCCGGTTGAAATGCTTCACGGCCTGCAGCTCCACGATCTCATCCAGCATCGGATCAACGCAGATATGCAGCGTATTTTTGTTTTCATCCTGATAGTGCATCCACACATAGAACGCCTTGGCGCTGCTGGTGGCCTTCAGCTCCTGCGGCGCGCCGAACAGCTTGAGAATATCCTCGATGGTGGAATCCGACTTCAGCCCCTGATACTCGAATTCATGAAATCCACTGTAATCAAATCCCCAGCTTGTGTAATAGCGGTTTTGTGTGACGACGCCTTTCACCACGGCGTATTTCACCGCATTGCCCCGCATCCCATCCCGGTTCATCAGATAGAATTCCTCCTCGTTGCCCTTACCGGTACGCAGGTAATAGTTTCTGTCAATAACCTGGGTCAGCTCTTCAAAGGGCTTGGCGAACTGCTCCGGCATCTGCTCCACCGTCTGGCCGAATTCGATCTTTTCCCCGTCCAGCAGAATGAATTCATCCAGCGCCGGGGAAACCGTCTTTTTCAGCGTGCCGTCCAGATAGGGCTGCACATCCAGATACCGGTTCATCAGCAGCCAGGCATCGCTGCCGAAGTACCCTTTCAGCTCCAGCCCCGGATTTTTCGCCAGTTCGGGATAGCGGTAAGCGCAGTAATAGGTCATAATCTGCCGCACCACGCCCCGCTTAAACGAAAAATAGGCGCAGTTGAACGGTTGATAATAGGCGATCTCCTCATAGGGAGATTGGGTTTTCCCCCGGTAATCCGGCGCTCCATAGGCAGCCTCAATCTCCTTTCTTGTCGTCTGCATGGAGATGAAGGGTTCCTGCTCATTCCCGCTGCCGAAAGCGATTCCCTCGCTGCAGCTCACGGTAACGGAATAAATCAGACAGTCGGAAAAGGGTCTGGGCTCGTCACCGGCATTGATGACCGTGATAAAGAGGAAGGGCTGATCCGCCTCCGGGGTATCGGGCAGCACCACCCGGAAGCGGGTATTGCCGCTGATATTCCAGGGCTGAATCAGGGCGGACATATCCTCATAGGTCTGCACATTCGCATCCAGCAGATCCGAAACCGGGCCGCCCGCATAAACAGCCTTTCCGTTGATGTAGAATTTCAGCATTCCGGTGGCAGTATCCTCGGCGGGAAGCTGAGCCATGGAATGCAGTCCGGTGGGAACCGGCTGGGTTTCGGTGGGCACCTGCGTTGGTTCCGCCGTCGGCTCAGTGGGCGCTTGCGTCATCTGCGTGGGGGGTGTCGTCTCCATCGGTGCCTGCGTACCCGCGCACCCGGAAAGAAACAGGCACCCGGTCAGGGCAATAGCCAGCATCCGCTTTCCTGCTCTCATTGGGTCATTCCTCCATTGCATATATTGGTTTGATTATACCACCTTCATGGCCGCCTGTCTATCAGATTGATTTCACCAAATACGCCCGATTTCGCTTGTCAATTCTGTACAACCTCTGTTGGCAGCCCATTCCGGTGGCTCCGTCATTCAGCAGGATCCGCATAATATGGTAATTTTTGTATATTATTCCAAAAGTAATAAAAATCTGTTGCAAAATTTCATCATCCGTTTTTTCGAAAAAACGCGTGAATCTGTTGAATTCCCCCTCGCAAAATTGTATGATAATGACAAGGCAGGAATTTCCTGCTTCAACTTGTTTGAATTACTAAAGGAGGAAAACAGAATGAAGAAGATCATTGCATTGTTGATGGCGTGTATGCTGATTCTGGGTCTGGTTGCCTGCGGCAGCCCCGATACCACCGGCACCGGCGCAGCCGTGGACACTGAAGCCGCCCCCACCGAGGCCGGCGCAACCAATCCCGCCGCTGCCGCACCTGAAGGTGCCGCTTCGGATGTGAAGATCGGCCTGATCTGCGTCCACGACGAGAACTCCGGTTATGACGCCGCTCACATTGACGGCCTGAAGGCTGCCTGCGCCGAGCTGGGCATCGACTTTAATTCGCAGGTCATTCTCAAGACCAACATTCCCGAGGATGAGGTCTGCGGCGATATGGCCATCGAGCTGGCCGAAGCCGGCTGCGGCATCGTATTCTCCGATTCCTACGGCCATCAGACCTATATGCAGCAGGCGGCTTCCGAGTATCCGGATGTGACCTATGTCGCCTGCACCGGCGATATGGCTGCCGTCTCCGGCCTGTCCAATCTGAAGAATATGTTCCCCTATACTTATGAGTCCCGCTATGTTTCCGGCGTTGTTGCCGGCATGAAGCTCAAGGAAATGCTGGACGCCGGCACCATCACCGATCCCTACGTGGGCTACGTGGGCGCCCATCCCTACGCCGAAGTGGTCTGCGGCTACACCGCCTTCCTGCTGGGCATTCAGTCCATTGTTCCCGAGGCGCACATGGATGTGCAGTACACCAACAGCTGGTACGATCCCGTGGCTGAGGCTGAGGTTGCCAACGCTCTGATGTCCAGAGGCTGCGTCATCATCGGCCAGCACGCCGACTCCACCGGCGCTCCCTCCGCCGTTCAGGCCGCGAAGGACTCCGGCAAGGAAGTCTACTCCGTGGGCTACAACATTGATATGCTGTCCGTGGCTCCCACCGCTGCCCTGACCTCCGCCCAGAACAACTGGTCCGTTCTGTACAAGGCCGCTCTGGAGAAGTTCATCGCCGGCGAAGAGATCCCCACCGATATCGCCTACGGTTCCGCTGACAACGCCGTTATGATCTCCGCTCTGGGCGCCAGCTGCGCACCCGGCACCCAGGAAGCCGTTGATGCCGCCTGGGCCGGCATCAAGGACGGCAGCCTGAAGGTGTTCGACACCGCCACCTTTACCTGCCAGCCCTCCACCGACGGCTCCTACCAGGTGGATGCCGACGGCCACGTGACCTCCGCTTTCGGTTTGGACACCAATGGCGACTGGGTCAACGACGCCGGTGAAGCCATTGTGGACGGCGCTTTCCAGGAATCCGTCCTGCGCTCCGCGCCTTACTTCAGCCTGCGCATCGACGGCATCACCGAATTGAACAACAACTGATTTTTCCGGTTCCAATGGGGGGACTGCCAATGGCAGTCCCCCTCTGTTTTTTTCGGCGGATTTCCATTTTTTGTTTTACATTATTTTGAAGCCATGCTATACTGAAATTATGCAAAAGCAGAGCACCGGACTTTCGGTTTCTCCGGCGCTTCTCCATTTTGTGCCCGCAGTGGCAGAAAGGATGGTCAATTTGGAAACTGAAGTCGCGGTTCAGCTCAAACACATTACCAAGCGCTTCGCAAAGGTCATCGCCAACGATGACGTTTCCCTGGATATTTACAAGGGGGAAATTCTGTCCCTGCTGGGCGAAAACGGCAGCGGAAAAACCACGCTGATGAATATGCTGGCCGGTATCTACTTCCCGGATGAAGGTGAAATTCTGGTGAACGGCAAGCCCGTCACCATCTCCTCCCCCAAGGATGCCTTTTCTCACGGCATCGGCATGATCCATCAGCACTTCAAGCTGGTAGACGTTTTCACCGCCGCGGAGAACATCGTTCTGGGGCTGGAGGACGAGGGTCGTCTGGATCTGAAGGCCGCCGCCGCGAAAATCAACGAAATCTGCAAAAAATACGGCTTCCATGTGGACCCGAACAAGAAAATCTACGATATGTCCGTCTCGGAAAAGCAGACGGTTGAAATCGTAAAGGTTCTCTACCGGGGCGCCCGGATTCTGATTCTGGACGAACCCACCGCCGTTCTGACCCCGCAGGAAACCGACCGTCTTTTCGCTGTCATGCGCAACATGAAGGCGGACGGCAAGTCCATGATTATCATCACCCACAAGCTCCACGAGGTCATGGATGTCTCCGACCGGGTCGCCGTGCTGCGCAAGGGCCGGTATGTGGGCTCCGTGTCCACATCCGAAACTTCTCCGCAGGCGCTGACCGACATGATGGTGGGTCACGCCGTCACGTTGAACATCAACCGCCCGGAGCCGAAGGACCCCACGCCCCGGCTGGAGGTTTCCAACCTGACCGTGTACGACGCCATGGGTGTCAAGCGGCTGGATCAGGTTTCCTTTACCGCCATGGGCGGCGAAATTCTGGGCATTGCGGGTATCGCCGGCTCCGGCCAGAAGGAGCTGCTGGAATCCATTGCCGGATTGCAGCCCATTTCCCCCGGCGCCTCCATCCGCTACCGCCCCATCGGCCACCCCGATGCGCATGAAGGTCTGGAGCTGGTCGGCAAAACGCCCCTGCAGATCAAGCAGGCCGGCGTTTCCCTCGCCTTCGTACCGGAGGACCGGCTGGGTATGGGGCTGGTCGGCTCTCAGGGCATGACCGGCAATATGCTCCTGCGCAGCTACCGCAAGGGGCGCGGGCTCTTTACCGACCGCAAGTCCCCCAAAAAGCTGGCGGAGGAAGTGATTGCCGAGCTGGATGTGGTGACGCCCGGCGTCAATTTCCCCGTCCGCCGGCTGTCCGGCGGCAATGTTCAGAAGGTGCTGGTGGGCCGGGAAATCGCCCAGTCCCCCTCTGTGCTGATGACCGCCTACGCCGTCCGCGGCCTGGATATCAACACCTCCTACACCATTTACAATCTGCTGACCGAACAGAAGATGAAGGGCGTGGCCGTTGTCTATGTGGGTGAGGATCTGGACGTGCTGCTGGAGCTGTGCGACCGCATTCTCGTGCTGTGCGGCGGTCAGGTCAGCGGCATTGTGGACGCGCGCACCACCACCAAAGAGGAAGTGGGTCTGCTGATGACCCGGTTTAAGAAGGAGGCTGCACAGATATGAGCCAAGCCAGGCAAAAGAAAGAACCGCTTCTGCGGATCGCCAAGCGCGACGGTATTTCCCGTCCCGCCGCTTACGGCATCCGGCTGATCGCCGTTGCCCTCGCCCTTCTGGTCAGCGGTGCTTTTATCTACGCGGTTACAAAGCTGAATCCCATCGAAGTGTATCGGGGAATCTTTGACGGTGCTTTCGGCACCAAGCGCCGCTGCTGGGTCACCGTCCGGGACACCATGATGCTGCTGTGCATCGGCATCGGCCTTGCTCCCGCCTTCAAGATGAAATTCTGGAACATCGGCGCGGAGGGGCAGATTCTGATCGGCGGCGTGCTCACCGCTGGAATCATGCGTGCCTTCGGCTCCTCCATTCCCACGCCCGCGCTGCTGCTGATTATGGCCGCGGCCAGTCTGGTGGGCGGCTGCATCTGGGGTGTGATCCCCGCCGCCTTCAAGGCGAAGTGGAATACCAACGAGACGCTCTTCACGCTGATGATGAACTATGTGGCCATTCAGATCACCAGCTATTGCGTGGCGCTTTGGGAAAACCCAATCGGCTCCAACACGGTGGGCATCATCAATCAGCAGACCAAGGCCGGCTGGTTCCCGGAGGTTTTCGGGCAGGCTTACGGCCTGAACGTCATTCTGGTCATGGCGCTGACCATCGGAATGTACATCTACCTGAAATACTCCAAGCATGGCTATGAAATCACCGTGGTGGGCGACAGCGTCAACACCGCCCGTTACGCGGGCATCAACGTCAAAAAGGTCACCATCCGCACCATGGCGCTGTCCGGCGCGATCTGCGGTCTGGCGGGCTTCATCGCCGTGGCCGGTTCCAGCCACACCATCTCCACCTCCACCGCCGGCGGCCGGGGCTTCACCGCCATTATCGTGGCGTGGCTGGCGCAGTTCAACAGCTTTGTGATGGTTCTCATTTCCCTGCTTCTGGTGTTTCTGCAGAAGGGCGCCATTCAGATTGCGTCCCAGTTCAATCTGAACGACTACGCCTCCAACATCATCACCGGCATTATCCTGTTTTTTATTCTGGGCAGTGAATTCTTTATCAATTACCGCGTGATTCCCCGCGGCAAAAAGGAGGGCAACGGCAAATGACAGGCGCACAGATTATTCAGCTTCTGCAGTCCGCGATCTGCTTCGGCACCGTGATCATGTTCGGCGCCATTGGCGAAATTCTCACGGAGAAATCCGGCAATCTGAACCTGGGCGTGCCCGGCATCATGTATCTGGGCGGCATTGCGGGTCTGGCCGCTTCCTTCTTCTATGAATTCAACAATCCCGATCCCAACGGTCTCATCTGCCTGCTCATCAGCTTTGGAGCCGCTTTCCTCGTGGCGGCGCTGGGCGGCCTGCTCTACAGTTTTCTGACCATCACCCTGCGCGCCAACCAGAACGTCACGGGTCTGACCCTGACCATCTTCGGCGGCGGTGTGGCGAACTTCTTCGGCGGCAGTCTGAATACGCTGGCAGGCGGCGTGGGTCAGATTTCCGTGGCTGCCACCAGTGCGGTTTACCGCGCCAACATCCATAACATAACGAATCTGGGCGTCTTTGGCCAGCTTTTCCTCAGCTATGGCTTTATGGCCTATTTGGCAATTGCCGCCGCGATCCTGATGGCCTGGTTCCTGAACCGAACCAGAACCGGTTTGAATCTGCGGGCGGTGGGCGAAAACCCCGCCACCGCCGACGCCGCCGGCATCAACGTGACCCGCTACAAGTATCTGGCCACCTGCGTCGGCGCGGGAATCTCCGGTCTTGGCGGCCTGTACTACACCATGGACTACATCAAGGGTACCTGGGCCAACGACGGCACCATCGAGTCTCTGGGCTGGCTGGCCGTGGCGCTGGTCATCTTCGCCACCTGGCGCTCCACCAACGCCATCTGGGGTTCCTACCTGTTCGGCCTTCTGTTCTGGGTCTACCAGTATATCCCCGGTCTGGGGCGGAAGGACATGGAGCTGTTCAAGATGCTGCCCTATCTCGTGACCATCCTGGTGCTGATTGCCATTTCCCTGCGCAAAAAGCGGGAGAACCAGCCCCCCGCCAGTCTGGGTCTTGCCTACTTCCGGGAAGAACGATGACCCCGTCAAACCGAAAACAGTCCAAATTCGGCCGGCTCCTGTTTGGAGCCGGCCGGTTTTGCGTTATGCAGCGCTATGCTGATCGGCTGATCGCAGCAAGGCAGAAAACGGTACAGCCAAACACGTCTAGTTCTGGAACGCTTTTGGAGCGGAGCAGAAACCGGAGCGACGCTGCCGCTCCGGTTTTTTTGATAGTTCGTGTGCGGCTTATCCGACGCCGTTTTCTTCCGTATGGTATACCTGCTCCCGCGCCATACGGCTCTGGGAAAAGTACACGAGCGCATCCTCCATACCCGGGCCAACCAGCGCCTGGGTGCGGTCATAGGATTCCTCCGCCTTTTTCAGCGTGGCTTCCCCAATGTCAAACGCCTGCTTCCAGTCCGGGATGGTCTTGTCCAGCGGCAGAATGTCATAGGATTTGGAGGTTCCGTTGTTGCGCAGATACACCCAGGTGGGCAGAACAGAAGCGTCATCCAGATACACGCAGCCATCGGAATACTTGACAAACGTGAAGCTGAAGAGCACCCCATCCTCCGTGTGGCCGGTGTTCATGTCCATATTGCTGCTGCGCTGATTGGACACCGCATTGCCCACGGAATAGATGCACAGCGTTCTGTGGGACGCATCCGACCTGCTGGTCAGCAGCTCCACCGGCTCCACCACATGGGGATGGCCGCCCACGATCACATCCACGCCCAGATCGCACATTTTCTGGGCAATGAGGGTCTGATAATCGTTGGCCTTCAGCTTGTATTCGTTGCCCCAGTGGAGATACAGCACCGTTGCCTCGGCGCCCTGCGCCTCCATGGTCTGCATCAGTTCCTCCATTTCGGCGTAGAAGCGATCCAGCCGGTCATAGTCAAACACATTGATCTGATCCGAGACGGACTGGCTGATGGTGCGGCCGTTGACCGATTTTTTCCCGGAGTCCGCGTCGATCTGTCCATAGGTATAGCAGACCATACCGACCTTGATGCCGTTGATATTCTGCACCAGATAATGCGGTTCGTCCGCCGTCTGGGTGGTTCCCAGATGGAGCAGTCCCCGATCCGCGATCACCTCCTGTGTGCGGAGCAGGCCGAGGGAATCGGTGTCGTACGCATGGTTATTGGCAGTCAGCAGCATATCGAATCCGGCGTTCTTCAGGGCATCCACCATGGCGTCCGGGCAGTTGAATCTGGGATAGCCGGAATACGCATAGCCGTTATCATCTCCGGCCAGTGTTGTCTCCAGATTGGCCACGGAAAAATCCGCCTGAGTCACGTAATTTCGGATGTAGGCAAAGAAATTGTCAAAACTGTAGGTGTTTCCCTGCAATCCCGCCTTCACCAGCGGCCCATGGGGCAGAACGTCCCCTGTCGCCAGAATGGACGCCCGCGCGATTTCCACATAGGGCTGGGTTTCTTCCGTTTCCGCCGGCAGCGTCTGCTCTGTCCCCTCCGGCAGTCCTCCCTGATTCCCGGCAGACGTGTTCTGCCCCGGATTGGCTCCGTTCGGCGTCCCGTTGTGCAGCCAGACGGCAGTCACCGTCAGAATGACCAGCAGGCAGATCGCCGCCGTCAGAAATTGGAGCTTTCTGATTTTCTTCTTGCGGGCAGCCTCCGCTCTGGCGCGTCTGCGGCGTGCCCATTCATCGGATGAATGCATGGTGTTACCCCCTTCTCTGTTCAGCCGCTCTGCAGGATTCTTTCCCAGGCCGTCTGCGCCGGCCATCCGGCGGTGTCAAAGCAGTCCCGGATGCAGCGGCTGTAATAATCCATCTTGGGACGAAGCCCGGGCTGGGTATCAAATTCATAGGTTGCGTTTGTCATAGCGGCGGCCATCAGCGTGGCCCGATCCTCCGTGGGGAAGGTGCAGGCGTAATCCGCCGCGAAATAGCCGGAAGCATAATAGCGTGTCACGCTTTCCGGGATATCCTCGTAGGAATAGGCATATTCAAATCCCTCCGGCTGCAGCTTCAGCCACCGTTCCTCGCTGAACAGGGCATTCTCCCGGAGGTCGGCATCCCAGCGCAGGCGGGCGTCAATCATGTGGCTGAATTCATGGAAAATGGTGGAATCGTCAAGCGTCCAGCCATCCAGCGCCATCAGATTGTGATCGCCAAGCTGCTGGGTAAAGCCGGCGGCAGTGGCTCCAACGCCTGCATCCGGCTTCGGGGTCAGGCCGCCCACAATTTCGATCTGAATTTTCCCGACGGTTCCATACAGCAACTGAGGGAAAAAGCCGTCCGGGTAAGCGCTCAGCGCCGCCTCCAGCACATCCAGCGCCTGCCATACTGCCTCCGGCTCCGTCAGCGGCCAGGAATCATAATGACTGTAGTCCAGCGTGCAGCAGTCCGCAATGCGGATGTCCAGCGCAAACCGCCGGGACAGCTCATCCGCCCGGGCGTAAAATGCCTGATCCAGCACCGTGCCCTCGGGCTTTTCATCCGGCTGCACATCGGACAGCGCCAGGTTTTCACCTGTCACCGCCACCGTAGGATCCCAGAACAGCAGGCGGGTGGCGCTGCCCGTGTAATCCGTAAAGAAATAGCCGTTCCACAGGTCGCTCCACACGAACCCGGTATTCAGGCTTACGTCCGCGTTCCGGGGCCGCTCGCAGCGGGAAAGGAACCGGCCATCCGCGCTGTACAGCGTCAGGCAGCAGTCATATTCCTGCTTCAGAATACAGCCCGTGTCCAGCAGTGTCAGCCATCCGTCCGGTACGGACACGGTGCCGGTCTTATCGCCATTCAGCAGGCGGTAACTGTTCCAGTCCATGTCGCCGCCCAGCAGCCAGATATCCCCCGCGCGGCCCGCCGTTCCGAAGGTACCGGATGCGGGAATCGCTTCGAGATTTCCGGTTTCCAGATTCAGGCACGCGCCGCTGCTGCGCTGCGTCCGGCGATCCACATAGGTAAATATCACATTCCGGTTGTCACGCCCGATAACACTGACCCATGTTCCGTCCAGAAGCTGCCGCTTTTCTCCACCGTCCAGATTCAGCGCGAACACGCCGTCCTGATAGCTGAGAATATACAGCGTCTGCATATCGCCGCTCAGCGCCCAGTTCTCGGAGTCAGCAGCCGGCGTGTAGGCGCGAATGGGTTCCAGTGCTTCGTCCAGCACCTGCACGGTACCGAATACGGAATCATACAGCCCAATGCCGCCCGGGCCGGTCTGCACCTGCTCACAGCCGCTTCCCGCGAAAACCCGTTCCGCCAAGAGGGTGCCGTCCTTCTGGGAAATCAGCTTCAGCTCGGTTTGAAAACCGGTTTCATCTCCCGTCAGGGATACGAGCAGCAAATTACCGCCAAAGGAATACAGCGTGGGGGCACCCATGGAAGCGACTGCATCATTGGGCAGATACCAGACATTCCCCAGACTGCCGGCTGCCTCCCGGCCATCCATAATCGTTGTCTCCGGCCGGGATGGCTCCGTCTGGGCAGTCGGAAGGCTGGCCGGCGGTGTGGTCGGATTCCGGATGGCGCAGCCGGAAAGCAGCAGCAAAAGGATACTCAGCAATGCGGTAATTCGTTTCATATGGCTTTATCCTCTGTGTGCATAATCCGGAATTCTAAAATAAATGTACTCATTTTTCCCGTCCTTGTCAATAAAAATCGGGGCTGGGCAGACCGCCCAGCCCCGAAAGACCCGATCAATCCCGCCGAAGTGCCTCGATGGGGTTCAGGTTTGCCGCCTTGACAGCAGGCAGCAGACCAAAAATCACGCCGATGACCGTGGAGAAAACCACGCTCACCAGAATTGCCGGGACGGAAATCGCCACCGGGATACCGTTGGTCTTGGAAATCAGCTCCGCCAGCAGGATGCCGGTCAGCACGCCAACCACGCCGCCCAGACTGGTCAGCACCGCCGCCTCGGTCAGGAACTGGATCCGGATGCGGCGCTTCTTGGCGCCCAGCGCCTTCTTCAGGCCAATCTCGCCCGTCCGCTCGGTGACGGATACCAGCATGATGTTCATCACGCCGATACCGCCCACCAGCAGCGAAATACTGGCGATCCAGATGAGCTGCTGATTGGTGGAGTTGCTCATCTCCTGCAGCTGCTGCGCCTGCTGGAGCAGATCCTCGCTGCGGTAGGAAAAGCTGCTGCCGCCATTATTTCCGCCATCGTCCGCGACGGCATTCTCGCCACTTTCCTCTTCCTCGGACACAGCCTGCTGGCCGGAGGCGTCGGCCTTAATCTGGTTGGCCGTCAGATAATCGGCCACATTCTGTCCGGCCTTGGTCATGGCATCGGTGCTGTCCGCCCGAACCACCACGCTCTGAGGCTCATCAAACTGATAGACCGAGGACCATGCCGCGTCCGGAATGAAAACGGAGCCGCCGGAGGTATCGGTATACATATAGTAATCGCTGAGAGAATTGATGGTGGGGGTGAATTCGCTGCCCTTATCCACTACGCCGATCACCGTGAAGGGTTCCCCCTGAATTTCCACGGTCTGACCCACCGGATACTGGCCGGGGAACAGGCTGTCTGCGGCGGTTTTGTTCAGAATCATCACCCGATGACGGTTTGCGTAGTCCGCATCATTGAAAGCGCGGCCATAGGTGATCTGATAGTCCAGAAGCTGGAGATAAGCGCTGTCCACACCGTAGACCCCGCCGGAGAAATTGTTCGTACCGGCGCTGATGCCGTCGCTCCACTGGCGGCTGGTGTAGATGGACACCCGCTTCACGCCGGGCAGCTTCTCCATCTCCGCCCGGGCAGATTCCGGAATCGTCTTCACACCAGCGGGAGGGGGATTATAGGAAAAGTCATAGGGATAGTTGTCCTGATAGAGCTGCACCGTTACCACATTGCTGCCGGAGCCGATCAGGTTCTGCTTGATCTGTTCATTGGTGCCCTTGATGGTGGACACAATGGTGATGATGGAGGCGATGCCGATGATGATACCCAGCATGGTCAGGAAGGAGCGCATTTTATGGCCCCAGATTCCCTGAAACGCCAGTCTGATATTTTCCATACACCCCACCTCCTTAATAATTCGCGTACAGGTTGTCGGGCGTGCCCTCCTGGGTCGGGGCGCCCTCTTTAACGGTTTTGCCATAGGGGAAGGCCACATAGTCGTCCGCCGTCAGACCGCCCAGTACCTGGGTATAGCTGCCCCACAGGTTCGCGCCGGTCTGGATATAGCGCTTTTCCAATCTGCCGTCCTCGCCCCGGACATACACGTAGCTCCGTGCGCCCTCGGTGCGGACAAACGGATTCTGAATATACAGGCTGGTCTGATCCTCGGCACCCTGCAGCGTCATGGATACATAGTAGCCGTCCTGCAGATTGGCGGACTCATCGATAAATACCTTGTAGGGATAGTAGCTGACATTCTGGCTTCCGCCGTTTTCGCTTTCATCCGGGAAGTGCTGAATCTCCACAATGGTTCCATCGTAGGTCTCATGGGTATCCCAGGACATGACGCTGACCTTCTGACCCACCCGGATGGAGTTGAGCTGAAGCTCGCTGACCGCGCCTTCCACATAGAAGCCACCGCCGCCGGAAACCTTCAGCAGGGGCTGGTTGTTGGCGACCGCCGTTTCGGGATCGGTCAGGCCGACCACGGTGCCGTCAAATTCCGCAACCACCTGGCCGGAGTCGGCCTCCTTCTGCATGATCTTGAATTCCGCCTCGGCCACCTTGATCTGGAATTTCTGATCCTTGATCTGTGCCTGCTTTTCGGCCCGCATAGCGGCGATTTCCGCCGCAGTGTAGCCGGAGTTCCAGTCGATGCCGTCGTCGATGGGGGCGTCATTGCCGCTGCCCGCGTTCAGATCAAAGAAGGAGAAGCGGTAGACGAAGCTGGTGGAGCCGTCCTCCTCCGCGATGGACAGGCGCATCAGCTTGATTCCGTACTCCTCGGTCACCGCGCCGTCATTTTTATCCCCCTCCGTATGCTGGAAGCGGACAAAGAGTACATTCTCCTGGGTGTCCGCGAACAGCAGCGCCATCATGTTTTCATCCACCATGGCGGAAGAGCGCAGCCAGCAGTATCTGGGTGTCAGCGCCGTGCTGCCCGAACCGGAATAGGCCAGAAAATCCTTACCCTCCAGATCAAAATCCGCCAGATTGGCCACCGGCTCCGCCGGCTCTGTCGGCTCGGGCTGCACCACCTCATGGTGGGAGATGGGTACATAGGAGTTGATCACGGCCAGTTCCTTTTTGGCCGTCTCCAGATCCAGCTTGGCCTGCTCCACGGACAGCTCCTTCTGCCGCAGGGCAATGTCGGACAGGGTCGTGTCATAAGTAAAGAGCACATCACCCTTTTTCACCTGCTGGCCGTCGGTCACCAGAATGTCCAGCACCTTCTGCGTCTCGCTGAGAAACGCCGTCTGAATCCGGTCGGTGGTGACCATGCCGCTGGATTCATTGCCGCCGTCATAGTAGTCTGTCATGCCGGCGATGCCGTCGGCAAAGCCGTACACATAGACCGGCTCCCGGTTGTTCCGGCTCAGTATAACCGCCGCCGCAACGCCGCCAATGACAACCACCGCGGCTACGGCAATCCAAATCCACTTCTTAGCCTTTTTCATCCGCGCACGCCTCCTTGCTGTCGCTCGTAATCAGGCGGCCGTCCAGAATATGGAAGGTCTTATTGGCGCAGGCCGCGATGGACGGCTCGTGAGTAATCATGATGATGGTCATGCCCTTGTCGCTCAGGCCGCGAAAAATCTCCATGATCTGGTTGCCCGCGGTGGTGTCCAGTGCGCCGGTGGGCTCATCCGCCAGCAGAAGCTGGGGATTGCCTACAATTGCCCGGGCGATGGCCACCCGTTGGCACTGACCGCCGGAAAGTTGATTGGGCAGAAAATGAATCCGCTCGCCCAGCCCGACGGCCTTCAGCGCCTCCGCCGCCCGCTCCCGGCGCTCCTTCTGGGGAACGCCCGCGTACAGCAGGGGCAGCGCCACATTATCCTGCGCCGTCATCTTGGGCAGCAGATAGAAATTCTGGAACACGAAGCCGATGTATTTGTTTCGGATTTCCGCCAAGGCGTTGTCGTCCATCTCGTCAATCCGTCTGCCGTCCAGAATGTACTCGCCCTGCGTGGGGACATCCAGGCAGCCAATCAGGTTCATCAGGGTCGTCTTGCCGGAACCGGAGGGGCCCATGATGGCCAGATACTCGCCCTTATCCACTTCCAGACAGATGTCCTTCAGTACCGGAACCTCGTTTTTGCCCCGGCTATAGTTCTTGTAGACGTGGTTCAGCTGTAGAATCATACGCTTCACCCCTCGCTGCCGCCGTCCGGTTCCACGGAAACATCATCCATCATGCCGTCCCCGGGCAGATCGCCGTCCGCCAGTTCGTCAAATCCGCCGTCCACGATCTGGCCGGCATCGCCGTTCTGTGTGCCGTCCGCAGCGCCGCCGAAGTCCCCCTGATCGTGATAGGCCACAGCAGCGCCGCTCTCGCAGCCAGGCGCCGCCGGGTCGGCCACGTAGTCCTCCGCGCGCAAGCCCTCCAGCACTTCAAAGCAGCCGGTGGAATCATCATACATTCCCAGCGTGACGCTCCGCTTCTCCAGTCTGCCGTTGGAGCTGGCCGTCCAGACAACGCCGGTAGTTTCGCCGCTCTCATCGTTGTAATTCATCTCTGCCAGGAAGTTTTCGGGAATCCACAGCCCGGGCATATCCGGCTGGTCGCCCGCCACCACTTCCATATAGACGTGCTGACCCAGCATCAGGCCGTCCACGCTGTCCAGATCCACGTAGAACGGATATTTGGAGGACATGGTCATGGAATCGCTGAAGTAATAGTTATTCTGATTCTCCTCCGGGCTTTCCATATCGATGGAAGCCACGGTACCCATCCAGGTCTGATCGCTGATCCGGGAATAGACCTTCACCCGGCTGCCGACCATCAGTCCGCCGTTCATGCTCATCTCGTTGAGGGTGCCCTTGATCCGGTAAGCGCCGCTCTGCTGGATGGTGATGTAAACGTTCGTCTGCCCCTCGTTGTCGATTTTGCGGATGGTGCCATCCACCGGCGCAGTGATATCCACATTGGCCAACATTTCCTTGAGCTTGTCAATCTCCTGGTTCTTAGCCGCGATATTGTAGTCATTTTCCATCTGGGTGGTCTTGAGGGTGTTGATTTCCAGCGTCAGACGGACAATCTCGGACTGGTTGGAAGTTTTTTTCAGCTGTTTTTCCAGCTTTTCCTGCTGCTCGGCATAGGTGGTCTGCTCGTTGGTCATCTTTTCCACCTCAAGCTGATTCTTTTCCAGATCCAGCTCCAGAGCGTCGGAGTCGTAGGAGAACAGCTTATCACCGGATTTGACCTCCTGCCCCACTGTGACATACAGCTCTTTTACCGTTTTGGAGCTGTCCCGGGTGATTTCCACCACATTGTCGCTGACCACCATGCCCGCGTAACGGTCACCCATCTGTCCCGCTGCCGCAAGCTGATCCGCCCGCTGGACAGCCACGGTTCCACTCTGGGCGCCGCAGGCGTTCAGCAGCAGCACCGCCGCCAGCAACAATCCAATGATCAATTCTTTTTTCATATGAAAACCTCCACATCGAATGGTTTTTTTGCAGTTTAACTATAACGCAGATGGCAGGGTTTATCAAATTAAGATTTTCTTATCATGGGCTGATTCCGCCATTTTCGGCAAAATACGGCAAAACCGGACGCTCTCCGCGTCCGGCCTTGCTTTATTTTTGCTGCGCCGCGTGAGAAGCCTCCCGCTTCAGCAGGAGGCCTTCGTCATTATTTTTCCATTTTCGGCATATTGGGCGTCCGGGCGCTGGTGCGGCCCTCGGGACGGATCTCGCCCACGGCCATCAGCGAGCGCTTGGTCAGCGTGGGGCCAACCAGCTCATAGACCAGTACGGCGAACAGCACCACATTACGCGCCAGCGCGCCGTCCGGCAAAGAGGCGGCGGTAATGGCCATGCCCAGCGCCACACCTGCCTGGGGCAGCAGCGTGATACCCAGATGATCCACAATGGGCTTGGGTTCCCGGGTAATCCGGCAGCTCAGATTCGCGCCCAGATACTTGCCGGCGGAACGGGCAACGATATACAGAACACCGATGAACACGGTCACCGGGCTGGCCAAAACCTGCAGATCCAGCTCCGCGCCGGAAATGACGAAGAACAGCACATTCAGCGGTGCCGTCCAGCCGTCCACCCGGCTCATCAGTTCCTCGGAGGTATCACACACATTGCAGAATACGGTGCCGGTCATCATGCACACCAGCAGCAAGGAAAAGCCACAGTGAACCGGGCCGATATCAAATTCCATCATGCTCAGTCCCACAGTCAGCAGCACGAACGCAACGGAAAGGGTCATCCGCTTGCTGCGGGAGTGGAAGAACTGCTCCACCCAGTTGAGCAGGAAGCCCATGGCGGCGCCCAGCCCCACGGACAGAATGATCTCCACAATCGGCTCCACCACCACGGCAATCACGTTGACCTGTCCGTTGGACAGCGCCGTGGCCACACCGAAGGAAACGGAGAACAGCAGCAGTCCTACCGCGTCATCCAGCGCGACAACCAGCATCAGCAGCCGGGTCAGCGGGCCGTCCGCCTTGTACTGCCGCACAACCATCAACGTCGCGGCGGGCGCAGTGGCGGCCGCAATGGCACCCAGCGTGATGGCGCAGGGAATGGAGATCATACTGGGGTAGAGCAGATGCAGCCCCACCAGCACCACATCCACCAGGACGGTGGTGATGACCGCCTGCAGGATTCCGATGACGACGGCGCGGCCGCCAATGGTTTTAAGCTGCGCCAGCCGGAATTCGTTGCCCATGGCAAAGGCAATAAAGCCCAGCGCGGTCTGGGTGACGATGCGGAAGTTTTCCACCTGATCCAGAGAGTTAAAGCCCAGACCGGAAATCTTCAGCGCGCCGATAAAGAACGGCCCAAGCAGCAATCCCGCCACCAGATAAGCCGTAACGGCGGGCAAATGCAGCAGCCGGGTCAGGCGGGACATCATCAGACCGCCCACCAGCGCAATGGCCATACAAATGAGAGAAATTTCCATAAACAGACTCCTTCTTTTCCAAAACAAAACACTTAGGGGGAAACTGCCCCAGTTTGTTTATCCGGGCGTATCATACCACCGGAAGCACCCCGCTGCAAGCGGAAATAGCGCCAAATTTCCGCGATGTTTTGAATTGGTTTTCGTCGCTTTTTTCAAATTAGGCGCGCAATTTTTGTGAATTCACCACAAACATTCTCCGGTTGATCTTTCGGCTCCGGCAGCGTAAAATGGAGGAGAATTTCAAACAGGGAAGATGATCAAAAATGATTGTAAAACGGGACTTTACTTATTCACCGAAAGGGAAAAACCGTCCCCTGCACATCTGGCTGCCGGATGGATACAGCCGCAGCGGCGAGCGTTACCCGGTGATGTACTTTTTCGACGGGCATAACCTGTTTTCCGATGCGGACGCCACCTATGGCAAGTCCTGGGGAATGCAGGCGTTTCTGGCGCAGTGGCGCAAGCCCATGATCGTGGTGGGCATGGAATGCGGCCACGAGGGGGACGAGCGGCTCAGCGAATACCTGCCCTACCCGGCAAACAAAGGGAGCTGGTTTGCCGGCTTCGAACCCATGGGTGGGGCTACGATGGAGTGGATTCTCCACGAGATCAAGCCCATGATCGACCGGGAATACCGAACCATCCCCTTCCGGGAATGCACGGGCATCGGCGGCTCCAGCATGGGCGGTCTGATGGCGCTGTATGGGGTGGTTCATTACAACCGGTGGTTTTCCAAAGCTGCCTGCCTTTCCAGCGCAATTGGGTTCTGTATGCGGCCGTTGCTGCGGGATATGCGCCAGCGCGATATGAGTCCTGACACGAGGATCTACCTGTCCTGGGGCTCCCGGGAAGCCGTGGGCAGCAAGCGGGTCGATCAGCAGGATCGCAGCAGCAAAACCTTCGGCTGGAACCGTCGGGTGGCGGCACAGGCGTCCTCCGACGGCGCGGCGGTGATGCTCCACTGCCAGGTGGGCGGCGCCCACTGCGAAGCGGACTGGGAAAAGCAGGTGCCGCTGTTTATGGACTTTCTCTGGATGCAATGAGTTTTACCGCCCGACTGACAAGAGTCGGGCGGCATCGTTGCGCAAGTGTGACCAGCCGGGGGACGTGGCCCATGGCCGGAATGATTTTCTCCATCAAATCGGCGGTTTTCAAGCGCAGAGAGGACGTATTGATGCAGGGATGGCACCCCACATATTCGCCCTTCAGCACATCCTCGTCAATCAGAAGCTGCACATGATTCCCGGCGTCGTTCATCAGTCCCAGAACGCTGAGAGAGCCGGGCGTGATATCCAGATATTCCAGCATAGACTCCGGCCCGGCAAAGGACAGCCGGGATGAGCCGATCTGGTGGGACAACTGGCTGGTTTTGAACTGCTTGTCCCCCGGGATCATCAGCAGGTAAAGCGCGGTGCGCTGGCGATTGCACAGCAGCAGGTTCTTGCAGATCACCGCGCCCAGCGCCTCATCAATCCCCGCGCAGTCCTCCATGGTCATGGCCGCTTCATGATCGATGCGCTGGTAGGAAATGCCAAGGCTGTCCAGAAAATCGTAGACCCTGATCTCTTTGTCAAGCCGCCCGGTGCAGTCGGCCGGTCTTCCCTGAACCAATTCCATTGTATGTCCTTCTTCCCCTATTGCAGTTTCTTCGCAGTATAGCACAATTTCCCAATCCGCGCAATAAAAAAGCGCCCCATTCGGAGCGGAAAAATTCCATTTGAAACAAGGCGTGTTTCGATACCGGGCAGTTCAGGACAGAAATCCAAACCCACCGGGCCGATCGCGCATCCGCAGCGGGTCTTACCCGCATGAAATGACCCTTGACTGCAGCCTCCTGTCTGACTCAAGAAGCTTTTTCGCAGCCAAGGGTCATTTCTGTTCACTCTTATTATCTAACATCATTGGTTAACCTCGCTTTCTGCAGAGTGGCGGCTGCACAGGCTCAGACTCCATCCGCACGGCATATGGTTCGCCCGCTTCTGAATTTCCGAAGCTCTATCTGAAAACGGAGAATCTGCTGTGGCTCTGCGGCCGCTATTTTGGCGCCTTCGGCGCAGCTTTCGGATTCCGGCATTCTCAACTCAGCTCATCCAGTTTCACATTCGCGCCCAGTTTCCTCGATCAATGAAATTCCCGTCGATACTTTCGGTTCGAATTCTTCTGTTTGCCTTTGCTTCCCATCCAACTGCCTGCCGGTATCCGATGCGCCTGTTCCGCGCTCTGAAAGAACAACCCATTCATGGGGATGCCTTCTTCCTGTCTATAGGTTATCACAATTATCTCTTTGCCGCAACCCGCAATATACTACAAAATATACAAATTTGAATTGTATAAAACACAGATTTCCCGTTTTTTCGACCATTTTAATTGACAGGTGACCCCCGCCGGTGCTATATTGGATTTGTTGGGCGGCCGGAGAGCTGCCGTTTTTTTCGGATACGTGAATATCTTTTGACAGCCCCGCCAAAATCCGGTACAATCATGCTGTCATTATATCTGCTGAATAAGCCGGAGCGCCTTTGCTTTCAAGGTTTTTTCGTTGTTCAGTGCACATTATCCTATGGAAGGAGTGCAAAACCCATGAGCCACATTCTGATTTCAGGTCTGGTGAATATTGAGACCACCGTCCCTGTCCGCCAGTTCCCGATGAATTACTACCCCATTGACTACCCCTTTTTTGGGGTGCACACCGCCGTCTCCGGCGTAGCCTATAACCTGGCGCTGGCCATGAAAACCCTGGGTGATGAGGTTGGCCTGCTGTCTATGACCGGTTCCGATTTCCCGGCGGCCTATATCCGCCAGTCCCTGCTGGACGCGGGAATCAGCCCCGCCGGTGTGCAGGCGCGTCTTCAGGAGACCCCCGGCTCCGTGGTATTGTATGACGGAGCCGGAAAGCGGCAGATTTACTGCGACCTGAAGGATATTCAGGATACGGCCTATGATTTCCCGCCGGATGTTCTGGGCGGAGTCGATCTGGTGGCCGCCTGCAACATCAATTTCAGCCGGCCGCTGCTGCACATGGCCAAGCAAGCCGGCGTCCCCATCGCCACCGATGTTCATGTGCTGCACGATCCGTACGACCCGTTCAACCGGGAATTTATGGAGTACGCGGATATTCTGTTCCTCAGCGACGAGGGCATCGGCAGCGACTACCGCCCCTTCCTTTGGGAATTGGCGCGGATCTATAACCCGTCGATTCTGGTGTTGGGGCGGGGAAGCCGGGGCGCGGCCATATACCTGAAAGCGGAGAACCGGATTTGCGAGCTGCCCGCCCGGCCGGTAGGGCCGGTGGTCAATACCGTCGGCGCGGGGGACGCGCTTTTCAGCGCCTTTGTCCATTTCTACGTCCGCGGCATTTCGCCGCTGGAGGCGCTGGAGCGGGCGCAGCTTTTCGCCGCGGCCAAAATCCGCGTCAGCGGCGCGGCGGCCGGTTTCGTGGGTGAGCAGGAAATTGAAGCCCTGCGCGGGCTCTGCGGCGTGGCGGCGCCACAGGAATAACGAACCGGAGGAATGGACGACATGGATGAACTGCAAATCCGAACAGGCCGGATGGACGATCTGGATGCCGTAACAGCGGTGGAGGCAGCCTGCTTTCCCGCCCCGGAGGCGGCCACCCGGGCGGATTTTGCCGGTCGGCTTTCCCACTATCCAGGCCATTTCTGGCTGATGTTCGAGGGGGCGCGGCTGGTTTCCTTCGTGGACGGTTTTGTGACAGACTGCCCCGATCTGACGGACGAGATGTACGCCAACCCCGCACTGCACAACGAAAACGGCACCTGGCAGATGATTTTCGGCGTAAATACGGTGCCGGATTGCCGGAAGCGAGGATACGCCGGGAAGCTGCTCCGGCGCGCCGTGGCCGATGCGCGGGCGCAGGGGCGAAAGGGACTGGTGCTGACGTGCAAGGAGGCGCTGATTCCATTTTACGCCAAATTCGGCTTTGTGGACGAGGGAATTTCCGCCTCCACCCACGGCAGCGTGGTATGGCACCAGATGCGTCTGACCTTCCGCCGGGCGCTGGTTCTCTTTCCCTGCGATGGGGCTACCCGGGCGCGGCTGATTCAGGCAGCCGGGGAACGCTGCGAATTCGCGTTCCGGGAACCGGACTGGAGTGTGGACGAATACCACCGGGCGCTGGAATCCGCCAATATTCTCATCGGTGAGCCAAAAAACGAGGATTTCCGGTTCTGCAAGCGGCTGGAGCTGATGCAAAGCCCCTCCTCCGGGGTCAATGATTATGTGCAGGGCGGACAGTTTCCCCAAAACGCCATGCTCTGCTGCATGACCGGCGGTTACGGCAGCGTGCTGGCGGAGCACCTGCTGGGCATGGTGCTGGCGCTCTGCCGCCGGCTCCCGGAATACCGGGATCAGCAGCACGTCCACCGCTGGCAGCTTCTGCGCTACGACAAGCAGTTAGAGGGGAGCACCCTGCTGATTCTGGGCGCGGGAGACATTGGAACCACACTTGCCCGCTGGATGCGCCCCATGGTCGGTCGCATCATCGGCGTGCGCCGGGTGGCCAGAGCCTGCCCGCCCTGCTTCGACCGGATGGTGACGCTTCAGCAGTTGGATGAATGTCTGCCCGAAGCGGATATCATCGTCTGTGCCCTGCCCCATACGCTGGAAACCATCCGGCTTCTGGACGAGCGGCGGCTGCGGAAAATGAAAAAGGACGCCGTGCTGGTCAACGGCGGCCGGGGCAGTCTCATCGATCAGGACGCGCTGTGCCGCCTGCTGGACGAGGGATGGTTCTGGGGCGTGGGGCTGGAAGTAGCCCAGCCGGAGCCGCTCCCGGCGGACAGTCCGCTGTGGAGCCAGCCCCGGGTGCTGATTACGCCCCATGCCGCCGGGAATTCCTTTGCCCCCGGCAGCCCGCTGGAGCGGAAGATCTGGGATTTCATGATCGAAAACGTGTCCCGCTTCCTGTCCGGGGAAACGCCCCAAAATCAGGTAGACTTCACCACCGGATACCGCCGGACGGAATTCCGCTGAAGCAAAAAATAACCCCCGGCCTGTTACCGATCTTCCGTAACGGCCGGGGGTTATCTAAAGCTGGTGGGTTCCATCGGTGGCTAACCTCGCTTTCTACAAATTTGGAAGCCTCTTAGTACATTGGACTCACTCCTTCTGTACCTTTACTATAGCACGGAGTTCCGCGTCCGGCAAGGTGAAATCATCCACAAAAATTCCGAAAAAATCCGTGCAAACCGGAGAAAAGCCGGGCTCTTTCCGCAGTTATCTTGACAATACCCCGTTTTTTATGCTATGATATTTCTGTTCGGGTTTGGGCCGGTGCACGCTGTGGTGCGCCGGCCATTCTCTTTTCAGCGCAGAGCATACAGAATCACCCCGGCGACTCCCGAGCCAGCCATCACAAAAATCGGGTTGACCTTCCATTTTCTCAGAATCAGGAAACCGGCAAGGAAAATGCACAGCGCGATACCGTCAACGGAAGCCAGATTTTCAGGCAGCGTCCGCTGGCCGAACAGCGCCATAATCAGCAGAGAGACCCCCGCCGAGGCGATCATGGCGACCACCGCCGGGCGCAGTCCGCCCAGAACGCCCTGCACCATGCGCAGTCCGCGGAAGCGGTAATACACCCACGCCAGCGTCAGCACAATCACACCGGACGGAAAAATGCACCCCAGCGTGGCAATCAGCGCGCCGGGAAGCCCCGCCACCTGAATGCCCACAAAGGTGGCGGCGTTGACGGCGATCGGGCCGGGGGTCATTTCCGCAATGGCCATGATATCCGCGAACTGGGTCATGGTGAGCCACGGATGCAGATCCACCACCTGACTCTGAATCAGCGGCATGGCCGCGTATCCGCCGCCGATGCTGAACAGTCCAATTTGAAAAAAGCTCCAGAACAACTCCAGATAGATCATTTTTTCTTCCCCCGTTTCTCCTGATACCAGGTATCCGCCGCGCCGATCAGACCGCAGGCCAGAATAATCCACAGGATATTGACCGCGAAAACCCGCGCCGCGAAAAAGGCGCCCGCCATCACCAGCACGGGAAGCAGCCGTCTCTGTTGGAAAACGGTCTTTGCCATATTGATGACCACGTCGCAGATCACCGCCGCCACGCCGCACAGCATTCCCTTCATGGCCATGTTCACGATGGCATTGTCCCGGAACGCCCGGTAGAACAGGGAGATCACCGAAATAATCAAAAGAGGCGGAAGAACCGTCCCGCATACGGTCAATAGCGCACCGGTCACCCCCGCCACATGATACCCAACCAGAATAGAGGCATTGACCGCGATGGCGCCCGGGGATGACTGGGCTATTGCCGTCAGATCCAGCATCTCCTGCTCGTCAATCCATCCCAGTTCCTCCACAAACTTTTTCCGCATCAGCGGAATGATCACAAATCCGCCCCCAAACGTACAGGCGCTGAGCTTGAGCGTGGACAGGAACAGCGTCCAATAACGGCACATCTTTTCCCTCTGCAAAGAAAACCACATCCTCTTCCGCGGCGTGAAAAACGCCGCCCGTCTTTCGTTTCGTCATTTTACCATATTGTGTGCCGGCAGGCAACCGATATGACACATGATTCCCAAATGAAACCCGGACCCGCGCAAAAAATGCCGCCCCGAACCATGTCGGAGCGGCATCTTCATGCTGTCTGAAAAATCTTTACGTTGTGGCAGTGACATATTTCAGGCTGATCCAGCCCTTGTCCGTGCGGCCCCAGCCGTCCTTGACTTCCAGAATCTCGACCTTGTCACCCTTCTGATAGGTGCCGACCTTGTCGGCGCTCTTCTTGCCTTCCTTGCGGATGTTCAGCTCGCCGGTGTTGATCACGACCTTGGTGCCGGCCTTAATGGTTGTGCCGGTAGCGGTGGTCTCCGGGGTGACATACTTCAGGCTGATCCAGCCTTTGTCCGTGCGGCCCCAGCCGTCCTTGACTTCCAGAATCTCGACCTTGTCGCCCTTCTGATAAGTTCCGACCTTGTCGGCGCTCTCCTTGCCTTCCTTGCGGATGTTCAGCGTGCTGGCATTGACGACGCCCTTGGTGCCCGCGGTGATGGTTGTACCGGTATTCGTTCCGGTTGTGGTGGTATCAATCGTAACATAGTTCAGGCTGATCCAGCCCTTGTCCGTGCGGCCCCAGCTTCCGCTGGTCTCCAGAATCTCAACCTTGTCGCCCTTCTTGTAGGCGCCGAGCTTGTCGGAGGAGGAACTGGCTTCCTTGCGGATATTCAGCTCAGAGGCGTTGACCGTGCCCTTGGCGCCGGATGTCAGCGCTTCCGTATTGAAATACTTGGTGCTGACCCAGCCCTTTTCAACGCGCACCCAGCTTCCGCTCTTCTGGTAGTAGGCCAGACGCTGGCCGGAAGTCACATTGGAAACCACCACATACTTGGTGCCCGGGCCGGAACGGACGTGCAGCGTGCCCAGATTGACCACGCCGTAGCCCAGCGCCTTGGTGTTCTTATCGGTGACCACATCCGTCACAGTACCCTCGTTGCTGGTATTGGTGCCGGTATTCGTTCCGGTATTGGTGCCGGTGCTGACATACTTCATGCTGACCCAGCCCTTGTCGGTACGACCCCAGCCGTTCTTGGTCTCCAGAATCACAATGGAATCGCCCTTTTTGTAGGCGCCCACCTTGTCATAGCTGGAACCGGCGCCCTTGCGGATGTTCAGCTCTTCCGCCGTCACGGTACCCTTGGTGCCGGAAGTGGTGGTGCCGGGGTTCTGCGGCTCGGTTGCAGGAGGGGTGGTGGGTTCCGGCTCGGTGGGTTGGACGGGATCGGTGGGCTTGGAGGGTCCTTCGCCGTCCAGTGTGATGTAGTTCATTTTGACCCAGCCGTTTTCAATGCGTCCCCAGGTCACATCGCCCACAACTCTGGTCTCCAGAATTTCCACTCGGGTGCCGATGGCCAGTTTGTTGGGCTGAGCGGGGCTGTCCGTGCTGGGCTCCGTGCGGACGTTCAGCTTATCGGTGTTGACGGTGCCCCAGACCGTTTCCGGTTCGGGAATTGTGGTGGGCGGGACGGTGTCAGCCGGTTTCGAAGGCTCGGACGCACCGGTTCCGCTGGGCAGATTATTGATGGTTTCCTCCGGCTTTTTGTTGCCGAAGCAGGCGGTCAGGCTTACAGCCAGCAGGACAATGACTGCCGCCAGCGTAAGAAGCCTGCGTGGATTTGTGCGAAATTGGTGTTTCATAACGGTACCTCCGTTCTTTTTGGGTGATAATGCTATTATAGCGGTTTACAGGGGATTTTGTCAATGGCGGCGTTTTTAAGATATGGTTAAATTATGTTGGAAATGTTCAATCAATTCCTAAAAAAAAAGATTGCAAAATCAGAATTTATATGATACAATACCGAGTGTGTCCGGCCAAGGGGCGCCACATCAAGATTGGGATGTCGCCAAGCGGTAAGGCACCAGACTTTGACTCTGGCATTCGTCGGTTCAAATCCGGCCATCCCAGCCATATGATCCGCTAGCTCAGTTGGCAGAGCAATTGCCTTTTAAGCAATGGGTCCGGGGTTCGAATCCCCGGCGGGTCACCAAATGCGCCTCGGAAATGTTTGATTTCCGAGGCGTATTTGCATATTCCGCCAAGTTTTTTGCATCAAATTTTCTATTGGCTTCCAGCCGATTAGACACAATGAGGGCACTTCCGAAGAAGTGCCCTCAGATCTATATCATGTCGCAGGAACGATACCCTATGGTGCTGCGCGTTCATACAGGGTTCGTCACGTATTGCCCCCGGGCGCTGCCCAGTCAGCCAGTTGCCAGATTACTACCGCAGGAACGATACCGAGCGGTACCCTGTGGCGTTAGGATCACATACAGGGTTCGTCACGCATTGCCCCCGGGCGCTGCCCGGTTACATATCGAAGGGTTCCATGCTCAGCACGGGATGGCCCACGCTGCTCAGGTACTCCAGAAGCTGCTCGGGATCGTCGGTGCAGATCGTCTCGTCGGCGATCATGTCCGTAAAGTTCTCCACGCCGTACAGCTCCAGCGCGGAAGCGTCCAGCCGCTCGCGCACCTGATCCTTCAGCTCCTTGGGCATCCAGACGATACGGCCCAGACCGCCCTCGGCCTTCAGGAACTTCTTGGAGGAGATGAACTGCTTGCCGTGACCCATGAAGCCGGGGGTCTGCACGCCGCCGCCGGTCATGGAAGCCATCTCGGAGAAGGTCATGCCCAGAGGCGTCATGCCCGCGTGCTCACGGCAGGTGATGACAACACCCATGGAGCAGGGCTCCACGCCGCAGATACACTCGAAGCAGCCGCAGCTCGTCATGGGGTCCTGGAACAGGGAGTACAGGGTGACGTGTTCCAGCGCGCCATGAGAATACTTGTTGACGGCCTCGTCCACGTCCTCGTAACGGCCCAGATTCTCGTCGATGCAGCGGTCCTTGGGTACCACCTGGCAGGGGCCGGTGGGATCCAGCTCGTTGGTTGCCTTGGCATCCAGCCAAGACACGGCACCGCACAGGCCCAGACGCTCGGGGGTGACGATGCACACATGGCTGGGAGAGAAGGCCTGGCACATGATGCAGGTGTAGTAAACCGGCACGGACTCGTCGGTCATGGACTTCAGACGGTCGTCACGCTTGGCGAACACTTCATTGGCGTGGGCGCGCAGTTCCTTGTTCTTCTCGGCATCCACCACGATGGTAACTTCGCACTTGTCCACAACAGCGTCAAACTCGCTCTTGATCTTGGCATACAGCACCTCGCCGATGTGGCGGAACTTGAAGCCGGCCTCAAAATCGGCCTTGCTGATCCGAATCCGGATCATATCACGCTGGCCGGTATGCATCACGCCCTCAATGCAGTTCAGATAGGAGTGGAATTTACGCTCCATGACGGACTCGAAGTCCGGCTGCATGGCCTTGCCCGCCACCTTGACGGTGTAGCTCAGAGAGATCTTGGAGCCCACGGGAATCTCGTCGATTTCGGGGCCGACCACCTCGATCTTGTGATCCTCCACCTCAGCGGCGTCGCAGGTGTGCACCAGCTCGAAGCAGTCCACACGGGAGCCGTCCACTTCCACCTGCATATCGCCCCGGCGGATGATTTCGCCCTCGAAAGCGGTGGCAAAGGCCACGGGGATGTCGATATTGGTGATTTTCAGCTTGATGTCCCGGGCCTCCAGAGAGGTCGCGTTCCACTTGGAGGTGTCCAGCTGCTGAATCAGGCTCTTGGGTACCCGGAACATATTCTCGGTCTCGTTGGAAATCACCGGGAAGCCCAGGCAGATGGCGCCCGCGCCGTAGGAGACGATCTCGTCGGACAGGGGCTTGTAGGCGTTGACGAACGCCTTCACGCGGTCCATGGTGTACTTGGCCAGAGACTTGAAGTCGCCGGGTGTCACGTTACCGAAGATCAGAGCGGCACGGATGGCCACGGAGACCACGTGGATGACGGACTGCATCTCATAGCCCAGAGGCACCACGCGGACGTTCTCGCCCAGCTTCATGCCGGCGTCAAAGCAGTGCTTGATGGAGTCGCCGGTCAGGGTGACCAGAATGCCCTGCGCCTGATAGGACTTGGCCAGCGCCACGGTTTCGGCGGGATCTTCCGCGCCGCCGATGATGACGGCCACGCCGGGGATATCGCCGGTAACCAGAGGCACGCCCAGATTCCGAACGAACGCGTCGGACAGGTGACCCAGTTCCGGCTCGGTGTAGGGCGTTGCGCCGTGGATGTACTTCAGAGCCTCCAGGAACTCCGCGCAGAGGGCGGAAGCGATGCCGCTGTCAAACGCGTCCTGCAGGCGGGGGTTGCGGGTCATCATGCCCTTAATGGTGGCCATGGCGGCCTTCATTTCACCCAGATTGGTGATTTTCTCGCCGGTCACGCCGTAGTAGCAGGGCAGAGAATAGGCGGTGTCGGGGAAGGACACAGCCTCGGCCTCGCCATAGGTGGCGATGGCCTTATCAATGGCGGCGACGGTACGCTCGTAGTTGTAGTCGCTGCCGCCGAATACTCGATCAAAAAGTGTCACGGTTTTTCCTCCTATAATGATTCGTCACGATCCAGGATCGCCTTGATTTTCCGGATTTCTTCGATTGCCGCGGGGCTGAAGTCATAGGGAGATTTTCCCTGCCGGTCGGCATCCATGATATCGGTGTTGTAGTGGATAAAGCCCAGCAAGTCCGCCGCGGGAATGGCCGAGCGGACAAAGTCCTCGTCCTTTTCGTCGCGGATCTTGTTGGCCACCACCCGCACCCGGGTCACGCCCAGATCCTTGGCCAGGCGCTTGACATTGTGGTAGGTCTGCACGGAGCGGGCGCCCGGTTCGATGACCACAAGAAACTGATCCATGTTTGCCGCCGTGCCCCGTCCCAGATGCTCCAGTCCCGCTTCCATGTCCATGATGACCACATCGTTTTTGCGGTAGGTCAGGGCGGAAAGAATGGCTTTGAGCATCACGTGCTCGGGACAGACGCAGCCGCTGCCCCCCACGTCCACGGTTCCCATGACCAGCAGCTTCACGCCGTTGATCTCTTTGGAGAAGGTGTCCGGAATGTCCGCCACATAGGGATTGAGCTTGAAGAACTTGTTCGCGGCGTTGGCGCCGGTGCGCTCCTCCACAAGGGTTCGCATTTTGGAGATGGGAACGATGGCATCCACTTCCTCCTGACTCAGTCCCAGCGCCAGACCCAGATTGGCGTCTGGATCCACGTCGGCCGCCAGAACCGTGCGCCCCTCGTCGGCATAGAGCCGGGCCAGGGTAGAGGCCAGCGTGGTTTTGCCCACGCCGCCCTTGCCGGTAATCGCTAATTTCATTGGAAAAAGACCTCGAATGGTTTTAGATACCCAGCGCGGCGCGCTTGGCCTCGATGCAGGCGATCATCTTGTCGCCCAGCTTCTCGATATCGGTCTCCACAACGAATTTGGCCTCAACCCAGTCCTTGATGCCGTGGTCACCCTGCAGCAGCGCGGTGACCTCGTCGGAGCCCTTGGAGTAGGGATCCACACCCAGGAAGGTTTCAATGCCGGTGGCAACCACATAGTTGCCGATGGAGACGGCCTTCTCGGACATCCATTCGGGAGCGCAGCCCACCACGGGAACCTGGGAGATGTTGATGCCCCAGTCCTTGGCGATGTCGGAGGCCAGAATCATCATACGGGAGATATCCACGCAGGAGCCCATGTGCAGCACGGGCGGAATACCGGCCAGCTCACACACACGCTTCAGGCCGGCGCCGCAGTATTCCTTGGCGTTGACGGGGTCCATCAGGCCGGCCTTGGCGGCAGCCTGAGCGGCACAGCCGGAGGCGATGACAATGATGTCGTTTTCCAGCATCTTCTTCATCAGGCCGATGTGGGCGCTGTCGGGGCGAACCTTGGGGTTGTTGCAGCCGACCATGGCCACGGCACCCCGGATCACGCCGGAGTGGACGCACTCAACCAGCGGCTTGGTGGTGCCGAACGTATCCACCTGGGAGTTGGCCACGCCGTCCAGCACCTTTTTGATGGCCTCGACGGAATAACCCACCCGGGCGTTCTGCTTCAGGTTGGGGATGTTGACCAGCTCGGGCTTGCGGTTCTTGAAGTTCTCAATGGCCAGCTTCACGATGGCCTTGGCATTCTCCCCGGCGGTATCCTCGGAGAAACGGATGAACTCGGAATCGGGCATCCGGGCAATGGGAGAGGTGGTGATAAACTTGGTATGGAAGCACTTGCTCAGGGGGCCCAGAGCGGGGAAGATGCACTGCACGTCCACCACGATGGCCTCGCAGGCGCCGGTGAGCACCACGTTCTCCTGGTTCAGGTAGTTGCCCGCCATGGGAATGCCGTGCCGCATGGCGACCTCGTTGGAGGTGCAGCAGACGCCGGAAATGGTGATGCCCTTGGCGCCCATACTCTTGGCGTAGGCGATCATTTCGGGGTCGTTGGCGTAGTAGACGATCATTTCGGACAGGGACGGATCATGGCCGTGCACCACGATGTTCACATTGTCCTTCTCCATCACGCCCAGATTGGCGGTGGTATCCACGGGCTTGGGGGTGCCGAACAGCACGTCGGAGAACTCAGTGCCCATCATGGAACCGCCCCAGCCGTCGGACAGACCGGCGCGCAGGGACTGACGAATCAGCGCCTCGGGCAGAGAGGAGCAGCCCATGTGGGTCATATGCAGGGACTGGGAAACCTCCCGGTCGATGGCCCGGGGCTCAATCTCGGCGTCGTGCCACAACTGCTGGGTGTGCTCGGGCGCGCGCTTCAGGAAGCGCTGGGTGCCGAAGGGCTTGCCGTATTCCATCAGGCCGGTTTCCGCCATTTCGTGCGCCAGATCGTAGATGTCCTTGCCCTCGGTCTCAATGCCCCATTCCTTGGCGATGCGAATCAGCTTTTCAGGGTCCTTGACCTGATAGTTGCCGCCTTCCTTGGCGGCGTACAGCGTGTGCATGATGGCGCGGCCGTGGTCGGAGTGTGTTGCAGCGCCGCCGGCGGTGAACCGCAGGTAGTTACGGGCGACAATGCCGTGTACGTCGCAGCCGCAGATGCCGCGGGGTGCCTTGGGGGTAATGCGGCAGGGACCCATGGAGCAGATCCGGCAGCAGGTGCCTGCTTCGCCGAAGCCGCAGTGGGGGGTCTGATTCTTGACCCGCTGCTGCCAGGAGTCCGCGCCAACCTTCCTGCCGTTTTCCAGCAGAGCGTTGGTGGCAGCTTCCATCTCCTCGACAGTGGTTAAAGATGCCCAATCCTTCAAAGTGATTTCCTCCTAATAAAACAATGATTCTATTAAACAAATACATCCAATACGCATAGATTGGAGTATAGCGTATCGGTAACATTCTATCAATTAGGCCGGCAATTGTCAATTGTAGAATTGACGAATAACCTGCCGAAAAACGGAACCGGGGCAGGGGGTTTTTAGGCAATATTTTCCGCGGAAAAAACCGACGGCCGGGATAAGTTTCGGGTCATCGGATTGACAACGAAGCCGAAATCGTATAAAATGGAAAAGCAACCGGATAGCTCCGGCAATTTGAATCCTTTTTGCGAATGAGGAGGCAAACAATTATGAAGAAAATTCTTGCGCTTACCCTGTGTGTGCTCCTGACGGTTGGGATGCTGGCGGGCTGCGGCGGCTCCGGGGCCGGCGATGACGCGTCCGGCAACCTGACGGTTGCGCTGGTAGTCGCCGGAACCTTTGGCGACCGTTCTTTCTACGATTCCTCCAAGGAGGGCTGCGACCGTCTGGCACAGGAGGGCGTCACCGTCAAGACCATTGAGTGCAACAATGAAAACCATATGCAGCAGATCTACAACGCTGCCGATGCCGCCGACGTGGTGGTGCTGGTGGGCTGGGAGTTCTACGACGTGGAAACCATCGCGCCGGAGTATCCCAACGTAAAGTTCATCTGGATTGACAACGCCACCTCCGCCCCCGTGGCCAACGTGCTGAACATCACCTACGCCCAGAACGAAGGTTCCTTCCTGGCCGGCTACATCGCCGCCAAGCTGTCCCAGTCCGGCGTGATCGGTGTGGTAGGCGGTGAGGACAGCGACACCATCAACGATTTTGTGGTGGGCTACAAGCAGGGCGCCCAGTACGCCAACCCCGACTGCAAGGTGGAGGTTCAGTACGCCAACACCTACGATGATCCCGCCGTGGGCAAGGAATGCGCGCTGGCGCTCAGTGAAAAGGGCGCGGACGTGGTGTTCCAGGTGGCCTCCAAAACCGGCGACGGCGTGTTTGAGGCGGCCAAGGAGGGCGGCTTCTATGCCATCGGCGTGGACTCCGACCAGAAGTACATCGCGGACGACGTGATTGTCTGCTCCATGTGCAAGCAGGTGGGCGAATCCATCTATCAGGCCATCAAGCAGTACCAGAAGGAAGGCGACGCCTGCACCCTGTGGGGCACCACCTGGGTGGCGGACATGGCCTCCGGTCTGGTGGGCATCGGCTACGGCGAGGAGGGCTCCCAGCAGCAGGTTTCCGACGAACTGAAATCTGAGGTTGACGGCCTTGCCAAGAAGATCATTGACGGCGAGATCGTGGTGGACACCACCCGGTAAGAATCCCATATCTGAACGAGGCTCCTGCGGGAGCCTCGTTTTTGTATATTCCCACCGGGAAATCTGTTGAAACCCCAGGGAATCTGTGGTAGTATTACAGATATCAAACGTGTCAAATTCGATATGGGGTGATACGTATGGAAAACATCGTGGAATTTTCCCACGTGAGTATGGAATTTCCCGGCATCCGGGCCAATGACGATATTTCACTGGCCATCCGCAGGGGTGAGATCTTTGCGCTGGTGGGTGAAAACGGCGCAGGCAAATCCACGCTGATGAACATCCTCTATGGAATTCTGACCCCCACGGCGGGGGAAGTAACCATCAAGGGGCAGCAGGTGACTTCCTTCAGCCCCAAAAATGCCATGCAGCAGGGCGTGGGCATGGTACACCAGCACTTCATGCTGGTACCCAGCTTTACCGTGGCGCAGAACATCGTACTGGGGCGGGAGCCAAAGAAATGGGGGCTGTTCTGCGACGGCACCGCCGCCCGGGACGCAGTCCGGGAGCTGACCGCGGAATACGGCCTGCAGGTCAATCCGGACGATACCGTGCGGGACATCAGCGTGGGGCTGCAGCAGCGGGTGGAGATTCTGAAAACCCTCTACCGGGGGGCGGATATCCTGATTCTGGACGAGCCGACGGCGGTGCTTACGCCGCAGGAGACCGACGAGCTGTTCGCCATGCTCCGCAAGGTGGTGGCTCAAAAAGGCATGACCGTCATCATCATCACCCACAAGCTCTACGAGGTGATGGCCATTTCCGACCGGGTGGGTATCATGCGCCAGGGAAAGCTCATCGGCGTCCGGGAAACGGCGCAGGTCAGTGAGCGGATTCTGGCCTCCATGATGGTGGGCCGGGAGGTGCTGCAGGACCCGGTGGAGAAAACCGGCCAGCCCGGTGAGGCCAGAATTACGGTCAACGATCTGTGGGTGCCCGACAACCGGGGGCTGCCCGCCGTGAAGGGTCTGAGTCTGGAGGTTCACGCGGGAGAAATTCTGGGTATTGCCGCCATCGAGGGCAATGGCCAGAGCGAGCTGCTGGAAGCCATCACCGGAATGCGCCCCTACGCCGGGAAGATTTTCGTGGGCGGCAGGGACATTGTGGGGCTTTCCCCCGGCCAGATCCGCGATCTGGGGCTTGCCCATGTGCCCGAGGACCGGCTGGCCACCGGTGTGGATTCTCAGGCGTCCATTACGGACAACCTGCTGGTGGGCAAGCACAGGAACCCTCAATTCACCCGTCTGGGCTTCCATATGAACCGCCGGGCGGTGGACGCATACGCCAAGGAGGTTTACGACCGGTTTGATATCCGTTCCTCCGGTCTGGAAACGGCGGCGGGCAGTCTCTCCGGCGGCAATATGCAGAAAGTGGTCATCGCCAGAGAGTTCTCCTTTGACGCGGACATATACGTGATCGCACAGCCCACCCGGGGCGTGGATATCGGCGCCATTGAGTTTATCCACCAGCGGATTCTGGAAAAACGGGCGGCAGGCGCGGCGGTGCTGCTGTGCAGCGCAGATCTGGACGAGGTGCTGCGGCTTTCCGACCGGGTGATTACCATTTACGAGGGTCAGATCACCGGGCAGTTCGACCGGGATCATCTGGACAAGGAGGAAATCGGCTATTACATGACCGGTTCCAGAGAGGAGGCCGCCCATGAAAAAGAGAATTGACTGGGGCTATCTGGCCTCGCTGTCCCTTTCGGTGGTACTGGCGCTGCTGGTGGGCGCGGCCATCATGGCGGTCACCGGCCATGATCCCATTGCCGCCTATCGGGAGCTGGTCAAAGGCGCCACCGGCTGCCAGCGGCTTTCCGATGTCCTGCACCTGTTTGCCAAGCGTCAGTTCGGCAACACCATCGAATACGCCATGGTGCTGTTCCTGACGGGTCTGGCCTGCGCCATCGGCGCCCGGGTGGGCATCTTCAATGTGGGCGGCGAGGGTCAGCTTTATCTGGGCGCCATCGTATCCGCCTACATCGGCGCGAAAATGGCCGGTTCCTCCGCGTGGATCGTCATTCCGCTGGCGGCGCTGGGCGCCATGGCCGCGGGCGGCTTCTACGCCTGGATTCCCGGTGTGCTGAAGGTGAAGCTGAAGGTCAACGAGGTTATCACCACGATCATGATGAATACCATCGCCATCTATTTCTGCGCCTACCTGTCCAACGGCCCCTGGAAAACCACCCAGGGCAACCGGGTCTCCGGCACGGATACACTGGCGGCGAATCTCCAGTTCACCCGGCTGATCAAAGGCTCCAACCTGACCACGGCGATCTTCGCCTCCGCCGTCATCGCCTTTCTGGTCTGGTACGTGATGGCAAAAACCACCAAGGGCTACGAAATGAAGCTGATCGGGGAAAATCCCCGGTTTGCCAGGTATTCCGGATTGAAAGTGGATCGCACCATCATCACCACCATGGTGATTTCCGGCGCGATCTGCGGCCTGGTGGGGATGTTCGAGGTTTACGGCCTGAAGGGCAACTACCAGGACGGCATTTCCAACGAGTATTATTTTGACGGTCTGCTGGTGGCCATGATCATGCGATATCAGCCGGTGGGCATCATTGCGATGAGCTTTGCCTTCGCGTTTCTGAAGGTAGGCGCGGCGGGCATGGAGCTGAACGCCGGGGTGCCCGGCGAACTGTACCGCATCATTCAGGCCGTGATTATCTTCTTCCTGGCGGCGGAAAGGGGCGTCAAGGCCATTCTGGCCGGGAAAATGAAGGGAGGCGCGCGTCATGGGTAACATCTTCACGGTGGGTCTGTTCCGGCAAATGCTCCGCTCAGCCACCCCGGTGGCACTGGCCGCGCTGGGCGGATTGATGACGGAGCACGCGGGAATTATGAACATCGGCATGGATGGCATGATCCTGCTCGGCGCGTTCACCGCCGTTGCGGTAAGCATCGTCACCGGCTCCGCCTTTGCCGGTACGCTGGCGGCAATTCTGGTCGGCATCCTTGTGGGACTGTTTTTCGCGCTGTTCGTGGTGAAGTTCAAAAGCGACGAATTCATCATCGGTACGGCACTGAACATCTTTGCCGGCGGTCTGACCACCTTTTTGCTCTGGGCTATCTTCGGTGTCCGGGGCACCATCCGCACCCAGGCGGGTCTGCCCACGGTGAATCTGGGCATCATCGGGAAAATTCCCTTTCTTGGCGAGATTCTCAGTGGAAATTCCCTGTTTGTCTACCTGACGGTGGGACTGGTCATTCTGATGTGGGCGCTGGTATACCGGACGCCCCTGGGCTTCTGGATCCGGGCATCAGGCGAGCATCCCGCCACTCTTCGCACCGCCGGCATCAGCCCGGAACGGATGAAGTGGCTGTCCTCCACCCTATGCGGCGCGTTCTGCGGTCTGGCGGGTGCGCAGCTCGCACTGGGCAATGTGACCATGTTCTCCGAGGGCATGAGCAATTCCCGGGGGTATGTGGCTTTCGCCTGTGTGATTTTCGGCGGAGCGAACCCGGTGAAAGCATATCTGGCGGCGCTGATGTTCGGCTTCTTTGACGCCCTGGGCTACCGGCTGCAGGAATACAATATCAGCGCCAACCTGACCTCCATGATCCCCTATGTGATCACGGTATGCATGATGGTCTATGTCGTCGTCCGGGGCAGCCGGAAAAAGGCGAAGGTGTAACACAGCAAAAAACATCGGGCGCTCGTTTGAGCGCCCGATTCGCGTTGTGGGGATGATTTTATTTGCCCGCGATGGAGAGACCCTCCACCAGCACGCTGGGGGAGCCGAAGGCGGTCATGCCCATGGCCATGGGCAAATGGCAGTTGTTCGCCACTGCCGTGATGTTTTTCAGCAGGGTGTAGAAATTGCCCGCCACGGTGAAGGACTTGACGTACTCCGCCTTTTTTCCGCCGCGGATCATGAAGCCGGCGCTTTGCAGGGAAAAGTCACCGGATACGGGGTTGGCGCCGGCGTGCAGGCCGTCCAGGGAGTGGATATACACGCCGCTGCCCGCCTTTTCCAACAGCTCCTCCTCGGTCAGGCTGCCGTTTTCCAGATACATGGTGAAAGGCTGAACAGCCACGGGCGCGGTGTAGCCCGATTTGGACGCATTGCCGGTGGTTTTCTTTCCGGCCACGGCGGCCGTTTTCAGGTTGTACAGCAGCGTATTCAGGCGGCCGTTTTCTATGATGTTCTTCCTGCGGGTGGGGCTGCCCTCGGCGTCAAAGTGGATGGGCATGGGATTTTCGGGATGGAACGGATCGTCCACCAGCGTGACAATACCGGATGCCACCAGTTCTCCCTCCTGACCTGCCAAACGGGACAAGCCCTTTTGCGCGGCTTCGGAGGAGAAAACAGAAGCGTAGGTCTGCAGCAGGTCGCTCATGGCCTCTGGGCTGAACACCACGGGATACTGACCCGTGGGAGCCACTTCGCCGCCCAGCTTCAGCTTGGCGCTGTCCACCGCCTTTCTGACCAGCGCGCCGGTATCAATTTGAGACAGCTCACCCAGCTTGATCTGAAAATCGTTGGACATTTCCTTGCCGTCGGAGACGACGCCCACGGCAATCAGACCGGCCGCGTTATTCTCGTAGTGCAGATCCAGCCCCTTGGAGTTGAAAATGGCAATCTCGTTGCACTCGGCAATGCCCTGAGTCTGGCAGCCATCGACGACGGCGGGGTCGGCGGCATAGATCTTCTCCTGGGTTTCCAGCACCTTGGCGATCAATTCCTCGGTGGAGGGCAGGGCGTAGGGCTGGAGCCGCAGCGGCTCATACTTCTGTCCGCCCTCGCCCAGAAAAACCTGCTCCTCCGCTTCCAGAACGGAGGCGTTATCGGCGGCTCTGGCAACCAGCGCGCGGGCTTCTTCGGCGGAGAGTGCCTCAGTGGAGGCATAGCCCATCTTGCCGTTCACGATGCAGCGCAGGCAGACACCGCCGTCCCGGGAAGCGGCAAACTCGTTGACATCGTGCTGGAACGCCTCCACGCTGGTGCTCTCCCCCGCCTGATAGTAAAGCTCGTATTCCGTAATACCGGCGTCGCCGCACGCGGAAATGACGGCATCCTTAAATTCACTGAAATTCATGGCAATTCCTCCTTATCTGCCGCCCACAGTAATGCTGGACACCCGGATCAGGGGCTGGCCCACATTGGTGGGAACGGAGCCGCTGGAGGAGCCGCACATACCCTGCCCCATGTCCAGATTCGCGCCCACCATGTCGATGTTCTGAATGATCTCGCTGCCCTTGCCCACCAGACTGGCTCCCCGGACGGGCTCGCAGATCTTTCCGTTGCGGATCAGGTAGCCCTCGTTGACCGCGAAGTTGAATTCGCCGGTAATCGGGTTGACGGAGCCGCCGCCCATCTCCTTGGCGTACAGGCCGTACGCAATGGAGGCGATGATATCCGCATCCTTGTCCTGCCCCGGCGCGATGTAGGTATTGGTCATCCGGGAGGTGGGGGTGAAGCGATAGCTCTGGCGGCGGGAGGAGCCGGTGGAGGCCATTCCCATCCGGCGCCCGTTAAACTTGTCGATCATGTAGGACTTCAGTACGCCGTTTTCAATCAGCACCTTGCGCTGGGCGGGGGTGCCCTCGTCGTCGATGTTGATGGAGCCCCAGGCGCCGGGGATGGTGCCGTCGTCGATGGCGGTCACCTTCTCGTTGGCAATCTTCTGCCCCAGCTTGCCCGTAAACTGGCTCTGACCCAAAGCGACGGAAGTCGCCTCCAGGGAGTGGCCGCAGGCCTCGTGGAAAATCACGCCGCCAAACCCATTTTCAATGGCCACCGGCATGACGCCCGCCGGGCAGTAGCCCGCCCCGGCCATGGTCACGGCCTGTCTGGCCGCGTGGATGCCCACGTTTTTGGGATCGATGGTGTTGAACATCTCCAGACCCATGCGGCGTCCCGGCGCACAGCTTCCGGTCTGGGTTTCGCCGTTCATCTCCGCCACGGCGGAGATGAACATACGGGTACGGATCTGGCGATCCTGGGTATACAGCCCCTCCGAATTGGCAATGAGGATGTTGTGATCCACATCCAGCAGGCCGCCGGTGACCTGCTTAACAGCGGAATCATATTCTCTGGCGGCAAAGTAGCCCTCCTTCAGGATGGCAACCTTTGCCTGATTGGGCACAGAGGAAGGGACAATTTTTACCGGGTGAATATCCCCAAACAGGCGCTCCTGCAGGACAATGTCGATCTGGGCTTCGCCCTGTCCCAGCGCCTCGGCGGCGGACTCGGCACAGCGCAGGAGTCCCGCCTCGCTCATGTCCACGGTGGAGGCCATGACGCTGCGAAGCCCCTTGTAAACCCGCACGGCGGCGCCGGCGATCACAGCGTCGTTGATGGAATCAACCTTGTCCGCAATCATATTGATGACGTGGTTGACGGTATTCTCCGCGAAGATCTCGGCGTAGTCCGCGCCGGTGGAAACCGCTTTTTGGAGAACCCGTTGGCAAATTTCTCTGGAAATCATGCTGGCAGCTCCTTTTCCTGATAATGATGCTATCTTAGCACGAACCCGATTAAAAAGCAATCAACTACCCGATGAAATCCAAATGAAATTCTTCAACCGGAGGTGGAGCCAAAAATAAAGGTGTACATTTTCGGGGAATTCTGATATAATAGTCTATATTGTGGTTTCTTTGCGGGGGAAGCAGGCATTCCCCCGGAACCAGGAAACGGAGTTGAATGCGATGAATGACAGACGCCGCCCCGCCGGAACTGGCCGGAACGGCTTTTCCAATCCCCCGATTACGGAAACGGAGGGGCAGCTTGAGGGACGCAACGCCCTGACGGAAGCTCTGAAAAGCGGGCGTACCATTGATAAAGTTTTCATTGCCGACGGCGACACCGACCGCGCGCTGCAGCGGCTGGCCGCTGAGGCAAAGGAGGCCGGCGCGGTGATTGTACCGGTGGATCGCCGAAAGCTGGACGCCATGTCCACCACCCATGCCCATCAGGGCGTAATCGCGCTGGCCGCCGCCCACGCATATGCCACCATTGACGACATTCTGGAAGAAGCTGCCGCCCGTGGACAGGCTCCGCTGATCGTCATCTGCGATGAGCTGTCAGATCCCCACAATCTGGGCGCCATCATCCGCAGCGCCGAGTGCGCCGGCGCCCATGGCGTTATCATCCCCAAGCGCCGCAGCGTGGGACTGACCGCCACTGTGGCCAAGGCTTCCGCCGGCGCGGTGGAGTATATGAAGGTCGCCCGGGTGACCAATATCAACCAGGCCATTGCCGCACTGAAGGAAAAGGGCGTCTGGGTTTTCGGCACAGCAGCCGAAGGCTCCATCCCCATGTATCAGGCGGATCTGACCGGCCCTGCGGCCATCGTCATTGGCAGCGAAGGGGACGGTATGAGCCAGCTTGTCCGCAAGAACTGCGATGTGATGGTACACATTCCCATGGCGGGACGGATCTCATCGCTGAACGCGTCCGCCGCCGCGTCCATTCTGCTCTATGAGGCAGTGCGCCAGCGGCTGGGCTGAGCCCCGGGAGGAAATAGCATGAACGAAAACGAACAGCCCTTTGACGAGCTGAATCTGGAAGATATTCTCAGGGAATTCGGCGAGCATTCCGACAGCGAGCCCACCCGGGACGAGGAGGAGACAGCCCGGCGGGGAATCCCGGGACTGGAACAGCTTTTTGCCCAGGCACCCGATGAGAAGGACGCATCCGGCCCGGCGGATGAAGTTTTGACGCTGGAGGAACTGGAAGCCGTCAGCATAACCCGATCCGACGCGGATTCTGCGGTGGACGACGATATGCCTGCGGATGCGATCGAAATACCGGAGCAGGCAGACGACTCCGCTATGGATACGGAGGAAGTTTCCGATCTCCCGGAAACGCAGGCGGACGATGTCCCACCGTCTCCCGCGCCGGCTGACACGGTTCGGCTGGACGATCTGTCCCAAATTCCCGATGCGGAGGGGGCGCCTTCTGTCCCGGCGGAAAAACTGGAAGACGAGGAATTCGACGCCACGGAGGATACGCTTCCGCCCCCGATTCCCTTCCGTCCCCACTCCCGCCTTCAGGAGCTGAAGCGCCAACTGATCGCCGGCCCTGAGAAGCGGTACTATGAACTGACAGAAATCGGCGTGGGCAAGCTACAGATTGCCATTGTCCTGTGCCTGCTGGTGGTGCTGGGCTCCGGCGTCTGCGCCGTGGTCTATCAGGCCGGCCTGATCCCGGAGCAGCGGCTGCGGCTGACTGTGTTCTGCCAGGTGCTGGCCATGCTGCTGGGCGGCCTGCTGGGCAGCTACCAGATGATGGAGGGCATCTCCGACCTCTTCCACGGAAAATTTACCATGAATACGCTGCTGACCGTGACCTTTGCCGCGTGCTTTGCGGATGGAATTCTCTGTCTGATTGCGCAGCGGATTCCCATCTGCGCCGCGTTCACACTGGAAGTGGCCATGTCACTGTGGGCAACCTATCACCGGCGCGTCACCGAAATGGGGCAGATGGACACCATGCGAAAGGCCTCCAGACTGGACAGCGTGGTGCTTTCTCCGGATTATGATGACGGCAAGTCCGGCTTTCTCCGGGGCGAGGGGAAGGTCGCGGACTTCATGGATCACGCGGAGGAGCAATCCGCCCCCGAAAAGGCGCAGAACCTGCTGGCGCTGATTGCCCTGTTTGCCAGCGTGGCGGTGGCGGTTCTGGCTGCCGTGCTCCACTCCGTCTCCATGGGCGTACAGGTGCTGAGCACCACGCTGCTGGCAGCGGTGCCCGCAGCCAGCTTCATCGCCATGACCCGCCCCATGGCGGTTCTGGAGCGCAGGCTCCATTCATTGGGCACGGTGCTGTGCGGCTGGCAGGGCGTCCGGGGGCTTTGCTCCAAAGGCGTGTTCCCGCTGAACGACGGGGATCTGTTCCCTGCCGGAACCCTGAAGATGAACGGCGTGAAATTTTATGGCGCGCGGGACCCGGAGGAAACCATTTCCTACGCCGCAGCACTGATGCACGCCAACGGAGGCGGATTGGCGCCCGTATTCGACCAGCTTCTTGCCAGCCGAAGCGGTGTCCGCTATGAGGCCGGTAACCTGCAGCACTACGGAAACGGCGGCATCGGCGGCGAAATCTGCGCAGAGCCGGTGCTAATGGGTTCACTGGATTTTCTGAAGGAAATGGGCGTGGAAATCCCGGAGGGCGTGATGGTCAGACAGGCCGTCTATGTTTCCATCGACGGTGAGCTTTCCGGCCTGTTTGCCATCACTTACACCCGGACTAAGTTCTCCGCCATGGGGCTGGCGGCGTTGTGCACCGGACGCCGGGTAACGCCCGTGGTCATTGCCCGGGATTTTATGCTCACCGACGGCTTTCTGAGGGAAAAATTCGGTGTCAACACCCGCCGCATGGCATTCCCGCCCCGGGCTGAACGGGACGCGCTGGCTGAAAAGAAAGCGGATGAGAATGCCCCTGCGCTGGCACTGACCACGCAGGAGGGGCTTGCCCCCGCGGCCTATGCCATCACCGGCGCGCGCGCCCTTCAAACCGCGTGCAAGCTGGGGCTGATTATTCAGATTATCAGCGGCGTTCTGGGCATTCTGATCATGGCGGCGCTGGCGATTCTGGGCGCGTCCGACCTGCTGACCCCCGTCCACGTGCTGCTCTACCAGCTCATCTGGATGGTGCCGAGCCTGTTGGTGACCCTTTGGACGCGGACAATCTGATCAATGGAGCGGTTGCTTCCGGCAACCGCTCTTTTTATACCCTTGACAAATACTGTATGAACTGTTATCATAACTGTACTAGTACAATTAGTACAAGCAGGAGGGATGATATGGTACACCTTGACTATCGGGATGCCCGACCCATTTACACGCAGATTGTGGACGGCTACCGGGAACAGATTGAAGCCGGAATTCTGTCTCCCGGCGAAAAGCTGCCCAGCGTCCGGGAGCTTGCGGTACAGCTTTCCATCAACCCCAATACCATCCAGCGCTCCTACCGTCAGTTGGAGGCGGAAGGATGGATTGCCACCGTCCCCGGAAAGGGTTGCTTTGTCTGCGGCGTGCCTCAATCCGCCCAGGACGAAAAGAACAAATTGCTGAGCGCCTTTGATCTGGCGGTCACCAATCTGCTGTCCTACGGCGTCCATCGCTCGGAACTGATCGAGCGGCTTCAAAAGGAGGGAAACGACTATGCTTGAGATGAAAAACGTAACCAAAACCTTCGGCAGCTTTCACGCGCTGGAGGGTCTGAATATGACCGTTCCCACCGGAACGGTATACGGTCTGGTTGGCCCCAACGGCGCGGGAAAATCCACGGCCATCCGCCATCTGACCGGGGTCTACCGTCCGGACTGCGGCGAAATCACGCTGGACGGCCAGCCCATTTATGAAAACCCCGCGGCGAAGGGGCGCATCGGCTATATTCCCGATGATATTTTCTATTTTCCGTCCGCCTCGCTGGAAGATATGCGGCGCTACTACCGGGGCATCTACCAGCAGTTTGACAATGCGCTGTTTGAACGGCTCTACGAAGTGTTCCAGCTTCCGAAGAAAAGCCCCATCCGGCGCTTTTCCAAGGGAATGCAGAAGCAGGCGGCTTTCCACCTGGCCATCTGCTGCCGGCCGGAGGTGCTGATTCTGGATGAGCCGGTGGACGGCCTGGACCCTGTCATGCGCCGGCAGGTATGGAGTCTGATTCTGGCGGACGTTGCCGAGCACGGCACCACAGTCCTGATTTCCTCCCACAACCTCCGGGAGCTGGAGGATATCTGCGACCACGTGGGCATCATGGATCACGGAAAAATGCTGCTGGAGAAGAGTCTGGCCGATATGCAGGGCAATACCGTGAAGCTGCAGTTGGTCGGTCAGCCCCCGGAAGGCCTGGAAATTCTCCACGAGAGCCATTCCGGACGGCTGGGCACCTACATCATCCGGGGAACGGCCGAAGCTGTCAGCGAGACGGTAGCCGCGTCCAGTCCCGCCTATTTTGATGTGCTGCCCCTGTCGCTGGAAGAAATCTTCATCTATGAACTGGGAGGTGTGAACTATGAAGTTAAGAACATCATTCTTTAATCCCACGGCCTTCAAAAAGGATGCAACGCGGTTTGCCCCGGTGTGGGCGCTGTATACCCTGTTTCTTCTGCTGATGATGACCGCTGTCCTGTCGGAAAAGGGAGACTACTGGCGAGCCTCCAATCTTGCGCCCCTGTTGGGGCCGACAGCAGTGCTTGCCATGGGCTACGCCCTGCTGAACGCCCAATTGCTGTTCGGTGACCTGTATAACGCCCGGCTGTGCAACGCCCTGCATGCCATGCCATTGCGCCGGGAATGCTGGTTTTTGACCCACGTGACATCCGGTCTGGCCTTTGCGCTGATCCCCAACCTGCTGGTCAGCCTGATTACCATGACCATGCTGGGCGCGGGCTGGAGTGTGGCTCTGTGGTGGCTGCTGGCAGCGTCGCTGCAATACCTGTTCTTCTTTGGTCTTGCGGTATGCAGCGCCCTGTGCGTGGGCAACCGCTTTGCCATGGTTCTGGTTTACGCGTTGGCGAATTTCCTGTCGCTTCTGGTTTACTGGTTTGCGTACTCCCTGTTTGAGCCGCTGCTCACCGGTGTGCGAATCCCGTCGGAGCCGTTTTTGAACTGGTGTCCGGTTTACGATATGACATCCAGCAATGATCTTGTGGATGTTCTGGCTTTACGCGCAACAAATATGGATCAGCCGGCCATCCAGCAGATCATCATGGGCGAAGGTTGGGGCTATCTGGCTGTCTGCGCCGTTCTGGGTGTGGTTCTGCTCGGAATTGCCTTGCTTCTATATCTGCGGAGGAAGCTGGAATGCGCCGGGGATTTTATGGCGGTTCCCGTTCTGGAACCGGTCTTTCTGGTGCTGTTTTCCCTGACAGTGGGCGCATTCTTCCAGATCTTCTCCGATCTGTTCGGAAGTTGGGGCAAGGGCGGGGACTACTGCTTCCTGGCGTTGGGATTGGCCGTGGGCTTCTTCACAGGGCGGATGCTGCTGAAGCGGTCGCTGCGGGTGTTCCAGCCGAAGGCTTTTGCGTGGCTTGCTGTGCTTGCAGCCGTGGTTGCGCTGAGTCTGGCGCTCACTGCGCTGGACGCGTTAGGCATCTCCCGGCGAATTCCCCAACTTACGGAGATAAAATCCGTAACAATTCAATCCTCCTATGGAGAGCCTGATGCTCTGATCCTGAATACGGATGCGGACATTCAGAAAATTCTGGATGTACACCGGGACGCCATCAGCGGAGCAGCGCAGCAGGTGCCCCAATCCCAGTATCTGCTCAGCTCGGAGCCATATTACAGCTATGTAGAAATTGAACTGACTTATACGCTTACAAACGGATCTACCATGAGCCGGTACTATTCCATTGCGACGGATTCCCGCGCGGGGCAGGTAATGAAGGAATTCTTCACACGCGTGGAGTGCGTTCTCGGTGTTCCGGAGGATTACTTAAGCGACCTGGCGCGAACAATCAGCTATATGCAAATTAATGGAACCGATGCTTACGTAGAAGGCTATGCGGATAAGGTTAGCCTGTTAAACGCGCTGGCAGCAGACTGCAAGGCCGGTAATCTGGCTCAAAACTGGGGCTATCACACCAATGACGAATATGTCGCCAATATCTGGTTTGAATACGGCGTATCCGAAGAACGTTTTCGTTCTGTGAACATCTCGGTATTCTCATCCTGTCAGAATACGATCCAATGGATGGAAGAGCGAGGCATCGCCTTTGAACCAGGATATTTGAACTGAGTCAAAAAATCCTCCGTATGCCCAGCATACGGAGGATAAATTTATGCTTCTGGAATCAGGACGGGATGTGAAACAATGCGGAGCATTTGATCACACGGCGAGATCTCCCTCAAAATGGCTGCCGGGGGGTACGGAAAGCCTCTCGAGGAATTCAAAACAAATATAGCGCAATCTATTCAGCAGATGCATAAAGATGCATAAAGAAAACCGGCAAGCGAAAGCTTACCGGTTCTATGTTGGCATTACCTATCTTCCCGGGCAGTCACCCGCCAAGTATTGTCGGCGCAGATGAGCTTAACTTCTGTGTTCGGGATGGGAACAGGTGGACCCTCATCGCAAT
>JALFLH010000012.1 GCA_022774865.1 Clostridiales bacterium
GCACCCCCACTTCCTTCATAATCTTCCTGGTACACCAGCCGATGCAGGGATGATCCCGCCCATAAGGACAACCTTCACATTCCGACTTCGGCTTTGGGGATACGGAGATTAAGTAGTAACAATTTTCTTCGCCCAGACAGCAGCCCGTTTTATTGTTTTTCCAAAAATGACAGTAGCGGCAGTCGTTTGGCTTGTCTGGGGAATAGACGATTTTACTCAAAAATCAAACCTCCAATCTTTCAGATTTACCCATGAATTTTGGGCATAAAAAAAGAGCGTCTATCCATCCCCGATACAGGGGCAAATAGACGCTCTATGTACATGGTAGTATTCAATTTTATTTCTTATAACGGCTTAGCACTCGGAACATCCGCCTTTTGAATTAGCAAGGTTTTTAGCACGTTTTTTCGCCTAATTAGCTGGAAGCGCATTTTCATTAGCAAAAACGGCCCTTTTTCTGCTAATAATTAGCAGAAATTTTTTTCTTATCACAGCAGTTCGATTTTTTAGGGCTTGTCAAAAATCAGAATTTGAAGTAAAATTTGAAAACATTATTTCGTCTCAGCAATCACACTGGAATTTGTTAAAAAAAGCCGAAAACCCTTGAAAACAAAGGCTTTCGGCGTTGTTAGCTGGCGTCCCAAAGAGGACTTGAACCTCCGACCCCACGCTTAGGAGGCGTGTGCTCTATCCAACTGAGCTATTGGGACGTATTTAATTTTTTTGTCAGCCTCCGTAATTATCGGACTCAGCTCCCAACTTAGGTTTTTCCAAGGTGAGCGTTGTAACGTAACCTTAGGAGGCAGTCGCTCTATCCAACTGAGCTATACGGACCTATTGTATTAAAACCCGCGATTTCACGCGGTTTAACACCATATATTGTATTTTTGGTTTTGGATAATATCCTCTCAGAAGAAGGGATAATCCATGGTTTGTTGCTGTCGATCTACTGTCGCGTCGGGAGCCATTTCTCAAGACGATTTGAACTCACAACAGAATTACTGTTTTTCAGCAGACTCGTGCTCGCCCTTTTTCTTAGAAGGCGGATGCTCTATCCTGCTGAGCTACGGAGACATCTTAGACATTTTACCCATTTTTCATCCGACTGTCAAGAACTATATGGTTTTTTCGGCCGAAGATGAAAAAACAGAATTTCCCCCTTTACAGAACAGGCAGAATCGGATATAATAATCCAAACTATGGAATTTTGACGAAATGAGAGTATGGCTATGAATATTGAATTTGACGCTTACAAACAGAAGCTCAACGACTGTAAGCCCGCGCTGGACGGATTGGCGGATTCCCTGAATCTGCAGGGCCTTCGCAACGAGCTGGAGCGCTATCACGCGATGCAGGAGGCTCCCGGATTCTGGGATGACCCGGAGAAGAGCCAGAAGATCGTGGTGAAGGCGAAAATTACGGAGTCGAAAATTGAAAAATACGAAAGTATGTGCGCCAGTTGGGACGACATGATGACCATCTGCGAGATGGCCGCCGAGGAAGATGATGACTCCATGCTGGAGGAACTGAAGGAAGGTTACAATAAGCTGACTGAGCAGATGGAGACCTGCCGTCTTGAGACGCTCCTCACTGGACATTACGACAAAAACAACGCCCTGATGAGCTTTCAGGCGGGCGCTGGCGGCACCGAGGCGCAGGATTGGTGCCAGATGCTCTATCGGATGTACACTCGCTGGGCTGAGCGCCATGGCTTTACCTACAAAATCATGGACTATCAGGAGGGAGACGAGGCTGGGGTGAAATCGGCGTCCATTCTGATTGAGGGAGAAAATGCCTACGGATTTCTGAAGGGTGAAAATGGTGTGCACCGTCTGGTTCGGGTTTCTCCCTTCGACGCCAATGCCCGCCGGCAGACTTCTTTCTCAGCCGTTGAGGTCATCCCGGACATCGAGGACGACAGTCAGGACGTGGAAATCCGCCCGGAGGACTATGAAATGCAGGTCTACCGTTCCTCCGGCGCCGGCGGCCAGCACATCAACAAGACTTCCTCCGCTGTCCGTCTGATCCACAAGGCAACCGGAATTGTGGTTTCCTGCCAGACGGAACGCAGCCAGTTCCAGAATAAGGAGACCTGCCTGCGTATGCTGCGCAGCAAACTGGTGGAGATCAAGGAGCGGGAGCATCTGGACAAGATTTCGGATATCAAGGGCGTCCAGCAGAAAATCGAATGGGGCAGCCAGATCCGTAACTACGTCTTTATGCCCTACACGCTGGTGAAGGATACCCGCACCGGCTGTGAAACATCCAATGTGAACGCGGTAATGGACGGTGCGCTGGACCCCTTTATTGAGAGTTACCTGAACTGTCTGGCCACCGGAAACTGGGTTCAAAAATAAAAGTAAAATAATATCGATTGATACTTGATCTTTTTGAAAAGACGTGCTATAATAATCCGGCTGTTGTGAATCCGCATATTTGCGAGGAATTACTGGTTTGCGCCCGCCGAGAAGCGGCCGCCGCCTGAAAAGCGGAGGGAGGTTATCAAGATGGTGGAGATTATTCTGACAGTTCTGGAGGTTATTGCCAGCCTGGCTCTGATCGTGGTTGTGCTGCTGCAGTCCGGCAAGGAAGCCGGCCTGTCCGGTGCGATTTCAGGCGGTTCTGAGACCTACCTGAGCAAGGGCAAGAATATGGGTCTGGATAAGAAGCTGGCTTCTTCCACAAAGTGGATTGCGCTGGCGTGGATTCTGCTGACGCTGGCTCTGAGCCTGATCCCTTGACAATTAAGACATAAGACCACAGGTTTTACCTGTGGTCTTTGTTTATTTGTCTGGTAGACTTTTCATAACCGCTGTGATAAAATGAGGCCGAAATTCAAAATAAGGAGTGTTTCAAATGGAAGCTGTCAAGCTTGCTGGACTGGAGCCTGCCAATGTGTTTGGTTTTTTTGAAAAGATTTGTTCCATTCCCCATGGCTCCAAGAACACCAAGGCAATCAGTGATTATCTGGTTGATTTCGCACAAGAGCGGGGTTTACGATATATTCAGGACGAAGCGAATAATGTGGTCATTTTTCAGAATGGCACCTGCGGTATGGAGAACCATGCCACGGTGATCCTGCAGGGCCATATGGACATGGTCTGCGAGAAGGAGCCGTCCTGCACACTGGATATGGCGACAGAAGGTCTGGATGTGACCCACGACAATCAATATGTATATGCCAACGGAACCACGCTGGGCGGTGACGACGGAATTGCCGTTGCCTACGCGCTGGCGCTGCTGGATGATCCTACCATTGCCCATCCGCCGCTGGAAGTGGTAATTACGGTGGATGAGGAAATCGGAATGCTGGGCGCGAATGTGATTGACCTGTCCATGCTCAATGGCCGGATGCTGCTGAATCTGGATTCCGAGGACGAGGGAATCTTCACCGTTTCCTGCGCCGGTGGGTGCCATGCCTGCATCTCCCTGCCAGCGGAGCGGAAAGCCGTCTACGGCCCCTGCGTCCGGCTGGTAGTGGATGGCCTGCAGGGCGGCCATTCCGGCGCGGAGATTCATAAAAACCGTGCCAACGCCAACAAGGTCATGGGCGAATTCATGAGCCGGATTCAGGCTGTCATGCCTCTGTGCCTGACCTCTTTCTCCGGCGGTACCAAGGACAACGCCATTCCTCGTTCCTGCCAGGCTACACTGGTGGCTATGGGCATTAAGCTGGAGCGGATCAATGAGATCGCCGACACGCTGCAGGCAGAGATCCGGGAGAAGTACGATGAGCCGGACGCCACGGTTCAGGCATTTGACGTGGATGCGCTGGGCGGCAATGCCCTGACCTCCGAAGCGACAGCCAAGGTGATCGGTCTGCTCTGCGCCGTCCCCAATGGTGTGCAGGCCATGAGCGACAAGATTCCCGGTCTGGTGGAAACCAGTCTGAATCTGGGTATTGCCAAGCTGGGCAACGCCATGAATCTGACCTTCTCCGTGCGCAGCTCCGTGAATCAGGAGAAGGAAGCGCTGCTGGATAAGCTGAAGGAGCTGGCAGCTTTCTACGATGCATCCTATACGCAGAACGGCGAATATCCCGCATGGGAGTATAAAGAAGATTCCCATCTGCGGGATGTGATGGTTCAGACCTATCGCAATATGTTCGGCAAGGAGCCGGAGGTTCTGGCGATTCATGCCGGTCTGGAATGTGGGCTGCTGGGTGAAAAGCTGCCCGGACTGGACTGCGTTTCCTTCGGGCCCCAGATGCATGACATCCACACCAGCCGGGAAAAGCTGGACATTGCCTCTACCGAACGCACCTGGAAATTCCTGCTGGAAGTTCTCAAAGCGCTTTAATCTGATTCTTCAAAGACCTCACCGTGCGGTGGGGTCTTTTTTGCGCAGCAGACCTTTAACCCAGATGACATCTCTCCGCTTCAGTACGCCGAGCAAAAAGAGAAGGCTGCCGAGTACCAGCAGATAGGCTGCACTTCTGGCGGCTGCGCCCCGCAGATGAGAGACGGTCCAGACGGCAAACAGCATTGCCACGGCGGAGCAGGCAGGAACCCGGACGGGAATCCGAATTCCGGTGATTTTCATCAGCCGGTTCAGGCTCAGGCCGAAATTCAGCACATGAGTCACCAGAAAGCTGGCAAAATACCCTTCCATGCCATACCGCGGCAGAAGGATGTATAAAAAAACCACATCCAGAAAGGATGTCAGAATGTTGTAGCGGACGCAGATTTTCTGCTGCCCCAGCCCCTTGGTCATGGCATCGGTAATGGCGTCGCAGTAGAGCATTGGAACCAGCGGGGAATACCACCGCAGATACCGGGCAGCGTCCGCCCGGCCATACAGGGTCAGGCACAGCGTGTCCGACAGCAAAATCAGCAGGCCGCAGAAGGTGATTCCGTAAATCAGCGCCACGTGGAGACTTTTCCGGACAAGATAGTCAATCCTCGCTTTGCTCCCGGCGGCATTGCACCGTGCCAGTTCGGGAATCAGCAATTCGGTCAGGCCGAACAGAATGGCGGCGGGAAACATCATCACCGGGAATACCATGCCGCTGACCAGACCGAAGGCCGCCAGCGGGCTTCCGACTTTGGGGTTCAGCGCCAGCCGCTTGGGAACCATCAGGTTCTCCACTGTGTTAATGCCGGATTTCAGATCGTCTGCCAGCGCCAGTGGAACCGCTGCCCGAAGCAGGCGGCTGCGCACGGGAATGGGAACACCGCGGGGGGCGTGTTCCCGCAACCGCAGAACCATCAGGCACAAAAGCGTCAGGCATCCGCCCAGACTGCTGCCCAGAATCACCGCCATGCAGGCTCTGGCCGGGTCATTCCCCGACCAAAGGGTCAGGATTGCCAGCGTCAGAGCCATGGAGCAGAACTGCTCGGCCACCTCGACGGCCGCCAGCGTGCCGATGCGGTTGGCTGCGGTGAAATACCCGATCATGACGCCGCACAGACAGGTTACGGGCAGGAAGGCGGCGTACAGTCGCAGGGCAGATGCGGTGCGGCTGTCTCCGATCCAGCTTTCCGCGATCCGGGGCGCGAAATAGAACAGTCCGGCAGACACGGCGCCGCTGAACAGAATACTGTAAACAAAGCAGGTGGAGAGTACCCAGAAGACATTTTTTGCGCTGTTCCGACCCAACTCCTCGGCGGTCAGGTACATGGTGGCGGTGCGGATGCCGCCCATGCCTGCCACCATGGAAAGATTTCCCACAGACATGACCAACTGCAGCAGCCCGATTCCGGCTGCGCCGATGCGGCCGGACAGGTATACCTGAAAAGACGTGCCGGCAAACCGCAGCAGCAGGTTGACACCGGTGAGCAGCATTGCGGAATAGAAAATGGGCAGCTTTTTGGGCAACATGATCCCCCCTTGTCCCTACCATATGCGGACAAGGGGGGGGATAGAACCGGTCTGACAAACAGCACCTGGAATCGGACATTCAGCAGAGAAGATCAACGAAAAATAAGCGCTCAACAGTCAGCGGAAGAATGCGTCAATGGAATGACGCTTTTCTGTGCAGAGCGGTTCGGCGGGCCGTTCGTTTCCTATATTTTTTTAACGGGTATTTTCTGGATCAGACCGATAATCTGTCCCGACAGGATCACTGTCAACAGGGAATAGATGATCCGGCGGAAGGGAATGTAGCTCAGTGAAAGGGTCAGAACCAGCAGGTCGCTGGCCAGATAAATCCATTGAATGTCGATTTTGGTCAGATGGGTCAGGCTCATGGCCAGCGCGTCGTCGCCGCTGGTGGCACCGCCGGAGCGGACGCACAGCCCCGCGCCGATGCCGATGAACAGGGCGCCGGCGACGGAGGCGGTGAGGGGCATATCCGCGATCCCCGGCCACAGGGGCGGGAAGCATTCACAGACGGCATAGCCAATGGAATACCCGCAGGCGGCAATGATGGAGTAACCGATGAAATCCTTGCCCAGGGTTTTCCAGCCCAGCAGGTAACAGGCAGCGTTCAGCAGAAAGCTGGATATGGCGGGGGAAATCCCCAGCCAGTGATGCAGCAGCAGCGTCAGGCCGAAAACGCCGCCCTCCGTGACGCTGGACAGGGCGTGGATGTTGTACATTCCGAAGGCCTGAAAGGCGCTGCTCAGAAAGGCGACGATGCAGTTGACGGGTTTGAGTTTGGGGAACATGATATCTCTTTCTCCTTAAGAAAATATACTCTTCGCTTCTCTTCCGAATCCGGTGGTTCAGGCATCTCAACGGCAAACAAGCCGTAGAGCCGTCCGAACTTCTGTTCTCTGGTTCCATAGGAGCCGGAATCCATTTCTCCGGCGTTTCGGAATTTGCCGGTTTTCCGTGCCTGATTCAGCACGGCGCGCCCCACATCGTTAAAGCCCAGAATTCTGACATAGGGCGCAGGTGCGGCCAGATCTTCCCGGGTCAGCCCGAGAAAGGCGCACATGGCCATCCGGTCGATACGGGTACGGGTATAGCGCTTGGATTTGGTGGCGGCGATGATGCCATCCAGGGTTGCTTCCCTGCGGCAGGCGTGCATGAATTTCCGCCACAGTCCTTCACTGCCATAGGGAAGCGCTTCAAATTCTTCGTCTGTCATGGCCCGGAATCTGGCCAGCATGGCACGTTCGCCCGCGGACAGGGTATGCAGGGCGGCATCTTCAAAGACGGCGTGCGCGGCGGGGGGAACATATGCTCTCCAGTCCGATCCCGACAGCATCAGGCGACGAACGGCAGTGGCGGAGGGGTTGTTCAAATCGGGGGTTTCATCGTGATAGCTGCCCGGACGGCGAATGGGCAGGGGCTTCATCGCGCTGCCCTGGGCCAGAATCGCCTTGCAGTATTCCACGGCCAGAATGGTGTTCGGGCTGGTGAGAAACGTAGCGTCCAGTCCCATTTGCGCCAGCGCCTGCTGACGGGCGGCGGGAAAGGAGATCCCCGATGTAAGCGCCTGTTTCAGAAGGGACGGATAACGGGAATCCAGCAGTGCTTCGGCGGTGTCCATCAGCGCGTCTGTGTCTGCGTTTTCCGTGCCGAAGCACAGCTCCCCACAGAGGCCGCTCAGAATGCTGACGCCGCCGGACGCGAATCCCTCAGCGGAAGACAGCGCGATTTCCGTTGGCAATTCCAGTACCAGATCCGCGCCGCAGCGCAGGGCGGCTCTGGCGCGCAGCGTCTTATCCAGAATGGCCGGGGCGCCCCGCTGGACAAAATTGCCGCTCATCAGACACACGATGGCGCTTCCGCACCCACGGAGCGCCCGAATGGTGTCGATCTGCTTTTTGTGACCGGCGTGAAAGGGATTGTATTCGCAGATAATCCCAATCGTATCCAAACAAAGCCCTCCTTTTGCAATTTTTTTCCGTTCGGGGGTTGAGAAATTGGGAAAAATGAAATATAATAAATGTAGCTATGGCTATCATACCACATATTACGAAAAAAAGAAATATCTATTATTTAGGAGGCAATTCCAATATGAACATTCTGATCATCAACGCCGGATCTTCCAGCCTGAAGTACCAGCTGATGAACCCCGAGACCGGCGTCGTATCCGCCAAGGGTCTGTGCGAACGCATCGGCATTGACGGCCGCCTGAACCACAACGCCAATGGCAAAAAGGTGGTCAAGGATATCCCCATGCCCACCCATTCCGAGGCGATTGCGGCGACGCTGGACATTCTGGTTGATCCGGTGGACGGCGTCATCAAGTCCGTGGATGAGATTGACGCGGTTGGTCACCGTGTGTTGCACGGCGGTATGAAGTTCTCCGACTCCTGCATTATCGATGATGCCTGCATCAAGGCCATTGAAGCGTGCATTCCCCTTGGCCCCCTGCACAACCCCGCCAACCTGATGGGCATCCGCGCCTGCCAGTCCGTCATGCCCAACACCCCGCAGGTCGCCGTCTTCGATACCGCGTTCCACATGACCATGCCCCCCAAGGCTTACCGTTACGCCATTCCCAAGGAATACTACGAACATGACGACATCCGCCGTTATGGCTTCCATGGCACCTCCCACAAGTATGTGGCCCGCCGTACCGCCGAGCTGGTGGGCAAGAAGGAATTCAAGATGGTCAACTGCCATCTGGGCAACGGTTCCTCTCTGTGCGCCATCAAGGACGGCAAGTGCATGGATACCTCCATGGGTCTGTCTCCGCTGGCCGGTGTTCCCATGGGCACCCGTTCCGGTGACATCGATCCCTGTGTGGTGCAGTTCATCTGCAACAAGTACGGCATGAGCGTGGATGACTGCCTGACCATGCTGAACAAGAAGTCCGGCGTGCTGGCGCTGTCCGGCGTGTCCTCCGACTTCCGGGATCTGGGTGCCGGTGCCGATGCGGGCAACGAGGACTGCAAGCTGGCGCTGGACAAGTTCTACTATGAGGTTGCCAAATATGTTGGCGCTTATACCGCCGCGCTGAACGGCATTGATGTGCTGACCTTCACCGCCGGTGTGGGTGAGAACGATGCCGCAGCCCGCGCCGCCATCTGCGAATATCTCGGCTTCATGGGCGTGAAGATTGACCCCGAGAAGAACAACTGCCGTGGCAAGGAAGTCAAAATCTCCACCGACGATTCCGCGGTTCAGGTCTGGGTTGTTCCCACCAACGAAGAGCTGATGATTGCTCAGGATACCGCCGAGCTGGTCAAAGCCGCCAAGAAGTAATTGATTCAAACGGACGAGCCGCCGCATATGCGGCGGCTCTTTTCCATGAAAGGAGTAATGAGTATGACATCTGTAACCGAGCGCTTCCTGCGCTATGTATCCTTTGACACCCAGTCGGACGAGGCCTCCGAAACCTGCCCCTCTACCGAAAAGCAAAAGCTGCTGGCTGCGGCGCTGGTGGAGGAAATGAAGGAAATGGGCATTGAAGATGCCCGCATGGACGAAAACGGCTATGTCTACGGCACCATTCCGGGGGATCCGAAGCTGCCCACCATCGGCCTGATCGCCCATATGGATACCTCTCCCGACGCCTCCGGCGCCAATATCAAGGCGAAAATTGTGGAGTACAACGGCGGCGATGTATGCCTGAATCCGGAAAAAAACATCTGGCTGCGGGAAGCCGACTATGCCAGCCTGAAAAACCACCACGGCAAGCATCTGATCGTCACCGACGGCACCACCCTGCTGGGCGCGGATGACAAGGCGGGCGTGGCGGAAATCATGGCGGCCGCCGAATATCTGATGGCAGCCCGCATCAATCATGCGACGCTCAAGATCGGCTTTACTCCCGACGAGGAAATCGGCAGCGGTGCCGATCGGTTTGATGTGAAGAGCTTCGGCGCGGACTACGCCTATACCGCCGACGGCGGAACCATCGGGGAGATTGAATATGAGAACTTCAACGCAGCCGGGGCAAAAGCGGTATTTCATGGCCTGAATATTCATCCCGGCTCCGCCAAGGGGAAGATGGTCAATTCCCAGTATATCGCCATGGAATTTCAGAGCCTGCTGCCCGCCGCCCAGAAGCCGGAATACACGGAAGCATATGAGGGCTTTATCCACCTGACGGACATGGAGGGAGCCGTGGAGCAGTCCACCCTGCGCTATATCATCCGTGACCACGATATGGAGAAATTTGAGGAAAAAAAGGCTGTCATGGAAGCCGCTGCGGCCTATCTGAACGCCAAATACGGAAACGGGACAGTGGAATTGACCATCCACGACAGCTATTTCAATATGAAAAAGTGCATCGAGCCGTGTATGTATGTGGTTGAGCGGGCGAAGGCTGCCATGAGGCGGGCCGGCATGGATCCGAAGGAGGTGCCCATCCGGGGCGGCACGGATGGCGCGCGGCTGAGCTATGAGGGACTGCCCTGCCCGAACCTGTGCACCGGCGGCGAGAATTACCACGGCCGGTTTGAGTATATCCCGGTGGAGGATATGGAAAAATGCACCAGAATGCTGGTTGAGATTCTGACCGGTGTGGAGGATTTCTGAGGGCCTCAGAGAATCATCTGCTGCGGGCATTTCCAAACAAACGCAATTCCGGACGCATGGAAACTGAATCAAAGCCTTTTCCAGTTGAAAAATGGGGATACTGTGCTATAATAGCAGAAAAAAGGAGGCGGCAGAATGGGCATTGTCGTGATCGGCGCCGTATTTGTGGATATTAAGGGATACCCTGAGGCGGCATTCAACCCCACAGGAAGAAATGTGGGCAGAGTGGAACAGATTCATGGCGGCGTGGGACGGAACGTGGCGGAGGATATTGCCAATGTGGAGCTTCGCCCGACCTTTGTCAGTCTGGTGGATCAGAGCGGAACCGGGCTTGACGTTCTGCAGAAGATGAAAAGCCACAAGGTCAATACGGACTATATCCGCGCCACCCGTGATGGAATGGGCACCTGGTTGGCTGTTTTTGACAACGATGGTGACGTGTGCGCATCCATCTCCAAACGTCCGGATCTGATGCCCATTGCGGATATTCTGGATCAGCAGGGCGATGAGATTTTTGCCAATGCGGATAGTATTATCATTGAAATCGATATGGATAAGGAGATCGTCAAGCGGGCGCTGAGGCTTGCAAAAAAATATGGCAAGCGGGTCTATGCCGTGGTCGCCAATATGAGCATCGCGTTGGAGCGCCGGGATTTTCTGCAGTCCATTTCCTGCTTTGTCTGCAACCTGCAGGAGGCGGGTATGCTGTTTTCCAATGACTATTCCGACAAAACGCCCGATGAGATGGTTCAAATCATCGCGGAGAAGGTTCGCGCCGCCCGGATTCCCAGTATGATTGTCACAATGGGCGGCGAAGGCGCGGTGTACGCCAGCCGGGACGGGGACAAGGGCTTCTGTCCGGCACGGAAGGTGGATGTGAAGGATACCACCGGTGCCGGAGACGCTTTCTGTGCCGGCGCGGCCATCGGCCTGACTTACGGCAAACATCTGGCGGAAGCCTGCGAAATCGGCGCTCACCTTGCCGCGTCCGTGATTGTGACATCGGAAAATGTTTGCCCCCGTTTCCTGCCCCGGGAGCTGGGACTGGATATGGACGTGCAGGTCGATGAGACGGACGAGCCGCTATGACCAACCGCCGAATTCTGACCGTTCAGGACATTTCCTGCGTGGGGCAGTGCTCCATGGCAGTGGCGCTGCCGGTGCTGGCTGCCTGCGGTCATGCGGTGAGCATTCTTCCCGCGTCGGTGCTTTCAACCCATACCGGTGGGTTCGGAACACCCGCCAGGCGGGATCTGGCGGATTTCATGGAGGAGGCCGGACGTCATTGGCGAAGCGCCGGAATCTGCTTTGACGTGATCTGCACCGGGTATCTGGGCAGCATCCGGGCAATTCAGGCCTGTGCCGATTTGATTGGGGAAGTTCTGGCGCCGGGCGGCATGACGATTGCCGATCCTGCCATGGCGGATCATGGCAGGCTGTATTCCGGGCTGGATGGAAAATATGCCGGCGCTATGATGGAGCTTTGCCGGCAGGCGGATGTGATGCTTCCAAACACTACCGAGGCCGCCATGCTGGCAGGGATGCCCCTCCGGGAGACAATGGATGAAGGGGAGGCAGCGTTGCTGCTGAACCGCCTGGGCGGGAGAAACGTGGTTATGACGGGCGTTGGCCGCAGCCCAGCGGAGACCGGCGTTGCAGTCAATGCGGATGGGAAAGTACGCGCGTATTTTCACCGGAAGGTGGACGGAAGCTATCATGGAACCGGAGACCTGTTTGCCGCTGCATTTACGGGGGCGTTGGCTGGCGGCAGGACGCTGTATGACGCCGCGCGGATTGCGGCGGATTTCACTTGCCGCTGCGCGGAAAACACCTTCCGTCAACGAAACGGCGGCTGGTATGGGGTCCGGTATGAAACCGAGCTTCCATTTTTGATGCAGATGCTCCAATCTGATTGAGAAAAAACACATCCACCGACCGGTCAGTGTCCCTTCGTTGGCAGTTAGGTGACACATCCATTTCCTCTGCAATAACAGCACACAGCGAAGCGAAAGCAAGCTGTGTGCTGTTTTTTGAGAATAGGGCATGGCAATAAACGGAACCGTGTGCATGAATATCTTTCTGAAAAAATCTGAACGCTATTCTGAGGACATCATCATGCTCTGCTGTGACGGTGCTGCATGGCACAAATCCGGGAGATTGAAATTGCCGGAGAGTATGATCCTTTTCCACATTCCTCCAGATACGCCCGGGATGCATCCCATCTGGAAAGCAGGCTGGACTTGTCAGCGCCTGTCCTGCTTTTTTGCTTCAAATTTGCCGCGTCTGCTTTGGGGCGGATAATACACAGACGCCAGAATCGCAAATACGGCGGCGCAGGCCAGACTGATCTTCCATCCCAGGGAAAATGCCGCATTGTGATAGATAAACTCCACCTGATGGCTGCCCGCCGTCAGCATAACACCCACCATCACATCGCCCGTCAGCACAATCTCCGCCTCCTGTCCGTCCACCTTCACAGACCAGTTTCCGTTCTGCGGAATGGAGGTATAAAGCAGGCCGTCCCGGTTGCAGTCGATGGTGCCCGAAACCCGGGTGTTGGAGAAATCGGTCAGCTCCAGCGTGGAGACAGCCAATGCCTCATAGCAGGCCCGCATCCGTTCCTCGTTCAGGATGGCCGCGGTGACGGTGATGGTTCCGCTCTCCTCTGCCTTGCAGGTGGCCCGCACCTGAACCACATCGCCCACCGACACATCACCTACCGCCAGCATCTGGGGCAGGCTCATGGTCTCGCTGTACAGCTCCACGCCGTTTTTCCAGATGGAAATGCTGTTCCGCTTGGGCATATTCAAATCCACGCAGAAAAAGCCATCGCTATTCACCTGATAGGTATAGATCACGGTAGAGCCGCTGAGCCCATCCTGATAGGCGCAGTAGCCGCTGGAATTCTGGTCGGTCACGGTGACGTCCACGCCTTCAATGGTCAGGCTCTGCCCGTCCATCAGCTTCCATGCATCCTCCCCCATACCCGTGACGGCCGACAGAAGCTGGTTCTGCAGGCGGAAGCCCGTATTGCCCCCCTGCATATCCACCTGAGCCAGCTCCGGTTCCGCGAGAAAGCCCAGCGGCAGGTACGCGGTGTTTTCCAGCAGCACCGTGTCTCCAAAGCGGTTGATCTCCTCAAAATAGGCGCTGGTTTTATCCTTGCCGTCCCGCTCAATCATATATTTCAGCCCCAGAAACAGGTTTGACACCGGAGAGGCTTCCTCGTAGCAGTAGCGGTTATAGGTGTTTTTCGCGCCGTAGCCCAGCGCTTTCATAAATTCCGTCACCTTCACATTGGCAGAGCTGGTGAAGGTGGAAACGCCGTTATAGCCGTTCAGCGCTCCATCGTTCAGGGTTTGGGAATGGGTGGTTTCCGCCCGGTAGAACAGGTTGTTCCGTTCCCGCTCTTTCATATAGCGGATCACGGAAGCCGTATAGGTGGTGCCCCGGGGATAGTTGGAAACACTGGTTCCGGAAAACCGGACGCCGAAATTCACCAGATTGGCGATCAGTTCCAGACACATCACCCCCAGCAGAACCCGGCTTGCGGCGCTGCGGCGGCGGGCGGAGGTCTCCGCCGCCATGCGAACCTGTTCCTCCTCCGCGTCCTTCGGAAGGCGGACGCTTCGCTGTCCGGCGATGAGCGTACCGATATAGGCAGCCAGAAAGCCCAGATTATACACAAGGAATACCCATTCCAGCCCGTTATTTGCGCAGGACATGATACCAAAGCTCAGCACCGCAGCCGCAAGAATATGCCGCAGCCGGAAGCAGGAGCGCAGCAGCCACGCCCGGTAAGCCATGTAGAGTACCACAAAGCTGTACAGGAAACTGAAGCGGTAGGGAATCATGTTGGTGAAATGGAAGCCGTGCCAGATATAGTCAAGCTGGCGGATGATAAAGCTGAAGATAAAAAACACCAGCATGGCAAGGCAGCACAGCTTGTCCCGCAGCTTCACGTCCTTCGCCATCAGATACAGGAACGCCAGCACCATGGTACCCACGCCGCAGTACAGGTTGGGGAGCCCTTCCTTGAAGGTCGGTTCGATGCCGCCCGCCATATTGCCCGCCACCTGGCGCATGGCATCCAGCAGTCCCATCCATGTATTCTTGTCGGCAATGTTCAGCTTGAAACCCGTGGGAAACTTGTTGACGCTGGACTGGGTATTCTGCAGCGCGGCAAGGGCGGGCAGCTCCAGAATTGCCGTCATACCGATGGCCAGCAGGGAAAACAGGGCAATTCGGAAAAGATCCGAGAAAAAGCGTCTGATCCCCCGCCAGCGGCAAATTTCATAGCAGGCAAAAAGCAGCAGAACAAAGATGCAGGTAAAAAAACCGATATAATAATTGGAATAGATGGACAGAAAGAGCGTGACGGTATACAGGAAAAACCTGTTGTCCCGCAGCAGCGACACGGTGCCCAGCGCCACCAGCGGCAGCAGCGCAAAGGTATCCAGCCACATGACGTTCCACTGATACCCCAGCGCCCATGCACACAGTGCGTAAAACGCGCCAAAAACCGCCGTGGAGATCTCCTTTTTCCCAAACATCTTTTGCAGGAAAATGGCAAAGAACAGACCGGCCAGCCCCAGCTTGATGGGAACCAGCAGGGAGAAGAACTCCAGCAGCCACCCTTCCGGCACCAGAACGCTCAAAAGATTCAGCGGCGAGGCCAGATAATAGGAAATCAGACCCAGATAATCCATGCCCAGACCGACGCTCCAGTTATACAACAGAGAATCGCCGCTGCGCAGTGCCTTGCGAAACGCCACGAAGAACGGATAATACTGGTGGTACATATCGGAATACAGCATCGAGTATTTGCCGAACGGCTCATACTGGCTGACCAGCATCACAAAAAGCATACCGACACACGGTATCGCAAAGGCAAGCGCCAGGCTGTTCGGCCTGGCTGTCAGATTCTGGGATTGTTTCATAGTGCTCCCCCGGTCAAATCAGAATATGGATTATTTTATCACGAATCTCCATTCCGGTAAAGGCATCCACCCACTTTATTTTACCGGGAATCTTAAGAATTTATAAAGCCGCAAAATCCCGCCGCGTGTACGCGGCGGGATTCCAAGGCTCAGTTGTCATCATCCAGATCATCGTCATCCGTTTCATCATCGCCGGGGGCATCGGCATTGGTGGTCATGATCTCACCCACCCGGACGCGGCGGCGAATCTTCATCTCCTCCACCTGCTTGTGGAGCAGTTCCTTGACCTCCATGGGATTTTTGATGTTTTTCAGCAGCAGACTGGGGGTGGTCTTATCAGAGGACATCACCGTCACCGTGCCCACGCCGAAAATCCGCTGACCCAGTGTCCGGCTGGTGTTGATATCCCGAACCCGGTAAAGCAGAAGCTCCTCATCCTTGATATTCAAAAAACCTACCGAAACAAAGAGCCGATCCTCGGACATGGCGTAGCGGGTGAAGCTGAGGGGCAGCCCCAGACGGCGCTTCCGGTCTTTCCAGATATACGCAATTCCGTTTTTCTTCATACGGCAGACCTCCTGCGTTTTTCTTTTATTCTAGCACACCCGCCGTCGTTGTCAAGCTAAAGGATCAGACAAATCAATCCCGAAGCACCCTCGTTCACAATCCGGCAGAGCGTAGACCGGAATTTGCCGCGCACCTCATCCGGCATCTGCACCAGTTTGGCGGTCAGGCCGTCCTGAATCATCTCATACACGGATTTCCCGAAAATGTGACTCTGCCATAGTTTTTCCGGCTCCTCCGTGTCCAGCCCGGCAATCAGATCCCGGGACTGCTTTTCATCGCCCACCATGGGGCTGATTTCCGTGTCCACGTCCACCCGGATCATGTGGATGGAGGGTGCCCCGGCCTTCAGCTTCACGCCGAAAGCACCGCCCTTGCGGATGATCTCCGGCGGCTCCAGCTTCATTTCTCCGGCGGCGGGCATCACCACACCGTAGCCTGTCGCCCGGACGGCGGAGAGCGCGTCGGAAATCCGGTCGTACTCCTCTTTGACCCGGGACAGCTCGCTCAACAGCTTCAGAAGCTGCGCATCGCTGCGGATTGCAATTCCCGCCTTTGCGCTGAGAATCTCATAAAACAGGGCTTCCGGGAAGCTGAGCGTGCAGGACACGGTGCCGGTACCCAGATCCACATTCCGGATAGAGAAATCCAGCACCTGCTCCAGCTCCTTCAGCCGGCTCAGGCTGGCCTCCGCCATACCCAGATTGCCGATCTCCTCCGCCCGCTGCAGCAGCGCCTGATACAGCGATGCCTTGACCGGGTGATCCATTTCCAATGCATCCATCCACCGGGGCATATAGATGCGCAGTTCCTTCATGGGGAAGCTGAAAAGCACCGCTTTCAGCAGATTGCCGATACCGGCCGCGTCCAGCGTCTGGCAGTCCGCGATCACCGCATTGACGCCAAATTCCTGCTTCAGCGTCTGTTTGACCGCCGCGGCGGCGTCGGATGAGGGGTTCCGGCTGTTGATCACCACCAGAAAGGGTTTCCCCGTTGCCTGCATATCTGCCACCGCCCGCCGTTCCGCCGCGACATAATCCGCCCGGGGAATGTCGGTGACGGAGCCGTCGGTGGTCACCACCAGCCCGATGGAGCAGTGCCCCTCCATCACCTTCCGGGTACCCAGCTCCGCCGCCTCGGTCATGGGAATTTCATGGTCGAACCATGGCGTGGTCACCATTCTGGGCTGGCCGTCCTCCTCCGCGCCCACCGCCCCGTCCACCATATAGCCCACGGAATCAATCATCCGAATCCGCAGCTTGGTGGTGCCGTCCGGGGATATCTCCACCGCCTCCTCCGGGACGAACTTCGGCTCGGAGGTCATGATGGTCTTGCCGGAGCCGCTCTGGGGCAGCTCATCCCGCGCCCGCTCCCGGCGGTAGGGATCCTCGATGTTGGGAATGACCATCTGTTCCATCATCCGCTTGACAAGGGTGGATTTTCCGGTACGGACCGGCCCAACCACGCCGATGTACACATTTCCACCGGTACGGGCCGCGATATCCTGATAAATGTTCTCCATAGCAAGCCTCCTCCTTCGGCAGGAATCCGGCTCCTGCCATGGTTTACTTCATGGTATGTCCCGGGCAGGCGAAATAGAACCGCCGGGGAAATCCCCGGCGGCAGCATTGATATTCTATTGCAGGCTCTCCCAGCGGCGGACACCCCAGGTGGCAACCACACGGTAAAGGCCAAAGCTGGCCGCTGCCAGAATCAGCGCGCACAGCACCATAAAAACCGCCTCCGTTAGCTGGAACCGCGCCAGGAGGAAATACAGCCCGGCCAGCAGCAGCGGAACCCCCATCGAGGCAAACATGGTGATAACCGCAGCCGCGCCCTGCTTACAGGGATATGCCTCGCTGAGCCAGTCCAGCTTCGCCCAACGCAGGCCGCAGACCATGCCCAGCATCCCGTTCAGAACCGTGAACAGTCCCGAAACCAGCGCGCACAGCACCGTTTCCGGGGCACCGCAGCCCAGGGCAACCGCCACGACTGCGGCGGACACAGTGGTAACCGGCGTGGTCAGCAGAATATGAAAGCGCAGCTTTGCCTGCAAAATCCGCTTTGAGGAAACAGGCATGGATCTGAGAATCCAAAGGTTCTTCCCTTCCAGCGAGACGGACGGCGCGGAAATAAACATCATGGACGCCATAAAGCCCAGCAGGGCACAGATAATCAGCGGCAGATATCCATCCAGCGCCAGACCCATAGCGGCATAGAGTTCTAAAAGCTCCATAACCTTGCGCCGGAAAATCACGGCAGCCACCGCCAGAACCGCCGTCAGCAGAATGCCGATGCCGGTGTTGGTCAGGTATACGGGGCTGCCCAGGAAATGGCGCCACTCCTTAAATACGATGGCGCCGGCCGGGGTTCCCGCTTTCTGCGCCGCCATGTTCAGCTTTCTCCGGCGGGCGCTGCGTCTGGAGGTGGCGGACTTCAGGAACGTCCGGGAAAGCAGGTAATACACCACGCCGAACAGCGCTCCGCAGATCACGGCAAAAATCAGAAAATACAGGATTTCTCCGGTGCAGCCGCGACCCATCGCGCAGATCGGCCACGCCCATGCTTCCAGCGCGGAGGCGATGGAAGCCCCGTTCGCCGCCATGGAATTCATGATATTCCCCGCCTGGGAATAAATCCAGAAGTACAGGCCCAGAAACACCACCATGTACAAAAGAGACGCGAAGGATTTGTTCATTTTATTCAGCAGCAGATGCAGTCCCCAGCCAAGCAGACAGGCAGCTGCCTGCGCCAGGAAGGTGACCGCCAGCAGGCTGAGCACCTGCAGCACAATTCCCAGCGGCGAAAGCGCTGCGGAAATGGCGTACATGACTGAGGCGGGAATCATCACCAGTCCGGCAAACACCACCGTCAGCAGCAGGAGCGGAACCATCCGGCTGAACAGGATGGCGCCCGGCCGGATGGGCATACTCAGCAGCAGATCATTGTCCTTGGCCTCGTAGAGCTGGCTCTGGGTGCTGAACACGCTGCCGAACACGGCGAACATCATCGCCATCAGTCCCGCCATGGAAAAATACAGCCAGTCCAGCCCGGCGGCATGATAGACGGGCGCAAGCTGGCCAAACATCATGCACATCATGCCCGCGATAACCACCGCGACATAGACATAGAGAAATGCGAACAGAAGCATCATGCCCCTGGATTTCTTTTTCTTCTGCCGTGACTGAGCCGTGAAGCCTGCCAGCATAGCCCGCAGCCGGACGGCAAGCAGCGCTTTCATCATGCCTCTCCCTCCAGTTCCAGAAACACCTGTTCCAGAGAGGTCTGCCCCTTCACATCCTCCATGGTTCCACTGGTAATCAGCTTACCGCCCTTGATGATGGCGACCTTGTCGCACAGCTTCTCCGCCACCTCCAGCACATGGGTGGAGAAGAAAATGGCGCCGCCCTCGGCGCAGTGCTGGCGCATCACCTGCTTGAGCTGGTGGGAGGCTACCGGGTCAAGTCCAACGAAGGGCTCATCCATCAAAATCAGCTTGGGCTTGTGGATCAGCGCGGCCATCAGCGCAACCTTCTGACGCATGCCGTGGGAGCAGTCGGAGATGGGCAGGGTCAGATCGTCGGTCATCCCTAAAAGCTGGCCATAGTGCTCAATCTGCGCGGTGCGGTCAGCCCGGCTGACACCGTAGATGTCCGCCACAAAGTTCAGGTACTGAATGCCCGTGAGAAACTCATACAGGTCTGGATTGTCCGGCACGTAGGCCATGACCTGCTTGCAGCCGATGGGATCTTTCTGAATTGACTTGCCATCCACCAGAATTTCGCCCCGGTCAAACTGCAAAATGCCGCAGCACGCTTTCAGGGTGGTGGTTTTGCCGGCGCCGTTATGACCGATGAAACCGAAAATTTCACCGGGTGCAATGTGCAGTGACAAATTGTCCACCGCCACCTTGTCGCCGTAGGTTTTGGTTAAGTTCGTAATACGAAGCATGGATATCCCCTCTTCCTTTTCGATTCTTCCATATTGTATCACAGGAAAAACCTCCCTGCAAGTAGATTAGATAATCTTAATATTTCATGGTTTTCTGACTGATTTTCTGATATTTCAGTTGATTTTTCTTCATTCGACCGTCAGAACAGGCGGTTACCCGACCAGTTCAGACGGCAGACTGCATTTGGCATGGCCGTCCGGAGAAAAGACACACTTTATCCGAAAATAATGTTTGACAAATGAGGAGAAAGCCTATATAATATCTAGGCACGACTGTGAAAAGGAGAAAACTGTATGCTGCTCGGACTATCGAAGATCATTGACAATCCCGGCGCATCCGTTTCTTTTTCCACCAGCGTGGATCTGAGCGATCTTCGCTATGGCATCAGCTATCCGGTCAGCGAGCCGGTGGCTGCCTCCGGCACCGTCCGCAACACCGCCGGTGTTCTGACCATGACCGGTTTCGTCCGAACCACCATTCACGGCATCTGCGACCGCTGTGCCGCTGCGTTCAGCCGGGAAATCCGTTTCCCGATCGACGTGGTTTTGGTGACGGAGCTTCAAAACGAAGAGGACGAGGATGAGTGGGTATTCCCTCTGGAGGGAGACAGCGCCGACCTGGATGACATTGTCAGAACGGTTTTCGTTCTGAATCTGGATTCCAAGCTGCTGTGCAAGGACGACTGCAAGGGACTCTGCTGCCGCTGCGGCAAGAATCTCAACGACGGCCCCTGCAATTGCCAGAAGGAGCTGGATCCCCGATTTGCTGCTTTAAAGCAGCTTCTGAAGAAGTAGATCCATTATTGATGCTGCCAGCAAAGCAGTTTGACCAAGGAGGTGTCATCCATGGCTGTTCCCAAGTGTAAAGTGTCCAAGGCCCGCCGCGATAAGCGCCGTGGCTCCAACTGGAAGCTGTCCGCTCCCAGCGTCAGTGTTTGCCCCAAGTGCGGTGAACCTGTTATGCCCCACAGAGCCTGCAAGGCTTGCGGTACCTACAATGGCCGTCAGGTCGTGGCTGCCAAGGCCGAATAACCGGTAAAATGCGGAAAAGCAGAGGAAGGCGTTCGCCTTCCTCTTTTTCCGTGTAGGGGGAATATCCTCCATGAATAAACTGTAAACCCGGCACGGTTTTCATTGCTTTTCTAAAAAAACTGTGTCATAATAGAAATGTTGTAATTTTTCCTTTGAAAGGAGTGATCCCCATGGCAAAACCCCTTGTCGCCATTGTCGGGCGGCCAAACGTGGGTAAATCCATGCTGTTTAATAAGCTGACCGGCCAGCGAACCTCCATCGTTGAAGATACCCCGGGCGTCACCCGCGACCGAATCTACGGCGATTGCGAGTGGTGTGGACGTACCTTCTCTCTGGTGGACACCGGCGGCATCGAGCCGGACACGGACAGTGAAATGCTGAAATTCATGCGCCGGCAGGCGGAAATCGGCATCGAGTTGGCGGACGCTGTCATTATGGTGGTGGATGTCCGTTCCGGCGTCACGGCAGCGGATCAGGATGTGGCCGCCATGCTGCGCAAGAGCAAAAAGCCCGTCTGTCTTGCCGTGAACAAATGCGACTCCATCGGCCTTGTAAATCCCGATGTGTTTGAATTCTACAGTCTTGGTATCGGCGACCTCTTTGAAACCTCCGCTGTTCACGGTCACGGCACCGGCGATCTGCTGGACTGGGTACTGGCCCACATTCCCGAAGAGGAAGAAGCCGGGGACGAGAGCGACATCATCAAGGTAGCCATCGTAGGCAAGCCCAATGTGGGCAAGTCCAGCCTGCTCAACCAGATTCTGGGCGAGGAGCGGGTCATTGTCTCCAACGTCGCCGGCACCACCCGGGACGCCATTGACTCCTATTATGAAAATGAAACCGGCCGCTATTGCCTGATCGACACCGCCGGAATGCGGCGCAAGAGCAAAATCGACGATCAGATTGAAAAGTATTCCAATATGCGCACCATCAGCGCCATCGAGCGTGCCGACGTCTGCCTGATTCTGATCGACGCCAACGACGGGGTCACCGAGCAGGACACCAAAATTGCCGGATTGGTTCATGAGGCGGGCAAGGCCGCGATTATCGTAGTCAACAAGTGGGACGCGGTGGAGAACAAGGAAACCAACACCATGCGCGACAAGGAAACCGCCGTCCGTCAGGGGCTTGCCTATATGACTTATGCCCCCATCGTGTTTCTTTCCGCTCTCACCGGCCAGCGGGTGGACAGGCTGTTCCCCATGATTCAGGAAGTCTACCGTCAGAACACCAGCCGCATCACCACCGGTGCGCTGAATTCCGTACTGGCCGACGCCACCGCCCGGGTGCAGCCCCCCACGGACAAGGGCCGCCGCCTGAAGATCTACTACATGACCCAGGCCGGCACCAAGCCCCCACATTTTGTCATCTTCTGCAACGACGCCCGTCTGTTCCATTTCTCCTATCAGCGGTATCTGGAAAACCAGATCCGGGAGGTATTCGGACTTCAGGGAACTCCCATCCGCATCACGATCCGCCAAAAGGGCGACAAGGAGGAATAATCTATGTGGTTTCGCATTTTGATTACTGCATTGGTCTGCTATTTTCTGGGCAACCATAACGGCGCCATCTGCGTCAGTGCCATGCTGCATGACGATGTCCGCACCCATGGCAGCGGCAATGCCGGACTGACCAACTTTATCCGCAATTACGGTGCGGGGCGTTCCCTGCTGGTCATCGCCATCGACGTGGGCAAAGCGGTTCTGGCCTGCCTCATCGGCGGGATGATGTTCGCACCCTACGGCTATGAACTGGAAGGCCGGGTGCTGGGCGGCTTGTGCGTCATGCTGGGGCACGATTTTCCGGCGCTCCAGTCCTTCCGGGGCGGCAAGGGCATTCTCAGCGGCTGGTTTATCGCATGGACGGTGGACTGGCGCATTGGTCTGCTGATCGGTGTGGTCTTTTTCGTTACCTATTTTCTGACCCAGTACGTATCCCTCGGCTCCGTGCTGGCCTCCGCCGCCTTTGCCATTGGATTTATTGTATTCCATCATGACAATCTGCTTGTCATGCTCGGCGGTATTTTCATGGGTGCGCTGTGCCTGTTTATGCACCGGGGCAATATCGTCCGGCTCATCAAGGGCGAGGAGCGGAAAACGAACCTGTTTGGGAAAGGAAAGCAGAAATGAAAGCAGCGGTTGTAGGCAGCGGCGCGTGGGGCACCGCGCTGGCTCTTTGCCTGCACAGAAACGGCCACGATGTCGCCCTCTGGTTTCATAATCCGGAAAAGGCAGCGCAGGCCGCCCAGACCCGGCGCAATCCCCGGCTTCCCGGCATACTTCTTCCCGCTGGCATTACCGTCACCGCCGATCCAGCCTGCGTGGCCGGTTGTCCGCTGGTGGTCATCGCCTCCCCCTCCTCCCCCATCCGCAGTGTCTGCCGCCAGGTTGCGCCCTATCTGGAGGAAGGCACGACCCTCGTCTCCGTCACCAAGGGTGTGGAGCCGGGCACGCTGCTGCGCATGAGTCAGGTTGTGGCAGAGGAAACCGGGCAAACCGTTGTCGCCCTGACCGGCCCCAGTCATGCTGAGGAGGTCGCGTTGAATCTCCCCACCGGCTGTCTGGCAGCCTGCCCGGATCGGGAAAAGGCGGAATTTGTGCAGGATGCTTTCATGTCCGACACCTTCCGGGTCTATACCAGTCCCGATATTGTAGGCGCGGAGCTGGGCGGCGCCATGAAAAACGTGATTGCCCTCTGCGCCGGTGTCTGCGACGGGCTGGGCTACGGTGACAACACCCGCGCCATGCTGATGACCCGGGGGCTGACCGAGATTGCCCGGCTGGGTGTGTCGCTGGGCGCCAGCAAGGATACCTTTGCCGGACTGGCCGGCGTGGGTGACCTGATTGTCACCTGTACCTCCATGCACTCCCGAAACCGCAGGGCAGGTATTCTGATCGGCAAAGGGGAACCCGTGAATCAGGCGATGGAGGAAGTGGGCGCAGTGGTGGAAGGGTACTATGCCGCCGAGTCCGCTTGGGAGCTGTGCCAGAAGCAGGGCGTGGAAATGCCGATTCTGCAGGCGGCTTACAACGTGCTCTACCGGGATGTTCCGGCGGAAATCGCCGTCAAAGCGCTGCTGATGCGGCAGAAAAAAGCCGAGATCGAAGATGCCGGCTGGCTCTCCTGCTGACATTGTTTTTCATACGCTGAATGCACGAACGCCCCGGGCTGCCAGGCAGTCCGGGGCGTATGGTTAATATGGGGTATTCTTACAGGTTGGCCATTTCCTTCAGCTTGTCGGCCAGATCGGTACGCTCCCAGGGGCGGTTCTCCACGCCGAAATGCCCCTCCGCCGCAGTGGCGGCATAAATGGGACGGCGGAGATTCAGTTTTTTGATGATGCCCCCGGGGGTCAGGTCGCACGAATTGCGCAGCAGCTCGGTCATCTTCTCATCGGAGATTCTGCCGGTTCCGAAGCTGTCCACGCGGACGGAAACAGGCTCTGCCACGCCGATGGCATAGGCAAGCTGCACCTGCACCCGGCTGGCCAGTCCGGCCGCCACCAGATTCTTCGCCATATAGCGCGCCATATACGCGCCGCTGCGGTCAACCTTGGTGGGATCTTTGCCGGAGAACGCGCCGCCGCCGTGAGAGAAATAGCCGCCGTAGGTATCCACAATGATCTTCCGTCCGGTGAGTCCGGTGTCTCCGTTGGGGCCGCCGATGACAAAATTACCAGTGGGATTGATATAGATATGGGGAACCTGCTCCACGCTGAAGCCGTACCGCGCCAGCACCGGCGCAATGACCTTATCCCGTACATAGCCGCGAAGCTGCTCAATTCCAAATGCTGCGCTGTGCATCACGGAAACGACCACCGCGTCAATCCCCACCACGTTTCCCTGTTCATCGTATTCCACGCTGACCTGCGTTTTGCCGTCCGGACGAAGCAGGTCATTTTCCCGGATGCAGGCAGTCAGCCGGTTGGACAACGCCCGTGCCAGCGCGATGGGAAGAGGCATCAGCTCCGGGGTCTGGGTGCAGGCGCCGCCGAACATCATGCCCTGATCGCCTGCGCCGCCCACTGCGTCGTTGGTACCCAGCGCGATATCCGCCGACTGGGTGTGAATCCGGCACTGAATTTCCACGCTGTCCGCGTCAAAGCCGACACCGGGATACACATAGCCGATCCTTCGGATCGCTTCCCGGGCAACGGCGGGGTAATCCACCACCGCCCTGGTGGTGATCTCGCCGCAGATCAGGCAGAAATTGGTCGTCACCATGGTTTCGCAGGCCACCCGGGAATCCGGGTCCTGGGCGAGGCACGCGTCCAGAATCGCATCGGAGATGGAGTCGGCAACCTTGTCCGGATGGCCGTTGGTCACGCATTCAGAGGTAAACAGTCTTTTTTCCATTGCTTGCATTTCCTTTCGATTGAATAAAATAAAAACCGCACACCGAAGATTCGATGTGCGCTCAATCGAATCCTCATCTTTCGTCTGCCGCCGGATTTGGCACCTTGAATTAACAGGTTGCCGGGTTTCATCGGGCCGTTCCCTCCACCGCTCTTGATAAGGCGTGTATGCAGTTGCAATACGATATTATAGCGAAAAAGCCGGATTTGTCAAGACTTTTTTCGACGCTTCCCGAAGAAAATATTCACAATTCCGATATAGACTTTTTCGCCCCAAGCTGATAGAATAACAGCACTATGGATGACAGGAGTTGAGCTTCTTGAAAAGAAGAAACAATGGTTTTGAACGCTTCTGCTTTCAGAATCGAAACAAAGGAATCCCCAATCTGATGCTCTATATCAGTCTGGGCTGCGCACTGGTATATCTGTTCTCCCTGATCTCGAACAACAGCATTCTCTATGCCGTGCTCTGCTTTGACCGGGCACTGATTCTGCGGGGGCAGATCTGGCGGCTGTTCACCTATCCGCTGACCTTCGGCTACGGCTACAACATTCTGGTACTTGCCATCGTGCTGTTCTGCTATTACACCCTGGGCCGGGCTATGGAAAATATCTGGGGTACGCTGAAATTCAATCTGTTCTATCTGTGCGGTATTGTGATGATGGATGTGTACTGCCTGATTTTCAACTGCTATGCCAGCGCGTCCTATCTGAATCTGAGCCTGTTTCTCAGCTACGCCACCATGTATCCCGACGCCCGGTTTCTTCTGCTCTATATCATTCCGGTAAAGGCCTGGATTTTCGCGCTGGTGGATCTGGCTCTGGTCGTCTATGGTCTGATCGCCTATCCCTTTCCCGACAATCTGTTCTCCGTCATTTCCCTCGCCAACTACTTCCTGTTCTTTGGCAAGGATGTGTTGAATGTGATTCCCATGAGCTGGAGAATCAACGCCCGGCGACTGGTTGACCGGATCAGGGGAAAGGCAACGGGTTCCAAAAAAGCGAAAACCATTCCCTTCCCCAGCGCCGGCTCCTATGAAGCCACCACCGCAAAAACGCAGGCGCCCTACACCCACCGCTGCACCGTCTGCGGCCGCACGGATGTGTCAAATCCGGAGCTGGAGTTCCGCTACTGCTCCAAGTGCAACGGCTACTACTGCTATTGCCAGGATCACATCAACAACCACGCGCATATTCAATAATCATCGCCGGGTCTGCTTCCGCAGTCCCGGCATTTCCGTTCCCGCCACAGGGGTGCTGCCCTGTCTTGCCTTTTGTGCGGATGCGTGATATGATAAATAAAAAGTGCAAAGGAGCGCTCTCTATGCCTAAATACATCATGGCTCTGGATTCCGGCACCACCAGCAACCGCTGCATTCTGTTTGACAAGGACGGCAGGGCGTGCAGCGTGGCGCAGAAGGAATTTACCCAGTATTTCCCGCGCCCTGGCTGGGTCGAACACGACGCGGATGAAATTTTCGCCACCCAACTGGAAGTGGCGAAGCAGGCCATGCAGAACATCGGCGCCACCGCCGCGGATATTGCCGCCATCGGCATCACCAACCAGCGGGAAACCACCGTGGTCTGGAACCGGATAACCGGGCGGCCGATCTGCAACGCCATCGTCTGGCAGTGCCGCCGCACGGCGGACTACTGCGACCAGCTTCGGGCAGAGGGCATGACGGATCAGATCCGCTTCAAAACCGGGCTGGTGATCGACCCCTATTTCTCCGGCACCAAAATCCGCTGGATTCTGGAAAATATTCCGAACGCCCGGGCGCAGGCCGAGCGGGGAGAGCTTCTGTTCGGCACGGTGGAAAGCTGGCTGATCTGGAAGCTGACCAGCGGCGCTGTCCATGTGACGGACTACTCCAACGCATCGCGCACCATGCTCTTTAATATCAGCACCCTGACCTGGGACGCTGAAATTCTGGAGAAGCTGGACATTCCCATTTCCATGCTGCCGGAGGTCAAGCCCAGCAGTTGGATCTACGGAACCACGGACGCCCAGTATTTCGGCGCGCCCATTCCCATTGCCGGGGCTGCCGGCGACCAGCAGGCGGCGCTGTTCGGCCAGACCTGCTTTGCCCCGGGGGACTCCAAATGCACCTACGGAACCGGCGCTTTTTTGCTGATGAACACCGGCGAAAAGCCTATTTTCTCTCGGAACGGTCTGGTAACCACCATCGCATGGGGGCTGGATGGGAATGTAACCTACGCGCTGGAAGGCTCCATCTTTGTGGCCGGCGCGGCAATCCAATGGCTGCGGGACGAGCTTCGTTTCATTGAATCCGCAGGCGATTCGGAATATATGGCCCGGAAAGTCAGCGACACCAACGGCTGCTACGTGGTGCCCTGCTTCACAGGGCAGGGCGCTCCCTACTGGGATGCCTATGCCCGGGGCGCGGTGCTGGGGCTGACCCGGGGCGTCAACAAATACCACATCATCCGGGCAACGCTGGATTCCATCGCCTATCAGACCGACGACGTGCTGAAGGCCATGGAAGCCGACGCGGGCATCCAGCTTTCCGCGCTGAAGGTTGACGGAGGCGCGGCGGCCAACAACTATCTGATGCAGGCGCAGTCGGACATCAGCGGCGCGCCGGTACTTCGTCCCAGATGTGTGGAGACCACCGCAATGGGCGCGGCATATCTGGCGGGTCTGGCCGTGGGCTACTGGAAGGACACGGAGGAGATCCGACGGAATTGGGCCATTGACCGGGTCTTCCACCCGGAGATCAGCGATGAGGCACGCAAGTCCAGGCTTTCCGGCTGGAAAAAAGCCGTCCGCTGCACCAGTGGCTGGGCAAAAGAATCGTAAAAATTCCCCGGTGATGTCCATCACCGGGGAATCACATTCAACTAAGCTTGCAGCGGACGATGATCTTCAGTTCCTGATCACCGTATTTGACAACCACGTTGGTTGTGCCATTGCCCACGGCGGTTGCCACGCCTTCTTCGTCCACCTTCACAATGCTCTCATCCTCAGAGCGCCACTGAACCTCGTTGTTTTTCAGGCCGCAGGTCAGCTTAAAGGTTGCCTGCTGTCCCTTGACCTTAAAGGTAACATCGTTGGTCTTGACGCTCAGCTTCACGTCCTTCAGCGGCGGTTCGGTAGGCGCCTGCGTGGGTTCTTCCGTGGCGGGCGCGTCGGTCGGCTCGGTGAACTGGCAGGTTACGACACATAGCAGCGTCTGCTCGCCGCAGGTAATCGTCACATCCGCCGTGCCCTCACCGACAGCCGTCAGCCGGCCTTCCTCATTGACCGTGACAACGGAGTCATCGGAAGATGCAAAGGAGAGCGTATCGGTGGTATCCACCGGGGTAACCGCCACATTCAGCAGATACATTTGCCCCTCGTCCTCCAGACGGATCTCGGTATCCACAATGTTCAGCGCCGTGCAGGGATTTTTATATTCCGTTGGTTCCTGCGTCGCGGGCACCGTTGATGCGGCGACGGGCGGCTCCGTCGGGGGCTCGGTTTCTCTGGCCATCAGGTTCGGCAGGAAGAACTGAACAAAGATGTACGCGCTCACTGCCAGCAGCGCCAGAATCACAACTACCAGCAGAATGTTGATAATCGCATCCGGCTTACCCTGAGGCGGTTTTTCCTCAAATTCTTCTTCATATGTATCCCGGGCTTTGACATGGCCCTTGCTCTGCTGCATTTCATAGCGGGGCGTATCCTGATTGCGCTTGCGCACATTGGATTTGGAGAATCGGCCGCCTTTCACTCTGGTGTAACTCTCTTCGTCGCGGCTTTCCATCACGAAGTCATCGGAAGGGGTTTTCCGTCCGGCAGGACGGATTCGTCCGCAAATGGGACATTGTTCGGCACTCTCGGGATATTGGGTGCCGCAAACATCACAAATTATTTTGCTCATGACAAACCTCCTGTAGAATCGTACCTAATACCATTCTTGTTTTCAATTGTAGCACATTTTTACAAATAAAACAACTACAAAAGAGTTGCATTTTTTGTAATTTTATTTTATGATATAGAAGTAAAAGGAGGCGATATCATGTCAGATCAGAAATTGATCTCCCCCCTGCTGGACGGCTTTGTCATGGGCGATCCGCTGAGCAGTCACGATGGCGTGTGCTGCTGCCCGGCCATGAAGGAGAATTCTGATGAAAAATATATTGTAAAGATTATCTCCATTCCCGCTTCCCAAAAAGAGTTGGACGCGCTTCTGCTGACCGGAGCCTATCCGGACGCCGCGTCCGCCGTTGCTTATTTCAAGGAACTGACCGACGGAACCGTGAAGGAAGCAGAGCTTCTTCAGCAGCTCAGCAAGCTGGAAGGCTTTCTGTCCTATGAGGGCTGGCAGGTCGTTCCCATGGATGACAAGCTGGGTTATCGGATTTACCTGGTAGGCACCTACAAGCGGTCTCTGGAAAAATTCCTCCGCCGCAACACCATGACCCATCTGGGCGCTGTAAACCTGGGACTGGATCTGTGCGCAGCGCTGGCCATCTGCCGTCGGGCAGGCTATCTGTTTGTGGATCTCAAGCCTGAAAACATCTATCTCACCGGCGAACGGGAATACCGGATCGGCGATCTGGGTTTTGTCCGGCTCGGCTCCATGAAGTATACATCTCTTCCGGCCAAATACCGCAGCCGCTATACCCCACCGGAGCTGCACGACGCGCTGGCTACCATGAACCCCACCGCCGATATCTATGCCGTAGGCATGATTCTCTACCAGATTTACAACAACGGCGTTCTCCCCTTCGAAGAAAAGGCGCCGAATAAAGTACTGCCCGCGCCCCAGAACGCAGACTATGAGATGGCAGAGATCATCCAGAAGGCCATCGCGCCCAATCCCAGGAACCGCTATCAAACCCCCATTGAAATGGGGCAGGCGCTGGTCAGCTATATGCAGCGCAATACCATCAATGATGTTCCCATTGTCCCCCCCGCAGCGCCCGCGCCTGTTCCGGAACCGGTCGGCGAACCGGAAGCGGCGGAGCCCACCGGGGAACCGGCGGTAGATTCTGTGGAGCCGCAGGAGGACCTGTCCTTCATGGACGGTCTGATCACCGATGAAACCGCCCCCGGCGATGAAGACTCCGCCGGCAGCGTGGAAATGACGGCAGAGGGCAGCGATCTGCTGGCGCAGGCAGACGATCTGCTTGCCGGTGAACCTGCCGACACCTCCGAAGCCCCGGCACAGACCGACACTCCGGCTGATTCCGGCGAACAACCCGATTCCGAGACGCCATCCGAGCCGGATGCTTCACCTGCTTCCGACGATCTGGATTTGGCCGCTTTGATTCAAAAAGACGGCCCCGGCACACTGACGGACGAATACGACACAGGCGATGACGATGATGATGACGAGGATGACGAGCCGGCCATCGCCGAAAGCAGCCGTCCCACCGGGAAGAAAAAGCACGCCTGGATCGGCGTAGCGGGTATTCTTCTGGTGCTGGCGATTGCCGTATGCGGCGGACTTTTCTTCTATCGCAACTACTATCTGCTCAACATTGACAAATTGTACATCAGTGGCGCAAAGGATACCATCACCGTGGATCTGACCACCGAGGTGGACGAATCCCTGCTGACCGTGGTATGCACTGATACTTACGGAAACAGAAAAACCGCGCCGGTTCAGAATGGGCAGGCCGTGTTCACGGAGCTCAGCCCCGGAACCCAGTACAGCATCACACTGGAGGTCGCGGGCTTCCACAAGCTGCATGGCTCCACCACCGGCAAATATGGCACTCAGGAGCAGACCAATATTGTGGACTTCACCGCCAAAACCGGTCCGGAGGACGGTTCCGTCGTTTTGAACTTCACCGTCGAGGGACCGGAAACCCAGGACTGGATTGTGGAATATACGGCTGAGGACGAGCCGGCCAAATCCGTTTCCTTCACCGGCCACATGGTAACCATCAACGCGCTGACCGTTGGAAAGACCTACACCTTCCATCTGGTTCCCCCGCCCGGCACTGAGCTGTATATGGCTGGAAACGACACGCTGGAATTTACCGCCTCCCAGATCGTAATGGCGCAGAATCTGGCGATTGTCTCCTGCGTGGACGGTGTGCTGACCGCGCAGTGGGACAACGATCCCGCCGTGGAGAGCTGGACAGTCCGTTGCTACGCCGAAAACGGCTATGATGAAACCGTCACCGTAACGGAGCCGTCCGCCGCGTTCTCCGGCATCAGCACAGACACTGCCTACACGGTGGAGGTGCTGGCCTCCGGCATGACCCAGAGCGTCCGCGCCTTTGTCACCGCCAATCCCACCACCATCTCCGGCTTCACCGCGGAAGCCCCGGCAGATTCCGCTGCGCTGAATGTTCACTGGGACTATGCCGGTGCGGCACCGGACGGCGGTTGGCTGCTGATGTACAGCATCGATGGCAGCGAGGCCTATGAAGTGGTCAAATGCAGCGAGAACAAGGCCGTAATCGAGCAGCGGATTCCCAAATCCACCTACAGCTTCACCCTTCAGGCGGCTGACGGCTCCACCGTGTTTGGCGGATACGGCCAGTTTACCTGCCCGGAAGCTCCGGCGTTTGACAATTACGGTCTGAAAGCTTCGGAGATTCAGGGGAACCTCTGCAAGACCCCGGCCAAGGAGGGCTGGACCTATCAGGACGTTTCCGAGTCGGACTACACGGACAATTTCGCGCTGGGCGAGAAGATCTCCCTGGTTCTCTACGGCACCAAGGCTTTCCGCGCCGACAATGCGGACACTTCCGTGATGTTCGTCCTCCGGGACGGACAGGGGCATGCCCGGACGGATTTGCTGCGGACGCAGACTCTGTCCTGGAAAGCCATGTGGAACAAGCGCTACTGCACGCTGGAGCTTCCCGCCGTTCCCGACGCGCCGGGTGACTACACCGTGGAGCTGTACTTCGACAATACCTTTGTACTGTCCAAATCCTTTACCGTCAGCGTTGGCTGATCCGGGAATATTGTCAATTTCATTCACGAAATATCATTCTCCGTGTTCCGTGCACTTGCCGGAACACGGAGAAAAGCTGGAGTGTAAGCATGCGAGGAAAATCTCATGAATATCTGGGCCGCTATCTGGCCGATAAGTATATGACCGCCATGCCCCGACGCTATGTTCGCGCGTTTCTGATTGGCTGCATTGAGCCGGACCGGAATCCCACCACCTATCTCAAAGGCTCCCTGCGCCGGCAGTGGCTCCGGGGGCACAACTGGGGAAATGCTCAAAACTATATGCAGCGGGTTTCGTCCCGTCTGGAAAACCGCCGGAAGAAAAGGCTGCTGGACTACTACACCATGGGAAAGCTGATTCACTACACCACGGACGCTTTTACCTCGGCACATAACGAAGAGTTCGGCGCCAGCCTGTCGGATCACCGTTCCTATGAGGCCGATCTTCAGGATCACTTTTTGGCGTACCTCTCCCAGAATCCCCAATTCTGGACGGACGCAGAAAATCCGGTGATGGACACCATTCGTTCCTACCACCGGGATTACATCCGCAGACCCACAAACATCCACACCGATTCGCGCTTCGCGATCATCGTCTGCTGCATGGTTATGGCGCGCCTGTTCGCTCAGGCATCCTGAATTGCAAAAGGGCTTCGGCACATCGCCGAAGCCCTTTTAGGTTCATTTGCAAAGCAATTCCAATTCTTCCGCCACGGATGCTTCACAGCTTCGCATGGCAAGAATGGTTTTCTCCATCAGCTCGTCCAGGCTCCAGCCCAGTCGTTCCGCGCCCTGCCGGATCACGTCCCGGGAGCACCCGGCAGCAAATTTCTTATCCTTGAATTTCTTTTTCAGGCTGGACAGCTCCATGTCCATCACGCTTTTGGACGGGCGCATCTTCGCGGCGGCGCCAATCAGCCCCGTCAGTTCATCGGCGGCAAACAGCACCTTCTCCATGGGATGCACCGGCTCCACATCGCAGCACAGTCCATAGCCATGGGAGCAGATGGCATGCACCATTTCATCAGGTGCCTGTATTTCGGCCAGCAGCTCCGGTGCCTTCCGGCAGTGCTCCGCGGGATACTGTTCAAAATCCACATCGTGCAGCAATCCGCACAGACCCCAGAAATCCACGTCCGCTTCATAGCCCAGCGCAGTGGCATAATAGCGCATCACGCCCTCCACTGTCAACGCGTGCTGAATATGAAACGGCTCCTTGTTGTACTTCTGCAGCAGATACAGCGCCTGCTGTCTTGAAATCTGGTTCATACCAAATCCCCCTGTCTTTCTGATTCTATTGGGTTATTGTAAAACCTTTGTATGCGGTTGTCAATCCACTGTTCCGTCATTTTTCCTATTCTTTCTGTTGCATGGGTTTCGGCTTTGAGATGGCTCTCATTCCCGCCCGATCACGCGCCAGGCCTGCGTCAGCCGTTCCAGTGACCACGACGCGTTGGCCGGCGAGGTGGAGGGCAGGCAAACAGCCGGTCTGCCCAGCGCCGGTTCCTGATACATTCTGAAGTATTTTTCGGCGGTCTTTCCATTGACAAAGATGGTTTTGATATCCGCCTGCTCCAGAATGGGACGCAGGTCATTGGGCACCACATTCCGGATGGAGCTGTCCGCGCTTCCGGTGATTTCGCAGGAGGCAATCACATCCCACAGTGCGATTCCGTTGTCCAGAAGTAACCGCCGCTTTTCTTCCACGGTTGTGGGAACCGGGCATTCCAGTACCGCCGCCAGCACCTTCCAGAACCGGTTCCGGGGGTGGCCGTAAAAGAACATCGCCTCCCGGGATTTGACCGAGGGGAAACTGCCCAGAATCAGGATTCTGGAGTGGGCGTCATAGACCGGGGCAATGGGGTGGAACGTCATATCATCACTCCTTCGAATTCATTTGACACCGGAATTCCGTCAGGCTATAATGAACCCATATGGAGGGAACACCTATGCCGAATATCATTGAAATCAACGATCTTACGCTGCCTGAACTGGATCTGTATGCCCGTCTGACGGACTCCCAGCTACGCTGCCGCGTGGAGCCGGAGAAGGGCATTTTCATTGCCGAAAGTCTCAAGGTCATTGCCCGGGCGCTGGAGGCCGGGTGCCGGCCGCTTTCCTTTCTGATGGAGCGAAAGCACATTGAAGGACAGGCAAAGGAGCTTCTTGCCCGATTCCCGGACGTGGCCGTGTATACCGCCGACCGGGCGGTTCTGGAAAAGCTCACAGGCTATCAGCTCACCCGGGGGATTCTGTGCGCCATGCACCGTCCACCGCTTGCCGACGTGGAAGCCGTCTGCGCCCGCGCCAGCCGGGTGGCCGTGCTGGAGGGCATCGTGGATTCCACCAACATCGGTGCCATTTTCCGTTCCGCCGCCGCCCTCGGCATTGACGCGGTGCTGCTGACGCCCACCTGCTGCGACCCCCTGTGCCGCCGGGCGATCCGGGTCAGCATGGGAACCGTTTTTCAGATTCCATGGGCCAGAATCGGAGACTCTCCCGCCGAATGGCCCCACCCCGGTCTTGACCGGCTGCGTTTGCTGGGCTTCAAAACCGCCGCCATGGCGCTGAGCGACAGGGCGGTCAGCATTGAGAATCCGGCGCTGTGCGCCGAAAAGCGGCTTGCCATCGTGCTTGGCACCGAGGGAGACGGACTTTCCAAGTCCACCATTGCGGACTGCGACTACACCGTCTGTATTCCCATGTCCCATGGGGTGGATTCACTGAACGTGGCGGCCGCCAGCGCCGTTGCATTCTGGCAGCTTCGCGTCCGCTGAGACCGCCCGTCAGATTTCAGATTCCCGGATCTCCGAGGCTGTCCAGTGCAGCAGCGTGAATTCATTGCGCCGGAAGGACAGAATGCCCTCCGCCTGCATCAGGCTGAGTTCATGAGAAAGGGCGCTTCGGTTGACACAGAGGAAGGATGCCATTTCCTCCCGGTTGAACGGGACAGTAAAGGTGGGCGTATGACGCTTATTCGCCTGCATGGTCAGATAGGTCATAATCCGCTCTCTTAGCCCCTTCCGCGACAGGATAGCCAGACGGTACTCCTTGCGCATATTTTCATGCGCAAGCAGAACCAGCAGTCTGTCCTGAATCCGGCGGCGCGCCTCCTCCGGGATCATGCCCGGTTCCGCCGCCATCCCCACCGGGAACAGAAGCAGCCGCACCGGTTCCGCCGCCATGGCGTGGCAGGGCGAGATCCGGCTCCGGGTCGCCATCAGATCGGCACCGAATACCTCCCCCGGCTCCAGCACACCGATGATGGTGCAAACTCCGTCCGGAAAAATGTGCATCGTATGCACGCTTCCCATCAGAATCACCCCGAAATAATCCAGCCGCTCCTGCGGAACCAGCAGGAATTCCCCCTTGGAAACATTCCGGATTTTCCCGTGCGGGAGAATTTCCCGTTCGATTGTCTCCACCGGGATATCCCGGAACAGGCTGCATTTCTGAAGTCTGGATGTGAGATTTTCCACAGCGCTTGCCTCCCCTGTCTCTTTTTCCCTATCCTACCACAATTTAGTTGTCGCGGCAACATACTTTTTCCCTTCCATCCGGTATTCTAATGATATTCCAATCATACACGGAGGTAATCTCATGAAAAAATGTGCTGCCGTATTCCTGATAATCGCCCTGCTGGCTGCAATGGTTTCCGGCTGTACGCCCGCGCAGAAGCAGACCGAGCTGATTGTGTTTGCCGCCGCATCCATGACCGAGACGCTGTCCCAGTTGGGTGACGCCTACATGAAAGAGCATTCCAATGTCACCATTGTATTTAACTTCGATTCCTCCGGCACGCTGAAAACCCAGATTCAGGAGGGTGCAGACTGCGATATCTTCATCTCTGCTGGGCAGAAGCAGATGAACCAGTTGGACATCTCCGCCAGCAGTGAAATGAACACCGAAGGGCTGGATTTCGTATTGGAAGGAACCCGGTTCGACATTCTGGAGAACAAGGTCGCGCTGGCGGTTCCCGCCGGGAATCCCAAGGGCATTACGTCCTATGAAGACCTGAAAACCGGGCTCGAAAACGGCACCGTTCTGCTCGCCATGGGCAACGCAGATGTTCCGGTCGGACAATATACCCAGAAGATTCTGAGCTATTTTGGCCTGTCCGAAGAAGAATTGGCTCGAGCAGGTCGCATTACCTATGGCTCCAACGTGAAGGAAGTCACCACCCAGATCAGTGAGGCTACCGTGGATTGCGGAATCATCTATCAGACCGACGCTTACTCCGCCGGGCTGACCGTGGTGGATACCGCCACTGCGGAGATGTGCGGGCAGGTCGTCTATCCCGCCGCCGTACTTAATATCTCGAAAAATCAGGAACAGGCCAGCGCGTTTCTGGAATACCTGACCGGGGATGCGGCGGACGCTGTCTTTGCCGCCGTAGGCTTTACCTCCATTGCTTAAGTATACAGATCGGCGCGGGCGGGCAGAAACCCGCCCGCTTCTGCGCAGAAAGGAGAATGCCCATTGGATTGGTTTCCGCTCTATAACTCCATTCGAATCGCACTGATCAGCACCGTGATCATTTTCTTTGTGGGTATTTTTGCCGCCTACTATATCGCCAAAACACCCAGACTGGTCAAGGGCGTGCTGGATGTGATTCTCACGCTCCCCCTGGTGCTGCCGCCAACCGTGGTGGGCTATCTGCTGCTGCGTCTTTTCGGCCCCAAGCGGATCATCGGCGCATGGTTCTGGGATCACTTCGGCATCCGGCTGACCATGAACTGGTGGTCGGCCATTTTCGCCACCACGGTCGTAATCTTCCCTTTGATGTACCGTACCGCCCGGGGCGCTTTTGAAGCCTTCGACGAAACACTGGCCTATTCCGCCAAATCGCTGGGTCTGCGGAATTCATATATCTTCTGGCGCATCCGGATTCCCTGCTGCCGGCAGGGAATCCTGGCCGGAACCGTACTGTCCTTTGCCCGGGCACTGGGCGAATACGGTGCCACCAATATGATCTGCGGCTACACCCCCGGCCGAACCGCCACCATCTCCACCACAGTCTATCAGCTCTGGCGCACCAATGAGGACAGTCTGGCTTTCAAATGGGTGCTGCTGAATCTGGCAATCTCCTTTGTGGTGCTGCAGGCCGTCAATTTACTGGAAAAACGAAACACGGCGCCCCGCCGGAAGGAGGCGGAATAAGATGTCTATCCTTGTGGATATTGAAAAAAAACTGGGCGACTTTCATCTGGATGTCCGGTTTGAAGCGGGCGACGAGGTGCTGGCCTTGCTGGGTGCCTCTGGCTGCGGCAAAAGCATGACGCTCAAATGCATCGCTGGGATTGAAAAGCCCGACCGGGGCAGGATTGTGGTGGACGGCGTGACCCTCTTTGACTCTGAGAAAAGAATCAACCTGACCCCCCAGCAGCGGCGGACGGGGCTGCTGTTTCAGAATTATGCCCTGTTTCCCAATATGACCGTGCTGCAGAATATCCGTGCCGGCGCAAAACGGGAACAGGGCAAAGCCGCTCAGGCGAAGGCGGTGGATACCGTCATGGAGCGGTTCGGTCTGACGGAACTGGCCGGGCATTATCCCAACCAGCTCTCCGGCGGTCAGCAGCAGCGCACGGCGCTGGCACGGCTTTTGGTGTCCAGCCCCCGGATTCTGCTGCTGGACGAGCCTTTTTCCGCGCTGGACAGCCATCTGCGGTTCCGGCTGGAGGAGGAGGTCCGGCAGGTCATCCGCTCCTTTGGCAAAACCGTGCTGCTGGTTTCCCATGACCGGGACGAGGTTTTCCGAATGTCTCACCGCATTGCGGTGATGGACAAGGGGCGGATTGACACCATCGGCTCGAGAAAAGCCGTTTTTTCCGACCCGCAGACCCGAAGCGGAGCGGTGCTGACCGGATGCAAAAATATATCCGCCATCCGCTACGAGGAGAATGGCATGGTCTGGGCAGCGGACTGGGGCATCCGCCTGAAGGTGCCTCTCCTGCCCCGGGATACCACCGCCATCGGCATCCGGATGCACAGCATTCGCCAGGGTTCCGGCGCAAACTGTTTCCGCTGCCATGTGGAAGAGGAAATTGAAAATCCCTTCTCCTACACCATCATGCTTCTTCCGTTGGACGCCCGGGGCGGCGTTCCCATTGGCTGGGAGCTTGGAAAAGAGGAATGGGAGCGCATCCGGGCGGAAGAAGTGGAAATCTGCCTGCCGCCGGAAGCAATTCTGGCGCTGCACAACTGAATGAGAGTGAGGAATCGGTTTTGAAAAAAGTAAATGTGGAGGATGCCGTGGGCATGGAGCTTTGCCACGACATCACGGAAATGAAGGATGGCTTCAAGGGTGCCGCCTTCAAACGGGGGCACATCATCCGTGCCGCCGATATCCCTCATCTGCTGGACATCGGCAAGCGAACCATCTTCGTGTGGGAACCGGGCGCCGGGGAGATTCACGAGGAGGACTGTGCCCGGCGCATGGCCGCCATGGCGCCGGTGGAAGGGGCGCACTACACGGAACCTTCTGAAGGGAAAGTGCTTCTGCTGGCTGACCGAAGGGGAATGTTCCGGGTCAACCGGCCGCTTCTGGAACAGATCAATTCCATCGGTGACATTACCATTTCCACCCTGCCCGATCATTACCCGGTGGAGCCGGGCGCGCGGCTGGCCTCCATGCGCATTGTCCCCCTGGTAACGGAGGAAAGTCAGATCATTGCGGCTGAGCGGCTCTGCGCGGAGGAAAAACTTCTGAACCTTTTGCCATATCAGTACAAAAAGGTGGGTGTTGTCATCACCGGCAGCGAAGTTTACACCGGCCGGATCAAGGATAAATTTGAGCCCGTCATCCGCGCCAAGCTGAAGCAGTATCCCAGCGAAATCGTGGGCGTTACCATCTGCGACGATCATCTGGACATGATTGTAACCGCCGCCAAAGCCCATCTGGAAAAGGGCGCGGATTTTCTGATCTTCACCGGCGGCATGAGCGTGGACCCCGACGATCTGACCCCCACCGCCATTCGCCGTCTGGGGGCTGACATCATTACCCACGGCGTTCCCGCCCAGCCCGGCAATATGACGCTGGTGGCCTATCTGGGCGGCATTCCCGTTCTGGGCATCCCCGGCGCGGCCATCAGCCTGCCCACCACCATTTTTGACGTGCTTCTGCCCCAGATTTTTGCCGGAGAGAAACTCACGAAAGCGGAGCTGATTAACCTTGCCGATGGCGGCCTGTGCCAGATGTGCCCCGCCTGCCACTGGCCCAACTGCACCTTCGGCAGATACTGATCTCCGAAACTGCATAAAATGACCCCATGCTCATAAGAGCATGGGGTTTCTCTTACTTTTGGTTCTGTTTCCGCTTGATCCGGCGGGCAACCGCCCGAACAATCAACACAATCAGGAAAACAAGCACCAACAGCACAGCCAGAAGAACATAGGTGAACTTGTTGGCGCCGCGCAGCAGCTTCGCAGGATTCCAGCTGGAATAAACCACCTTGCGGCCGTCGGTTGCGGCATACCGCGCGTTCACGGTACCGCCCATCTGCTCCAGATAAGAGGCGATGGCGTACCACTCCTTCACCGGATTCCCATCGGCATCGCGCACCACATAGTTGACCAAATCTCTGGTTTCAATGGGATTCCCCTCCCCGTCCCGGGGCGTGATGGACAGCAATCCGAAGGAGCTTTCCTTCACGGAGCCAAGCATCTGGCCCATGTACATCCCGCAGGTGACGAAATATAACCGGTCTTCGTCGATTTCGGCAAGGGTGCCGTCGTCCATGCGCAGTCGGGCGTAATCCACCTTGTTGAAAATCATCCGGTTGGTATTGAAGGAATATTCCACACCGGACATGAACAGTTGGGCGGCGTGCATCAGGGGGTAAACAGAGGCATCCACCTCCAGCACGTTTTTCAGATCCGCGCCGGTGAGATAGATACCCACCAGCTCTCCCTCCGTGCCGACGCCCAGAGAAGCGGCGTTAAAAATGTCGGAAACCGTCACGTCGCCCAGGGGAATCGTCTCCCGAATCACGCCGGAGGCCGTCAGCGCCACATCCACGTCCAATCCCGTGGCACGCTCCACCGCCCAGCGGTAGGCATCGGAGAACACATTGCCCAGGGTGGACTCGTGGGCATAGCCGTAGACCGCGTCCGTGTCGTCGAACACGTAAGGGTTGGTGGTTAACACCTGATCGAAGGTCATACCATATCTGGACAGATATTTCTGCTCCACATCATCCTTGAACAGCTCCACGCGGGCGGCAGTTTCCGGGTCATCGGGCACCGTTTCGTCAATGGGAACCAGACTGAAGTCCGTCATGAAAACGGTTCCGTCCGGGGCATAATCCATCTGCGCCACGCCCAGATATTTCCCATATTCCCCCGCGGAAACCAGATAGGTATCCCCCACCCGGATGGGTTCTTCCAGTACCGTATGGCTGTGTCCGGACACAATCAGATGAATTCCCTTCACCTTCTGCGCCAATTCATAATCCTCGCCCTGACCGCCGGAGGTGCCGCTGTGAGAAAGCGCAATTACCACCGGCTCCGTGCCGTAGGACTTCAGGCACTCCGCCCTGGCAGCGTCCACGGTTTTCTGAGCCGCCTGCACCGGGTCGGAAAGGATCATGCCGGAGTTGGGTGCGCAATCATCGGAGTCAAAGCCCATCAGGCCAAGAACCGCAAAATACACGCCGCCCCGCTCCAGAATCACATAATCCTGAACACCGTAGTGTTCCAGCGCGTCCCAAACAACCGCCGCGTCGTTGCCGTATCCTTCCTCCCCTGTCCGGGGCGGCAGATAATTGGCATCCACAATGGCGGGAAGCGGATCGCCGCTCTCCCGCGCCGCGTTCAACATGGCAGCAAAGCCCTGGGGCAGATAGTCAAACTCATGATTGCCGAAAGTTGTCACATCGTAGCCCATGGCGCCCATGATCCGAAGCTCAATGGCAGCGGACGGATAGGCTGTCTGGAACAGGGAGCCCATGGAAAAATCGCCCGCGTCCAGCAGAAGGGCGTCAGGGTGCGCCTGCTTTTGCTCCCTGATTACGGTCATCAGCCGGGCATAGCCGCCGTATTCGCCGCCGTCCTCGGCTTCTGCGGGCAGCAGATGGGAATGGAGATCATGGGTGAACAAGACGGTGATCTCTTTCGTCCCCGCTTCCGCAAATGCCGGAAGCAACAGCGTCAGACAGACCAGCCCCGCCAGCACCAGCACACTCAGCCGTTTCAGAAATTGCATCATCTTGTATCTCCTTTTTTCTCAAATACGAGCCACGCCGGACTTTCTGGCCGCCTCCGCCACAGCGGCGGCAACGGCGGGAGCAACCCGGGGGTCCAGCGGGGCGGGCATGATATGCTCATCGCCCCGTTCCTCATCGGAAACCAAATCCGCCAGCGCCTGGGCGGCAGCCAGCTTCATCTCCTCGTTGATGTCGGATGCCCGCACGTCAAAGGCGCCCCGGAAAATGCCCGGGAATGCCAGCACGTTGTTGATCTGATTGGGATAGTCGGAGCGGCCGGTGGACACAATCCGGGCGCCGCCCGCCTTGGCCTCATCCGGGAAAATTTCGGGGGTTGGATTGGCGCAGGCAAAAATGATGGCGTCATGGTTCATGGCGGCCACCATCTCCCGGGTCACCAGGCCCGGCGCGGAGGTGCCGATAAACACGTCGGCGCCCACCAGCTTCTCCGCCAGCGTGCCTGGCGTCTGATCCGGGTTGGTAAGTCTGGCCATCTCCGCCTGCGCCCAGTTCATGCCGGGTGCGCCCTCGTACAGAGCACCCATCTTGTCACACATGGTAATGTTGGAAAAACCCGCGCTGAGCAGCTGCTTGACAATGGCGATGCCCGCCGCGCCTGCACCCACAGTGACAATCTTCACTTCTTCTTTCCGTTTCCCGACCACTTTCAGTGCGTTCAGCAATCCCGCCAGAACCACCACGGCCGTGCCGTGCTGATCGTCATGAAAAACAGGAATATCACACTTTTTCTTCAGCTTCCGCTCAATTTCAAAACACCGGGGTGCGGAAATATCCTCCAGATTGATACCGCCGAAGGAGCCGGAGATCAGATAGACCGCATTCACAAATTCGTCCACATTCTGGGATTTGACGCACAGGGGGAAGGCATCCACATCCCCGAATGCCTTGAACAGGGCGCACTTGCCCTCCATCACCGGCATACCGGCCTCGGGGCCAATGTTCCCCAGTCCCAGCACCGCGCTGCCGTCCGTAATCACGGCACACAGATTGTGCCGCCGGGTCAGCTCATAGCTCTTGTTGATGTCCTTCTGAATCTCCAGACAGGGCTGCGCCACACCGGGGGTATAGGCGAGGGACAGATCCTCTTTCGTGGCCAGCGGCACCTTGGAAATCACTTCTATTTTACCCCTCCACTGACCGTGCAGGCGCAGGGATTCCTTTGCATAATCCATGTTTATTCCTCCTCTGATTGGGCAGCCAGATAGGCTGCCGGGCCGGTTTCATACAGGTTGTTGCCCTGACTGTCGATGATCACGATTACAGGAAAATTCTCCACCTCAAGCCGGTGGATAGCTTCCGCCCCCAGATCGGCGTAGGCGATCACTTCACATTTTTTGACACACCTGCCCAGCAGTGCGCCACAGCCGCCGATGGCCCCGAAATAAACCGCGCCATGGGTTTTCATGGCATTGATCACTTCCGGGCCGCGTCTGCCCTTGCCGATCATGCCGGTCTGTCCCAGCGCGATCAGCGTGGGGCTGTATGCATCCATACGGTAGGAGGTGGTGGGCCCGGCGGAGCCAATGGCCTGTCCGGGTCTGGCGGGCGTGGGACCTACAAAATAGATCACACTGTCTTTCAAATCGAAGGGCAGCGGTTCGCCCCGGGCGATGCTTTCACACAGCCGCTTGTGGGCGGCGTCCCGGGCAGTGTAAATCACACCGGAAATCAGGCAGCTCTGCCCCGCTTTCAGGGTACGCACCTGCTCCCGGGTCATGGGAGCCGTAATTGCAATGGGCATTTCAAAGCACCTCCGTCCGGTGTCTCGTCACGTGGCAGTTGATGTTTACCGCCACGGGAAGTCCGGCGATATGGGTTGGGAACCACTCCACATTCACAGCCAGCGCGGTGGTCGCTCCCCCCAGCCCCTGAGGGCCGATGCCAAGGGTATTGATCTTTTCCAGCAGTTCCCGCTCCAGCGCCGCATAAAATGGGTCGGCATTCGGTTCATCCACCGGCCGCAGGAGCGCTTTTTTTGCCAGATACGCGGCCTTGTCAAAGGTACCGCCGATCCCCACGCCCACCACCACCGGCGGGCATGGATTGGGGCCGGCGTCTTGCACGACCTTCAGCACGAACTCCTTCACGCCCTCCAATCCGTCCGAGGGGCGCAGCATCCTGATCTGACTCATATTCTCGCTGCCAAAGCCCTTGGGCGCCACAGTGATCTCCACCCGGTCGCCGGGAACCAGCTCAGAATAGATAACGGCGGGCGTATTGTCGCCGGTGTTGACCCGGTTCAGCGGGTCCCGCACCACGCTTTTGCGCAAAAAGCCCTCCCGGTAACCCTGCCGGACGCCTTCATTGACCGCCTCCGTCACATCGCCGGTGATGTGCACCTCCTGGCCGATTTTCAGAAATACACAGGCCATCCCGGTATCCTGGCAAATGGGGAGATTCTCCCGATCCGCAATCTCAAAGTTTTCCACGATCCGTGACAGGATTTCTTTTGCGCCCGGCCAGCTTTCGCAGTCCCGTCCGGCACGGATTCGCTGCTGCATATCCGCCGGCAAATGGCAATTGGCCTCAATACAGAGTCTTTTGACCGTCTGTGTGATGCGCTGTGCTTCCAGTTCTCTCACGCACATTCCTCCCAAAACAACCATTTCATATTTCAGAACGTCCCTATTGTACCGCAGCCCTCAGCGGATTGCAAACTATTTTTCGAGGCGTATGGCAAGCAAATCCGAGAATCCCTCCGTTTCATCCCTGCCATCCGCAGTTTTCCTGTCCATTCCATAAAACCGGAAAGATTCGGATCTGATGATGCAATCCCGATGCAGTTGTGATATACTTTTAAGGTCGAATGAAGGAGGTTGGATCTATGATACGAATTCTGGCTGTGGATGACGAACGTCCCATCACGGAACTGCTTCGTCTGAGCCTGGGACGGGCTGGCTACAGCTGCGTCTGCGCCTATGACGGGATTGAAGCTGCCAACCTGATCGAGAAGGAACCATTTGACCTGATTCTGCTGGACATCATGCTGCCGGGCATCGACGGCTTCGAGCTGATGGATTACATCCGCACCACCGGAATTCCGGTGATCTTCCTGACCGCCAAAAATGCCGTTTCCGACCGGGTCAAGGGGCTGCGGATGGGCGCGGAGGACTACATTGTCAAGCCCTTTGACGTGCTGGAGCTACTGGCCCGGGTGGACGGCGTGCTGCGGCGGCACGGGAAACTGCAAACGGTTCTGCAGGTGGGCGGCCTGGAAATCAACACCCTCTCCATGCAGGTGACGCGCGGCGGCGTGGAAATCGCCCTGACCCGGAAGGAATATGAGCTTCTGCTGCTGTTTGCCCGGAATGTGGGAGTTGTACTGTCAAAAAACACGATCTACGAGCAGGTCTGGGGCGGCGAATATCCCGAAAACACCCGCACCGTGGAGCTGCACATTCAGCGCATGAAGAAAAAAGTCGGCTGGGATGACCGGATCAAGCCGGTCTACGGCATGGGCTACCGGCTGGAGGGCTGAACCATGAGCTACCGGCTGCGGCTGATTATCACAATTTCCCTTTTGATCGCCCTCACCTTCAGCTTGGGCGGCACCATTCAAATTTCGGCATCCTTTCAGGCCTCTCTCAATAAGCAGACAGAGGAGGCGCTGGAATCCTTTGAATCGGTGCAGAACACGCTGTATCTGCTCAACTCCGTGGGCGGCCAGACCGGCTTCGACAGTCTGGAAATGGTTCTGGCTCAGATGGCGGAGCAGAACATGGGTCGTTGGCAGGCATTGTCCCTGAAAGCAGGCGGCGATGTAATCTATGTCAGCGGAAACGCCGCTCTGAACGGCTACACCCTCCCCACGCCGGATTCGGGCCGGTGCAGCTACATCCGGGTGGAGGATGTGTACGGCTATGGCTTTCTTGTTCTGGGCGTCATCAACGCCGGCGCGCAGGCTCTGACTCTGGAAGCCCGCTTTGACCTGAGTTCCGTGTATGAAACCAGAGATACCCAGCAGCGGCTGTATTTCATCATCTATCTTGTGGTAATGCTTTTCGGCATCATCACTGCTGTAATCCTGTCCTTTGCACTCACCCGGCGGCTGCGCCGGCTGACCGCCGCTGTGCGGAAGATCTCCGGTGGAGACCTGTCCACCCGGTCCTCCATTGCCTCCCGGGATGAATTCGGCCAGCTTTCCCGGGATTTTGATGCCATGGCGGACAAGCTGCAGGAGAACATCAGCCATCTGGAATCCGACATTGAGCGGCAGGAGAGCTTCATGGGAGCCTTTGCCCACGAACTGAAAACCCCTATGACCTCCATCATCGGCTTTGCCGACCTGCTGCGCCAGGGAAATCTGGATGAGAACACCCGCATGATGGCAGCGGAGTACATCTATTCCGAGGGTCACCGTCTGGAGCGCCTGTCCTTCAAGCTGCTGGATCTGCTGTTGCTGAAAAAGGACGGCGTGACCATGAAGCGGGTCTGGCTGTCCACCTATCTGGCCGAGGTGGAAAAGGCCCTATCCCCCACCCTGCAGAGCAAGGGCATCCGTCTGGTGTGCCGGGCGGAGCAGAAGCGGGTGGCGCTGGAGCCGGATCTGGTGAAATCGCTGCTGTACAACCTGATCGACAATGCCTCCAAGGCCATGGACAACGGCGGCATCATCGGCGTAAAGGGCACGGCCATCCCCGGCGGCTGCCAGTTCCAGGTGGTGGACAACGGCCGGGGGATGGAAAAAGGGGAGCTGAGCAAAATCACCGAGGCATTCTACCGGGTGGACAAGGCCCGCTCCCGGAGCCAGGGCGGCGCGGGGCTGGGTCTCGCCCTGTGCAAGCAGATCGTGGAGCTGCACCATGGCAGCATCCGCTTTGCCAGCGAGCCGGGCAAAGGCACCCGGGTCACAGTCACACTGTACGGAAAGGCGGGACGGCCCAATGCGTAAACTGATACCGGCAGTAGCGACCCTGCTGGCCTTGGCTTTGATCTTCGCGGGCGCTTTTCTGCCCCAGATCACCGCGTTCGTCATGGATCGGGCGGAAAACGGCAAAATCGGCTCCGCGCCGATGCAGTCCGTGGAGCTGAATCTCCGTGACGGAACACAGCCGAACGATATGGTTCGCAAATTAGAATTGGTGCAGAGAATGTATACGGTTCCTGTGGACGCGTCGGAGACCTCCATGACCGTGGACGAGGTATATGCCGCCGTGGAGCGCTGCATGGCGGACTATGTGGATGCAGGCATCTTTGAATGGTTCCAATACACCACCCGGGCGGCGGAACCCTTACTGGGCATTGATTCACAGGATATTCACAATACGGGCATTTTCTGGGGTGTTACCTATGTCAACGAAAAGGCTCCCTACCAAGCCCTGTTCGTGCAGATCGACGATGAAAACGGGAAGATTTACTATCTGAGTTACGAGGACTATGAAAAAGAAAGCATCTATTCTGACCGCAGCCCGGAATATGCCGCCCGGATGAATTTTGTTCTGGATCACTTCACGGAAATCTTTTTTGACCAGCTCGGTCTGGCGGATGTCAAAAAGTTTTATGATTCCAAAGCTCTTGTGGAGGAGGAAGAAGTGGACGGCGGCGTTTATCTGCGGCGCTATGTCATGGAAGATGACGAATATGGCGAAATATCCATTGAATTCTATGCCAATCCTTCCGGTTTTCGTCTCTACTACCACAGTTGACTTCTTTTATCCTGTAACCAATTTTTCCAAATTGATGCAATTGTGATGCGGCACTGTGCCGAAAAATGATGCACCCTTTCTTTATACTGTCAGCAAGACAGATGAAGAAAGGGTGTTTCTTTATGGAATCAGCTTATCCCCCAAGAAGACGCAGGCGCCGCCGCCGAAGTTCCTTTTTCCCCCTGTTCATGGCGCTTGCCATACTGGCAGGCTTTGCCGTGCTCTGGGTGCACGCAGCGGATTCCGGGCACAGACCTGCGGCGCAGACCGGAACGAGCGTTGCGCCTCCCGCCGCCGCCGCCGAACCGGGAGACGCCATTCCTCCGGTCATTCAGGGCGTTCGGGATTTCACCGTCTATGCCGGAGAAACAGTGTCCTGCCGCAGCGGTGTCACCGTCACAGATGACTGCGACCTCAATCCTGTTCTGGAAGTGGATACCAGCGAACTGAACCCGGATGTACCCGGCTGCTATGAAATCATCTACACCGCCACAGATTCCGCCGGCAACGTCAGCCGGGTCGCTGCGCTGGTCACGGTTCTGGAAAGGCCGGAAAACTACATCGCGCCGGATACCATCGACGCGGCGGCAGACAAACTTCTGGCCGAAATTCTGAGTGACGGGATGACCGTCCGGGAGCAGGTGCAGGCAATCTACGCATGGGCCAGAACCAATATCAGCTACGGCGGCCACTCTGACCGAACAGACTACCGTCAGACAGCCGGCCATGTTTTGAACGGCCGCAGCGGCGACTGCTTCGGCTATTTTGCCGTGACCAAGCTGCTGTTTGAGCGGCTGGGCATTCCCAACATCGACGTGCGCAAGGTGAAAAACTTCGACGGCGACAGCGACCACTTCTGGAGCCTTGTCAGTGTGGACGGTGGCAAGACCTATTATCACTTTGACGCCACGCCCCGGGTGGGTGACGGAGACGATTTCTGTCTGGTCACCGACGCGTTTCTGGATGCCTACTCTGATTCGCACAAGGGCAGCCACAACCGGGACAAGTCCCTCTACCCGGCCACGCCGGAGGTATGACCATGTTCAAACACAACAGAAGTCTTCTGGGTGTCATCGGCGGTCTGGGACCGCTGGCCACCGCGCACTTTCTGGAGCTGGTGGTGGACATGACCGACGCCCGCACCGATCAGGAAAACGTGGATATGATTATCTACAATTTTCCCTCCATCCCCGACCGCACCGGGTATCTGCTGGGAAGCAACCTGAAAAGCCCCCTCCCGGGTCTGCTCAGCGTGGGGCACGCGCTGGCACGGGACGGCGTATCCTGCATTGCCATTCCCTGCATCACCGCCCATTATTTCTATCCCCGTCTGGAAGCCGAGCTTCCTGTGCCCATTCTCAATGGCGTTCGGGAAACCGCCCGCTGTCTGAAGGATGCCGGGGTACACTGCGCCGGCATCCTGGCAAGCGAGGGCACCATTCACGCGGGTCTGTTCAACTGCGAACTGGAGTGCCTTGGAATCCGGCCGGTTGTCCCCTCCCCATCCCGGCAGGCGGATGTGACCAGCCTGATCTATGACGATATCAAGGCCGGGCGTCCGCCGGAGCTGTCTCACTTCGCGGCCGCAGAGGCGGAGCTGCGCGCCGCAGGCGCAGAAGTCATCATTCTGGGCTGCACAGAGCTTTCCCTGATCAAGCGGGATTACCCCATCGGCTCCGGTTTTCTGGATGCCATGGAGGTAATGGCCCGGCAGTCGGTTCTCCGCTGCGGGAGCAAGCTCCGGCGGAAATATCGCAGCCTGATTACATAAGGAGAGATCATCATGCAGACCAATATTCTGGAATATCTGGAGCAGAC